>CALWJV010000012.1 GCA_944381115.1 uncultured Clostridia bacterium
AGACAGCGGAAAGGTTGTATCGCTTAATGATGATTGCAGTTTAAATGTTACGCTTGAAAACGGACAAAACACAGTACTTTCATTTGGCGAGGTAAGAATAAAAGCGAATGAAAAATCAAAAAATTAAAAATATAGTTCTTACGTCCGTCATAACTGCACTTACTGCTGTTCTCTCCCAGATAGCGATTCCCGTACCGTCCGGTGTTCCGATAACTCTTCAGACATTTGCTGTTTCTTTGAGTGGCTATTTACTTGGATTAAAATACGGCGTTATTTCAACTTTTATATACATATCGTTGGGCGCAATAGGAATTCCGGTCTTCAGTAACTTTTCAGGCGGAATACATTTTATTTTTGCTTCTCCCACAGGCGGATTTATTATTGGATTTCTTTTTCTTTCATTTTTTTGCGGTCTTTCATGCTTATTTAAATGGAGAAAGCACGGGAAAGTTTCTGCAATTTTTTGGGGCCTAATCGGAGTTTTCATCTGCCATCTTTGCGGTTGCATGCAATACGCTTCCATTGCCTCTATACCTTTTACCGCCGCCATCGTTACCGTTTCTTTGCCATTTATACTTAAAGACGCAATATCCGTTGTTTTAGCATATTTTTTATGCTTAAAAATTAATAAATATATGTAAAAAGGAGCCTTGTTGTTAATTCAAGACTCCTTTTTAATATGTCATTTACATTATAATTTGCATAATATTTTTTACAAACAATTTTTTCTTTAATCTAAAAAAATTCAGTAATTTGCAGATATAAGTATGTCTCCCTGTCGGATCTTTGCACCGTTTATAAAATCACATACATTCATTCTACGCTTACTTTCCGGAAAAACTTCAGTAATTAAAAGCGCTCCCTTACCGGTTGCAACAGTAATCCCGTTTTTATTTACAGAAATGATCTCTCCCGGATTTTTTCCTTTTGCATCGAAATCTGAAAGTACGTCTGCTTTTGTTATTTTAAGTTTTTTCCCATTGAACATGCAGTATGCAAAAGGAAATGGGGTGAGTGCTCTTATTTGGCATGAAATTTCCTTTGCTGTACGGTAAAAATTAATAATTTCGTCAGATTTGCTTATTTTTTCAGCATAAGTCGCTTTTTTTTCATCCTGTGCGGTAAACGTTGCCTCTCCTTTTTCAAGAAGTTTCAATACATTTATAACTCCTTCTCCACTCAGTTTCGAAAGTCTGTCGTGAACCGTTTCAAAATTATCTTCATCGCTTATTGCCGTCTTAAGAGTCAGGATCATATCTCCGGTATCAAGCCCTTTGTCCATTTTCATAATCGTAACGCCTGTTTCGCTTTTTCCGTCCATAATTGCTCTTTGCATCGGTGCTGCACCTCTGTACATTGGTAGGAGTGATGCATGGGCATTTATGCAACCGTATTTCGGAAGATTCAAAACTGACTCTGGAAGTATTTTTCCGTATGCAACGACTATTATTACATCGGGGTCAAAAGAGGAAAGTTTTTCAAAAAATATTGGATCAGACAGTTTTTCCGGTTGCATTACCTCTATTTTCTGCTCCAACGCATATTTTTTTACTGCCGATTGCATCAAATTATATCCCCGTCCCGCCGGCTTGTCTGCTCCCGTCACCACCGCGATCGGAGTATTCCCGTTTTCGCAAAGAGTTTTAAGTACCGTTTTTGAAAAATCAGGTGTACCCATAAAAACGATTCTCATCAATTAATATTCCTTTCTCGGTAAGAACTAACTATAAATTATCATCAATATACTTAATGTTTTAACGTGTTATTATTTTTACAACATTTTTTATTTTCAGTCTTTCTCCATTTCTTCAGGAGACAGCATTTTTAATGCTTTGTCGGTATAAAGTATACCGTCAAGGTGATCCGTTTCGTGACATATCGCTCTTGCAAGCAGATCTGTTCCCGTCAAAGTATAATATTTTCCGTTTCTGTCCATTGCCTTGACCGTTACCTTTTTCGGACGTTCGGTTATTCCCCAGCGGTTCGGAATAGAAAGACAGCCTTCAACTTCATGTTGGAGTTCTTCAGAACGCTCAATTATTACCGGATTTATCATTTCGTATAATTTACCGCTTTCCGTTTCAATAATCACAACTCTCCTGAGAACTCCTACCTGAACCGCCGCTAATCCTGCACCGTTTGCTTTTTGAAGAGTATCTTTCATATCATCAAGCAGTCTTATTATTCTCGGAGTTATTGCATCAACTTCACGGCTAACTTTACGTAACATCGGATCATCATCTTTAATTATTTTTAGTATTGCCATTTATTTTTCCTTCTTATTTATATTTATATTTTGAACATTAAAGCAATTAATTGTTATTTTTATGTTTTTACAGTGTTGACGGGTTAATATCTATTCCGATCGCTATGTTTTTAGGCATTACAGAATAAAAATTTTTTAGTACTAAACTAAACAGACTTCGTGTACGGCTACTGTTTTTGCATTTTATCACAAGTCTTACACGGTATTTTTCATTGAGTTTGTATACAGAAGCCTCAAACGGTCCGAATATTTGAAGTTTTACGTCTCTGTATTCACCGCTTAATAGCGTTTTTATGTGTTCAAAAGTTTTATTCATTGCAGTAAAACCGTCATTTTCGCTACCAGATGTAACTGTAAAAACAGCAATATCACAAAACGGAGGAAAAATCAATGCTCTCCTCATGGCAATCTCGCTTCTGTAAAACGCCTTATAATCTTGTTTTTTCGCTATATTTAAAATTTCATGTTCCGGGTTGTAACATTGAATGATCGCATGGCCGTTTTCATCACGCCGCCCTGCGCGTCCTACGGTTTGGCAAATGAGCGAAAATGTTCTTTCATTTGCCCTGTAATCATCAAGATATAAAGATTGATCGGCACTTAGCATTCCGACAAGTGTTACTTCGGGAAAATCATGCCCTTTAGTTACCATTTGTGTGCCCAGAATTATGTCTGCCTCACCTTTTCGGAATTTCCCTAAAATTTCATCGTATGAAAATTTACTTGCCGTGGTATCGGCATCCATGCGGATTATTCTTGCATCCGGCAAAATTTTCTTTAACTGCTCCTCTGCAAGTTGTGTCCCATATCCCATAAAACGTAGTTTGGTATTTGCACATTTTGGGCATTTATCAGGAACCTGCATTTTATATCCGCAGTAATGACAAATAAGATAACCTTTTTCATTGAATCTTGAATAATGGTGAGTCAATGAAACGCTGCAGTGCGGACACATTGAAACACTTCCGCACATAGGACAGTTTAAAAAACTGTGATAACCTCTTCTGTTTAAAAACAGCACTGATTGCTTTCCGTTTTCAAGATTTTTCTTAAGTTCAGACACAAGTTTACTTCCAAACAGTGAAAAATTTCCTTCTCTTGACTCGCTCCTCATATCTACGATTTCTGTTTTCGGTATTGCAGCATTACCGTACCTGTGGTTAAGTTCCGTTAAAACGTAATCACCTTTTACTGCTTTATAATAACTTTCAACAGACGGTGTTGCAGATGCAAGCAATAGAGTTGCATTATGTAGTCCTGCTCTGAAAGCAGCAATATCTTTTGCGTGATATTTTGGCGGAAAATCAGATTTATATGTATGCTCCTGCTCTTCATCAATAACTATAAGCCCAAGGTTATCAAACGGTGCAAATATTGCCGATCTGGTACCTATACATATATCAATTTCTCCTTTTTTTATTCTTCTCCAAGCATCAAACCGTTCACCGAAAGAAAGTCCTGAATGTATAACCGCTGTTCTTTCTCCATATCTTTCGGAAAAAATTTTTACTGTCTGAGGTGTAAGCGAGATTTCCGGTACAAGAAGAATTACTCCTTTCCCATCCTTTATTACCTCATCCATTACCTTCAGCATTACCTGAGTTTTTCCGCTTCCTGTTACTCCGTGAAGAAGAGCAGCGCGCGGTTTATCCTCTTTTGTTAGTGATATGATCGTTTCAGCCGATATTTTTTGCTCATCATTAAGTAAAATTTCTTTTTTATCTGCATTTGTCAAATACGGAATTCGGTAACTTTCTCTCCTCTCGCATGTAACATAACCTTTCTCACAAAGCGCCTTGATCTGCGATACAGAAACAAAAAGCTTTTCAGTTATCTCAGATTGACTGCATTTACCATTTTCCATTAAAAATTTAAGTATCTCGATATGTTTTGGCGAACGGATTTTTTTCCCATTCGTTATTTTTTTCATATCCTCGGGTGTTAGTTCGGTACTGTAAAATACATTATACTTTATATTTGAAACATCTCCTGCAGATATATTTACTGAGGCAATATTTTCATTTACAAGCGTTGAAAGTGCCTTTGACGCTACCTTACTCCCGAAAATGTCGATGATATTTTTCTTTGTACATCCGTTACTTCGTAAAATATAATTGTAAATTTTGTATTCATCAGAACATTCAGGATAAAGTGACGGCAATGCAGATTTTATAATTATCTTTTCATCGAGTTTTGTAAAAACGGAGGCGGGCATCAATGTTCTTACAGCATCTCCGACAGTACAAAAAGTTCTGTCCTTTAAAAACTTTACTATCTTAATCGCCTCGGCCGAAAGTGAAAAATTTCGGTTCAAAACAGAATTTATAGGTTTTAAAGCAGAACATTCGGCTAAAAATACCTTTTCACCGTTCTTTACTGATTTTTTCTGTGCGTCACGCCATTTTTCCGCACTGTTTACCTCAACAACCAGTCCTATATCAGGACGGTTTCCTCCGCCAAAGGGTACAGCAACAAAATCTCCTGCATTAATAGAAAATTTTTCATCAAATCTGTAACTGTAAGGTATATCAATATCCAGCGTTGCATTTAATATAAAAACCGATGCAACCCGAAAACGGCACTCATTTTGAGTACCGTCTTTGTTTATATATTCAGTGAACATTATTTCCGGGAATCTTAATAGATTCATCGTTTATGATATATTCATGTCTTGCAAGTCTTTTTATTGCTGTTTTTACGGCCTTATCATCACGAAGTTCTTTGCTTATTATTGCTCCTATCGTCTTATCAGTCTCTTTATTTGCTACCATGCTCTCGGCTCTGTTATATTGTTCAACATATTCGTCAGTTACGATTCTTGCGCATTTTGCTGCAGCAATACAAAGAACATATCTGTTATATTTACCGTTCTCCGAAAGTTGCTCTACGCCTGGATTGATCATCATAATTTTTATTTCCTTTCAAATCACTCGGTTATAGTTTATAAAATGTCTGTATAAAGTTCGAATTTTGCTTAATTGCCATTGGATTTATTGACACTATGCGCTTAATATCATTTACTGCGTCCTCTGCTCTTCCTTTTTCGTTTATTACTATATAATCGTAATACGGTAAAAACTGAAGTTCGCGCTTTGCGGTTGCAAGACGCTTTGCAATATCTTCATCTGTGTTTGTTCCTCTTCCTCTCAAGCGCTCCCCAAGAGTCTCATAATCAGGAGGCGAAACCCAAATAAGTATTGCTTCCGGAAATCTTGCTTTGATCTGAAGCGCTCCAAGTGTTTCTATTTCAAGAATTACATTTTTTCCTGATTTTAAAAGTTCTTTTATGGTTTTAACGGGAGTTCCGTAATAGTTCCCTACATATTCGGCAAATTCCGCAAGTTCCTCATTTTTTATCATGTTCATAAATTCTTCCGTAGTTACAAAGTTATAAGTTACTCCCGGAATATCATCTGCGCGGGGCGCTCTTGTGGTTGTAGAAACTGAGACCACGTAATCTTCATCCTGTAATAAAAGTTTTACTATTGTTCCTTTGCCTGTTCCTGCCGGGCCGCTTATTACTAAAAGTGATCCCTTACTTGTCATAATTTCCTCCATTCTGCTTTTAAGCAAATAAGATTAAATTTAAAACATTCTTTCATGTAAATATTTCTTTGCAATGTATTTACTTTCGGTATATAAACCTTCTTTTTACTTTATATTAAAAACACTAATTCAGACTTCCTGTGTGTCTTCTGCGCCGTTAAGTCTTGCTGATACGGTTTCGCATTGAAGAGAAGATAATATTATATTTCCGCAGTCTGTAACAAGAACAGAACGTGTCTTTCTTCCGCAGGAAACATCAATCACTTTGCCTGCAGTTTTACCATCTATCACTAATCTTTTTATCGGTGCGGATTCCGGACTTACTACGCTTACTATTCTTTCCGCACAAACAGTATTTCCAAATCCTATATTTACAAATTTCATTATTTACTATTCAATGCATTTTTATTGCATATCGGCCTTTCACCTTTATTTTAAATATATTTCATTTTCGGGCACTTGGGTTACTCAAGGTTTTGAATCTGTTCTCTTATCTTCTCAAGAAGAGTTTTTATCTCTACTACTTTTTTTGTCAACTCAATATCTGAAACTTTGGAACCAATTGTATTTACCTCACGGTTAACCTCTTGAAAAAGAAAGTCAAGTTTCCTTCCGACCGAATCGCCCGATTCAATGGTTTCATAAAAACTTTTGCAGTGGCTGTCAAGTCTGACAAGTTCCTCATCAATTGCTGTCTTATCAGCAAAAATTGCACATTCTGTTAAAATTCTTGCGTAATCGGTTTCTACATTCAGCCCTTCAATTGTTGCTTTGAGTTTCGTTTCAAGTCTTTGCCGATATTTTTCCTGTGCGTCATCTGCATGTTCTTTTATAAATTCTATATACCCCTTGACAGTCTCCATTTTTTCGATAAGATCGCTCTTGAGGTTTTCACCTTCGAACTGTCTCATTCTTAAAAAAGCATCTGTTGCTTCACTAAGAACAGGAAGCAAACTTGCATAGTCTTTTTCGCTGTCTTCAGTTGGTTTTTTAAAATTGAATATATCTTTATTTGCTGCAACTCTCATTGTACTTATATCGTCTTTCAGACAGAATTTGTCAGAAAGTTTTCTTAAAGCCGATATATATTGCTCGGCGTATACCTCATCAAGCGTTATTTCAGTAGCATCATTCTGAGTTACATCAACATTTATAAAAACGTTTATCTTCCCGCGGCTTATTCCTCTGCTTTGAAGATATGCCTTTATTTTTTCTTCAAGGTGGCTGTAAATACTTGATATTTTGACTGTGCAATCGAAAAAACGGCTGTTTACAGATTTAATTTCTACTTTGTAATCCTTACCGCCATTCGAACCGTATGCCTGTCCGTATGCTGTCATACTGTAAGCCATATATGTTCTCCACAAAATAATATATTAAGTAATGAGGAAATTTATAAGTATTTCAATTTTTCACATTAACTTTATAGTATATATTGTACACCTTTTAAAGTATTATGTCAAGCGTTTGTTCACAATTGTTTACAATTACTTTTTGTCATTTCCCAAAAATTTATTTAAACCAAGCCTTTTTCTCAGTTTTATGTAGTACATCCCTATTACTCTTGACAGTGCTAAATCATAAATAAAAAATACCAATCCGCCTCCGACATATATTGCAGGAATCAAGTATGCCGGAACGTTTGCCTCCGGAACCAAAAAAATTAATGTGATAACTGCAAGCACAGCAAATGATACGGAGTATGAGATAAATTTTATAACATAAGAAATTATTTTTGAAAGTTTTTCTGCAAAATATTTTAAGACTGGATAGTACCCGAGAAATATTAAAAAATAAAGAGCAGGTGTCTTTAACGGCAATATAAAAATTGCAAGTACCGAAGAAACAACATAAATTAAAATTGCACTTTTCGGTCCCATCTCTATTACCGCTAAAATAACACAAAAAGAAGCAAGTGCTGCTGTTGTCAGATCAAGTGATCCAAAAAAACTTCCTATTAACATCAATATTACCGAAATTGCTGTCAGTATAGAAGAAAATGCTATTTTTTTTGAAAGTTTCATTATTGGTTCTCTCCTGAATTCTTACGCTTAACAACATGAAATAAGGTCTCCGCCCAAGCACTCACAGAGACAGTCAGCACAAATAAGAGATGTACAGAAATCCATATTACAGCATCCTGCATCGGAACCTCTTCTGCGATATCCGCCTGAATAAGCCGTCGCGTTTCTTTGCATACTTTCATATGCCTGGCGGTATTCAGCATTTTGAGGATCCATGTTTATTGCGGTATTAAAATACTTTTGCGCATCAATATACCAGCCTCTTTGGGACATAACACACCCTTTAAGAAAATACCATTCGGCATTTCTGTCAGCCGAATTTATAGCATCAAGTCTTATTTCCGCTTCAGAATAGTTATTTTGTTCTAGATACATTCTTATATTGGCAAATTCACTGTCTGCATATGAACTGTAATTTTGACTTGAACTTCTTGTTATAAAGTCATACGCTTCATTAATTTCTTTCATTTTTTCTTCCGCAAGATTTTTCATATTCTCGTCGGAAAAATTATCCGGGTGGTATTTTTTTGCAAGTTCCCGATATGCCTTTTTTATTTCCTCCTCATCAGCGTTTCTTGAAATACCAAGAATTTCATATGGGTCTTTTCCGTTCATATGTTCAGAACCTTTCATTGTTTTTTATTTTACTTTTCTCAATTTGATCATTATTTTTTTCAATTTTTTTATTCAGTATCCTATCTACCTCTGCAGGAATACCGAAGGACAAAATATTGAAAAAAATATTATATATGCTTTTGTATTTGAATTCGTCATATTTTATAGACGCAAGTGCTTTTTCTGTCTCGGAATAAAGCGAGGCAAGTATAAAATTTTCTGGAATTTCAGAAAAACCTGCGTTTATCAATGGATTAAATGATTTTAATTTCAGATCATCGTAAAAATCATCCATTACGTCTATTAAGTATATTATCCTTCCTATACTGTATCCCAGCCGAGATGTCATTTCTTTTTTATTTTCATCCTCTTCTCCGTATGAAAACAATTCCGAAAGAATCCTACCGAAAATATCCGCACAACGGTCTGCTGAATCAGAGTTTACCGCCTCAAGATCAGAAAGTTCAGAAAGAAGTTGCTTTATCTTTTCCGAAAGTATATCGAATTTATATTCTGCAAGCCTTTTGCATATTTTTTTTAATTGCTTTTTACTTCTTCTAAATGCCGCTTTTTTTAAAAATCTCTTTCCTGTATTTTTATCCGTTAAATCATCGATCAATTTATAATAAGTAAGAACTATTGACGCTCCGGCAGCGTACCTTAATGCTGCGTTCTCATCAGCAACCGGCCTTTTTTTCAATGGATGAAGACCGCACCTGCCGGCACATACTTTAAATCCAGTTTCCTGTGTTTCTGCTTTGAGTAAAGCCAAAAAAACAAGATCATAACTCAGAGTCAATGTTGAAAAAACTCCGGCATAACGTTTCATCGTTTTGCAAAGAGCACAGTAAATGCTTTTATAAAGTTTATATTCTGATACCTTCAATTCTCCTTCAAGTATCCTTACATATCCGAACACCGCAATTTCTCCGTCTTCCGGGCAATCATATTACCCTTTGCTCTTTACTTTATTTTATAATATACAATTTAAATTGCAACTTAATAAAGTCGGAATAAACTTTTTGTAAATTTGAAGTTTTTAATTTATAATTTTCAACATTTCATTCAAAATATTTATAATATTTATACAAAATTTACAATTTACACTTTTTTTTCGTTGCTTTTTTATATTATAATACTTATAGAATGTATTTTTTAAAAGGAGACTTTTTATGAAACGCAAAATTATATTGCTTTTCCTGGCTTTGTTTATAGTAATGTCTGTATTCGTTGCATGTGACAAAGATAAAAATCCAAATATCAATAAGCCCGGCGATCAAGAGCCCGGCGGTCAAGAGCCCGGCGGTCAAGAACCCGGCGGTCAAGAACCCGGCGGTCAAGAGCCCGGCGGTCAAGAGCCCGGCGGTCAAGAGCCCGGCGGTCAAGAGCCCGGCGGTCAAGAACCCGGCGGTCAAGAACCCGGCGGTCAAGAACCCGGCACAGATGAAGACAACAACGGTGACATTGAACTTCCAATCAAACTAGCATAATTAAGTTTATTTTTAACTTTTTAATTATACATTAATATTGCTTATCTTTCAAGATACTTAAAAGAGGAGGGGCAGACCTTCCTCTTTTTTCATGCTTTTAAAATGGAGTCCGGTTAAAATTTTTGTGATGATTTTAATATTTTTTATTTGTTTAACTCAATTCTGTAAATATTATTTTTAAAAATCCAAAAAAAGCAAGACCGGTATATAATATCGGTCTTGCCCTTTTTGCATTGCTTTCACTTTTAAATCGGAGAGAAAAACAATGATTTATGTCTAAGCATCTTGCCTTGACAATATAATATTTCCCTAAAAATATAATTTATATGCAAAATATATTTTGGAAAAATTTTCTTTTCAACATTGAACTGAAATCATTTTTTATGTGTGTAGTATTTTATAATAGTCAAGCAATGTAAGATTAAAAAGCCCATTCGCCATTTTTAAATATCTGAACGGTTTTTCCATCACGAGTATGTGCTATAATTGAAAGATCATCAGAGCCTATCATAAAGTCCTCATGAATAATTGATTCGTTAATACCTTTTTTACGGCATTCTTCAAGCGTATACTTGTCAAATTCTTTTATACAGTTTGCAAATCCCTCGCCTAATGCCAAGTGTGATACAGCATTTTCATCAAATAGTGTATTGTAAAAAAGTATGCCGCTTTTATTTATTGGTGAGGAAAACGGTACAAGCGCACATTCTCCTAAATATCCGGCTCCCTCATCCATTTCAGTCATTTTCTTAAGCAACTCGCCGTTTTTTTCAGCATATGTCTCCGTAACCTTCCCGTTTTCAAACTTTATCCAGAAATTTTCTATTAATTCTCCTCTGTAAAAAAGCGGTTTTGTTGAATATACTATCCCCTCAGCCTCTCCCCTCTTTGGTGTTACAAATATTTCCTCAGACGGTATATTAGGATTAAAAAAATTTCCAAGAAGTGTTTTTTCTCCTCCTCCCATAAAAAGTGCGTCTTCTATTAAACCTACCTTGAAGTTTGTTCCGTTACTTGAAAAGTACTTCAGTGTTTTTATTCCAAGAGAGTTAAGATAATCACATCTTTTCTTTAAATCTTCATTATGGTTTTTCCAATTTTCAATCGGATTATCGTTTCCGTCCGGACTGACTCTTGAAGAAGTAAGTATCGCATTCCATAGTTTTTCTTTTGCCTGAGTCTTATTTAAATCCGGAAACACTTTTTTTGCCCATTTTTCCCCAGGTACTGCCGCAATACACCACTGATATTTATTATCAATTGCATCTTTGTAAGGCTTTATTACTTTATATCTGTTCTGATATGCTTTTTGATATTTTTCTTGGTCTATCCCGTTCATCCCGTCAGGGTCCTCTGATAGCAGATAGATCGTAGCCGGAAGTGTGTCAACTCTGTGCTGAAGTTTTGCCTTTTCCCATTCCTCTACTTTTGACATGACCGATAAACTTCGATTTTTAGCATGGATTCTCGAAATCGGCTGATGCGTCCACTCAACAATTACCTTTGAAGCACCCAATCTGTAGCACTCACTTACAACCATCTCAACAAACTCAGGACAATCAAGTTCTGCTTGAACTATAACTTCCTGATTTTTTTTAATATTCACACCCACTTTTACTATAAGTGCAGCATATTTTTTCAGTACGCTTTTTTTCATATATATCTCCAGTCAATTTTTTAAATTTTGAGTAAAAATTATATATTTTTTATTTTTTTCTTTTGATCAGATGGTAACGGTAAATATTTGCCACCATCGCTCCGATAGCAATAAAAGCAAAAATTATCAGCATAACATACATCAATGTTTTTGATGAAAAAAAGTTACAAAATGCCAATATTGCAAATATCAAAGAATATATAACGCATGCTAATGTAAGTATATATACTGCAAGATCAGTTTTTTTCATATAGTTTTACCTTTAAATAAAAATTTAAACATCAAAGCGGATCAAAGATGTAATTTCATATCCATTCAACATTTTTTCAAGTTGTTCCTGAGTAGTCCTTTCTGTTACAAATGAAATCTCCCCGTCTTCATCAGAAACTTCTTTTAAACCGTCAGGAATTTTATCACCTTTTACGCGACAGTAAAATACCATAGGTATACTTTTGTAATCGGCAAGTGTGGAATCGTCTGCACGTTCCCACTTTGAAGGCGGAAGTTGTTTTGTGTCGATATGCTTTATAACTTCAATTATATCTGCAAGTACCGCTCCTGCTGTTGGAATTCTTCCTGCACCTTTACCGTAAAACATGAGATCCCCGAGGGCTTCGCAGGAAATCAATATACCGTTAAACACATCATTTACATGAAAAAGCGGACTGCTTTCAGTAATCATTCTTGGAGAAACCATAATAAATACTTTACCGTCTTCTGTTTTTTCTGTCCTTCCGATAAGTTTGATTACCACTCCGAGTTTTTCAGCATCATTTGTGTCCCTTTTTGAAATATTCCTTATTCCCTCTGTATAAACCGACTCACTGTTATATATTTTACCGTATGAAAGTGCGGAAAGAATACAAATTTTACGGCAAGTATCTATTCCGTCAACGTCAGCAGAAGGATTTGCCTCTGCGTAACCTAATTCACGTGCCTTTGCGAGTGATTGATCAAATGTCTTACCGTTTTTAAGCATACTCGTCAGCATATAATTTGTTGTACCGTTAAGAATACCGCTTATAAATATTATGTTATCGGACGAAACTGATTCTCTCATCGGACGTATGATCGGAATAGCACCGCCTACAGAGGCCTCAAAAAGATATGAAACATTATTGTCATCAGCCGCTTGAAGGAGTATTTCTCCGAAATTGGCAACTACTTCTTTATTAGATGTTATAACATGTTTTCCTGCCTTAAGTGCCGCAAGTGAAAAATCAAAAGCAGGATGAGAACCGCCGATCATTTCAGCAACAACCGAAACTTCCGGATCATTTAAAACAATATTAAAATCTTTAATTATCTTTTTTTTAAGCGGATGTCCCGAAAAATCTCTTATATCAACAATATATTTTATTTCAACTTCTTTACCGGTATCTTTTTTTATGAATTGTTTATTACGTTCGACAAGTTCAACAAGACCTCCGCCGATATTACCAAATCCTATAACGGCAATTTTAACCATAAATTCAAAACCAACCTTTCCGATCACAAATAATTCACATTTAAATAAACAATAAATTAATTATATCATAAATAATAAATAAATTCAATAGATTTTAAAAAATAACTCCGATTTTTTTATAAAAAATTATTTTAAATTTTTAATTGTTACTGCGAATAAAAAAGAAAAATATATAAAAAATATTATCGGAAAACTCTTGACAAAAAAATAATTTTATGATATAATTCCTATCGTCGATTTAATGCGGCATCGCCAAGCGGTAAGGCAACGGACTCTGACTCCGTCATCACCTAGGTTCGAATCCTAGTGCCGCAGCCATAAAAATAGTAGTTGATATTTAAACACAAAAAATTAAGATATCAACTACTATTTTTTTATTTTTATTTCATATTTTAGAACTTTTTAACAATAAAATCTTGTCTTTACTTGACATTATTGTATAATTATGTTATAATTTTTTTGAATATAATTATTAATTTTTTTCGTCATTTATCTGATATTAAACCCGTACATTGTTCGTAACTAAAAACATCCATAATAATTTTGTCTGTAATATCATAAAATATGACTTAAATCGTATTTTTAAATAAAATATTTTCAAGGTATTTTATTTATATGAAGAAATTTATATTAAAGTATATAATATCTGTATTTGTGATCTTAATATTTCCCGTAACAGCAACTTCATTAATTTATTGGAACGGTAATTGCAAAATCGTATGGGACTGCGATAACAATAATATACCTACAAATGAAAATATCGGTTCAAACACCGGAAAAAATGAAGATGATAATGATGACAACGGTGATATAGTACTTCCGATTTTGCCGGCTTGATCATTCAAATTTATTAAAAAGTGTGTTTACTAATTTTTTCAGCAAAAAATGTCTGTCAAGTCAACTGCAGTAAAATATTCATGTTGCACAGTTGAAGATGAAATATAAACTACATTAAAATTAAGAAATAGTAAGAAGAAGGAAGGTATAATATTATGATCTACAGCGAAGCACTGAAAAAAGCAACAAAACTCGTTAATAAAATGACAGTTGATGAGGCAATCTCTCAACTGCTCTATAATTCTCCGGCAATCAAAAGGCTAGGAATAAATGAATATAACTGGTGGAATGAGGCATTACACGGCGTTGCAAGAGCCGGAACAGCAACAGTATTCCCTCAAGCGATAGGTCTTGCAGCAACTTTCGATCCAGAAAATATCCGAATCGTCGCTGATATAATTTCTACAGAAGCCAGAGCAAAATACAATAAAAGCGTTGAATACGGTGACAGAGATATTTATAAAGGGATTACGTTCTGGTCTCCGAACATAAATATTTTCAGAGATCCCCGCTGGGGCAGAGGTCAGGAAACATTCGGTGAAGACCCATTCCTCACCGCAACTATGGGTTGTGAATTTATAAAAGGACTTCAAGGCGACGGTGAATTCGTAAAAGCCGCTGCATGTGCAAAACATTATGCCGTACACAGCGGTCCAGAGGGACTTAGACATGGGTTCAATGCCGTCGTTTCAGAAAAAGAACTTTGGGAAACTTACCTGCCCGCATTTGAATTTGCAGTAAAAAAAGCCGGAGTTCTTAGTGTTATGGGTGCGTACAACCGTACAAATGATGAACCTTGCTGTGCAAGTAAAAAACTTATCAAAAATATTTTACTTGATAAATGGGGATTCAAAGGTTATTTTGTTTCTGACTGCGGCGCAATTTCAGATATATTTAAAAACCACAGGTATACATCAAGCCACACTGAATCCGCTGCCATCGCACTTAAAAACGGTTGCGACCTTAACTGCGGTGAGATCTATCAGAAACTAATTGACGCCTATGAAGAAGATTTAATTAGCGAAAATGACATTAAAACAGCGGCTTCCAGAGTTTTTGCCATTCGATACCTTCTCGGTGAATTTGAAAAAGTACGCCCATATTCAGATATACCTTTTTCCGAACTTGATTGTGAAAAACACAAAAATATGAACCTTAAAACCTCCAGAAAATCTCTCGTTCTTTTGAAAAACGAAAATGATTTTCTTCCTCTTTCTTCGGATTCCGTTTTAAAAATAGCAGCAGTCGGCCCAAATGTCCTTTCTACAAAAGCCCTTGAAGGTAACTACAACGGCAGAGCATCTGAGTACATAACCATTGCTGACGGTCTACGTAAAATTTTCAACAAATCAGAAATCTCTGTTTCCGAAGGATGCCAGCTTCTACACGAAAAATTCAATGATTGGAGCGGGTTCGGAAATCTCATAAGTACCGGAGCAGCATCTGCTTCCGGATCAGATGTTACGGTTCTCTGCTTAGGACTCGATTCAACTGTTGAAGGCGAAGAAGGGTGTACATCATCTGTCAGTGATTACTGTAACAAAGGAGATAAAAATACACTTTTCCTCCCTAAAACTCAACAGAAACTTGCTGAAATTGTATGCGAAAACTGTGAAAATTTAATTGTCGTGGTTATGTCCGGAAGTCCTATCGATATAGGAGAAAAAGTCAGAAATCATGCAAAAGCAATTATTCAAGCATGGTATCCGGGTGCACTCGGCGGTCTCGCAGTTGCTGAACTGATTGCAGGAAAATTTTCACCGTCCGGAAGACTTCCGCTGACTTTTTATTACGGCGACGATATACTTCCTGATTTTTCCGACTACTCTATGAAAGGAAGAACTTACAGATTTATTGATAAAAAACCTCTTTATCCGTTTGGATTTGGATTGAGTTACACAGATTTTCTTTACGATAATGTTACATTCACCGATTGCGGAGACTCAATATCTGTAATTTGTAACGTAACTAACTGCGGCAACGTTCGAGGCAGAGAGATTGTACAAATATACGCAAAATTCAAACATTCTTCAATTGACACCCCAAATTATCAATTATGCGGGATAAAATCAGTTGATATTAAAAAAAATGAGTCAAAACAAGTCAAAATCGACATTGACAAATATTGGCTGAAAGCGGTCGATGAAAACGGAAACCGTGTTGAACCTGATGAAGGTATTACGCTTTATATCGGCGGACATCAGCCCGATGAGATCAGTACACAACTTTGCAATAACTCCTGTATTTCCGTCAAAATAAAATGATTATTGGATTGTTTTTTTATTTGCGAAAGGAATTATTATGAAATATTTAGTTGGCATTGATGTCGGTACTTCGGCTGTAAAAACAGTTTTGTTTGATGAAAATTTGTGTAAAATTAACTCCGTTACTATCGAATATCCTCTTTATCAGCCTCAAAACGGATGGGCAGAACAAAATCCCGAAGATTGGTGGAACGCAACACTTAGATCTCTTGAAAAAGTTACTCAAACTGTTGACAGGATAGACTGTATAGGTCTTTCCGGACAAATGCACGGACTCGTTATGCTTGACAGTAGCGGTAATGTTCTCCGTCCCGCCATTATCTGGTGTGACCAAAGGACAGAAAAGGAATGTGCTCAGATTACAGATTCAGTCGGAAAAGAAAAACTCATCAGCATAACTGCCAACCCTGCTTTGACCGGATTTACCGCATCAAAAATCATGTGGGTCAAAAATAACGAACCTGAAATTTACGGTAAGTGCCGATCAATACTCCTCCCTAAGGATTATATAAGATATAAGTTTACCGGGATTTTTGCAAGCGATGTTTCGGATGCCGGAGGTATGCAACTTCTGGATATAAAAAAAAGAATGTTCTCGGACGAAATACTTAAGTTGCTTGATATCGACCGTGAACTTCTTCCAAATGTTTACGAAAGTCCGGAAATTACTGGATACGTTAATTTAAAAGGAAAATTCTTCGGAACACCTGTTGTAGGCGGAGCCGGAGATAATGCTGCTGCGGCAGTCGGCTGCGGCGTCGTAAAAGAGAGCCGGGCCTTTACTACTATCGGTACGAGCGGAGTTGTTTATGCGCATACCGACAAACCAATCATCGACAAAAAAGGTAGAGTCCATACATTTTGCTGTGCTGTCCCGGGAAAATGGCATGTCATGGGAGTCACTCAAAGCGCAGGACTTTCTCTTAAATGGTTCAGGGATAATTTTACGCCTGAACTCAGTTATAAACAAATGGACGGTCTTGCGGAAAAACTACCTATCGGTGCCGATAATCTGCTGTTTCTTCCCTATCTTATGGGTGAACGTACACCGCATCTTGATCCAAATGCAAGAGGCGCTTTTATCGGAATATCGGCTATACATACAAAAGCACATTTTATTCGCGCAATCCTGGAAGGAGTTGCATATTCTTTGCGGGACTGTCTCGAAATCCTCAAAGAAATGAATGTAAATGTGACAGACATGTGTGCAGTAGGCGGAGGAAGTAGCCCTTTTTGGCAAAAAATTATTGCAGGAACTTTCGGAATCCCGATAAAATCCACAATAAACAGCGAAGGTGCTGCACTTGGTGTTGCAATACTTGCCGCAGTCGGAATAGGTCTTTTTCGGGACGTACCTTCTGCATGTGATAAAATTATACAGAATACAGCCCCTGTCTTTCCGGAGAACTGTCAGGACTACGAAAAAATTTATCGTATATACACCTCAATATATCCTCAACTAAAAGACACATGTAAAAAACTCGCATTCATGGATAAATAATTATTATTTTTTAAACTGTTTTCAGCAAAAAATTCTTGTTTAAAAGACAACCATTAGGCCTGTAATATACCCTTTTTTATCTTGCATTATCATATACAGTATTTTTCAAGACATTAAACAGGCCCTTAATTTATATTTTGCTTTTTCAGCCATATTCCGCTGAAATAAAATGCTCCGGACAGCAGTGCACCGATAATCCACCCGATAGGCCAAGAATAATACACGGAATACTGCGCAAGTGAATCAAATAGTATATACGAAATAACCACTCTGATAATAAGATCAGAAAATGTTGTGATCATAAATAACAGTATTGCTTTGGATCCCCGTAAAACGGCATCAAAAATAAGTTTACAGCAAACGAACATATAAAACGGCGACACGATTTTTAAAAAGTCCATACCCGCCAGAAGCGCAGCAGAACCACCGTCTTCCATAAATAACATAAGAAATGGCTCAGCAAAAAAGTAATACGCTATTATAAACGGAACTGTGAAACACAGAGCGAGTATAAGCCCGGAATAAAGTCCGCTTTTTACTCTTTTTATCTCGTTTGCACCTATATTTTGCGCTGTGAATGATGAAACTCCATTGCCACTCGTAGACATAGATGTGACCGCAAATGTATTTAGTTTTGTGGCTGCGGAGAATCCCGCTATCACAGATTCACCGCATGAATTAATAAGACTTTGGATAAATAGATTTCCAACAGATACAAAACTTGACTGAAGTATGCTCGGAATTGCAATAAACAGTATCGCCGTCAGCATTTGCGAAGAAAACCGCGGAGGCTTTTCACTGACGGTGATTTTTCTGATCCTTAATGCCATAAGAATAAAAGCACTTATACATGCCTTGTGCTATCAAAGTCGCCACAGCCGCTCCTGCGACTCCGTACGGAAAAACTGCAACTAGTATATAGTCAAATCAGCGAAGACGCAATTAGCAGATAAAGCGGTGTCCTTGAATCTCCCATTGCGTTAAATATACCGTTTATCATATTATACAGAAACAGAAAAACAAATCCCAAAAGATATATGTTCAGGTATGTTTTTGCATCTTCAAATATACTTTCCGGCGTATTTATTGCGCTTAACATAAAAGGACCGCTATAAATGTCAATGTCAACGAAAGCACGGCACCGTATATAATAGCGGTTGATGCCGCAGTTTTAAATTTCTTTAGATTTTTCGCCCCGAAAAACTGTGAAAGAACAACCGTACATCCTACATTACTTCCTGTGGCTACCGCCATAAATATCATTGTTATCGGATACGATGCCACTATAGCCGCAAGGGCGCTCTCTCCGGCAAATTTACCCGCTATCGCACTATCTGCAATATTGTACAATTGCTGAAAAATTACACTGACAAACATCGGAAATGTAAATTTAAAAAGTGTGCTGCTGGGTTTTCCTATTGTAAGATCGTGATTCATATATGTATATATCCTTTTTTGTTTTGCTGTTTTTCTAACTTTATAAATTATAAAAATAAATATTTACCTGTATCCCGTTGTCTTTTATTCCGCAATAAATCCTGTTTATCCCAAGGACACAGTTCCCTTTGTTTAAAATTTTTTACTATAAAACTGTGTGCTCGTTATTTTGGCACTATTTAATTTTTACAAAACATTACCATTTTTTTCTAACTTAGCACGAAATATCTCCTAATAAATATATATTTGAATTTTACTACATTTTAATAAAATCAAGTGCAATTTAATTCATTTTTTTTAATTTTTAATTTTTTAGATACGGTCACAGCCCGTTTAAGTTATTTTTTAAATTTAATTTCAAACAGAAACTCAAATTATTTTCCGGTAAAAATTCGGTAATGACATTTTTTGATAAAAATACTTATTTTTGTTCATACTTGTGTGTTATAATGTCAGCAAAGAGAAAAAAGACTGAAATATTATGCTACCAACAAAAAAAAATCCGAGGTGATTAAAATTATGACAGACGGTATGCAAAACAAAATTTTGCAGGAATATAACAGTGAAGAACATATTCTTGCCTGCCTCTCCTCTTCTCCGTCAAATACAAAAATTATAAAAACAGCAGCACAAATGTCAAAAGCATTTGGAGGTAAATTTACTGCTTTATATGTTAAAACTCCGGAGTCAGAAAATATGACACGCGAAAATCGGGAAAGATTAGAAACAAATATTCGCCTTGCTGAAAGTCTCGGTGCGGAGATAGCAACGGTCTACGCCGATGATATTGCACAGCAGATAATAGAATTCGTACGTTTATCAAAAATAACCAAGGTCGTTATCGGACGAAGCAGTCTGTATGTCGGCAGGCTTTTTTACCGACACACTATTACAGATAAATTAATTAAATCGTCACCTGGACTTGATATATATATAATTCCCAATACTGAAATTAAAAAAAACCGTGGATTTTACGGTACGTTTTCCGCATTAAAATATCCGACACTCATACAGTGGGCTTGGATGATTCTGATACTTTTTCTGTCAACTGCTCTCGGCTTTTTATTCCGATTGTTTTATTTTACCGAAGCAAACACTATTACCGTTTATATGCTTGGCGTACTGATTGTTGCAATTATAACAAAAAACTATATTTGCAGCGGAGTATTCTCTCTTGCCAGTGTTTTATTATTCAATTTTTTCTTTACTGAACCGCAGTTTACTTTTAAAACATATGAATCTGGATATCCTGTCACATTTGTTATCATGCTCACGGTTTCTTTGCTTATGGGTACACTTGCGTACAAAGTTGCTGCAAGCGTAAAACTTTCAGCAAATACCGCATACAGGACAAATATAATGCTTCAGGCAAACCTGCTTTTGCAAAAAACCGACAGCGAAGATGCAGTTATAGCCATAATGGCACAGCAACTCGTTAAACTTCTTTCACGAAATATTGTAATTTATCGGTTGCACGGAAACAACCTCGGTATGCCCCAGGTATTCCCGACAGAGCGGGGCGGAGACCCTGATATGCTTTTGAGTAACAGCGAAATAAACGTTGCAACTCATTTGTTTGAAAACAAGGAATACACGGATATCAACGGTATTCGGATAAAAAATTCTGCATGTGTTTATTTCTCGGTAAAAACAAACAATACGGTATTCTGTATTGTAGGTGTTGAGATCGGAAATAAGCCTATTGAACATTTTGAATGCAGTATACTTATATCAATTCTCGGAGAATCTGCTTTGGCAATTGAAAATCTGCGTAATGTCCGGGAAAAAGAAAAAATTACATTGCTCGCAAAAAACGAAAAACTTCGTGCAAATCTTCTCCGAACCATTTCTCACGACCTGCGTACACCGTTGACCTCTATATCCGGAAACGCAGAAACTCTTCTTGCAAACTATAACAATTTAGATGATAATACACGTTGTAAAATTTTAAAAGACATAAGCGATGATTCCGGATGGCTGATATCTCTTGTTGAAAATCTCCTTTCCGTATCCAGAATAAGCGAAGGTCAAATGAATATTAACTTGTCCGCGCAGCTTGTGGATGAAGTAATTACAGAAGCGTTAAAACATGTAGACCGAAAGGCAATAGATCATGAAATTATAACTGATTTCGGGAATGAACTGCTTCTTGCAAAAATGGACGCCAGACTTATATCTCAGGTAATAATCAACCTTGTCGACAATGCTATAAAATATACACCAAAAGGTTCTATTATAACAGTTTCTGCAAAACCTGACGGTAATCATATAATAATCAGTGTAGCCGACAACGGTAACGGTATCCCAGATGAACAGAAAAAAGAGGTATTCCGAATGTTTTATACAGGAAACAACAGCATTGCAGACTGCAGAAGAAGTCTCGGCCTCGGACTTTCTCTTTGCGAGTCAATTATAAATGCACACCAGGGTAAATTGACACTTACGGACAATAAGCCGCACGGCTGTATATTTTCATTTACACTTGAAAAAAGCGAGGTATATCTCAGTGAACAATAAACCACTTATTTTAGTAGTCGAGGACGACACATCGGTAAGAAATCTTATTACCGTAACATTAAAAACTAATGATTATAAATTTTTGACTGCTCAAAATGGAAATGCTGCTATAATTGAAGCGTCCTCACATAAACCGGATATTACATTACTTGATTTAGGACTTCCGGATATGGACGGAGTTAAAATCATAAAAAAAATTAGGACTTGGTCAAATATGCCTATAATTGTTATCAGCGCCAGAAGTGAAGACAGTGATAAAATCGAGGCGCTTGACGCCGGAGCAGACGATTATATTACTAAGCCTTTTTCAGTTGAAGAACTTTTGGCAAGACTTCGGGCTACACAGCGCAGACTTTCGGTAACTCAAACAGGAACGGCGTCATCTGTATTCCAAAACGGAAGTTTATCTATTGATTATGCTGCCGGTTGTGCATATCTTGACGGCGTGGAAATACATCTGACACCCATGGAATATAAACTTTTATGCTTACTTGCAGCAAATGTCGGAAAGGTACTTACTCATACCTTTATAACAGGAAAAATATGGGGCAATTGCCTTGAAAACGATGTTGCTTCTCTACGGGTATTTATGGCTACTCTTCGTAAAAAACTTGAATCCGGCTCAGAAACACAGTATATTCAAACGCATATTGGCATTGGGTACAGAATGCTTAAAGTTGAATAAATTTTCAGGGACACTTTGTATAAAAAGGTGTCCCTTTATACAATCTTAATAAAATAAATAAGGATTTTATGTCACCTTTATAATCCCGGTGTTATAATTAATCTATGAATCATCTGATATTTGCGAAAGGGTTTTATACCTTACCATGATTAAACTAAGAAAAAAATTAACCCCGGCAAGAATTATAGCCCTCGGTTTTGCTGCTGTGATATTTATTGGTTCTTTCCTTTTGATCTTACCGTGCAGTGTTAAAGATGGCGTTGATGTCAAATACATAGATGCTCTTTATACGTCAACAAGCGCTGTTTGCGTTACCGGTCTGATTACGGTAGACGTAGGTACTGCTTTTACTCCGATCGGTCAGTTTTTTCTCGCCGCACTTATTCAAATAGGCGGACTCGGAGTTACCACCGTAGGCGGTTTTATAATCATAGCGGTCGGAAAAAAAATCAATCTGCGTGGCAGAAATCTTATAAAAGAAGCGTCTAATCTCAATTCGGGAAAAGGCATTATTCTTTTTATTAAAAGTGTTATAATAACAACCGTTTTTTTTGAACTGATCGGTGCTGTTCTCAGTTTTTTGGTTTTTTCACAGAATTATCCGCCTCTTGAAGCGCTCGGTATAAGTCTTTTCCACTCCGTTGCTGCTTTTAACAACTCAGGCTTTGACAATCTTGGCTTATCTGGAGAATTATACAGTAATGTCAGTCTGATACCTTATCAAGATAATATTCTGCTGAATCTCACAACCTGCGGACTTATTTTCTTCGGAGGTATTGGGTTTCTTGTCATACATGAAGTAATCAATAAGCGATTCAGATGGAAAAAATTCTCAATGCATTCAAAAGTTGTCATTTTCATGAGTACTTTACTGATAGTTACGGGTACATTATTCATTAAATTAACTGAGGACGTAACATGGCTCGGTGCTTTCTTTCACAGCGTGTCTGCAAGAACTGCAGGATTTTCAACTTACAACCTTGGTACATTTTCAAATGCAGGACTTTTAGTTATTATAGTCCTTATGTTTATCGGTGCTTCCCCCGGATCTACTGGAGGCGGTATTAAAACAAGTACTCTTTATGTTTTAATTCAAGGTATTAAAGCGGCTGCTACCAATAAAAACGAAAAAGGATTCCGCTATGCAATACCGCAAGGTACATTCAAAAAAGCTGCTGTTATTACCATGATCGCTTTCGGCGTCGTCATTTCGGGAACATATCTTATGCTCATCATGGAACCTGATATAAGATTTATTGATGCTTTATTCGAAGTTACAAGCGCATTCGGTACTGTAGGTCTTTCAACAGGTATTACCGGAACATTAAGTGTCGGAAGTAAAATATTGTCAATTATTATAATGTATATCGGCAGACTCGGACCTTTGACAATTGCTACTCTTTGGTATTTTACAAAAGGCGAACGTCTTGAATACCCGGAAGGTAATATTGCCATAGGTTAAAACATCAATTTAAGGAGATTTTTTATGTTTGGTAAAAATAAAAAGGATAAAGACATTTACGGAATTATAGGACTCGGAAGATTTGGCCATGCACTTGCTCTAGAACTTGCACAGGCCGGGGCGGATATTATGGTTATCGACCGTGACGAAGAAAAGGTTCGTGAATTCAGAGAATACACCGAAAGCGCATTTGTAACAAAAAGCCTTGACAAAAAAACTCTGTCCGAAAGCGGAATTCAAAACTGTGACGTTGTTGTTATTTGTATTGGAGAACATCTGGATACATCTATTCTTACTACCCTGAATCTCGTAAGCCTCGGTGTTCCTCACGTTATTGCCAAAGCAACAAGTTCAGAACACGGCGAAATCCTTGAAAAACTTGGTGCTGAAGTCGTTTATCCAGAAAGAGATATTGCGCTTCGTTTGGCGCACAGGTTGGAAGCATCACGGGTACTTGATTATATTCAATTAAGTGAAAAACTTAACATCTCAAAACTCATTGCACCTGACAGAATTATCGGAAAAAGTGTTTTGGAAGCAAATTTACGCGCAAGATTCGGTGTAAATATTATTGCCGTTGAAAGCGGTCAAAACATTATTGAAACAGTTATGCCCGATTATATTTTCAAACCTGACGATATCCTTTTTGTATCCGGTAACAAACAAGGTCTTACACGGCTTTCCGAATGGGAATGATTTTATTATACCGTATGCTGTTTTTTATTTCCGCATATAAATTATTTTTACCGCAAAAAAAGGCTGTTTTATCAGCCTTTTTTTACTTTATCTCTTCGAAGTCTGATGCCCCGTGTTTACACAATGGACAGACAAAATCATCGGGAAGCGTTTCTCCTTCGTAAATATATCCGCATATTTTACATACAAAACCCTTCTTACCTTTTGTTTCCGGTTTCGGTTTTACATTTTCCTGATAGTAAGTATATGTCATCGTAGGTTTATCTGAAATTACTCTTGACTCAGTTATAGAACATATAAACATACCGTGTGTATCAAGATCAATATATTGCTCTACAGTCAAGGACATAAATGAGTTTATATTTCTCGAAAGGAATATAAGTCCGTTATCCGAGCGAAGCGTTTCACTTCCGGCAAATTTATCTGTATTTCTTCCGCTTTTGAAACCGAACTGCTCAAATACAGAAAAAGGCGCTTCTTCACTTAAACAGTTTATATTCATTTTACCGGTCTGTTTAATTATATGATGCGAATAATTGTCTTTATTTATTGTAACCGCTATCCTGTTAGGAGTATTTGTAACCTGAGTTACTGTATTTACAATTAAACCGTTATCTTTTTTGCCGTCATTTGAAGTAACAACATATAGACCGTATCCTATTTTGAAAAGCGCTGTTAAATCGTTTTTATTTGCAGTTGAGTCCTGCTGTGCAAGATATTCACGGCAAAGTTCGTCTGAAAGGGCTTCGATTTGTGCCGAACTGGTTGAATTTAATGTCGAAAGAATATTTACATTGTTTTCGGTAAAAGTAATATTTTTTGACTTTGAAAGCATCTCACGCATTACTTTAATAGCAAGCGGTGCCCAACTTCCGTTTTCAATAAACGCTACCGTACGGTTTGAAAAATTACGTTCAGTCAAGTGAGTAATGAATTCACGCATAAAAGGAAATATATCGGCATTGTATGTCGTTGTGGCAAGAACGATTTTACTGTAACGGAACGCATCCTCTACTGCTTCAGACATATCGCATCGCGCAAGATCACTGACTATTACTTTTTTACATCCCTTTGCTTTCAGTGCATCAGCCAAAATCCCGACCGCTTTTTTTGTATTTCCGTAAACCGAAGTATATGCAATCATAATACCGTCTTCCTCAGGCTGATAACTTGACCAAGTATTATAAAGACCTATATAATATTCAAGATTTTCTTTTAAAATTGTACCGTGGAGAGGGCATATCGTCTTTACATCAAGGGATGATACTTTTTTAAGAAGCGATTGGACCTGAGTTCCGTACTTCCCTACAATACCAAAATAGTATCGACGTGCTTCGCATGACCAATCTTCATCTGCATCAAGTGCACCGAATTTTCCAAATCCGTCGGCAGAAAACAGGACTTTTTCAGTGCTTTCATATGTGACGATAACCTCAGGCCAGTGGACCATTGGTGCAGTAATAAAATTAAGTTTATGAATACCCAGATCAAGGGTATCCCCTTCTTTGACTATTATTCTGTTATCTGAAAAATTTGTCCCGAAAAAATTCTGCATCATTTTGAATGATTTTTCAGATGCAACTACTGTTGTCTCAGGGTATATTTTCATAAAGTTCATTATATTTGCAGAATGATCTGGCTCCATATGCTGTATTACAAGGTAATTGGGATATTTCCCACCAAGTGTTTCGGAAAGATTGTCAAGCCATTCATGCGTAAAAGCTGCATCAACAGTATCCATAACTGCTGTTTTTTCGTCAAGAATAACATAAGAATTATATGACATTCCGTTGGGAACAACATATTGACCTTCAAAAAGGTCTATTTTTCTGTCATTCACTCCCACATATTTTATTGATTTACTTACCATAATAACAAATACTTCCTTTTTAAGTTAAATTTAAACTATTAAGTAATAAAAACACATTTTCGTTTATTATAACATATTTTTTTTTACATGTCAACAATTCAAATATGTAAATTAAAGGAAATATTGCAATTTTTCTGCTGTTTTTTTACACAAAAAGCAAACCGTAATTTAAATAACTTGAATTTCAAAATAATTTAATGCAGGTTTGCTTTTTTTTAATTATTGAAACACTTTGCTTTCAATTCACTTTCAATTAATTTAATTTTTTCAATATCACCTTCGCAAATATTTGAAAAAGGAAATTTTATCCCCATACTGTCATACTTAACCTGGCATATTTTTTTAAAAGGCAATAATTCTATACCGTCAATACATCGGTGCATTTTTACTATTTTCTCAAGTTCGGAAAAATTTTCTTCAGTGTCGTTTATACCTGGGATTATTACCTGCCGAACTGTGGTATTAACATTCATTTTTTCAAGAGTACCGAGAAACTTCAAAACACTTTCATATTTCATTCCGACATTTTCTTTATAATGTTTTTCATTCGTATATTTGATATCAAGCAGCACTCTGTCACAGAATTTTAAGAGACTTTTTACTCCTTCATTAAGTACTGCTCCGGAAGTATCAAGGCAGGTATTTATACCTCTTTTTTTGCAAAGCATAAAAATTTCCGTTGCAAAATCGCTTTGACATAGCGGCTCGCCGCCTGAAAGAGTTATTCCCCCTGTTTTTCCGAAATATTCTCGGTATCGCTCGGCTTTACCGACTATTTCATCGGCACTGTATTCGCTTCCCGCATTAAAATCCCATGTATCAGGATTATGACAGCATTTACAGCGAAGCGGACAGCCATTTAAAAAAACTACAAACCTAACTCCTGGACCGTCAACAGTACCAAGTGACTGTATTGAATGAACTTTTCCCATATTTTTATATTCCATTTCAAAGCGCTACATGAAATGTACGGATTATTACCTCTCGCTGCTGTTCACGCGAAAGTTTATTAAAACGGACCGCGTATCCGGAAACACGTATTGTAAGGTTAGGATATTCATCGGGATTTTCGTACGCTTTTATAAGAGTATCTCTGTTCATTACATTAATATTTATATGATGCGCATTTTTTGCGAAATATCCGTCAATAATCGACACAAGATTACTAATTCTTTCCTCCGTACTTCTTCCAAGAGCGTCGGGAGTAATCGAAAAAGTGTTGGAAATACCGTCTCGGCAATCATCATAACTTATTTTTGCAACAGAGTTAAGGGAAGCCAAAGCACCGTTTTCTTCTCTGTTATGCATCGGGTTTGCGCCTGGCGCAAACGGCGCACCGGCAACTCTTCCGTCCGGCGTTGCGGCGGTATGCTTTCCGTACATTACATTTGAAGTTATGGTAAGAACAGATAAAGTATGTTCTGCATTTCTGTATGCAGGAGTTTTGCGGAGTTCGGTAATAACCTGATGCGTAAGTCCCTTTGCAATCAAGTCTACTCGGTCATCATCGTTGCCAAATTTCGGAAAATCGCCTTCTCTTTCAAAATCGGTTATATATCCTTCTTCATTTTTTACAGGTCTAACTTTTGCATATTTTATTGCACTCAGCGAGTCGACGGCAACAGACAGACCTGCAATGCCGAATGCCATAAACCTGTGAACATCAGTATCATGAAGGGCCATCTGCGTTTTTTCATAAGCATATTTATCATGAGTATAATGAATAACATTCATTGTATTTACATATAAACGGCAAAGCCATTCAATGTAAACACTGTATCTTTCCTTCACTACGTCATAATCCATTTTTTCTGAATCAAGAACAGGCATTTGCGGTCCGATCTTTATTTTGCTTGATGTATCGTAACCTCCGTTAATTGCTATAAGTAAAAGTTTCGGCAAATTGCATCGTGCTCCGAAAAACTGCATCTGTTTTCCTAATTTCATTGCAGATACACAACATGCAATTGCATAATCATCTCCATAAACCGGCCTCATTATATCATCGTTTTCATACTGTATAGAATCAGTATCCGCAGAAACTTTTGCACAAAAACGTTTAAAACCTTCTGGTAGATTTTTTGACCAAAGAACAGTTAAGTTTGGTTCCGGGGCAGAACCGAGATTGTAAAGTGTATTAAGCATGCGAAAAGTATTTTTTGTAACAAGACTTCTTCCGTCTTCACCCATACCTCCGAGAGCCTCTGTTATCCACATCGGATCGCCTCCGAAAAGTTCGTTGTACTCCGGAGTTCTAAGATGCCTTGCCATACGGAGCTTCATGACAAAATCATCTATAAGTTCCTGAGCCTTTTTCTCCGTAAGTACACCGTTTTTGATATCCCTTTGAATATATATATCAAAAAAAGTGCTTACTCTTCCGAGAGACATTGCTGCTCCGTTCTGCTCTTTTATCGCTCCTAGATATCCAAAATATGTCCACTGAATTGCTTCACGTGCATTTGATGCCGGCTGGCTTATATCAAATCCGTACATTGCTGCCATTTCTTTAAGATATTCAAGAAATGTTATTTGTTGAAAAAGTTCTGCAGAAAGACGTATATGTTCTTCATCAAATATACAGCCCTCAAGTGCTTTTTTATCCTTTTTTTTCTCTTCAATCAGTCTGTCTGCTCCGTAAAGGGCTACACGGCGGTAATCTCCTATTATTCTTCCTCTTCCGTATGCATCGGGAAGTCCTGTTATGACATGGCATTTCCTTGCCGCTCTCATTTCATCTGTATATGCTCTGAAAACTCCGTCATTATGCGTCGTACGATACATAAATTCCTCTTCAACTTTACGGCTCAATTTGTAACCGTACGCCTCACAAGCATTTTTTACCATTCTCATACCGCCAAAAGGATTTACTCCTCTCTGAAGCGGTTTGTTTGTTTGCAAACCTACTATTATTTCATTTTCCTTGTCAAGATACCCAGGAGCATAATTTGTCAGCGATGAAACGGTATCTACATCTATATCAAGAACGCCTCCAAACAGTCTTTCAAGTTTTAAAAGTTCGTTTAAACGCTCCATAAGCGCATTTGTCCTTTTGGTCGCCCCCTCAAGAAATGTCCCATCTCCTCTGTATTCTTCATAGTTTGTTTGTATAAAGTTTCTGACATTTATTTCGTTTTGCCAATTGCCGTCGGCAAATCCATTCCAATTTTCGTGTCTCATTTTTATACCTCCTGATTTAAAATAAAAAAAGCAAATCATTTTTTCCGAAGAAAAAACAATTTGCCCAGACGGTCGGCTTATTCTTTTACATTTCACCGCAGTTACCTGCGTCATCCGTCAGTCATGTAAAAGTACAGTTATATTATATATTATTTTTTCAATGTTGTCAATAACTTTTTCATTTTTTTTACAATATTCAATTCACTATTATTTTAAATTTTTATTAAAATGGGCTTTTTTCAGCATTTTATTTTTCCTTTGTCCCCAAAAAATTATTGGATACATGTTTAACAAAACAACTGCTTTAATATGCCTTGTTTGTATATTATAACTAGTTGATTTTGATATGTATTGGTGTAACTGAATACTTCATAATATACATTTTATTATAGTATAATGTGTTATGTATAATTTACTTTTCTAAATTAATTGTTGTATTTTTTTAATTTGTTTAACAAAATATAAATTCCAATCAATACCAAAGTAGTGATTCCAAGTATCATATACATCGTTCCAATATTTACTTGACTTCCCCAAAAATAAAGATTGCAATCAAGGGAATCTTTTAGTTTTTCAATAACCTCTGTTGGAATACCTTGATTTTGAATTTCGGCAAGTGCCCCTTGCATTGTATGATTTCGGATAAGTGATGTACCATAAGTGCCCGGCAAAAATGAGATTATTTTTTGCAGCCCTTCGCCAAATGAAGAAATAGGCATATATGCACCACAAATGAACCCATATCCCGCACTGATGATTGTACCTACCGCTGAAATTTGTCCTTGTGTTGATAAGAAAAAATTAATAATCGAAGATAATGCTGTTCCAAACAAAACAAGGAGTAAAATATCAAGAAACAAAAAGAATACATCTGCGAGTGACATATACCAACCGACAATAGCCACATAAGTAAGGCAGATACCCGTTGCAGCAAAGCAAATAATAAGTGTTGAAAGCAAAGTTGCAATATAATAACTCAGCGAAAGCGTAGCTGACTTCACAGGAGATATTCTTAAATCTCTTATCGTACCATTTGCTTTATCTTGCACCATTAAAAAATTAGAACAAAAAGCAACCGTTACACACGAAACAGCAAGAATAGA
>CALWJV010000013.1 GCA_944381115.1 uncultured Clostridia bacterium
AAAAGACTATAAGGCGGAACAACTTTCGGCTTGGGCAAATAATTATGACAGTTTGAAAGTGCGGCAAGATGATTTAATAAGTCAAAAAACTTTGATTGCAGAAACAAACGGCGTAATTGTCGGGTTCGGCAGTATTGATAAATCGGGTTGTTTAGACTTGCTTTTCATACATAAAGATTATCAAAGACAAGGCATAGCAACAGCATTATGCGACGAATTGGAAAAGGGCTTTGTTACTTTAACAACCTATGCGTCGATAACCGCAAAACCGTTTTTTGAGAAGCGTGGCTATAAAATAGTAAAAGCGCAAGAGGTAGAGCGTTCGGGCATTAAACTTAAAAATTTTGAAATGAAAAAATCAATGTAAAATAAAATTCGTTTGAGGTTTTACCGCTCCACCACAAGCAAACAAGATCAGTCCCGGTTTTGTTTGCTTTTCTTTTACCTGACTTTTTTATAAAACGGAAAAACGATCCTGAATAATAAAACCCTATATCTGCGGTATTATTTAAATACAAAATGGCGATCAGCCTTTTTATATATCTGCTTTGTCTGCGTTTATACCATCCCTCTGACAATACTTACGAATTTATGGACTGTCGAACAAAAAAATCTGTACGGTCCTTAAAATTAATAAAAACAGTTGAGGTGAAAAAATGAAAAACATTCCGGATATTAAAATCGGTATAGTCGCGGTCTCTCGCGACTGTTTCCCCGAAAGCCTTTCAGTAAATCGCCGTAAGGCACTTATCGCCGCATACGAAAACATGTACGGCAAAGATACTGTCTACGAATGTCCCGTGTGCATCGTAGAGAGCGAAATACATATGAAACAGGCATTTGAGGACATCAAAAAAGCGGGTTGCAATGCGCTGGCAGTATATCTCGGGAACTTCGGACCGGAAATTTCGGAAACAATGCTCGCAAAGGAATTTGCATCTGAGGTCGGAGGCGCAATAATGTTTTTTGCGGCGGCGGAAGAAGATATTCCCACTCTTGCGTCATCAAGAGGCGATGCTTACTGCGGTATGCTGAATGCATCTTACAATCTTAAACTCCGCGGCGTAAAAGCATATATTCCGGAATACCCTGTCGGAGATGCGGAAGAATGTGCAAAAATGTTAAATGATTTTCTTCCTATTGCACGTGCGGTATACGCACTCAAACATTTAAAAATTATTTCATTTGGTCCCCGCCCTATGAATTTTCTTGCCTGCAATGCGCCTATACAGCAACTGTATAACCTCGGTGTGGAAATTGAAGAAAACTCCGAACTTGATCTTTTCGAATCATTTCATAAACACGACGGAGATAAACGTATCCCTGAAATCGTAGAAGACATGGAAAAGGAACTCGGCAAAGGTAATAAAAAACCTGAGATACTTGCAAAACTTGCACAATATGAACTTACCCTTACCGATTGGGCGGAATCACATAAGGGAAGCCGTAAATATGTTGCGATTGCCGGAAAATGTTGGCCTGCATTTCAGACGCAGTTCGGATTTGTTCCCTGCTATGTCAACAGCCGCCTTACGGGCAGAGGTATTCCCGTATCCTGCGAAGTGGATATTTACGGTGCACTGTCGGAATTTATAGGCACGGTAATAAGCAAAGACGCCGTAACCCTTCTGGATATCAACAATACCGTTCCGAAAGACCTGTACCAAAATGACATTAAAGGTAAATTCCCGTATTCTTTAACAGAAACTTTTATGGGATTTCACTGCGGAAATACTTGCTCTAAAAAACTTTGTTTCTGCGAAATGAAATACCAACTTATAATGGCTCGCTCTCTTCCGGAAGAGGTAACTCAAGGTACGCTTGAAGGAGATATAGTACCGGGAGACATAACTTTCTTCCGCCTGCAATCCACTGCAGATAACAAACTGCGCGCATATGTCGCTCAAGGAGAGGTTCTGCCTGTAAAAACACACAGTTTCGGATCAATCGGGGTTTTTGCAATTCCCGAAATGAAACGGTTTTACCGACATGTTCTCATTGAAAAAAATTATCCTCATCACGGAGCAGTAGCGTTCGGTCATTTTGGTAAATCGCTGTATGAAGTATTTAAATATATTGGCGTACCCGTAGAAGAAATCGGATACAACCGTGCAAAAGGTGACAGATACCCAACGGAAAACCCTTTTGAAAAATAAACTGCATTAATTTACAGTGGACTAAAAATTATAACCTCATATGTAAAGGTTTTTATCCGGTCAAAAATTTAAAACTGTTGTAAAAAAAGGAACCGGACCTTCCGAAAATTGTTCCCCGCATTTAAATAATGTTATAAGGAGCACTTACAATGAAAGATCTGAAAAAATGTTTTGTTGGCATTGAGTTTGGTTCTACCCGTATAAAATCTGTGATGATTGACGAAAACGGCAACCCCCTTTCTTCAGGAAGTTACGTTTGGGAAAATAAATTGGAAAACGGCATTTGGACTTATTCTTACGACGAAATGATACGCGGTATGCAGGCGTGTTACAAAGCACTGAAAAAAGATTTCTTTGTAAAAACCGGGGCTTCTCTCACCGAAGTCGGGGGAATAGGTATTTCAGGTATGATGCACGGATATATACCGCTTGACAAATCTGGAAACCCGCTCGTACCTTTCCGTACATGGCGGAATAACTGCGCTGAAAGCGCGGCCGCAGAACTTACCGAACTATTTTCATATCCCGTACCTGCACGCTGGAGTATAGCGCACCTTTACAATGCAATACGTAACGAGGAAATACACGTCCAGGATATCGAACATATAGTAACACTTTCGGTATATATTCACTTTTTACTGACCGGCAAAATTTTAGCAGGTATCGGAGAAGCAAGCGGAATGTTCCCGATCGATCCTGAAATAAAAAATTATAACGCAGAAATGATGTCAAAATTTGAACATCGCGTACACAATAAGTTTAATCGAAGCATAAAATCTGTTCTTCCAAACGTTTTCATCGCAGGACAGCACGCAGGTACCCTTACCCGCGAAGGAGCGCTTTTATTGGATCCATCCGGCGATCTGAATGAAGGTATACCTCTTTGCCCTCCGGAGGGAGATGCCGGTACAGGTATGGTGGCAACCAATTCGGTAAAAGCAGGGACCGGAAATGTTTCCGCCGGAACATCCGTTTTCAGCATGGCAGTCTTGAAAAAACCACTCAGACGAGTCCATAACGGAATCGATATTGTAACGACACCATATGGAGATGAAGTAGCAATGGTACACTGTAACAACTGCTCTTCTGAGATTGACGCATGGGTAAAAATATTCGGTGATTTCGCAAAAATGATCGGGAAAAAAATAAATACAGGCGAACTGTATGACAAATTGTTTGAAAATTCAGTTACGGGTGATGCCGACTGTGGAAAAACAGTAAGTTGCAATTACCTTTCAGGTGAAAATCTTACCGGTATCAGTAGCGGTGTACCGTTAATCATGCACTCTGCAAAGGGAAAGTTCGATCTTCAGAATTTTGTCAGAAGTCTGCTGTATTCTGCTTTTGTAACACTGAAACTCGGAATGGACGAACTTATCCGAGAAGAAAAAATTGATATCGGTAAAATATATGCACACGGCGGAATATTTAAAACGGAAGGTGTTTGCCAACAGTATCTGGCAGATGCACTAAATATACCTGTCGCAGTCATGGAGACGGCGGGTGAAGGCGGTGCATGGGGCATGGCGGTCCTTGCTTCCTATTTGGGTAGCAGCCTTTCACTTTCCGAATATCTTGCAAAGCGGATCTTTGTCGGTCAAGCGGAAAAAATATATAAACCCATCGCTCAAGGTGTAACCGGATTTGAAGAATATGCAGAAAATTTTAACAAACTTCTCAAAGCAGAACAAATTTTATCAGATATTCAATAAAGGAAAAAAATCATGCTTGAAGAACTCAAAATAAAAGTATTGAACGCAAACCTTGATTTGGTGAAAAATAAACTCGTTCTTTTTACATGGGGAAATGTTTCCGCCATAGACAGGAAAATCGGTCTTATTATTATAAAACCGAGCGGTGTAAGTTATGAAAACATGACGGCGGAAGACATGGTGGTAGTAGACTTGAACGGAAAAGTTATCGAAGGAAAATACAGACCTTCTTCCGATACACCGACGCATATTGAATTGTATAAAGCAAATTCGTCGATCGGCGGTGTAGTCCACACACACAGCATCTTCGCAACGGGTTTCGCACAGGCATGTAAACCCATCCGTGCATACGGTACAACACATTCAGACTACTTTTACGGTGATATACCATGCACTCGGTCTTTGACTGAAAATGAAATGGAAGAATACGAAAAAAACACCGGAAAAGTGATCAACGAAACATTTAAAGATAAAAATGTCAGTGAAATACCTGCCTGTCTCGTTGCAAATCACGGTGTCTTTGCCTGGGGAAAAAATGCTGAAGAAGCAGTATATCATGCAACCGTCACTGAAGAAGTCGCAAAAATGGCTTTTATAACAGAATGCCTTGCCCCGGGAATTGGTAAAGTCCCCGGATACATTTCAGATAAGCATTATATGCGTAAACACGGTGCTTCTGCTTATTACGGACAAAACAACAAATAAAAAATACCATGAAACAAAAAAGATCAGTTTAATTTTAACTTGAAATAATATTTTACAAGTATTGACAAATAAATTTTTTTATGCTAAAATACTTGCATATAAATTAAATACCGATCATCGGAGACAGTTCGCGACCATCCTGTCTGAAAATAAAACTATGGATATTTACATGGCAGTTATTTTTATGTTTTATAAATATAAAACTATTGATAACCTCCCGCATACATTTTTTATGCAAATTCAATCACGGACAAAACTCCTTTATCGGCTGTAAATAAAGGAGTTTTTTTATGGTCAAAAAAATAAAAAAGGAACTATATGAATTTAAAGTATTTTTTTACGCTTTGCCTGCGTCTGTTACCGCGCTGCTTGTCTTAACTGTATTTTCAATGAACCTGCTTGCAAATAAAAGCATTAACATGCCTTTTTCCTGGATGGCGCTTGACTGCGGAACGCTGATTTCTTGGATTGTATTTTTGATAATGGATACCGTCACAAAACATTTTGGTCCTAAAGCGGCCACTGAACTTTCCGTCTTTGCGATAATTTTAAATACGGTATTTTGCATTATTTTCTTTTTGGCATCACTCATCCCCGGAGTATGGGGAGAATCAGCAGGATCGGATATAATAAATATTGCAATTAATAAGACATTCGGGGGAACATGGTATGTTCTTCTCGGCAGTACAATCGCATTTTTGATTTCTGCTGTGGTAAACAATTTTTCAAACTACGGAATCGGTAAGATTTTCAAAAAAAATCCCGATGCTTTTTATGCTTATTTTTTAAGAGTTTACATTTCAACAGCCATAGGTCAGTTTGTTGACAACTTTACATTTTCATTTCTCGTCGGACGTGTATTCTTCGGTTGGAGCATTATACAATGCGTAGGCAGCGCCGCTACCACAATGATCGCAGAACTTTTGTTTGAATTACTATTTGCACACTTCGGATTCAAAATCTGCCGAAAATGGAAAAACCAAGAACTCGGAAAAGAATATTTTGAACTCAGAAAAAACGTATAAAAACAATATGAATAAAAAAGCAGTGTGAGCACGTTTGACTCACACTGTTTTTTTCTTTGCACCACTAATGCCTATGTTTTAAAAATGTAAATACCGTATACATAAAACGTAAATTCACGTAAAAAGAAAATTTTAATAAAACTGTATTATATTATTTTAATTTCTTTTGGAATCTTTTTTTCGCAGTCTTCGATTTCTATATTTCCGTAAGGCGTCGGGATAACCGCTTCGGTTACTTTGATCTCGCCTTTACCCGGAGCAAGTCCGATAATTTCAAATGCAGGTGCTTTTAATTCAAGCCCGATAAGTTTTTCAACGGTAAACGGGTAAACACCGCTTGACCAACCGTGACAAAAACTATGGCGAAATCCGGTATAACAGTATGCTCCGTAATCTCCGTGAAGGTCTTTTTCACCTTCTTTCGGCATTTCGTCTATTCTGCTGCTTCCCTCTAACCAGTCCATATTGAAATCTTCCCAGAACGTTGTTGCTCCTCTGTCAAGCATTGCACCGTAATATTCCTTTGCTATATCAAATGCTTTTTCACTTCCAAGAATATCCAGGGCCTTTAAAATAAAGTATGACATAAACGTCGAAACTCCCTTTGCTCCGCCGTTTTCAAGTTTATCTTTTAATGCAATATTTTTGTTTCCGCAAAGTACCTGAAGCGCTATGACCTGTTTTGCTTCGGTCGGCATATATATATACTTTTCAAGGCGTTTGCAAATTTTTTCGCTCTTTTCGGAAAAATCGCTGTTATATCCGAGGGCTTTCAGATTTTCAAGTGCATATATTATTAAAAGTGCCGTTCCCGGAATATTATCAGGGGTTTTTGCAGTTGGCCAGTCAAGGAAAAATTCCATGCCACATTTTTTACCGGTTACTTTGAAGTCCATATCTCCGTTTTCCGCTATACATGCGTCGAACTCATCAATTATAAACTTCACATAATCAGAGTTTTCATTGAAAAATTCTTTTTTCCCTGTAAACTTACAGTATGTACTAAGATTTAATATCCACCACGCATTGTAAGAAGGTATACCGTTTATCCATGTGCCTTTTCCCGATGTTTTCTTTAAAAATACGAGCGAATTCGGAATGTTTTCTGCGTCTCCGTACGTATAAAGAATTGTAAGTATTTCCGAGAACAGATCTCCCGACCAAACAAGACGGTCTCTTTTTATTCCGTCAAGTATGAATCCGTCCTGCATGTTAAGTTGACATGTATAAAATGCAGTTTCCGTAATTTCGTTAAGTCTTTGATCGTTCGTCTTTATGTACCCGCGTCTTTCAAGGTCAGGAAGTTCGCATACTCCTATAACATTTTTGAAATGTACCTCTTCGTCATCACCCAAAAGTTCTATTTTTAAAAAACGAAAGCCTGTCCGTCCGTATTCAAGTGTGGACAACGAGGATAGATATACCGTAAAATCTCTTGGTGAATGGTCGTTTGTCGCATTCTTTTCACCGCCGGTCTCTGACATTGCCTCTGATACTGATTCTCCAAAAACAAGCCGAACTTTGCTCGGTTTATTTTTTATGTAATTTGTTAAAATACGCACTCCGCCGCATATTTCTTTTCCAAAATCTATAAGTACATATGCGTTGGTACCGTGTTGATTTTTCAAAATACATCCGTTACTTGAATCAAACGAAACAAAATTATCTTTGTTTTTAATAAAATTTTCCGCTCCGACCGTATTTCCCCCGATGCCTAATATTCTTTCAACGTAATGAAATTCTTTTTTTACTGTTTTCATAATTTTTTCTCTCCTTACTCATTTCGCTTTGATTTTGACCTTAGGCATCTCTGTCATACGCAGTTTTGCACAACCGTAAGGAATAAGTTCCATTGTCCGTGCCTCTGAAATCGCGCGGTCTGATACCGGTTCCTTTGCCGAGATGCTTTCATACCCGTCTTCGTAATCCCATTCTACCCGTGCCATTTTTGCCTTTACTGTAATTCTCGGATTTTTTGACGAAAAAGGATAGGTATCTCCTTCTTTTTCGCATATTTCAAAAGTCTCATCAGCAAATCCGTATCTCCATTCACTTTTGGGAACAAGTTCATAATCGCAATATGGAAATTTTCTTTCAACTCCGTCTTTTACATATTCATGCATTATGTATTCCGCTTCAATCGGCAATGCAAAAACAAGTGCTCCGTATTGGAGATATTTAAGCCCGTTTTGTCTTGTTTTAAGAACCGGCGCAGTTATTAGTTCGATATTTATTTCTTCTTTACCGAAAAATGTTTTATGAATCTTATAATAGTCAGATTTTTTTTGCTCTTCTCCGTTCACCTTAAATGCAATTACCCATTTCGGTATTCTTATTTTAAAGGTGAATTCTACCGGATCATCGGCTGTAACAGTATATTTACAACTCATTCTGAAAGGGTAATCTGTTTCCGTCTTTATACGGACTTTTTTACCGCCTATCTTTGTGGAAAGTTCCGATGGGATCATAAACGCGGCAATTATACCGCCCCTTGATTTGAGAAATCCTGACATCGCAAATTTTGGCCACCCTTGACCAAAATTTGCGGTACAGCAACCAAAATTCGGTTCAAGTCCGAAAAGATGGGACTGTCCGCTGTTTGTCCTGAAATGAACTTTCGGTCCCGGCATTATCTGACATGCTATCTGATTTGCAAGCTGATCGTATTGGTGCGTCCACATATCGTCACTTACCGTTGCCGGCAATGCATTGTATGCTATTTTTTCAAGTCTGTCTGCCCAAACATTTTTACCCGTCACAGCATAAATGATTTCGCAGGAATACATAAGTTCAACAACACTGCAAAGTTCTGATCCCTGATTATTTGCAAGTCCCGAAAGACATTCATCTCCAGTAAATATCCCCACAGCGGTACCGTTATATTTTTCGATATGACGCCAAAGGTCTTCTGCTTCATTTTTCAACTTATAACCAAGTAGTTGATGGCAAACGGATTCATATTTAAGCATCATGGCAATGTTTACAACATGTGTATCCTGAGTCCATATGTTCAACGGACGTTTCCAATGCTCTTTAAGATTATTGTAATCTGTTCCCTGAGTTCTGAGTTCGCTTGCAAGTTCGAATATCCATTTTTCTTTATGCTTACTATAAAGAAACTGAAGCGGTATCATTGCTTCAAACCAGCGATGCTCTCCCCAATCGAACAGTTTTATACGCCTTTCTTCTACAATATATCTATGCAGACATTTCATTGCTTTATAAAGCCCTTTTAATGCTTTTTTGCTGTCGGTAAACTCATAGTAAAGAACCAGAACTTTTCCGATAAGAAAAAAAGCCCATATATCATATTTCTGCCGTTCTTCAGGCTTACATGGACATATCCAGCCGTCATCTTCCTGTTTGTCAAGTATCGTGTTTACATATTTTTCCGCAACTGTGATCATTTCCGGATCTTCAAGCATATAAGCAAGCGGAATATACCCATCAAGCCAATACGGAACTCTTTCCCAGCCTTCGCAGGCACCTCCGATCCATGCACTGTCCTTTACGTCAGGCCATATTTTATTAAGATTCCCGGCAAGTCCGTTTGCCTGAATTTTTAGTTGTGTTTTAAGCCATCCACACGGTCTGATTCCTTTCGGGTCGAAATATCCGTACATAAAATGTTTTTCTCCTTTGGAAACCTTATTTATCGTATTTTATATCCGAATTACATTATATATTAAAGGCTTTATTTTGTCAATATAAATATTATAATACAAAAAAACAACGCCCTGCTAAATGCGTTGTTTTTTGTCCTGTTATATTTGTAAAGATTCTTGTGCATCTTTTACCCGTCACTGTTTTTCTTGGTTTTCTTTCCAACAGAAAACTGCGATTCATAATCTTCTTTTTCCTCAGACATTTGCCTTTTTACATAAAGAACTATACAAACTGTAATTAACGCAACAAGGTAAACGGAAAGATATATGATAACTGCAGGAAGTATATTGCTTTTTATAAGTCTGAAATAATCAAGACCTAATATCCATATGACTACATATCCTGCTGTCAGTATCAGAAAATTAAAAATTACCTTTACAGGTCTTTTAAAACAGGTAAACAGTACCGCGTAAGAAAATGCAAAAACTGCCGCCGTCGCAAGATAGCGAAGGTAATTTTGAACGGTAGGAGCAAGGGGGGTCACTGCAGTAACAACAGTTTCATAAAATGCCTTATCCGTAACAAAATTTTTCTCCTGTGTAACCGTTACAATTGCCTTGATCTTTGTAATAAGAGCAAATATCGAGACACAAAAAACGACTGCGGTAAAGCAAGCCAGTGTAAAATAAGTAAAATCCCTTATTTTTATAATTTTTTTACTTATCTTTTTTCCTGACATCAGTTTCTTAAAAAGCACTGATAATCCAAGCAAAAGAAAATATATCAGCGAAACAGCGAAAAGTGCAAACAAGACTATAGGAACTTCTGTCGAAGAGGCCACTCCGGAGAGCGCTATAACAAAAATCAGGAATGACAAAATAGTTCCGATATAATGGATCAGCCTTGCCAGTATCCTACTTATTTTTAAATTATAAACATACCGGAGCGACATAACTGAAAGAGAAAACAATAACAATCCGAGAAGTGTTTGGACCGGTAGAGCCGCCGGCGCCGCAGTATCCGAATCAATACTGCCGCTGTCTGTTTCTCCGTCATAGTACTGAGTAAACTTTCCCGTCCCGCTTTCTGTTACATTAATCCCTGCTGCCATGGCAATTAAAAAATATACAAACACTAAAACAAAAAAAGCCACACATGCAGGATACAGTATCTTTCTTTTAAAATCAAACTCATTTTCTTTGATCATTACGGATCTTCCTCTCGGAGTAAAATAATTTAATTAAGTTTTTTAAAAAAACAAACATGACGCGATATATCTTCCAACAAATAAAACTTTTATAAAAACCTGAGTACAAAAATTTTCAGTATAAAAAACTTTGTATATAATTAAAACGAATAAAAATCATATCCTTTGCTGCGGAGCGTCTGCATTATAGGAACATATCTGTTTTTTGAAATTATAAGATGTTCAATAAGAAATTTGTTCAGCGGAGCCGTAAGAGAATATATCTTCTGTGTTAAAATTATATCCTCTTCAGACGGAGTAGGCGGTCCGCCCGGGTGATTGTGTATAAGTATAAAGTTCGATCCTGAATAGCGGAACAGTATTGAGGCAAGTTGCTCCATATTTACCGACACCTCACCTTGGGATCCCTCTGAAAGAGGTTCATAGGCAAGCATACGCATGGTATTATCGAAAATCATTACGTAAAAGCGTTCTCTGGTCTCGTTTATGGTTTTATAAACACAATATTCTGCAATGCTCTCTATACTTGCGAAGTTTTTTCCACCGTACACTTTGTCCAATTGATAGTAAGAACAAAGAAGAGGAATGAGTTTGATAAGTGCAGCTGAAACTTCTTTGATACCGGACACTTTCATAAGATCCGCGGGATCGGCATCCAAAACAGCAGAAAACGAACCAAAATGATTTATGAGTCTATGTGCGATCTCGTTTGTGTCCTGCTGAGGGATCGAGTAAAAAAGAATAAGTTCCAAAACTTCATGCGGAGCAAATCCTTTAAACCCGGTTTCAAAAAAACGTTTACGAAGCCGCTCTCTGTGATTTTTATGTTCGTGTTTCATAAATATCCGTTACTCTTTATTTTTTTATTACATTATACCATTGTTTTTTTCGTAATTCAAGGATATTAAATAAAAAAAACAATGAATTCTTCTTTATAATTAAATTGCTGCTAAATAAATGATCTTACTATATCACTGAATAAACATCGCATCACCGAAAGAAAAAAACCTGTACTTTTCCCTGACCGCGGTATTGTATGCATTCAAAATATTTTCTCTGCCCGCAAATGCGCTTACAAGCATTATCAGCGTACTTTCCGGCAAATGAAAATTGGTTATAAGTCCTTCCACTGCCTTAAATCTGTACCCCGGATATATAAAAATTGCTGTCTCTCCTTCGTATTCTTTTATTCTTCCGTTCACGTCCGCTATACTTTCAAGCACACGGCAACAAGTCGTTCCGACAGCAATGAGTCTGCCGCTTCGTTTATTTATTATATCTGCGGCCTCTTTGCTCACCGAAAACCACTCGGAGTGCATAACATGATCTTTGATCTCTTTTTCTTTTACCGGACGAAACGTGCCCAACCCCACATGAAGAAGAACGGTAACAATCTTAACCCCTTTTTCTTCTATTTTTTTCAAAAGTTCTGTAGTAAAATGAAGTCCGGCAGTCGGTGCCGCTGCAGAACCCTCTTCTTTTGAGTATACCGTTTGATAACGCTCTTTTTCCGCCTCTCTTGAAGTTATATACGGAGGCAATGGCATCTCACCTATTTTATGTATCGCTTCGTCAATACTGCATCCGTTTGCTTTAAAAGAAATTATTCTGTTTCCGTCCTCAGTTACTTCTTTTACCGTTGCACAAAGAATACCGTTCCCGAATATAATATTAACTGACGGCTTACATTTTTTCCCAGGACGGACTATGGTTTCCCATGTATCCGGGCTTATTCTTTTCAGAAGTAAAACTTCTATATCTGCATTTGTACCCTCCCGTTTTCCGAAAAGCCTTGCCGGCATTACTCTTGAACGGTTAAGTACCAAAACATCTCCGCTTTTAAGATAATCAGCTATATCGTAAAAATGCTTATGAGTAATTTCTCCGCTTTCTCTTCCGAGCACCATAAGCCGGGATCCGTCACGCTTTTCCGACGGTACCTGTGCAATAAGTTCATCTGGAATATCGTAATAAAAGTCGCTTGTCTTTAAATTTGTCTGCATTGATTCGTTCTTTATGATTTCTGACATATTTTGTGTAAACTCCTTGACATAAAGTGTTTTTTGTGCTATTATATTAGTAACATAATAAAAAAGTTGATAGAGGCGCATACCGTAAAAAGTAAGGTATCAAAGAAGTACCGACTTCGTTTAAAAATACCCCGAAAGGTACGGAATGCCGAAGTATTTTGTGTTCGGTAACACAAAACGCTGGTCCCAAGGAAAGCAAAAACTTTCCCAGGATTAATAATCCACGGACTGTCATCATTTTTGATGGAGTGCTATCTTATAATTCCGTTTATACGGAAATATTTGTAGCCGGACATCGTTTCGGCTTTTTTTATTAAAGAAAATTTCTTTAAAATTCGGAAAGGAATATTAAAAATGAAAACAAATCCTATTTTTACAGGATCAGCAGTTGCAATCATAACACCATTTAAGAATAATAAAATTGACTACGATGCACTCGGAAAAATAATTGATTTCCAAATCGAAAACAAAACTGACGCAATCGTCATCTGTGGAACAACCGGGGAAGCATCAACACTTTCGGACGAAGAACATGTTGAAGAGATCGCATTTACAGTACAGCATGTAAACAAAAGAATCCCGGTCATAGCCGGAAGCGGTTCAAATGACACTTCGTACGCAGTATGGCTTTCAAAGGAAGCGGAAAAAGTCGGCGCAGACGCTCTTCTGCAAATAACACCTTACTATAATAAAGCAACCACGAAAGGTCTTATAAAGCACTTCTTCACAATAGCGGACTCTGTATCCATTCCGAACATAGTTTACAATGTACCGTCCAGAACCGGATGCAATATCACCCTGCCTGTTTACAAGGAGATCGCAAAGCATCCGAACATTGTCGCTGCAAAAGAAGCAAGCGGAAATATATCCGCAATCACTCAGATTTTTGCAGAAGTCGGGGACAGTATTGACATTTACAGCGGAAACGACGACCAGATAGTACCGCTTCTTTCACTAGGTGCTAAAGGCGTCATCTCCGTTCTTTCAAACGTAATGCCGAGAGAAGCCCACGATATATGCCAACTTTTCTTTGACGGCAAAGTAAAGGAAAGTGCAGCACTTCAGTTAAAACTCCTGAAACTTATAAATAATCTTTTTATCGAAGTTAATCCGGTCCCTGTAAAAACCGCAATGAACTTAATGGGATACTGCTCTGAGGAAATGAGACTCCCGCTTTGCGAAATGGACGAAAAGAATTTTGAGATCCTCCGTGCATCCATGAAGAGTTACGGTCTAATATAAATAAAAATCAACCACGTTTTTAAGCCAAGTCAGGTGTACAAACTACCGACCGCGGCAGAATGGAGAATAAAATGAGCGAAGTAAAAATAATACTTACCGGAGCCTGCGGACGAATGGGTAATGCCGTGCTGGCAGCTACGGGAAAAGAACCGAGAACTACTGTTATTGCCGGAGTTGACGTTTCTCCCGATAAATCTTTTGTTCCGCTTTATCACGGAATTGAGGAAGTCGGAACAAACATAGGAGCCGATGTAATAGTTGATTTTTCGCACCACACAGCGACAGAGGGTATTTTGAATTACGCCAAAGCAGCAAAATGTGCGGCAATCATCTGTACAACAGGACACACCCCTGAAGAACTCAAACTTATTGAAAATGCTTCTAAAGAAATAGCCGTTTTCCGTTCCGGAAATATGTCTCTCGGAATAAACCTTTTAACCGCTCTTGTACAAAAAGCGGCGTCGGTTCTTGAAGGGTTTGACATAGAGATAATAGAAAAACATCACAACCAAAAACTTGACGCTCCCAGCGGAACGGCGATAATGCTTGCAGAAGCCGCATCTAAAGGTGTAAAATACACCCCGCAGTACGTTTACGACAGACACAGTGTAAGACACAAGCGAAGTCAAAACGAAATCGGAATCCACTCTGTAAGAGGCGGAAACATTGTTGGAGAGCATGAAGTAATTTTTGCAGGTATGAACGAAACTGTAACGCTTTCGCACAGTGCGGCGTCCAGGGAAGTATTTGCAATCGGGGCCGTCAGAGCGGCGATATTCATGAAAGGTAAGAGCCCAGGACTTTACAGCATGAAAGATGTCATTGACAGCATGCTCTTGGAAAATTGAACCAACGTAAAGATACAACTGATATTTAATACAGCCTCTGTGACATTTCACATAGGCTGTATTTTTACATTTCAATTTACGAAAAACTTTTTCGCTTATATAATTTATATTCTAAAAATTAAAATACCTTCAATTACATTAAACATTATTTGATCAATTACCGTGTCAAAATATCACATGTATCGAAAAATAAAAACTGATTAAAGATCAAGTGTGTTGTAAAAACACACCTTATTAAAATTACAAAGGTACTTTCTCCATTTTTAAAATCTTACCAAATTGTACTTTTCAGCCTTCAGCACATTTACACCAACAGGCTTGAAATCTGTAAGCATCGCTTTTATATGCGTTACAAATATATATTTTACCTTTATCTCCGGCAAAATATCAAGAATTTCTTTCATCCCTTCCGCTCCTTCACGGTAAGCGGTGGTCTGAAAAGTTTCATTCAACAATACAAGCGAATACGGAGTAAGATTATCTACTATCTTTGCTATATCGATAACCTCGCTTTCGAACCTTCCGGCAACATTGTTAGCATCTGAAAAATCTTTTTCGGCAGAGGAAAAATGCGTAAAAATCCCTTCTCTTATGCTGACCGTCATATCATCGGCTGCAACAAAAAGACCGCTTTGTGCAAATATCACCGCAGTACCCACAGCGCGTAAAAAAGAAGTTTTTCCACAGTTATTGTCACCTGTTATCATAAGCCCGCTGCCGCTTATATCCACAGAGTTAGTAACTATTGTTTTTTTATTTTTTCCTTCGGTCAAAAGCAGTATATCATATACCGAGGACGCATAAAGTATATCTTCTTCCTTTTCAAGGACTGTCGGAAAACAGTAATTCATGCCGCCTTTTTCGAGGTAAGAGGCGATCTCAATCGCTGAAAAATAAAAACTGAGTTCCTTTCCTATTCCGAAAAATGCGGAATATATACCGCCTGCAATATCGGAAAATAAAGATGAAAGTTCTGAAAGTGCCGAAACTGTTGTCTTACATACACTGTCAACGGCAGAATTTCCTATATCAACCTCCGTGGGTAACGCTTCTTTTTTCTTGAAAACAGCGAACAGTTTCTTTTTCCCGCCCTTGCCCGCCTCGGCAATGTCGGCAATAACGCTTTTTGACGCAGACATCGTTTTGTCAAGTTGACATTTCACGGTAAAAGAGTAACTTTCAACGCTTTCGCTTTTAAAGCGTTCTGCTGCCTTCTCTATTTCATCAATGCACTTGCTTTCCTTTACGGAAATGCAGAAATTTTTCATTCCGGTCAAGCCCTCTGACTTCACTTCGTACCGTGCAAAAACACCTTCTATTTCCGAAAAATATGCGATGACGTTTCTGGCAAAGTGCGCATTGATATAAAGTTGTTCATATATACAGTCAAGCATTCCAGTTTCATTTGCCGGCATACCGTAACGGAAGACCTCTTTTGTCATCTCCTCAGTCTCGCTTTGCAGGTTGTCGTAACTTCTGAAAACCTGCATAAGTTCCGAAAGAAGACCGGGATTTTTCAAAAAATCTTTTAATATTTCTCTACGGTAGACTGCAGTTTTTTCACTTTTCGCATTTCTTCCGAGCACAGAAAGAAAGTATTGTGCACACGTTTTGTTTTTACATGCACTCTCCACCATTCTGTCTATATTAAGATTGTATATAGCCTCGGAAAGTTCTCGGGCAGGTAGATTTTCTTTTGTATCGGAATCTCTATACAGCAAACTGACTTTTTTCATTTTCCACAGTTCTTTCTGTTTTTTTAATCATTTTTGTATTTTTTCATATATCTGACTTCATTAACTTTTAATCTTTATTTAAACCAAACCGCTCTTTAAGTGCCTGTCCGGTAAGACCGTATTTTTTAAGAATATCCTTGGCAAAGGAAAAACTTTCGGTACGGCGTTTTTCTATTTTATAAGTTCTGCGGTTAGAGTCACTCTCATCGACCACAACACTCAAAAAAGGAATTTTTTGCTCATCAATACTGTGCTGGTGCGTAATGTATACACCGAAACTTCCGCTCTTGTAAAGTTTTTCCGCTAATTCCTCGGTACATTTAACTGCCTTTTCCTCCCCTGTGGTAGAGAATGTCTCATTCAGCAGTATAAGGGAATTTCCGTCATCAGCAGATAAAATCTCGTTTACACGTTTTTCTTCATCCACAAATCTTCCTGAGCCTTCAAAACGCTCATCTCTAGGAAAATGGGTATATACTGAGGAAAAAAGTCCGCATCTTCCGCCTTCGCAGAATACAGGTGCTCCATTGAGAAAAAAAATAACTGCTGTACCGACAGCACGGATATATGTTGTTTTACCTCCGCCGTTTGCACCCGTAAGGTAGAAAAAAGGCTCTTTTTCGTTAAAACACACATCATTGGGAACTATATGTGTCCCTTCTTTTTTAAGAAGGGTAATATCATAAACGTTTTTTAATTCAATTTCTTTTTTTTCCGAAACGGCCGGAAATGAGTAAGGTATCCCCTGCTCATTTGCTCTGCGGATAAACCTGATCATTCCGAGAACAAATTCAATTTCGGAAGTATAACCGAAAATCTCACCTTGCAAAAGCGTACGGTAGTTATCGTAAAATTTTAAAGATCTTTCAAACTGGGACGGATACATTTTCGCGATCGCCTCGGAAACATTTTTTTGGAACTGTACCGGTTCTTCCGCTTTTTCCGAGAGAGGGATCCCAAGTTCTTTTGCACATCTTCTTAAAGACTCTGATATACAATTTCCGGTACTTTTCAGCACCTTTGTATTTTCACCTTCATTCGAAAGTATAACTTCTTTTATTACAGAAAGTTCGGGAAGCAAAGATTTTAATTCTTCTTCTGCTGCTTTGAATTTTTCACTTTCCGAAAACGCCTTGAATGTATCGGAAAATCTTTGATATAAAAATCCTGCTTTTTTCAAAAGCGTTACTTTTCCGCAAAATTTTACCACCTCATCAAAAAGGAAAACAAAGATGTACGCAGAAGACTGCATACAAACAGCGAGATTAAGTGCTCTGTAAAGTTCTCTTGCATATGAAAGAGAATCAAGTATTTCGCTTAATGCTCCTTCAGACGAAGGATCTGATAGCAATTTTTCAAAAAGTTCTCTGCGAAGGTAAAGGCTCTCCCTGTCCGGCTTATAAAGCAGTATGTCGGTTACCTCCGAAGGTAAAACCATATCAAGTTTGAGATCGGAAATAACATCCGGTTTTATACTCCGATCCGGTACGGAATCCGCATATAAAAGGCTTTTATAAATCATAATAAATCCATTTTTGTTTTTTTACCTTGTTTTAAGTTTTTAATGGTGTGTTTCGTTATTTTTTCCGGACTTTAAAAACTCAAGTGCCTTTTTTATTCCGGGAAACTTTCCTTTGTAAAGCGCAAATGCTTTGTATATTTTACCGGCAAGCACGACCATCCCTGCCGTCACCGCAATAAGAATTAAAAGTGATATCAACGCTTGCAATATACTTATGTTACCCAGTAAAATCTGTACCGGCACAGTAAGTATCGCAGTAAACGGAATATAAAGTATGATTTCAGGCGAAGGGAACCCGGAATAAATTGGATTGGTAAAAATTACTGCTAAAAATGAAACAGCCATGATACCCGTAAAAATAACGTTGTTTGCAGAAAGGTCCTCTGCTTTTTCCGAGATCGCACCTCCGATCGCCGAAAGAGCACAGTAAAGTAAAAAACCTGATACCGTAAATAAAACCGCAATTATAACTACGGTAACACTGAAAAGACCTCCTACTTCTGAAAGCATATCGAATACAGAAAGGATAGACATATTTGATTCTGGATTTATCCATCTGACAAGCGCGGTACCTGTTGCAAACCCTCCGATAACCGAAAGGACCCAAACCGTAAACTGCAGTATCCCGGCAAGGGAATTTGCAAGCATTTTACCTAAAATCAATTCTGTAGGCTTGGTAGAAAGGAGCAGGGTATCCATAAGTTTTGAACTTTTTTCCGTAACAATGGATGTTGCGACACCTTGACTGTAAAAAATAAGCAAAAAATATATCAAAAACGTGTAAATCAGCGGTGCAATCATCTCAAATATTTCAAATACTGCGGAGCCATTTCCGTCTTCACCTGAGTTAATTATTACCGTAGGTTTCATCATTTCAGAAAATTGCTCCAAAGTGATATCCGATTTCATCAGCATAATCGCTGTACTGTTTTTCGATAGAAAATCAGAAAAAGCGGCTGTGTCTCCGTCTGTCAATTCCGTACTTTCGGGAACGATCAAGTTAAAAACCCGTCCGTAATCATTGGTTTCCATTACAAGTATCAATGATCTGGGATCGGATCCGGAAAATATTTTTGCATTCTCCGTATTTTCAACGGGAGTAAATTTAATATTTGAAAACGGTGTATCTTGCGTAATAATACCAATGTCAGCCGGCGTTCCTTCAAGTTTATCGCATACATATACCTCTGAAATATTATAACTGTACTCCTGCGGTATTTTTTCGCTTTTTGCATACTCTATGGCTGTCATTATTCCTGCCGGAACTGCAAAAAAAAGAAGTGCCATAACAACTGTCAGTATTTTATATCCGCGTCTTTTTATCATACGTAAAAAAGTAAACGCAAAAACGATCTTAAAATTTTTCATTTTCCGGTTCTTCCTTGTTACACAAATCTTGTAATATTGTAATTTATATTTTTAAACCACTTTTGTGATTCTTCATAAACTGTCTGATCTGATTCTCTGTCAAAAGTTCATAGTCAGTTTATTTTCTGCTTATACCAAATTTCCCGGTTTTATTTTTCCCGTTTATCAAAAAGTTATCTTCTCAATAGATTTTTGAAAAAATTCCGGCATATTTAAAAGACGGGAAAGCGTAGGCTTTATCCCCAAAAAATCACATGTGGAATTATATTCGTCTATTAATTTTTTTACAGTTATTCCTTGAATGGGTCTTTCCCTTTTTACTGCACGGATCAATACGTTCTTCGGTGTTTCTTCAGGATCAATAAGTTCACAGACAGTCACTTTATATCCGTGAATTTCCAACATTTTCGCACGAAGTGCGTCAGTTGCCGCTACGGCAAGTTTTTGTTTTAAAAGAGAGTATTCGGTTATAAGAGAAAGTGCGTTACATTTAAGTTGGTTTTGTATTTCATGCTGACAGCATGGAGTTGAAAGAATAACCTTTGCTCTATTCTTTATTGCACCGGCCAAAACGTAGTCTGTCGCAACATCGCAGGCATGTAAAGAAACAACAAGATCGGGCATATCGGGCGGTGTAAAATTACTTACATCTCCGCATTCAAAATGCAGTCCTTTATATCCGAGTTTTTCGGCAACCGATGAACAGTATTCAATCACATCTTTTTTCAGGTCGACACCGTACATCTCAACTTTTTTATTAAGTATTTCGGTAAAATACCAAAATATTGCAAATGTAAGATAACTTTTTCCGCAACAGAGATCGCAGACACACAGCCTGTCCTGATTTTTGAACATATCCGAAACAGTCCGTACATACTCTAAAAATTTATTGATCTGACGGTATTTTGCTTGTTTTTTGTCGTGTACCCTGCCGTCTTTACCTAAAATTCCAAGTGCCGAAAGAAACGTTTTTCCGTTCTCCGTTGTCAGAATATATTTTTTCTCTTCATCTTGGGAATCCGATATAAAGTTTTTTTCCGCTCCTTCAAGGCTACCGGAAAAGTGAATTTTACCTTTACTTGAAATCAGTATCTCAAGCGTCTTATTTTTTGCCACCAGATCTATCTGCCTGTAATTTTTATAAGGATCTTCGGCAAACTCAAAAAGAAAATCATTAATTCCGTATATTTTTTGAAGGACTTTTCCGTCTTTTAAAAATATTTGTACCTTTAGTTTCTTTTCCCCGTCCTTGTAAAAGATTTTGGCAACGGTTTTTAATATATTTTTATCCTTAGCACGCGAAAAAACCACTTTATTTAGGATATTTTTATTTATTGCATTTTGCAGTGTACTTAATACTTGATTTTTTATTTCGGTGCTTTCCATATTTTAACCTTTAATTTAAAAACTTGATATCTTTATGCAGTTATAATAGTGACCGCTAAACGCTAAATTTGTATTATTAATTTATAATTATACACATTATATATTATATAACACACTTTTTCGCGTGTCAAGGTATTAAAAAATAATTTTTCCCAACTTGAAAAAAGAATCGTTTCGAACTCCCATTACAGAAGCACGAAACGATTTTAAAATATTAAATTGTCGGCAAGGTTTATAATTAAGTGGTAAATCGGAAAAAAGAAATATTATCCGGAAGCAAAATCCTTTTTAATAAGATAAAGAACCGTTTTTTCTGAATGTTCAACCACTTTTTAAGTGTTTTAATTTTATTACGTTTAGCAAACTTTGCAGATTTTAATCTACCCACATCGAACTGTATTGATAAGTTTTACTTGGATTTTGATGGCTTAATCATTACAGCCGCAGCCGCAGCCGCATCCGTTGCAACACAAAAGAATAAGGGCAATTATAACAATCCACAGACATTTGTTTTCTCCAAAGAAATCACATAAACATCCCATCGGAAAAATCCTCCTTCCGTTAAACAAGCAAAAAAGCATTTTGCCTTTCGCTTCTCTGTTATTATAGTATGCCGGAAGAAAGATTTAGGTGCAAAAAAATTTTGATTTTTTAAACTGATATTTTGTTTCTTTTATATCTTATTATATAAAAATGAAAATACGCATTTTTTGACTATTTAAATCAATTATTCAAACATTAAATTATAAATTTCTTTAAATGAAGGAAATACATAATCAGGTTTTTGTTCCCAATCGGCTTTCATACTTTCTTCAATTGTTGCTTCACCGGTAAGAACAAGTATCGCTGTAACTCCGTTTTTCTTCCCTAATGCTATATCTGTATAAAGTCTATCCCCAAAAACAACAATTTCAGACTTAATACAATTTGTTTTTTCACAAATAAATTCCATTACAGTATTATAAGGCTTCCCAAAATAAACAGGCGTCTTTCCTGTTGACGCTGTAATAAATGCTACAATTGAACCGCTGTCAGGTATAAAACCACTATCAGTAGGACAATTAAAATCCGGGTGAGTGCAAAAAAATTCAGATCCACTCCTGATAAGAGTACAAGCTTTCTTAAGTTTTTCATATGTTAATGTAGTATCAAAACTTGTAACAGTTATATCTGCTTTTTCTCCGTTAGTAAGTTTTATTCCCTTCTTCGCAAACATATTATAAAGTTCAGGAGTTCCGATAAGATATACGCTTTTTCCTTTCCTGTGTTTTACAAGAAATTCTGCGGTTACGTCTGCCGAACTTAATAACTCTTTCTCTGATACTTCAAAACCCATTTTGTTAAGTTTTGATATATAAAAATTTGTATTATGCGATGCGTTGTTTGTAAAAAAAAGAATTTTTTTCCCTTCGGTCCTCAATTTTTTTATAAATTTTACCGCATCTGTAAAAACTTTGTCACCAAGATATACTGTACCGTCCATATCAAAAACAAAAAGTTTTTTTTCTGATAAAAAACTCATTTTCGTTCCATCCTATAATATTTTTATAATTCAGGGTTACCGTTTTTCTTTTATTTTAACTCTTTTTTTTAAAATTTTTTTAATACGGTGTAAATATACTCTGTTTACAGTAAATTAATTGATTTTCATATGCAAATGTGTTAAAATTAAAATGTAACGTGTACCATCTGTGTTTTTAAACAACTGGTATAGTCATATTATTTTAACATATGAAAGGTATAAAAAATGAAAACCGTAATAGGAATTGATGTTGGAGGAAGTACCACAAAGATCGTCGGGTTCGATGAAACCGGCAAACTTATAGAACCAATGTTCATACATGCCACTGATCAGATTACTTCAATTTACGGAGCGTTCGGAAAATTCGTTGACGTTAACTCTCTTTCTCTTTCCGAAATCTCCGAAATCAAGGTTACAGGAGTCGGCGCTTCATTCCTTGAAAAAGGAATATACGGCTTAAAATGTGAACAGGTTTCAGAGTTTAACAGCATTGGAACAGGAGGTCTTTACCTTTCCGGTCTTGAACGAGCACTTATTGCCAGTCTTGGCACAGGAAGTGCCTGCGTTTACGCCGAAAAAAATGGTAAAACAGAGTACCTCGGCGGTACCGGAGTCGGCGGAGGAACAATCGTAGGACTTTCAAAGGCTTTGCTTGGAATGGAAACAATAAAGCACATTTCCGATGCAGCAAACGGCGGTAACATTGAGCATATAGATTTAAGGATAAAGGATATAACTAAAAGCGGTGACCGTTCATGGCTTCCTGCGTCTCTTACTGTCTCTAATTTTGGAAAAATGAGCGAGATCGCAACTAAAAATGATATTGCACTCGGCATAATCAACATGGTTTGCGAATGTGTCGGTACGACCTCAGTATTTGCAGCAAGAACTAAAGGAATAAAAGACATAGTTCTTACCGGTAACCTGACAACTATACCCCAGGCAAAAGCGGTTTTTGAAAGCATGGGAAAAATTTTGGGAGCAAATTTTATTATTCCTAAGCATGCGCAGTTCGGAACTGTTATCGGCGCGGCGCTTTCAAATTGAGTTTTATCTGTTTTCTGTAACCTCCTTTATTTTGACAAATACGCTTTGGACAAAATACATATTCACTATTCTAACATAAAAACCCACTGGGCGTTTTCCCGATGGGTTTTTGTGTTATATTCGATTATTCAGCGGCTGTTTCCTTTACCTCTTCGGTAGCCTCTGTCTTTTCTTCTTTTACAACTTTTTTCTCTTTTGCTTCCTTTTTATTTTCGGAAGCATCTCCTTTAGCGGGGGTTATAGTGACCCCTGACGCAGTGAGTATAATAAGAGCCATTTCTGCTCCGTCTCCTCTGCGGGGTCCGAGTTTATAAACCGCTGTATATCCGCCGCTTATCGTTGCATATTTTGGTGCAACTACATCAAAAAGTTTTGCAACTATTTCTTTATTATTATTAAGAGAAGCAAGTGCCTTGCGATAATTTGCAAGTCCGCCCTTCTTTCCAAGGGTTATCATTTTATCGGTTAATACACTGACCTCTTTTGCCCTGGTAAGTGTTGTTTCTATCTTACCGTTCTCAATAAGATATGCAACCATCCCTCTGAGCATGCTCATTCTGTGAGCCGTAGGTCTGCCGAGTTTTCTGGTTCCCATTGTTAACGAAACCTCCTTCTGTTATAATAAAAATCTATTTTTTATTTTGCGTTATTTGCTGTATCGCTTTTTTACTCGTCGTCAGTTTTGAGTTTTAACCCCATAGACTCAAGTTTATGGATAACCTCTTCAAGTGACTTCTTTCCGAGATTCCTTACTTTTATCATATCATCAGGGGTCTTGTTGACGAGATCTCTTACAGTATCGATGCCCGCGCGTTTCAAACAGTTGAAACTTCTTACGGACAGTTCAAGATCCTCAATGGTCGTCTCAAGTTTTGCCTCATTGTCATCTTTTTTATCCGGCTTTAATGTCGTAGTCTTTTTTGCCTCTTCTGTAAGATTTACGAATAAATTGAGAAGATCGTTGAGTACCTTGGCTGCAAGCGATATTGCTTCTTTTGCCGATATTACTCCGTTTGTCGTAATTTCCATTGTAAGTTTATCGTAGTCTACCATGTTGCCTACTCTGGTGTTTTCTACCGAATAATTGACTTTATATACCGGTGTAAAGATAGAGTCTGTATATATTATACCTATCTGTTGTGTAGGATTGTTCTGTTTGTTCTTTTCCTGCGATACATATCCTCTGCCGTGGCCAAAGGTGAGTTCCATAAAGAGGTGTGCACCCTCGCCAACGGTAGCGATCACATGATCGGGATTTAAGATCTCTATGTCTGAATCTTGCTTTATATCTCCGGCTGTTGCTACGCATGGTCCTGTTACGTCCAATACAACGGTCTTTGTCTCTTTACAATTAAGTTTTGCTGTTATTCCCTTGACATTCAGAACTATTTCGGTTACATCCTCGGTTACTCCGGGTACAGTGGAAATTTCGTGAAGCACTCCTTCGATCTTTATACTTATTACAGCAACGCCGGGAAGCGAACTGAGGAGTACTCTGCGAAGCGAGTTACCGAGAGTTGTTCCGTACCCTCTTTCGAGGGGTTCGATTATAAATGTGCAATGACTGCCATCATCGTTTTGCATAATAATATTAGGCATTTTGATTTCTATCATTTCTTCAATTACCCTCCTGTGTGTTAATTTGTTGGTTGCGGGATTGGTTTTACCACAACCGGTTAACGATTGCCGGGGTGGGTATTACTTGGAGTACAATTCGACTATGAGTTGTTCTTCGAACGGGAAGTCGATATCTTCTCTGGTAGGAAGTGTTTCTATTGTTGCTTTTATCGCTTCCTTGTCTACCGCAAGCCACTTCGGTGCAATTCTTGAATCAAGTCCTTCTGCAAGAGCCTTGATTTTTTCCGAAGAGCGGCTCTCTTCGCGTACTGTGATCACATCTCCCGCTTTAAGAAGCATTGACGGGATCGTAGCCTTTTTGCCGTTAACTCTGAAATGTCCGTGAAGAACGAGTTGGCGTGCTTCTTTACGGCTTTCTGCCATTCCCATTCTGTATACAACATTATCGAATCTTCTTTCAAGGAGTATAAGAAGGTTAGAGCCCGTAACACCCTCTGTTCGGTCGGCTTCTTTGAAGTATGACTTGAACTGTCCTTCCTGAAGTCCGTAATATCTTTTTGCCTTCTGCTTTTCACGGAGTTGTTTACCGTATTCCTTTATTTTTGAGTTTGCTGTTCCGTGCTGTCCGGGTGCGGATGAACGGTGTTCAAGCGAACATTTACCGTTAAGACAACGGTCGCCCTTTAAAAAGAGCTTGGTTTTTTCTCTGCGACAAAGTCTGCAAGAGGGGCCTGTATATCTTGCCATTATTACTTTTACCTCCTATTAAACTCTTCTGCGCTTAGGCGGACGGCATCCGTTATGAGGAATAGGGGTTACATCTTTGATCATGGTGATGTCAAGTCCTACCGCGGCGAGTGCACGTATCGCGCTCTCTCTTCCGGAACCGGGACCCTTTACGTAAACCTCTACGGTTTTCATTCCGTGCTCCATAGCTGCTTTTGCTGCTGTTTCTGCTGCTGACTGCGCAGCAAAGGGGGTGGATTTTCTGGAACCCTTGAATCCGAGTTCTCCGGCTGATGCCCAAGAAATTGCGTTGCCCTGAACATCGGTTATAGTTATAATGGTGTTGTTAAAAGTGGCATTAATGTGTGCTGCACCTTTTTCAACATTCTTACGCTCACGGCGTTTTTTTACAACCTTTTTTACGGCTGTTCCGGTTTGTTTTGCCATTTTTACTATTTCACTCCCTTACTTCTTCTTATTTGCTATTGTCTTTGCGGGACCTTTACGGGTTCTCGCATTGGTCTTTGTGCGTTGTCCTCTGACAGGAAGGCCTTTTCTGTGTCTAATGCCGCGGTAGCAGTTAATCTCTACCATGCGCTTTATGTCGAGTGCCACATCTCTTCTGAGGTCACCCTCAACTTTGTAGTTTTCCTGTATCTCGTCACGAAGCTTGGCAACTTCATCGTCTGTCAAATCTTTTGCTCTTGTATCCGGATCAATCCCGGTCTTTGCAAGGATGTTGTTTGCACTCTTTCTGCCTATACCGTAAATATAAGTGAGAGCAATCTCAATCCTTTTGGAATTAGGAAGATCTACGCCTGCTAAACGAGCCATACTTTATTCTCTCCTTTTTTTAGCCTTGTCTTTGTTTATGCTTCGGGTTTTCGCAAATTACCATTACGACACCGTTACGCTTGATTATTTTGCATTTATCGCAAATTTTCTTTACGGATGGTTTAACTTTCATTTTCTTACCATTCCTTTCTTATTTTGCTCTCCAAGTGATTCGTCCTTTGGTCAAGTCATATACCGATACCTCGACTGTTACTTTATCACCTGGCAGAATCCAGATATAATTCATTCTTAATTTGCCTGAAATGTGTGCTGTCACTATGTGACCGTTGGGAAGTTTTACTTTAAAGGCAGCATTGGGTAATGCCTCTACCACCGTTCCTTCAAACTCCATTACATCGTCCTTTGCCAGAATTATCCCTCCAAACATTTATGATTTTAACCGATTATACTTCAGTAAGCAAGAGCGGTCCGTTTTCAGTTATTGCAACGGTGTTTTCGTAATGTGCAGACAATTTTCCGTCAGCAGTTATTACTGTCCACCTGTCGCTGAGCACTTTGACTGCATATGTTCCGACGTTTACCATTGGTTCTATGGCAAATGTCATTCCGGCACACAGTCTTGCTCCTCTTCCGGGCACACCGTAGTTAGGAACTTCCGGGTCTTCGTGAAGTTCATGTCCGACTCCGTGTCCCACATAGCTTCTTACTACGGAAAAACCGTATTTTGAAACATATGTTTCTATTGCAAAGCCGATATCGCCTATACGATTACCTATAACGGCTTTTTCCGCTCCTTTATAGAAACTTTCCTTTGTTACCTCTATAAGTTTTTTTGCTTCCTCGCTGACTTTGCCTACGGCATAAGTCCTTGCGCTGTCTCCGTGAAAACCTTTATAAAATGCTCCCACGTCGATCTTCACTATATCACCTTCATGAAGTATCTTTTTTTCTGAAGGTATTCCGTGTATCACCTGATCATTTACGCTTATACAGGCACTTCCCGGGAAACCAGCATATCCGAGAAATGACGGACTTGCTCCTTGGCTTTCTATGTGTGTGCGGACTATTTTGTCCAGCATAAGCGTGCTTACGCCTTCTTTGACCGCTTCGCCTGCAAGATAAAGTGCCTCGCCGGTTATCCGACCCGCTTTCTTCATCAGTTCAAGCTGTTCACTGTTTTTCAGTTTTATCATATTATTTGCCTTTTAATGTTTCAAGGGTAAGGCGGGATGTATCCGATACCTCTTCCTGACCGATTACGGTTTTAAGTTTTCCTCTCTCCGCATAAAATGCTTCAAGCGGCTGTGTTTGCTCGTGATAGACCTCAAGTCTATGTCTTACAACTTCTTCTTTGTCGTCATCACGAATGGCTACTTCTGAACCGCACTCTGTGCAGACATTTTTTCCATTGATGTTCTTTGGCGGGTTATATTTTACATGGAATGTTGCTCCGCATTTGGGGCAGAAACGTCTGCCTGCGGAACGCTCTATTATTTTTTCGTCCGGTACATAAATGTTTATTACTACATCTATTTCCTCGCCCATATTTTCAAGCGCTTCAGCCTGAGCAACGGTTCTCGGAAATCCGTCAAGGATATAACTGCCGTCTACCGTCTTAAGTTTTTCTTTTACTATATCGATTACTATATCATCGGTTAGCAATTGCCCTTTTGCAATGATATCTTTTGCGGCAAGTCCTACGGGAGTTGCATTTGATATTGCCTCTCGTATCATGTTCCCGGTTGAAATGGTAGGTATATCAAGTTCTCGGCTTATTACCGATGCCTGAGTCCCCTTACCTGCGCCGGGAGCGCCTAATAATATTATCTTCATAACGCTCCTCTTTTCTTAGGCCATTATTTATCAAGGAAGCCCTTGTAATGACGCATTGAAAGTTGCGCCTCAAGTTCTCTCTCTGTTTCAAGAATTACTCCCACCAGAATGAGAAGTGAAGAGCCGCCGAATGCAAGTGTTCCGATCTGAGTTCCGCCCGTTGCGATGTTTACGATCAGCGGCACTACCGAAATTATACCCAAGAACAACGCACCGATAAGTGTTATACGGTTAAGAACTTTGGTAATATAATCAGATGTTGGCTTACCTGGTCGGTAGCCCGGTATAAATCCGCCGTTCTTTTTTAGATTGTTTGCAACTTCAATGGGGTTGAACGATATAAGAATATAAAAATACGAAAATGCGATTATCAGTATGAATAACAGTATCGCATATACTGCAGATGTTGGAGCAAATATATTGAAAAATCCTTTCCAGAAACTATTCATTCTGCTCTCACCTATTATAAGTGCAATTGTTTGCGGTATTGAAACTATTGAACTTGCAAATATTATCGGCATAACTCCGCTCATATTCAGTTTTATCGGAAGTGTCGTGCTTTGTCCGCCGTACATTTTACGTCCTACTACCTTCTTTGCATACTGTACCGGCAATCGGCGTTCACTGTTCGTAATAAATACGACGAACGCTATGATCGCAAGCGCAAGGAAGAACAGTACTTCTATAAGAACGAGCCACCATGCACCCATCTGTGCATAACTTATAAGGAGCGATACTCCTCCTGCAGTCGATGCTATAATGTTTGCGAAAAGTATCATGGAAATACCGTTCCCGATACCGTTTTCATTAATTTTTTCAGCAAGCCACATGATGAGCGATGCTCCGGCAGCGTAACAGAATATGATTACGAATCCACCGAATACGCTTTCCCCCTGTTCTGTAAGGCATCCTACATTCTTCATATACAAATAATATCCGAATGCTGTAAGGAAAGCAAGTATTATTGTTACAACTCTTGTAAGTTGTGTTAAAAATTTCTGTCCTTCTTCTCCCTGCTTGGATTTGCGCTCCAACGCCGGTATTGCTATAGTTAAAAGTTGGATAACTATAGAAGATGTAATATACGGGGAAATTGAAAGTGCAAACAATGTCGCTTTTGAAAGTGCATCTCCGGAAAGTAAGTTCAAATATGCAAGAAAGTCTCCTCTTGTACTGTTAAACCCTTCCTGTAATACTTCAAAATCGGTATAAGGAACATGAATTGCTGCTCCTATACGGTAAAGGAGTATAATAAACAATGTATAAAGGATTTTTTTGCGCATTTCCGGTATTGCCATTGCGTTTTTTAAGGTTTTAAACACTTATATCACCTCTGCTTTTCCGCCGGCGGCTTCAATCTTTTCCTTTGCTGTCGCGGAAAATACTGTTGCTTTTACAGTTATTTTCTTACTTACCACACCGTCGCCGAGAACCTTCAGACCATCGTATGCTTTACGAATTACGCGATCTTTAAGCAGAACTTCTATGTCAATTACATCGCCGTCACTGTATTTATTCAGGTCATCTACATTTACTATTGCATACTGAACGGCAAATCTGTTTTTAAAGCCTCTTTTGGGAAGTCTTCTGTAAAGCGGGTTTTGTCCGCCTTCAAATCCGGGACGAACACCGCCTCCGGAACGGGCATTTTGTCCTTTATGTCCCTTTCCGGCTGTCTTTCCGTTTCCGGAACCTGTGCCTCTGCCCTTGCGGAATTTCTTTTCTGCAGAGCCTTCAGCGGGAGAAAGTTCGTGGAGCTTCATCTTTTTTCCTCCTTTTTCTATCAAATCAATGTCAATGAATAATTTAATTACTTCTCAACTTTTACAAGATGAGATATAACTGCTACCTTGCCGAGGTTTGCAGCGTTTTCTGCTACCTCTACAGAGTTCCCGGGACGTTTTAATCCTAAGGAAAGTGCGGTTGCCTTCTGCTTTGGGAGAACGCCTATCAAACTTTTTACAAGTGTTATTTTCATTTGCGTTTCCTCCTTATTATATTTCTTCAACGGCTATACCGCGAAGCGCTGCAACTTCCTCTGCCGTACGAAGGGATTTCAGCCCTTCAAAGGTCGCTTTTACTACATTTGTTACATTGTTGGAACGGAGGCACTTGGTTCTTATATTCTTGATGCCTGCCATCTCAAGCACCGCACGGACTGCGCCGCCGGCAATTATTCCGGTTCCTTCCGGTGCAGGTTTAAGAAGAACCTTTCCTGCTCCGTATATTCCGGTGACTTCGTGAGGAATTGTATTTCCTACCATTGATACCGTTATCATATTTTTCTTTGCGTCCTCTATTGCCTTACGCATTGCCTCTGGTACTTCAGCGGCTTTGCCAAGCCCATATCCGACATGTCCGTTTTCGTCTCCCACTACCATAAGAGATGTGAATCGCATTATACGTCCGCCTTTTACCGTTTTGGAAACACGGTTTACCGCAACATTGACTTCTTTAAGATCTAAGGTTGACGCATCTATTTTCTTGTTTTCCATTATATTTTATCCTCCTCAGAACTTAAGTCCGCCCTCGCGGGCGCCTTCTGCAAGCTCCTGTACACGTCCGTGATATACATAGCCGCCTCTGTCAAATACTACTGTTTCGATTCCCTTTGCAAGTGCTCTCTCAGCAACTTTTTTCCCGATTTCTCTTGCTGCTTCTTTGTTTCCGCCGTACGCAGTGAAATCTTTTTCCGTCGAACTTGCACTTACAAGCGTTACTCCGTTTACATCATCTATTATCTGAGCTGAAATATTTGCGTTGGAACGGTAAACACAAAGACGGGGACGCTCCGTTGTTCCGGAGATTTTAGCTCTGACTCTTTTATGTCTTTGAAGTCTTGCTTTGTTTGTATCCTGTTTTCTTATCATCTGTCTACCCTCCTTATTTATTTACCGGCCTTACCGGCTTTGCGGCGAATACGCTCATCAGCGTACTTAACACCTTTTCCAAGGTAAGGCTCCGGAGGTCTTTTCTCTCGGATTTGCGATGCTATCTGACCTACCGTCTGCTTATCTATTCCCTTTACTATTACGATGTTCGGCTGAGGTGATTCAAATGTTACTCCGTTGCCGTCCTCAAATGTTACGGGATGAGAATGTCCAAGGTTAAGTGTAAGTGTTTTTCCGGACTTCTGGGCCCTGTATCCGACTCCCACGATTTCCAGTTGCTTTGAATATCCTTCCGTTACTCCGATTATCATATTGTTTAATAGAGTACGGGTAAGTCCGTGAAGTGATTTATTGAGCGATTCATCGTTCGGGCGTTCTACTGTTATTGCAGATCCCTCAACTTTTATTATCATATTTTCATGCAATTTCTGTGTTGCTGTTCCCTTTGGTCCTTTTACGGTAACGAGGTTACCGGCTTCGACTTTTACATCTACACCTGCGGGAATGGCAACCGGTTTTTTTCCGATTCTTGACATTTCCTTTTTCCTCCCAAATTACCATATAAAGGCGAGAACTTCGCCGCCTACGTTTTCTTTTCTCGCTTTTTTATCGGTCATAACCCCTTTTGAGGTTGACACTATTGCGATTCCCAGTCCGTTCATAACCTTCGGCAGGTCTTCACAGTTTGCATATACACGAAGACCAGGTTTTGATACTCTTTTAAGACCGGTTATTGCCTTCTGTTTTCCTACATATTTAAGTGTTACCTTGATTATGCCCTGTTTATTATCGTCGATTATCTGATAACCTTTAATATATCCCTCGTTTGCAAGAATATCGGCTATTGCCTTCTTCATGTTCGACGCGGGGATTTCTACCGATTCGTGTTTTGCATCGTTCGCATTTCTTATGCGAGTCAGCATATCGGCTATTACATCTGACATTTGCATTTCTAAATCCTCCTTCTGTCTTTAACTGTTCCGAATTACCAGGATGCTTTACGTACACCCGGTATCTCGCCTTTATATGCGAGTTCACGGAAGCAGATTCGGCAGATGCCGAACTTGCGCAGATATGCATGAGGTCTGCCGCAAATTTTGCACCGATTATATTCTCTTGTAGAAAACTTCTGAGGTCTTTGCTGCTTTACTTTCATTGACTCTTTTGCCATTGCAATTTACCTCCTTACCTTGCAAACGGAGCGCCGAGAAGTGTAAGAAGTTCTTTGGCTTCTTCGTCCGTTGCTGCCGTTGTTACAAACGATATATCCATTCCACGTACACGGTCAACTTTTTCGTACTCAATTTCAGGGAATATAAGTTGTTCCTTGAGTCCGAGCGAATAGTTTCCTCTTCCGTCGAATGCATTGGGATTAATTCCTTTAAAGTCACGTACACGGGGAAGTGCTATATTGAAGAGTCTGTCCATAAACTCGTACATAATATCCCCGCGAAGCGTTACCTTTCCCCCGATCGCCATACCGATACGGAGTTTAAAGTTTGCTACCGATTTCTTTGCCTTTGTTACTATCGCCTTTTGTCCGGTAATCGCTGTAAGATCTCCTACAATAGACTCCATTGCTTTGGCGTTATCTCTTTCATCTCCGCCCGTACCCACATTAACAACGATCTTCTCGATCTTAGGTATCTGCATTACGCTCTTGTATTCGAATTTTTTCATAAGGGCGGGAGCAACTTCTGCTTTATATAAATCTTTCAGTCTTGCCATTGTTTGCTTCCTCCTTAATCAAATTTGTGCCCACAGGGCTTTTTTACTTTGTTACCGTCTACGGTCTCGATCTTGTATCCGGAACATACTCGTACTTTTTTATCGCCTACGGTCTCAATGTGATATCTTACACCTTTATTGCAATCAGGGCAGAAAAGCGCTACTTTGTCAGCATATATCGCTCCTTCAACGGTAATAATGCCTCCCTGATCTCCCTGTTTACGGGGTTTCAAATGTTTTTTTACAAGGTTAACGCCTTTTACTATAACTTTTCTTTCTGCAGGGGATACCTCAAGGACTTCTCCCTTTTCACCTTTCAGATGACGTTTTTTGTCACCAGAAAGAACTACTACGGTGTCACCTTTTTTTACATGAAGTGTATTCATTTCGGCACCTCCTTAAAGAACTTCGGGAGCAAGTGAAAGAATTTTTGTAAAATCCTTTTCGCGAAGCTCTCTTGCCACAGGACCAAATATTCGGGTCCCTCTGGGCGTTTTATCTTCTTTTATTATGACAGCTGCATTTTCATCAAATTTTATATATGAGCCGTCTGCACGTCTCATTCCGCGAACAGATCTGACAATTACTGCTTTCACTACATCGCCTTTTTTTACTGTTCCGCCGGGAGCCGCTTTCTTTACACAAGCCACCACTACATCGCCTATATTTCCGTAGCGTCTGCCTGTACCGCCGAGTACACGGATGCACATTAATTCTTTTGCGCCCGTATTGTCGGCAACTTTCATATATGACTGTTGCTGTAACACTGTGCGGTTACCTCCTCAAATTTATACGCTTTTTGACGTATCGTCCGTTTTCTTACGGTGATTATTTTGCCTTTTCGATTATTTCCACAAGACGCCATCTTTTGGTCTTGGAAAGAGGTCTAGTCTCCATTACGAGTATTTTGTCACCGACCCCTGCGATGTTTTCTTCATCATGAGCGTGAACTTTTAATGTACGGTGCAAAACCTTGCCGTATTTTGGATGCTTTACGCTGTCCTCTATTGCTACCACAATGGTTTTGTCCATCTTAGAACTTATTACGCTTCCGACTCTGGTTTTTCTCAGATTTCTTTCTTCCATCTTCTATTTCTCCTTCGCCTTACGCGTTCTTTTCTTCTTGCTTCTTTGGTGAATTCATTACAGTAAGAACACGTGCTATATCACGCTTTACTTCTGTAATTTTATGCGGGTTGTCAAGTTGCTTTATTGCAAGTTGGAAACGGAGGTGGAAAAGCTCATCTTTAAGTTCTGTAAGCTTTTTGTTAAGCTCGTCCTCAGCCATTGTTTTTAATTCTGCTGCTTTCATTTGCTTATTCCTCCTCTGCTACTTTCTCTTTTGCAATGAATTTACATTTTATCGGGAGTTTATGCATTGCGAGACGCATTGCCTCTCTTGCTGTCTCCTCGGTTATCCCATTCATTTCAAACAATACTCTTCCCGGCTTTACTACCGCTACCCAGTGGTCTACGGAACCTTTACCTGAACCCATACGGGTCTCAGCAGGTTTTTCAGTTATCGGCTTATCCGGAAATATTTTGATCCAGACCTGTCCGCCGCGACGGATATATCTGGTCATTGCGATACGGGCTGCTTCTATTTGGTTGCTGGTGATCCATGCAGGCTCAAGAGCGACTAAGCCGTATTCGCCGTATGTCAGTGTATTTCCGCGCATTGCTTTTCCTTTTAATCTTCCGCGGTGTACACGTCTGTATTTTGTTCTTTTAGGCATCAACATAACTTAACCCTCCTTTTTGGGTGCCGGTGCAGGTGCACGTCTGCCGTCTGTTCCGAAACGCGGCTTACCGTCGCGATCTCCGTAACGGCGATTGCCGTTCCCTCTGTTATTAAATCCGCCTTCTTTACGATCTCCGCGATCGTTTCTGCGTTCGCCTCTGCGCTCGCCTTTACGGTCGTTTCTGCGATCTTTTCTGTCAGCGCTTTCTGTTGTTCTCTTTGCTCCGTTACCGGCTGCGAGAACCTCGCCTTTATATATCCATACTTTTACACCTATTTTTCCGTAGGTTGTATTTGCTTCCCAAAATCCGTATCCTATATCGGCTCTTATTGTCTGAAGCGGTATGGTTCCTTCATGATAATGTTCTGTACGGGCTATTTCCGCTCCGGCAAGACGTCCCGAACAGGAAATTTTGATTCCCTTTGCTCCGAGATGCATTGTTCTGGATATCGCCATCTTCATTGCACGGCGGAACGCTATTCTTCCTTCGAGTTTTGCTGCAACATTTTCTGCTACGAGTTGCGCATCAAGGTCGGGGGATTTTACTTCTACGACATTTACGAAAACCGCTTTATCAGGGCCTACCATTTTTTCTATTTCGGCCTTGATTTTTTCGATCTCTGATCCGCCCTGTCCGATGATTATACCCGGTTTTGCGCAGTGAATGAATACTCTTATTCTTGCACTGTCACGTTCGATCTCTATCTTCGGTACTCCGGCCGCCTGAAGTTTTTCTTTCAAAAATTTTCTTATTTTATAATCGGAAACAAGGGTATCGCCGAAATTTTCGTCCTTCTCAAACCATCTTGAATCCCAATCCTTTATAACGCCTACACGAAGGCCGTGGGGATTAACTTTCTGACCCATTCTTTTAGCCTCCTTCTCTTACACAGCCATTGTTTCCGTATTGCCTCTTTCTTTTAAGGCAATCGTTACATGGCTTGTTCTTTTTAAAATGCGGTTTGCACTGCCCTTTGCTCTCGGCATCATTCTTTTAAGTGTCGGACCCGGGCATACATAGCACTCGGACACATAAAGTTTGCTTGCATCCATATTACTGTTTTCTGCGTTTGCTATTGCGCTCTTAAGCAACTTTATCAGATATTCCGATGCGGATTTTTGTGTATTTTTTAATATCGCCATTGCTATATCTGCATCTCTGCCTCTTATCAGGTCGAGTACTATCTTGACCTTGCGAGGAGAAATTCTGGCGTATTTCAATATCGCTTTTGCTTCTTTATTCGCTTCCATTTCAGGTGCCTCCCTCCGGGACGTTTAAACGCTCCGTATTTTTTTATTTCCGGTTTTTATTTCCGACTTATTTTCCGTTATTGGATGTCTTGGAACCGGCATGACCTTTAAAAGTTCTTGTTGGTGCAAATTCTCCCAGCTTGTGTCCTACCATATCCTCTGTTACATATACCGGAATATGTTTTCTTCCGTCGTGTACAGCTATCGTGTGACCGACAAACTCCGGAAAAATGGTGGAGGCTCTTGACCAGGTCTTTATTACCTTCTTGTCCCTCGTTTCATTCATTGCAACTATTCTGTTGTAAAGTTTTACTTCTACGAACGGACTTTTTTTGCAGCTTCTGCTCATTTCATTGTCCTCCTGTTTTAATTAGCGTGACGGCTCTTCACGATGAATTTATTTGTTCTTGCTTTCTTGTTACGTGTCTTATATCCGAGCGCCGGCTTACCCCAAGGTGTTACCGGAGAAGGTCTTCCGACCGGTGACTTTCCTTCACCGCCTCCATGAGGGTGATCGCACGGGTTCATTACTGATCCGCGAACAGTAGGACGGATACCGAGATGGCGCGTCTTTCCTGCTTTACCGAGCTTAACCGTATCATGCTCAATATTGCTTACAGTTCCTATCGTTGCTTGACAGTCAAGTCTTATAAGCCGAACTTCGCCTGAAGGAAGTCTTACCTGAGCCATACCGTTTTCTTTAGCCATAAGTTGTGCCGCTGCTCCCGCAGAACGAACGAGTTGTCCGCCCTTGCCAGGATATATTTCAATATTGTGAATGATTGCTCCGACTGGTATTGCAGATATCGGAAGTGTATTTCCTGATTTGATATCAGATGCGGCTCCGGTATATACCATATCGCCGTCAGTAAGTCCGGCTGGAGCAATTATATAACTTTTTACACCGTCTTCATACTGAATGAGTGCTATATATGCCGTTCTGTTTGGATCGTACTCTACGCCTATAACTTTTGCCGGTATATCCTGACGGTTACGGCGGAAATCCACCAACCTATATTTCTTTTTATTTCCACCGCCTTTATGTCGAACCGTTATACGTCCGTAACTGTTGCGGCCTGCTTTGCTTTTCAGTACCGTGAGAAGTGATTTCTCGGGAATTGATTTTGTGACCTCTTCGAAGGAGGGCACAGACATATGTCTTCTCGCAGGCGACGTAGGATTATACTTCTTTGTTGCCATTGTTTTACTCCTCCTTATCTCATGCCCTCAAAGAATTCTATCGTATCGGAATCCTCTTTAAGCTGAACTATTGCTTTCTTCCAATCGGAAGTATATCCGCTGTGAACGCCGAGACGTTTCGGTTTCTTCTTTACGGATACCGTATTTACATACGCTACTTTTACCTTGAACATTTTTTCAACTGCTTCCGCAATTTCCGGCTTTGTTGCATCTTTTTTTACTTCAAATGCATACTTCTTTCCGGCTGTCATGTCCATACTTGCCTCGGTGATTATCGGTCTTATGATTATATCGTATACTGTTTTCATTTGCCGTACACCTCCTCAACAATGGATGCTGCCTCTTTTGTCATGATATAAGAATCGCAGTTAAGAACGTCATAAACATTGAGTTGTGTTGCCTGGGTCGTTTTTACTCCCGGTATATTTGCAAGGCTCTTGATTACCATTTCGTCTACCTTATCAAGCACAACAAGTGCCTTTTTCTCAGCCTTTATGTCTGCGAGCATCTGTATCATGGTCTTTGTTTTGTATTCGGTCATTGCAATAGAATCAACTACAATTATTTTATCCATTGCCATTTTTGAAGACAGTGCGCTGTAAAGTGCTGCTCTCTTCGTTTTACGGGTAAGTTTTACTCTGTATTCACGCGGCTTCGGTGCAAATACTACTCCGCCGTGTGTCCACTGAGGTGAACGGGTCGATCCTTGTCTTGCGCGACCGGTTCCTTTCTGACGCCAAGGCTTCTTTCCGCCTCCGGATACCTCGGAACGGGTAAGTGTCGACTGTGTTCCCTGTCTCTGATTAAGAAGGTATGCTCTTACCGCTGCGTGGAGGACTGCCTTATTTATATTTTCGACTCCGTAAATTTTATCCGAAAGTTCTATACTTCCGACTTTTTTCCCGGACATATTTACTACTTCTACGTTAGCCATCTTTTTTTCCTCCTTCCGCTTAACCTTTAACTGAATTGCGGATGAACACTATACCGCCTTTTGCTCCGGGAACTGCTCCCTTTACTGCGATGAGGTTTTTGTCCGCATCAACCTTGACTACATCAAGGTTAAGAACCGTTAACTTGTCGTTACCGTACTGTCCTGCCATTTTTTTATTTTTAAATACTCTGGACGGTGTTGAGTTTGCACCCATAGAACCAACCTGACGGTGTACAGGACCTGTACCATGTGTCATTCTGAGAATATGGTGTCCCCATCTCTTAACGGCTCCTGTATATCCGTGTCCTTTTGTTATTCCGGTTATGTCGACCTTTTCGCCTGCTGCAAATATATCAGCGGCAACGGTATCGCCTATGTTAAGACCGGAGATATCATCAAGACGGAACTCTTTGAGGTGACGCTTTACCGTCAATCCGTTCTTTTTGAAGTGTCCTGCTTCAGGTTTTGTTACTTTTTTCTCGGTTATGTCTGTAAATCCGAGTTGTACGGCGTTATAGCCGTCTGTCTCAACGGTTTTTTTCTGCGCAACGACACAAGGTCCTGCTTCTATAACCGTTACCGGAACGACATTGCCTTTGGCATCGAAAATCTGTGTCATTCCGATTTTCTTTCCGATAATGCCTTTTACCATTTTTATTTATTTCCTCCTGTTTTGTTATTGGTTGACATTTTTGCCAACATGACATAAACGCTATTGGGTTTCTTTTTACACGCCTTGAGCTTTTGGGTTTTATCCTCAGACGTTTATGTTAAAACCGCACTTTTATGCAAATCATTGCATCAAATTTTTACGTCGATTTCAACACCTGCGGGAAGTTCGACATTCATTAGCGCATCTGCGACCTTTTGGCCGGGATTTAGAATATCGATAAGTCTTTTGTGAGTTCTGAGTTCAAACTGTTCACGACTGTCTTTGTATTTATGGACCGCTCTGAGAATCGTGATTACTTCCTTTTCTGTTGGAAGCGGTATAGGTCCTGACACAACTGCACCGTTTCTTTTTGCAACATCAACTATTTTTGCTGCTGCTGCGTCAACAAGGGCGTGATCGTAACTCTTAAGTTTCACTCTGATCTTTTCGCTTGCCATTTTGATTTTCCTCCTTTAATTATAATCGAAGCCGTCATCTTTTTCACACGGATTCGGGTGTTTCTTACTTTTCACAGTAAAAAATTCGTGTTACGTTTTTTTACGTAACACACCGTGCTTTAAAAAACCGTTACTCCGGCTTTATCGCTTATTTATTAAAAGCGACTGTTTCCAAATACCGAAGTTACCCTATGACAAGGAATATTCATAGGCAATCTCCAACATTTGGTTGACATTAAGCCTTATAATAATATCATACATATCACAAATTTGCAATACTTTTTTCTATTATTTACAAAAAATTAATAATTTTACAATTAAAAAATTTTCGGATTGTTTTTGGATGAGTTTTATATGTATATTAAGTGTTTTCTGTATATGTTTTAAAAACAAAATGTAATATATAATATAATAGGTAGATTTTACTTTCACGAATTTTTGACCATTTTTATTAAATTTTACATTTTTACTAACAAAAATGTGTATTTTATAAAATAAATTTCTCATTTATTGCCTTTTTTGACAAAATTTAGCAAAAAGTATTGACAATGGAAAAAAACTATGCTATACTGACATTGTAAGAAATTTCTTGCTAAAATGAATTAAAGTGATGAAAAATATATGAAACCTACAGGATTTGTAAAAAAAATTGATGAAATGGGAAGAATAGTTATTCCCAAAAGTGTGCGCCAGACCATAAACGCCGGAATAGGAGATAATTTACAATTTTTTATTGATGGGGACAGCATCGTAATGAAAAAATTTTCAAATGCTTGCTTGTTTTGCGGTTCAGAGAATAATTTAACTGAAATACATGAAAAATATATTTGTGCAAACTGCATTTCCCTTTTTAAAAAAGATTGAAATATATTTTAAAAGATTATTTTTAATTTAAAAATAATATTTTACCAAAAACTTCTAATTTTTAAAAAAACTCTTGACAAATTCTGTTTCTTGTGCTATAATGTTAAAGTCTTGACCGATGAAGCGGATATGCTACTTCAAAAGTCTGAATAATTATGGCGGAATAGCTCAGTTGGCTAGAGCAATCGGTTCATACCCGATAGGTCATGGGTTCAAGTCCAATTTCCGCTACCAGGCCCGTTGGTCAAGCGGCTAAGACACCGCCCTTTCACGGCGGTAACACGAGTTCGATTCTCGTACGGGTCACCAATAAAAAGTATCGGGTTCCGATACTTTTTTTTTGCTCTCGATTTATAATTAAAATCTGTGTCAAAAATTATCTTGGTTTTTTACATAATATTTTCGCAAAAATATACGGATCAAAATTTTATTTTATTTTTAGATAATTTTTTAAAAAAGCATTGTAAATTTGTATTTTTAAAGACAAAATTGTCTCTTTTTTTTTAAACGCTTGACATGCCGGGTATAATATTGTAAAATAATTATCGGAGGATTGTATTATGAAATTTGGAATTCTTACAAGCGGCGGTGACTGCGCCGGACTTAATGCTGTTATCCGTTCAATAGGGCTTTATATTTCAGAAAACATAAAAAATGCGGAAATTATAGGTATACCTGACGGTTATGGCGGCCTCATTCGTGGGGAAGGATTTGTTTTGAAAGAGAACAGTTATTCAGACATTATCGACCGCGGAGGCACGATCCTCGGCACATCGCGCCAAGCATTTAAATTAATGACAATAGAAGAAAACGGCACTTCCCGCCTTGAAAAAATGTGCAATAATTACAAAAAACTCGGACTTGACTGTCTTTTTACTCTCGGAGGAGCGGGAACTCATAAAACAGCGGCGTTGCTTTGCGCAGAAGGTCTTAATGTTATCGGTATTCCCAAGACAATAGATAACGATATTTACGGAACCGATGTAACCTTTGGTTTTCAAACGGCGGTTGAAGTTGCTACCGAATGTATTGACCGCATAAAGACAACTACTGCAAGCCACGGCAGAATAATGCTTGTTGAGATAATGGGAAACAAAGCCGGTTGGCTTACGCTTCACTCAGGGATCGCAGCAGGAGCAGACTGTATGCTTATTCCCGAAATTCCGTTTTCGCTTAAGGCGGTAAAAGAATTTGCAAAAAAACGTGTCGAGGAAAAAGGCTGTTGTATAATTTTGGTGGCTGAAGGAGCACTGCTTTCTTCTGAGGCTAAATATAAGAAAAAAGACCGTGTTTTCATAAGAACAGAGCGAGGCGAATCAACAGTAACGCTTCACCTGAACGAGGAAATAAGCAATTACACAAAAAAGGAGACCCGTTGCTCGGTGCTTGGATACATGCAAAGGGGTGGAACCCCCTGCGCATTCGACAGAGTACTTTCTTCTCGCCTCGGTGGATACGCTGCCAAACTCGCAAATGAAGGCAGATTCGGAGTCACTGCAGCGGTATCAGGAAACCACATTACCTATAACTCTGTTTTTGACATTGCAGGAAAATATAAACTGGTCAATCCTCAGGGACCGATTGTAAAATTTGCAAAAAGTATAGGTATTTATTTCGGTGAAGAATAATATCAAAATCAGAAAAATAAAAATTTAAAATGAGATAAGGAAAATCATGCAATAAAGTATAAAAGGAGAAGATATGAAATATTCAGTAATTGATATAAGTTCAAGCAGTCTGTCCATGATAGTTGCCGATGCGGACGGACAAAAAAATGAGATTATTTTCAAAGACCGCAAAAGTCTCAGCCTTCTTCACTATCTTGACGGAAAGAAAATAACTTCGCGGGGCATAGAAAAACTTACTAAGTTTGTATCAGATATGAAAGAAACATGCGTACGGCTTGAAGTTCAGAAAGGATATCTTATCTCAACAGCCGTACTTCGCTCCATTGAAAATTTTGATGAAATAAAAAGCGCGGTCGCCGAAAAAACAGGATTTCCGTTAAATTTTATAGACGGTACGACTGAGGCCTTTTGCGATTATGTCGCAAATATCTATTATGCAACATACGAACGCTCTGTACTCATTGATTTCGGCGGAAAAAGCTTAGAAATATGCGACCTATCAAAAAACAGTAAAGAAGACATGATTTTCTTTAATTTCGGGACCCTTGATGTACGGAAAAAATTTGTCAAAAAAATTCAACCAAGCAAAAAAGAAGCAAAAAAGATCAAGCAATATGTAAACGAAAGTTTTGATAAAGCAAATCTTCCTGAAAAGAACGTATATGCCACTGCAATAATGGTTGGCGCTACGGCACGCGCTGTATATGATGTTTATACAGAATTTGCAAATATTGACGATGACTCCGGTTCTTTAAAAACAATAAGTTATAAAAAATTCAAAAAATTGGTTGATTATCTGCTCACAAGTGTTGACAGGTCAAAACTCATTATGAACAATGCTCCCGAAAAACTATACCTGATCACACCTGCCGCAATAGTTTTTAAAGTTTTATTTAAACGTTTCGGCACAAAGAATATTATTGTAAGTGATTGGGGTGTTAAAGAAGGCTATCTGCACGCCGTTCTGAGCGGTGATGAAAAAGGTCTTTTCTATAATTTTGAAAATAACACGGTAGGTGGCGAAGCGCGTGACAAAGAATCATATAATACTCAGGGTCAGGAAAAGAAAAAAGACGAGAAAAAAACATTAAATAAGGCAGAAAAAAACTCGGCAAAAAAGAGTAAGGATCAAAGCAAGTCAACATCAAAAAAGACCGATGCAGTCAAAGGTACAGAAAGTTTTACACAAATCGCAGAAAAAACTGTTGGTGACGATACGGAAAACTCTGAAGAAATCACTGTAATAAAAAATAAAAAAATAAAAAAGCCCGACTCCCCGTCCGAAGATATCAAAATCAAGGGTAACGGCAAAACAGAAAAAAAAGTAAAATCATCATCTGCTGAAAAACCGGCCGATTCAACCAAAAAAACTTCTGCAAAAAAGAGCAATACCGTCTCAAAAAGCAAAGTTAAGGAAGTTTTAACTAAAAGTTCAGACATTGAAAAATCCGCGGAAAAGTCCGGCAAAACAGCAATCGGTACGGAAACAGAGCAGATTACTGAAGAAATCTCAATGACTGAAAAATTAATTCAAAAAAACAAAGACGACCAGGTAAAAGAACAACCTAAAACAAATGACGTATCTGAATAAAATAAGTTCATTGCAATAAATCTCAAAAAGCAGAAATCCACCGAAGGAGGAAAAAAGTGAAAGGACAAGATACAAGCAAGTACAGACACAAATTTATAAAAGATATTTATATAAACCGCGAATACAGTTGGCTTTTGTTCAACAAACGCGTGCTTGACCAGTCACAGGACCTCACCAATCCCCTGCTTGAGCGTTGTAAATTTCTGTCAATTTTCGGCTCTAACCTTGATGAGTTTTTCATGGTACGTGTCGGCAGTCTGTTTAATGAAAGCATCGCCTCTCCTGATGAAACAGACAACAAAACCAATCTTACCGCTGTAAAGCAAATGGAAGGTATTTGTTCGGTCGTAAACCGGCTTTATTCAGAACGTGCCATACGGTATTCATCCCTTCGCCGTGAACTTTCTCAAAACGGTATACGAATAATGCGGGGTGAAGATCTTACCCCCCGTCAGCGCGAGGAAGGACTTACAATATTCCGCACACGTATTCTTCCGCTTCTTTCTCTCATGGTCCTTGATGCAAAGCATCCCCTTATGCAATTTGAAAATATGCAAAATTATATGATTTATGACCTTGAGCGCAACGGCAGAAGAATGATAGGCGTTATTTCATTCAATACATCTCTTGACAGAATGTACCGTCTTGGAGGCGGCAACAAAATTCATCTGCTTCCACTCGAGGAAATGATGCGCGAATTCGGATACATCGCCTTTTCAGGGTACTCCGAAAAGGATAAAATAATGATCAGAGTCACACGAAACGCCGACTTTGACACATATATTGATGACTCTGACATTGAAAGAGACTTTACGGAAATAATGAGAAAAAAAGTTGAATCGCGTGCAAGACTCAACATTGTAAGATTGGAAGTCGACAGAAATTCCAAAATGAAAGACTTTGTCCTGAAACTCGTCAGGATCCATCCGAGATTCTGCTTTGTGGACGAACGATTCTTTGATTATAAATTTATGTATTCAATAGAAAAGTGGCTTTCAAAAGATGTAAGCCAAAAACTTAAATACCCACCGTTCAAAGGTGCCTATCCCGAAATTCTTTCACAGTCTACTTCCCTTATAGATACATTTTTCCGCAAGGATGTCTTTTTTTCTTACCCCTATGACAGTATGGCTCCAGTTGTTAACATGCTTGAGGAGTGTTCTGAAGATCCGAGAGTAAGTTCAATTAAGATAACCATTTACCGCCTTGCAAATCACTCGCGTATTGCCGACCTTCTTTGCCGTGCAAGCGAAAACGGAAAGCAGGTCACGGTAGTTATAGAACTATGCGCTCGGTTTGATGAAGAAAACAACCTGTATTTTGCAGACAAACTGCGCGAAGCAGGATGTACCATAATATACGGAATGGAAAATTACAAGGTGCACTCCAAAATAATCTCTATTGTTCTTAAGGACGGTGAGGAAATACGTTATATAACTCACCTCGGAACAGGAAATTATAATGAATCAACAAGTAAATTATATACAGATCTAAATATAATCACTTCTGATAAACAGATAGGAGAAGATGCTGTGGCATTCTTCAGAAATATTGCAATATGTAATACGGATTTTGAATATCAGAGGCTTTTGGTCGCTCCTAAAACGCTTAAACTCGGTCTTATCCGCTATATAGACAGAGAAATAGAAAAGGCAAAAACCGGCGGTTCCGGTTATATGTTGGCAAAAATGAACAGCCTCACTGACAAAGAGATAATAGACAAACTTAAAGAGGCAAGTCAGGCAGGAGTTAAAATAGAACTGATAGTGCGAGGTATATGCTGTATTCTTCCCGGTGTTTCCGGTAAAACCGAAAATATACGTGTAATAAGTATAGTCGGACGGTTTCTTGAACACTCCAGGGTATATTCTTTCGGCAGAGGAGATGACCGTGTAACATTTATCTCCAGCGCTGACTTAATGACGCGCAATACAGATAAACGTGTTGAGATAGCGATCCCTGTTCTTGACAAAGAAATAGAGGAAGAAATAATCAAAATGATGAAGATCATGCTGTCTGATAACGTCAAAGCACGTAAACTCTGCCCGGACGGGAAGTACCGTGCAGTAGAAACTCTTGGCGCACCCCTTGATTCTCAAAAATTCTTTATAAAAATTGCTGATCAAACATGAATTTCCGTATACGCAAAAATCACGCTATACTGAAAACGGTATTTGAAATTCATTAAACAAATATAAAAACTTAAAATATATAATCCGGAATGCTCCGGAAAACAGAAAAAAAGAGCGGTCTTTTGACCGCTCTTTTTTATATACGTTTTCTGTAAAAATTCAGGCAATAAAGATGACCGTAAAACAATAAAATTTTTCTGAAAAAATAATATATTTGTGTAAATCTGACCAAAATGCAATACAAAACTTTTTAAACCCGTTTTTATACTGTATTAAAAAAACAAATTTTACTGCAATTTCAGACTTTCCGTATGCAAAAAGGCGTTGGCGGCTATTGCGTCCGGTAAAGGTATGCTGACAGATGCCGAGCACTGTGTACAGTAAACGAGCACCGTATCAAATCTTTCCCCGACAAATTTAAATTCATATCTTCCGTGCTTTCCGCATTTGCAAGATATATTACCTTCATCCTCAAGTTCACAAAGAAGGAAATGAACCAACGACTGCATCTCAGGATCTGCTGTCTTTTCTTTTTCTGCTTCGTCGTCCGCTTCTTTAGCGGAAATAAACGAATCAACGTTTTCAACTCCGGCGTCTTTAAGTATCTTTATCAATGCTTCATCGGCATCGTTGATCGCACCTGCAACCGATTTTTCATCACCTATAATACAAAGGTCAATTCCGGAATAAGGACAAGCGTAACTGAATATCTGCGAGTCAAAAAATGTTTGTGAACTTAAAACAAAACTGTGTGTGTTCCCGCAGACAAGACAAGGCACTGTTATTCTCACCTTTTTATCCGGTGTCTTAACCATATTCATTTCGCTGCCGCCGCAGTCGCATTTAAGTTTTATAAGGTCTCCGGAAAGGGAGAATATTCCAACCATCCCGCAAACCATTTTTCCGCATTTCGGACAACGGTATGCAACTGTCGTCTCTTTTGAATTTAAAATCATATCATGTTCCTTTCGCCACCTGCGGGTGACTTGTTGTATAATTTTATTTGATCCGGGAGCATTCCTTCAGCGCAGACAAAATATCTTTAAAAGCATCTGTATCTGCCTCATGGAGCGTATTTGAAAAATTCCGGCTTTTTATCCGGCGGTTCCCCATAATCATAATTACCAACCGCAAAATCATATCTAAAAACTGTAATGGTATGACGGGGGACTTCTTTATTCGTCTCACCGGAATAATACACATGAAGTTTTATCTCGCTAACATCGGTAATACTGACATTTTCAAATATGAGATGGCGGTATGTATACCCCGTTTTAGATGCTTTTGTATACGTATATGAGGTATATTTTGCTCCGAAGTTATCCGCAAGTGCAAAAACATAATATTCATCCGTTTTTTCAGATGCGTCCGGATAATCTTTTTCAAGGTATTTCAACACTCTGTTATTATATCTTACAGTAACCTGAAGCTGTTTTATCTGAGGCGCATAGGTTATGGTGCTTACCGAAAACATACTGTCCTCGGCTCTGTTGTCATTGTTAAAACTTTCAGAGGCAAATATATGCTGAACTTCAAAATCCTCCCCGTATGTTTTATACCCGTTTTCAGTTATCTCATTGAATAGCATTTTTTTCATAGATGCCGGCGGCTTCGATGATATAAGTCTCACCAGCATAAGCGCTATAAGACCGAACACAAAACAAACAAAAAAGACCGAAAATGCTTTTTTTAGCACCTTCCTGTATTTCGGTATTTCGGGTCTCCAGGAATCATCTTCCTTTCCGAATTCATCGAACATATTTTTCTCCCTTCAAAAATATTCAATTTTTACGTCAACTCTAATATTATAACAAATTGCGTCCCGGAATATGATATTTAACTCATAAATAAATCAATGTCCGCAGTTATACACAATTATTATAACACATATATAATGTTTTTTCAAGTAAAAATCATGCATTACTCTTGATAATATATAAATATTTTGTTAATATTGGATCATAAATGGCTGATCTTAAATTTTTAATTTTTATAAATTGATAATTTATTTTACGCTCGCCAAAAAATTATCCGGATTTGCTTGTTGATCGGTAATAAGCATTTTTCAATATGCAAAATTTTTATTTATATTTTGACACCCATTCATTTATGACCGCTCTCTTGATAAAAAACATGATTTTTTGGGAAAGTGGGTGCAGCCAAACGGAGTTTTTAAAACCCTGTCACAGTAACCCTGACTTTTTCCGGTATACGGACAAAAATATTTAAGAGGTGAGATTTACCGTCTGTTTATATTTTTAAACCTTTCTTGTTCATTTAAAATTTTAATATAATGCCTTGACATATGTTTAAGTGTTTACTATAATATAATACGTACTATTTATATAATTTTAAAATGAGGAGACAAATTATGGAGTACCGTATTTCCTATAAGCTTAAAAATCTGAAACCGTCGGCTATAAGAGAGATTTTTAAAAGTCTTTCCGATCCGCAGATAATTGCTTTTGCTGCAGGTAATCCGGCAGCCGAATCTTTTCCTTCGGAGTTTATAGAAAAAAGTTGTGCCGATATTCTGCATAACAATACAGTAACGGCGCTTCAGTATAATATTACCGAAGGATATCCATCTCTGCGAAACGCCGTAAAAGAAAGACTTTCTTCTGCTTTCGGTATAGGCAAAGATTTTGATGAAACGATAATAACCTCAGGCGGTCAGCAGGGTATTGAACTCGCATGCAAAGTCATGTGCAACGAAGGAGATGTCATAATTGCCGAAAATCCGAGTTTTATCGGTGCATTAAATGCATTTCGATCAAACGGCGCGAAAGTGGTCGGTGTCGATATGGAAAACGACGGAATGAATATCCGGTCTCTCGAACAGGCACTTAAAAACAACAAAAATGCTAAACTCATTTATGTTATACCTACATTCCATAATCCAATGGGTATAACTACTTCTAAAGAAAAAAGAGAAAAAATATACGCTCTTGCAAAAAAATACGGTGTTCTGATCCTTGAAGACAATCCGTACGGCGAACTTCGCTTCAGCGGTACAGATGTTCCAACGATAAAGAGTATGGACAGTGACGGATTGGTTATTTACAGCGGCTCATATTCAAAAGTCCTTTCCTCCGGAATGAGAATAGGATTTCTCGTTGCTCCGAAGGATGTAATGTCCAAAATCGTGGTCGCAAAGCAGGTCGAAGATGTTCATACCAACATTCTATGCCAAATGATATGCCAAAGTTTTGTTACCAGCGACCAATATCTTCCACACCTTGACAAGATACGCGCTCTTTACAAGAAAAAAAGTACTCTTATGCTTGAAGAAATGGACAAGTGTTTTCCGAAGAGCGTAAAATATACCCGTCCCAACGGCGGTCTTTTCCTTTGGTGTACACTTCCGAACGGTATCGACCTTACAGAATTCGTTTCGCAAGCTTTAAAAAATAAAGTTGCCGTTGTTCCGGGGACGGCATTTAATTGCGATACAGAAGCACCGTCTGATTCATTCCGACTCAATTATTCCACTCCGTCAGACGAGCAGATAGTAAAGGGAATACAGATCCTCGGGGAATTGCTTAAAAATACAGGCGCAAAATAAAATACTGAACACAAATGTAAAAACAATAAAACCGCATAAAGACATTCTTTTGCGATGCTTTGATTCCCGTCAGAGACAATCTTATAAAAATGAAAGGCAGTTTAAAAGTGGATAATAACATTACAGTTCCGAAAAAAACAATATTTTCGGGAGTTCAACCAAGCGGAAATTTAACGATAGGAAACTATCTCGGCGCTATCAAAAATTGGACAACGCTACAAAATGAATATAACTGTATATACTGCGTTGTGGATATGCACGCAATAACAGTAAGACAAGTCCCGGCAGATCTTCGCAGACGAACATACGAAACCCTTGCAATATACATAGCGGCAGGTCTTGACCCGGAAAAAAACACCCTTTTTGTACAAAGCCATGTACCGCAACATGCAGTCCTTGCATGGGATCTCGGCTGTTTTACCATGTTTGGTGAATTGAGCAGAATGACACAGTTCAAGGATAAGAGCCGTTCAAATGCCGACAATATAAATTCCGGTCTTTTCACCTATCCCGTACTTATGGCGGCAGATATTCTGCTTTATAAGACCGATCTTGTCCCCGTTGGTTCCGATCAGAAGCAACATCTTGAACTCGCACGTGATATTGCAATAAGATTCAACAGCATATTCAGTGATACTTTTACTATTCCGGAAGGGTATATACCCAAGACCGGTATGCGCATAATGTCTCTTGCCGACCCGACAAAAAAAATGAGCAAATCAGATGCAAATCCGAATGCGTCAATCGGAATACTGGACTCAAAAGACGACATAATAAGGAAATTTAAAAGAGCAGTAACAGATTCTGATACCACTATAAGGTATGCCGACGGCAAGGACGGAATCAATAATCTTATGAACATCTATTCCTGCTTTACAGGAAAAACATACGGAGAGATCGAAAAAGAATTTGACGGCAGAGGCTACGGAGATTTCAAACTGGCGGTAGGCGAAACGGTCGCCGATTCCCTTTCTCCCCTAAAAACAAAATTTGACACCCTTATGAAAGACAAGGCATATCTTGAGGACATTATGAAAAACGGTGCTTTTTCGGCATCACGCATAGCCGAAAGAACCGTTTCCAAAGTCCACAAAAAACTCGGATTTGTAGTTAAAAGTTAAGTTTTTCAGAAAGGAGTGACAGGTTTTGGAACTTGAAATAAAAGTAATCACAGCCTCGGTAATCACAGTTATTTCCGCCTTTTTTCTTACCTTTGGAGTAAGAAAACTATCCCCGATACTCGGGTTCATGGATGTTCCGAAAGACGACCGGAGAATGCACGAAGAAACAGTACCAAGAGCCGGAGGGGTTGCGGTCTACATTGCTTTTATGATCGGGATGTGTTGCGCCGGGCTCTGGAATCTCCTTGCTCCGTACGCCGTATGCGGTCTGATAATACTTGCGGTAGGTCTTGCCGACGATAAAATCTCTATAAGTCCGAAATTCAAACTGCTCGGGCAGGCTATTGCCGGTGCAGTACTCTGTCTTTTTGATATAACCGTAGAAAAATTTATATTATTTAATGTTGAAATTTCATTTGGCTGGGCAGCATATCCCTTGACAATCATATGGGTCATGACAGTGACCAACATTTTTAACCTTATAGACGGTCTTGACGGTCTTTGTTGCGGACTTTCGATAATCGGAGGAGTCACGATCGGACTTCTTTCATTTTTTGACGGAAAACCTGAGATCACAGCATGTGCCCTTATTTTTGCCTGTGCGTGTTTAGGCTTTTTACCGCACAATGCTTACAGGGCAAAAATTTTTATAGGAGACAGTGGAGCGATGCTTTGCGGGTTTGTTCTTGCGACTCTTTCTTGCCAGTCAATTTTTGAACCTAAAATGTCTATTCCGTCATTATCCGCAATAGTGATATTCGGCATACCTCTTTTCGATGCTGTTTTTGCGGTCATACGCCGCATTGCAAATAAAAGTAATATTTTTATCGGCGACAAAAATCACATTCATCACAGATTGAGCCAACGTTACGGACACAGAAATGCCGTTATATTTATATATATGGGAGCAACCATTCTCGGCGGAATAGCAATTTTAATGGGCGCTTCACTTATATGGGAAATAATTGCAACAGTCCTTTTCTTGATGGTGCTTACCTACGGAATAATAAGGTTTGGAATTTACAAAGGATGATTTGTTATTAAATATACTATAAACAAGAGCGATTTGAAAATTCACTGTTTCAGACTTTAACGTTAAAATAAAACAACGCCGCTTTTTGGCAAAATAATCCGCAATGCCTACCGCATTTTATTGGAATAAAAAGTGATTTAAAAAGTAACAAAAAATTTCAAAACCATGCACAAAATTAATTTCCTTAAAGAAAGAATATGGAAGGAGATAATTATGAAATTTATTGCAAAGATCGTTTCGATTTTACTAATTCCCGCAATGCTTCTGTCATTTGCTGCCTGTAGAGACGAAGATAAAAATGACAATACCGGTGATCCTTTTGTATATAATCCGTATCCTTATGAAGATCTCGGCGAGTATCTGCAACTTGCAGATTACAAAAATTTTTCAATCAGTCAGTCATTTATAGACAGAGAGATCAATCTGATACTTGCATCCCTTTTTGACGAACAGCATCTTTACGTAGATGTCACATCAGGAAGAGAAACAAAGGAATGGGACAACATAAAAATAGAATTTTCAAACATAGTCGTTGACGGAAAGACAGTATACCCCGCACCGGAAGATTCCGAGGGAGAAGCCGAAGGGTCTGAAGAGACAGAAGAAAATAAAAATATTTACGAATTTACAATCGGAACGGGATCCGCAATAGAAAATTTTGAAAATGCAGTCCTCGGTATGACTTTAAATTCCGAAAAAGAAATAACATTTACGTTCCCCGAAGATTATTCAAATATCGAAGAATACGCAGGCAAAGAGGCAACATTCAAATTTAAACTTATAATGCACCAAGAACCTCCGGAACTCACAAACGACCTCTGCTACCGCTATACTTCATACGTTAATACCGATGTCATGCGTGAAATGTTCGAACAGGAAATCATTTATTCGGAATTCTGGAATAGCATGTATGAAAATTCCGTTCTGAAAAACAGGCCTGAAAATGAATACAACGAATACTACAACGGGTTTATAGATGTTTTTAAAGATTATGCAAAAAGCAATAACAAAACACTTGAAGAGTATGTGGTGACCGAAGGACAGAATTTTCCTTCGCTGGGACTTTATCAAGGTATAACAATGGACGAATTTTACAAAATTGCCCGTGAATATGCTGATCAAAACGTTAAAAACGATCTTATTCTCTTTTCTCTGATAAAAGCGGAAGGCCTTCAAACATCCGGCGCTCTTTATGAGGCGGCACAAAAACAACTTCTGCTCTCTTACGGTATAGGATATACCATAGATTCCCTTATAGAGAAATACGGCAGAGAACAGATAACTACCAGCATAATGGATATACAGGTCCGTAAACAAATATTAAAATATGTAACCAAAACCGCGTAAGTACAAGATAAAATGACAGCAGGTATGCGATGCAAATATTAAAGACGCGGGTATAAGATAATTTAACAACAAAACAAGTAAATCAGACCGCCTTCGAAAATACTTTAATGAGGTAGAACAAAATGGCAAAACTTATGAACCCTCCGCAGAAGAAAAAATATACAAAGATAAAAAAGAAAAGAGAGCCTATACAAATAGACAAATATAAAAAACGTATTATAATAATATCCGCGATACTCTTGGCGGCAATTATAATTTCGGTGGGTCTGGGCATATTTCTTAATTGGTACTTTGTTGATACAAAATACGACAGTATATTTTTTAACAGTTACCTTACCCTTCCTGATTATAAAAATATGACTCTCAGCAACGAAGAGGTAAATAAGTCTTTTGAAAAATATAAAAAAGAATTTTTATTTTCAAAAGCAACATTTGAAGAACTAAAAGAAGGTGTGATTGCCGAAGGAAACAATGTAACCATAGACGCGATGGGGTATTTTATTACAGACGGAGTGCCGGAAGCAACGCCGTATTCCGGAAGTAAACTTGATGACTATGAAGTAACCGACGTCGGAAACCATGTGACTGAAAACGGATCTTCATTTTTTCCTGAGATACAAAATGCACTGATAGGTATAAGTGTTGCCGAAGGAACGGAGACAACTGCACAAATCACATATAAAGACGATTACAGCATAGAAGAATTAAGAGGAAAAACACTGCTCTTTAAAATAACCGTGGTAAAGGTCACAAAAACCATATATCCTGAATATAACGATGCGCTTATTGCTTCAATGAACAGATCAGATTGTAAAACCGTAGAACAGTATGAGAAACTTCTCAGAGAGGAAATTGAACTTGACATGATCTGGGCAAACATTGTAAAAGAGACCACTGTCAACAAGTACCCCCAAAAGCACATTGACACTTTCCGTGAAGATTTCGACAATTTATACGAGACAAGTTACAATTCTGAAAAACAGCAAAACAGTACATTGACCCGTGAGGAATTTCTTGCATCGTACGGAATGGCAACAGCCGAACAATACGAACAAAAGAAACAGGAATACGCAGAGGGATACGTAAAGGAAGAAATGATCTTATACAGAATTGCTAAAAATGAAAAGATACGTGTGTCGAATTCTGAGTACAAAGCGGAACTTGACAGGATCGTCGCCTCCATGAAATCGGATTCTTTACCATATCCGAGCAGAAAAGATGCAGAAGAGGCGTACGGAAAAGACGCTATTCTCCGAAATCTGTATCTATCCAAAGTACATGATTATTTAAGCAGTGTTACAAAAAGAGTTTGATAAAATAAACACTAATTTGCTTTTTTGTTAATTAAAATCAATGCTTTTGACAAAAATTTTTTAATGTTCATAAGTAAAAAACTGCTTCTGATATAAATTTAAAACAACTCAGTAACAAGGAAATTAATATGAAAAAAATAACCAAAGCAGTCATTCCTGCCGCAGGATTGGGAACAAGAATGTTACCGATAGCCCGTACAATACCCAAGGAAATGCTTCCGATTGTAGACAGACCGGCTATCTCCTATCTTGTTGAGGAAGCCAAAAACAGCGGGATTACCGATATACTAATAATTACCGGAAGAAACAAGGAAACTATTGAAAATTACTTTGATTATTCCCCTGAATATGAAAGCAGACTTATTGCCGCTGGGAAAAAAGATCTTGTGAATAAACTCCGTCAAATATGCGAAGGAGTCAACATAACATTTATGCGTCAACTTGAGACAAAAGGACTCGGGCACGCAGTAGCAAGAGCGGAAGCATTTGTTGGGGGACAACCTTTTGCGGTTCTTTACGGGGACGATATAATTTTTTCAAAAACACCTGTAGTCCGTCAACTTGCCGATATTTACGAAAAAACCGGTCTGGGAGTTTTAGGAGTTAAAGAGGTAAGCGATGAACTAATAATGAAATACTGCACGCTTGATGCCGCAAAAACTGACAAAGACGGTATATACACGGTTTTGGACATGATAGAAAAACCGAAAAAGGAAGAAATAATCACAAATTTTGCAATTCTCGGAAGAGTAATTCTTCCTCCTGAAATTTTCGGTATACTCAAAGAGACCAAGCCGGGTGCAGGCGGAGAGATCCAACTTACAGACGCCATGAAGATACTTGCAAAAAATAACACCATGATGGCCCTGGATTTTGAAGGAAAACGCTACGATATGGGATCAAAACTCGGGTTTCTGAAAGCAAACGTTGAACAGGCGGTCATAAATCCCGAATTTGGTCAAGAATTCAAAACATATCTTAAAAAATTCGTAAAGGAACTTTAACTTATGAACAGAGTATCAAAGGAAAATTATTATCTTGATATTGCTCAAACAGTTGCGACAAGAAGCACCTGCTTACGCAAATCATTCGGCGCTATAATAGTAAAAAATGATTCCATAGTTTCTACAGGATATAACGGTGCACCAAGAGGCCGAAAAAACTGCAGCGATCTCGGTACCTGCATAAGGGACGAACTAAATATTCCGAGAGGAGAAAGGTACGAACTTTGCCGTTCAGTTCACTCAGAAGCAAATGCAATTATTGCGGCACCGAGAGAACAGATGCTCGGGTCTACCCTTTACATGGCATGCCTTGATTCAAAAACCGGTGAACTTGTGCCGGGAACAAATAGTTGCTCAATGTGTAAAAGGATGATAATAAATGCCGGAATCGAAAAGGTCGTTATAAGAAATACAAAAGATGATTTTACAGTAATAAATGTTTCAGATTGGATAAATGATGACGACAGCCTCACCGGACGCCGCGGTTACTGATATACGGGACCGCAAAATAAGCAATCAATGTATTATTACCCAGACGGACATTATAAGGATTTTTAAAATATTTTAAATCAAGACCGTTATAAAATTTTTTGGAGTCCATCAATTAAAAAAACCGAAAGCAGAAATTAAAATGGCTAAAAAATACAAAAATACCGTACACAAAAACCCCTTCCGTGAAGACAGACCGAAAAAGAAAATCCCGTGGATGATTATCGGGATAATTTGCGGAATTTTGGCTCTTATTTTAATAATGACATTAATAATAAATGCGTTGCTCGGAGTCCGTAAACTTTCGCTTACCGAAAACGGAGGTTTTTACGACCGCAGAAGCGGCATAACATATTTTATGGCTCCGTTTTGCTATCAACCGGTAACGATAATAAAAAAAGATGTTTTTGCAACCTATAATGACACAAAATTTTACGAAATACAAGATATTTCAACTGAAAAAATGATAACAACGGCAGAAGAAAAAATTTATGAAATTTATTACAACAAAGATTATCCTCTACCGACTCTTTCAGAAATGAAAGTAAATTCCGCCATAATCTGTGATGTAGAAATTGCCGTTTATCCTGTGGGATTTATTGACAGCGAAGATGTAAACATACTTCTTGAACTTCTTTCAGACAAATCGATCTACTGCGATTATCCTCAGGATACTAATGACAGTAATGTAAAATACATTTATTTTACGAGTCCGGATTATCCGTACCTTTATTATTACATCCACTTTATAAAAACTTCAGACGGAACACGTTATATCTATGACAGTTCTAACAGGATATGCGTTCCGATAGGAGACGCACTTAAAGATATTATAGAATGATAATTTTGACTTAAACCGAACAAAATCCGAAGTTTACAACATGCATTGTTGTAAAATCGGTGTCTTACCTTCTTTATTTTAATAAATTGTGCTTTCGGAATTTGTTCTGTACCCTTTGGAGAAAACAAAAATGGAAAAATCAGCAGTTACTGAAAAATATGATTTCAGCGAAATTTTAAATAAACCTTGCCCGACCGAAAACGGTGAAAACCCGATCCGTATATGTTTTATATGCACCGGAAATACCTGCCGTAGTCCCATGGCGGCTGCGGTACTCAACCACCTCGGAAAAGGTAAATATTATGCAACATCTGCCGGAATATCCGCATTCAACGGAGCCCCTATTTCGGAAGATGCGGTAAAAGCACTTGAAAACGCAGGTATAGAAAGCACTGAAAATAATGACTATAAAAACCACCGTTCGCGTCTTATAACCGAAGAAATTCTTAAAAACTGCGACAAAGCAGTGGCTATGAGCGAACGCCACATGATGAGTTTACTGTACGCATTTCCCGTATATGCAGAAAAAATCATGGTAATGAGCAAAAATATATCCGACCCGTACATGCTTGGTCAGGAAGAATACAGACGTTGCCTCGACGAAATTACCGAATGTATCAAAGCAATGTTTTCTTTATAAAAAGGAAAACTTCTTCTGTAAATGTACTTTCCAGACAAAACCCGTTTTTGTGACATAAAACACAGACGGGAATAAAAATATGAGATATACTCTTTCGTTATATTTAATCAGGAGTTATTGATGAATGAATACACTTTGAAAAATGCATCCGAAGATAACATAAAAGAAGTTTTAAAAATTGAAAATCTCTGCTTTCCGGATCCATGGACAGAAGGAATGTTTTTTTCTTCGATCGCACCGGGAATTGACTTTACTTTACTTTTTGACAGATCGGAGATCATCGGATTTTCGATAACAGACAGACGTGTTATTGGTGAAAACGAACTTCACAACATTGCTATAACGCCCAATCGCCGAGGAAAAGGTCTGTCAAAGATGTTGATGGATAAAATAATATCAGATACAGAAACGGGTACGGCAATTTTTCTTGAAGTACGGGCAAAAAATACCGTAGCAGAAAAACTTTATAAGAAGTACGGATTCAGAGAAATCGGCGTAAGGAAAAAATATTATAAAAATCCCGAAGAGGATGCTGTATTGATGATAAGAGAATAAAAACAACGGAGAAAAACAAAATGCTTATACTCGGTATAGAAAGTTCCTGTGATGAAACAGCTGCGTCTGTGGTGGAGATCACAAATAACGGAGAAAAAAAGATACTTTCAAATTCCGTGGCATCTCAGATAGCCATACACCGACTATACGGAGGAGTGGTACCGGAAATTGCCGGCAGAGCCCATTCTGAGGCTATTTGCACGGTGGTTTCGGACGCACTTGAAAACGCCGGCAAAACGGTATCTGACATAGATATAATCGGTGTTACATCAAACCCCGGACTTATCGGTGCACTCCTCGTGGGGGTCAGTTTTGCAAAATCTCTTGCCTATTCAGCAGGCAAACCGATAGTACCGGTAAACCATATAAAAGGCCATATTGCCGCCAACTATTTCAATTACCCTGAACTTAAACCGCCGTTTCTTGCATTGGTGGTTTCAGGAGGACATACATCTATAATGGATGTAAAAAGTTATACCGATTTCCGGACGATAGGACGGACAAGAGACGATGCGGCAGGCGAAGCATTTGACAAAGTCGGAAGGGTTATGGGACTTACCTACCCTTGCGGCGCTGAAATGGACAAACTTGCTTTTGCCGGCGATCCTTCAATTTTTAAACTGCCGAGCGCGGCAATTTCCGACGATACGCTTGATTTTTCATTCAGCGGTGTAAAGACCGCCATACTGAATACTTTAAATTCAATGGAACAAAAAAAACAAAGTTACAAAAAAGAAGATATTGCTGCAGCGTTTACAAAAGTCTTCACTGCTTCAATCTGTAAAAAAACAGAAATGGCATTGAAAAAGACCGGATATACGACTTTTGCGGTTGCCGGCGGGGTTTCGGCAAATTCGCATTTACGAAAATCTTTAAGCGAATTATGTAAAAAAATGAATGTAAAACTATGTATCCCTCCCTTATCGCTCTGCGGAGACAATGGTGCCATGATAGCCGCACAAGCATACTATGAGTACATTGAAGGCAACGTCGGGGATACATCTTTGAATGCCAGTGCCGTATAATAAAAAAGATATCGGATCCCGGCGTATACGCCTTAACAGAAGAAATTAAAAATATATAAATTACATAAAGGAAGGCAAAAAATGATTGGAAACTACGAAGAAGAAATAAGAGCGGCAAAGGAAAAATTTGAAGCGGTCCTCCGTTCCCAACTTGAAAGAAACGAAAGGATAAACGCAGACAAAAAGGATACGGATTTTACAAAACTTGATAAAATAACAATAGGAATATGCGGCGGAGACGGCATAGGTCCTATTATTACGGATTCTGCAAAAACCGTTCTTGAATACCTGCTTGCATATGAAATTGCATCCGGAAAGATAGAATTCAAGATCATAGACGGTCTAACTATAGAAAACAGAGTCAAGCATATGAAGGCTATACCTGATGACGTCATGAAGCAACTCAAAGAATGCAACGTCATTCTCAAAGGCCCTACGACTACTCCGAAAAAAGGAGATCCGTGGCCGAACATTGAAAGCGCAAATGTTGCAATGAGAAAAGCCCTGGATCTTTTTGCAAATGTACGCCCTGTAAGAGTTCCCGAAGAAGGTATTGATTGGACTTTTTTCCGTGAAAACACCGAAGGAAGTTACGCAGTAGGTTCTCAGGGTGTTGCTGTAACGGATCAACTTTCAGTTGACTTCTGCGTAACCACCACGGAAGGAACAGAGCGTATTGCACGCTCCGCTTACGAATACGCAAGAAAGAACCGAAAAGACAGAGTCTCTATAATAACCAAAGCAAATATTATTAAGGCCACGGACGGTAAATTTCTTGATATCTGTCAAAGAATAAGCAAAGAATATCCCGAAATAGAAACCGACGATTGGTTTATAGATATAACAACGGCAAAACTTATAGACAAAAAGCGCCGTACCGCATTCAAGGTATTCATACTTCCAAATTTATACGGTGACATAATAACAGACGAAGCGGCAGAATTTCAGGGAGGTGTCGGGACAGCGGGGTCTGCAAATATAGGCCATAAATACGCTATGTTTGAGGCAATTCACGGATCCGCGCCGAGAATGATAACCGAAGGCAGAGGAAAATACGCTGACCCATGTTCCATGCTCCGCGCAACAGTGATGCTTCTCTCTCACATAGGATACCAGGACAAAGCGGACGCTCTGGAAAAGGCTCTTGACAAGTGCATGTTTACGGAAAAGAAACTTATCATAACCGGACGTGATACGGGAGCCACCTGCGAAGAATTTTCAAATTATGTCACAGAAACATTAAAAAACATTTAAATATAGGTCCGGTTACATTACACCAGTATTATTGTTATAAAAATTACACCAATACGCTGTTTTGACTGATTTGTCAGCAATACATCTTGATACTTTAAAAGAAAGGTCTTTTGTCCGATAATGAAAGATAAAACCACTCTATCACCTGCACTTTTGCGGCGGCTTCCGGTTTACTTTCGCGCGCTTATAAATATATACGGCAAAGGGAAACAGCGAACAAGTTCTCAAGAAATTGCCGCCGAAATGAAAATTGCTTCTTCTCAGGTAAGAGCAGATATGAAGGCGCTCGGTTGCACCGGACAAAGAAGTTACGGATATTCCGTGCCGACGCTTTATAAAACTATTGGGGACTGTCTTCAGCTTTTTGATAAATTCAGCGCGGTTATAGTCGGAAATACACCTATTGCAGAGACATTAAAAAGCACGCAGGTCTTTTCGGTCAGAGGAATAAAACTTGCCGCATGCCTGGAAGATGTATCATGTACAGAAAAACTTGAACGGCTCTGCGCTGAAACGCACCCCAATATAATCATACTTGCATCTGAAAGCAATATGTCGGATAAAGTTCTTGCTGTCTGCGAGTCAGTCTGCAAAACAGTTTCCGAAATCTGGAATTTTTCCGGCAAAGATCTTTACAGCGATAAACTAAAGGTAAAAAACATCCATATTTCAGATCTGCTGATGCTTCTGTGTTCTGAAGTCGTATCCGGTCCCTGCCGAAAAAATAATAATTTGTAAAATCGCTTATACCGGATACAAAATCACAATGTAATTTAAGGAAAATAAAGTGTATGTCGAAAGTAAAAATTAAAATAAATTACGGCAACAGTGTAACTGTTTTTCCGCAAAAAGCGTTGGATAAAATTCTGAGCGGAGAGGCAACTGTTTCCGAAATCAAAGTCCTTTCGTCAATTCTGATGTATGGGGGTACGCTTTTATATGACGATATTGCAAAAACTGCCTCTCTGTCATTGCAGGATACTGAAAAAGCCGTTTCCTTTTGGAGAGGAGCCGGAGTCCTGGCAGTCAAGACGTCAGAGGAAAATCAAAAAGATGCCAAACCAAATTCTTTGAACGACACCGCCTATATTACGGAAAAGGATAGTTCATTTAAAATTTCTCCGGATGCAAAAAGTTCGGAAACATCAGAAAATGAAAAAAAACAGAACACTTCCATTTTGGAAGACAAAAAAACCTTTGATTCAGATACGAAATCATTGTGTGCGGATCATGACGTAAAATATTCAAAAAAGGCCCTTGTATCGTCAGAAATGCCGAAATACAGCGGGGAAGATATTTCTTTTCTGCTTAATAAAGACGGCGGAAAACTCAGAATGATGATAGACGAATGTCAGCAATATGTCGGACACATTTTTAAGCCGCATGAAACAGAAACCATGGTTGGAATATGCGACTGGCTCGGAGTAGACAGTGATTTTTTGATTACGCTTACGGCGTATTATACAAGAAAAAAACCTGGTTGCACTGTAAGGTATATTGAAAAAGCGGCTGTCGATCTTGTCAATGCGGGCATTACGACAATTGACGATCTTGACGCACATTTGAAAGAACTCGAACTATACGACGGTCTTGAAGGAAAACTCCGCAACTGGCTGGGAATAGGAGGCCGTGCATATACAAAAAAAGAAAATGCAACGATTAAGCATTGGATAAAGGATCTCGGCTATTCTGACGACATAATAAAATATGCTTACGATATAACGGTAGACAAAAAAAACGCATTTAATTTCGATTATGCCAACAAGATTCTCGAAAACTGGTACAAAAACGGCATAAAAACGCTTTCCGACGCAGAAAACTCGGTCAGAGAATTCAAACACGAAAAAGAAAACGTAAAAGACGGTTCAAATACCGCAAAGAGCAGTTTTGATGTGGACGAATTTTTTGATCTGGCAATGAAAAGAAGTTATAAAAATATGGCTTCCGAAAATAAGAATTAAGGGAGGAGGAAAACGGTATGGCTTTCAGCGAAGAGAGTTTTGCAAAAGCAAAAGACATAATAAACGGAAGAAAAGCGGATGCAGAAGAAAAAGCAGAACAACGCTTGCAGGAAGTTTACAAAAGAGATCCCGCGATAAAAGAGATAGACGCCGCTTTTTCCGGTATAGGAAAAAAGATAGTGGACGCGGTAGTACTCGGCAAACCGAAAGACGAGACCGACAAACTCATCGAACAGATAAAAGCGGAGAGCGAAGCGCTTTCTGCAAAAAGAGCGGCAGCGCTTAAAACACTTGGCTACCCCGAAAACTATACCTCTCCGAAATACGCCTGTGCGTGCTGTCAGGACACGGGTTACGACGGGCTGAATATGTGCAAGTGCCTGCGGAAAGAACTTATTCGGATAGGACATGAAAACTCCGGTCTCGGCGCACTTCTGACAAAACAGAATTTCGGAAATTTTTCGCTGAAGTACTACAAGGGTGACGATAAACTCACCATGGAAGAAAATCTGAAACTATGTAAAAATTTTGCGGAAAACTTTGGTAAAAACTCTCAGTCAATGATATTTATGGGAGGAACGGGACTCGGTAAAACTCACCTTTCCACATCGATTGCGGCGGAAGTAATAGAAAAAGGCTTTGACGTCGTTTACGAAACTTCGCAAAATCTTATCTCGGTATTTTCTTCAGAGCAGTTCGGAAAAAGCGCTCCTTCCGGAAGTGTTGTAAATTCGAGCGATCGGTATTTTAACTGCGACCTGATGATAATTGACGATTTCGGCACCGAGGTAGTAAATCAGTTTACCGTCTCCTGCTTCTACAATCTGATAAACACAAGGCTGAACAAAGGACTGCCAATGATAATAAACACCAACCTCGAACGCGAGGAGATCCAATCAAAGTACACCGACAGGATAGTTTCAAGGCTGTTCGGTGAATTTATTGCCCTTGCCTTTGTCGGAAAAGATATCCGCATGCAAAAACTTAAAGAACTCTGATAAAGACGTCAAAAATTTAAGACAGTAATTAATTTATTTTTATATATTTGGAGGAAAACTTATGTATAATATTGGCGTTGATCTCGGCGGAACCAACATTGCAGTCGGGATCGTAAATGAAAACAGCGAGATAATCAAAAAAGGATCCGTTGAGACCAAGGCATTTAGGGACTCAGACGAGATCGTAAAAGACATCGCGTCTCTCTGCAAAAAACTCTGCGACGAGGAAAAGATCGCTTTAACCGAGGTCAGATCGGTCGGAATAGCCACTCCGGGTACTGCCCTGCGCGACATCGGAGTCGTTGCATATGCAAACAATCTTCCTTTCCGTAACTACCCTATTGCCGATAAACTCAAATCATTTTTAGGCGTTAAAAATGTTATAATCGCAAACGATGCAGACGCGGCAGCATACGGCGAAGCAGTTGCCGGGATAGGTAAAGGGCATAAGGATTTTATAATGGTAACCCTTGGCACAGGTGTCGGAGGAGGAATAATAATTGAAGGTAAACTATACTCCGGTTCCAATTTTGCAGGCGGCGAACTCGGACATATGGTAATTGAACATGACGGTATACAGTGCTCCTGCGGAAGAAAAGGATGTTGGGAGGCATACAGTTCAGCCACTGCCATTATCCGCATGACAAAAGAAAAAATGAAAGAGTGTGCCGCTTCTGAAATGTGGAATTATGTCGGCGGCGATATAGACAAAGTAAATGGTCGCACGGCATTTGATTGTATGCGCAAAGGCGATCCCGCTGCGACAGAAGTAGTAGACAAATACATAAATTATCTCGCAACCGGAACGGCAAATATACTTAACATATTTCAGCCCTCTGTAATGGCATTCGGCGGCGGAATTGCAAATGAAAAGGAAAATCTTATAGCCCCTCTCAAAAAAGCGGTCGTCAAAGAAATGTACGGAGGAAAACTCAGTGCCGAACTTAAGTCCGCAACTCTTGGAAATGACGCAGGCATAATCGGTGCCGCATCTCTTATAAATATGTTTTAAGCGCGTTTGAATGCCGGTTTGTTTTCTATAAAAAAACATAACCATTACCGGTAAATCAAATTCCCTGGTTTATTTGATCAAAAAGAAAAATAAGTAAATTATTTTGCTTTAAAGATATTCTTAAATAGAAAAAACTGCCGAAAAAATGGCAGTTTTTTCTTTGTCCTTTTTATTTTTTGTTTTCCCTTGACAAAGAAATTATTAAATATTATAATATTATTAAAGTGTGCTTAATTTTATGTACATTAAATTAAAGGAGTTACAAAATATGCGGTTTTCGCTGTCTCGTTCAAAAAAACGAAAGATCATATTTTTTGTGTCGGATATATTTGCTGTATCTTTTTCAATGTTTGTTTCGGCGTTCACATGCGAAAATTTTAAATTTCCGCTTGATCAAACATTGGTAAATGAAATTTTTTACTACTTGCCTATAAATATTATTTTTACCGTTTTGCTTTTTTCTTTGTTTAAATTATACAGAAGCGTTTGGCTGTTTGCCTCAATACCAGAACTTTTTTCCGCCGCTTCCGCATGCTTTTTATCAACGGTCTTTATGATTTTGATTGCCGTTTTTACCAATGCAGTAACGAAAAGTGATATTTCCGTTATTTTAAATGCGGCTTATTTCGTCATATATTTTTTCATTCTTTTAAGTATTACCGTTTCTTCACGTTTCGGGTACAGAATCTTCAGAAAAATACAGCAACACAGAAAAAACAACACTGCTCCCCGTGTCATGATAATAGGCGCCGGCGCCGCTGCTAATATTCTTTTAAAAGAACTAAGTTCATCAAACAGGATCTCAAAGCGCGTCGTATGTATTATTGACGACAGCCCGGAAAAGATAGGCAAGTCGCTTAGCGGTATACCGATAGTGGGTAACCGAGATAAAATTCCGGAAATGAAAGAAAAATACAAAATAGACGAGATCATAGTCGCAATACCGTCTTTGCCTAAGAACGAACTTAAATCTATTCTTGACATATGTAATCAAACAACCTGCTCAATTAAAATCATTCCTGGAATCTATCAACTCGTGAACGGCGAAGTGGTCGCAGGAAAGATGAGGAATGTTGAGATAGAAGACCTTCTCGGACGCGCTCCGGTAAAACCCGATATTGAAAAAATAATAGGATATATAAAAGACAAGACAGTTATGGTCACGGGAGGAGGCGGATCGATAGGTTCGGAACTTTGCCGACAGATAGCGTCTCATTCTCCGAAAAGGCTTATTATTGTTGATATCTATGAAAACAATGCGTACGATATTCAACAGGAACTTCGCCGTAAACACCCGAACCTTGACCTTGTTGTTCTTATTGCTTCAGTCCGCAATACAAACAGAATAAACCGTATATTCGAAACTTACCGTCCGAATATTGTTTACCATGCAGCAGCACATAAACATGTACCGCTTATGGAGATCAGCCCTAATGAGGCTGTTAAAAACAATGTTTTCGGTACCCTGAAAACCGTTCAGGCAGCGGACAAATATGGCACAGAGCGTTTTGTAATGATATCCACCGATAAAGCGGTCAATCCCACAAATGTCATGGGTGCCACAAAGCGTATCTGCGAAATGATCATTCAGACTTATAACAACCGGTCAAAGACAGAATTTGTTGCAGTAAGATTCGGAAATGTCCTCGGGTCCAACGGCTCGGTTATTCCTCTTTTCAAAAAACAGATTGCAGAAGGGGGCCCTGTATTGGTTACTCACCCCGAAATTATCCGTTATTTTATGACGATTCCTGAGGCTGTTTCACTTGTTCTTTCAGCTGGGGCTTACGCAAAAGGCGGTGAAATTTTTGTACTTGATATGGGAAAACCGGTAAAGATACTTGATCTTGCGACAAATCTTATAAAACTTTCTGGATTTACACCCAATGTCGATATCAATATAGAATTTACAGGACTCCGTCCGGGTGAAAAACTCTACGAAGAACTTTTGATGGATGAAGAAGGACTCAAAAAAACAGAAAGCGAACTTATATATATAGGTAAACCGATACCTATGGATGAAGAAGTTTTCTTAAAACAACTTGATTATCTCTATAAAGCATCTCTTGCAGAACCGAGAAACGTCAGGGCGCTTATATCTCAGATAGTACCGACTTATACAGGAGATACGGAAATAAAAAATATTTGATGTAAAATAAATTGAAAAAGCGGAAAGGAATAAAACCAAAATGGAAGATCTGCAAAAAAAGAAACTTATGAAGACCGCCGCAAACATTCGTTTGGGTATTATAGAAGCTGTATACAATGCAGCATCGGGACATCCCGGCGGTTCTCTTTCAATAGCAGACATTATGGCGTATCTGTATTTTGAAGAGATAAATATTGATCCGGAAAATCCGAAAGCGGAAAGCAGAGACCGATTTGTACTTTCAAAGGGCCACACATCTCCTGCTCTTTATGCTACCCTCGCAGAAAGAGGATATTTTCCGAAAGAAGATCTGAAAACCTTTCGTAAACTCGGAAGTTACCTTCAAGGCCATCCCGATATGAAAGGAATTCCCGGCGTAGATATGTCATCCGGGTCTTTGGGACTTGGAATCTCCGCCGCATGCGGTATGGCACTTTCCGCCAAAATAAACCAAAAGGATTACCGCGTATATACCGTTCTCGGAGACGGCGAAAGCGAAGAAGGTCAGGTTTGGGAAGCAGCAATGTTCGCAGCACATTATAAACTTGACAACCTCTGTGCGATACTTGATTTCAACGGATTGCAAATAGACGGACCGATTGCAGATGTTATCGGACCTGCACCGTTCGATAAAAAATTTGAGGCTTTTGGCTGGAACACAGTGACCATAGATGCACATAATTTTGACGATATTGAAAAAGCGTTTGCCTCCGCTAAAGCATGTAAAGGAAAACCTACCGTAATAATTGCAAAATCTATAAAAGGAAAAGGTGTATCCTACATGGAAAACAAATGTGAATGGCACGGAGCGGCTCCAAAAAAAGAGCAATACGAAATAGCGGTAAAAGAACTGACCGAGGCATATAACGCTATATAATACTTAATATTTACATGTGTATAAACCGTATAAACCGTAAACCGGATTTTGAACTTGCACATATAAATTTAAATCAGTTTACTAAAAGATTGATTTTTACTTAACTCAAGATCCGGCATTACGTATTCGGAAGTATTTATATATTTCGTATACAAGCAGAGTAAAAGACTTGAAATAACTAATTTTAATCTTCCGATGAAAGGAATAAAAATATGTTTTCTGAAGAAAAAACAGCAACAAGAGATTCTTACGGTAAGGCATTGGTCGCCCTTGCCGAAAAATATAATTTTGTCGTTCTTGACGCAGACCTTGCAGCCGCAACAAAAACAGGTGTTTTCAAAAAGGCATACCCGGATCGCTTTTTTGACTGCGGGATCGCAGAAGGAAATATGATGAGCATTGCCGCAGGTATAGCAACCACAGGTCAACTTGTTTTTGCAAGCAGTTTTGCGATGTTTGCCGCAGGAAGGGCATTTGAACAGGTAAGAAATTCGATAGGGTATCCGCATTTAAATGTAAAGATAGGTGCAACACATGCCGGAGTCACAGTAGGTGAGGACGGAGCCACCCATCAGTGCAATGAAGATATTGCTCTTATGCGCACCATTCCCGGCATGACTGTTATTAATCCCGCCGATGATGTTTCCGCTCAGGCGGCAGTTGAAGCAGCTTTGAAAATAAACGGTCCTGTATATCTCCGTTTCGGAAGAGCACCCGTACCTGTGCTTTACGACAGAAAAAATTACAAGTTTGAAATCGGAAAAGGATATGTCCTTGCGGACGGCAAAGATATAACGATCGTTGCAACAGGTATTACCGTATTTATGTCTCTTCAGGCAAGAGAGATGCTGAAAGCCGATGGGATTGATGCCGCAGTGATTGACATGCCGACGATAAAGCCGATCGACAGCAAAATTATAACCGAGTATGCAAAAAAGACCGGCAAGATAATAACCGCTGAAGAACACAGCATAATCGGAGGTCTTGGTTCTGCCGTTTGCGAAGTTGTAGCGGAAAACTATCCTGTTCCGGTAAAAAGAGTCGGTGTCAACGATACTTTCGGAACTTCAGGCAAAGCGTTTGAAGTCGCCGAGCAATACGGTATCTCCGCAAATAACATTTATGAACAGGCAAAGATTCTTATAAAACAAAATACATAACCCCCATACCTATAAAGTGCTACTCAAATATTATATTTAAAATTTCATATGAAAGGATACATAAACAATGAGTTGTCTTGGAAATATTATTTGGATTATTTTCGGAGGTCTTATTTCTGCTGTTTTATATTTTTTTCTCGGAGTCATCTGGTGCTGTACAATAATAGGTATTCCTTTTGGACTTCAGTGTTTTAAATATGCACGGCTTGTTCTGGCACCGTTCGGAAAAAACGTAAACTCAAATTTTTCAAAACACCCTATAGTAAATACTATCTGGATGATATTCGGAGGTATTGAAATTGCTTTTATTCAAGTAATATTCGGAGCATTATTATGCATAACGGTAATCGGTATCCCTTTTGGGCTTCAATATTTTAAATTAGCAAAACTTGCAATATTCCCTTTCGGAGCAAATATCCGATGATTTAAAAAGGAAAAATAAAATGGTCGATCTGTTAGAACTTGAAAAACGGTTTTTATCTGCACATATAAAAGAAGGCGGTACTGTTGCAGATTTTACAATGGGTAACGGACACGATACGGCATTTCTTTCAAAATCAGTGGGAATTTCCGGTAAAGTTTATGCCTTTGACATACAGGAAAAGGCTTTGGAAAACACAAAAGAAACATTGAAAAAAGAAAACTGTCCGGATAACGTTACATTTATATGCGACTCGCATTCAAATTTACTTGAATATATAAAAGAACCTATCTGCGCAGGAGTATTTAATCTCGGTTATCTTCCTGGCGGAAACAACAAAGCACTGACCACTCTTTGCACAACTACAAAAAAGGCCGTAACGGACGCAATAACAATACTTGATAATGATTCAATAATTTTGATAGCAGTTTACCCCGGGCACGAAGAAGGGCGGCTTGAAGGCGAAATGCTATCAAAGTTACTTACTGAATACGACAGACGTAAGATATGCGTTTCAAAATTTCAGATAGTAAACTCCCCTTTGTCCCCATTTTTCTTTGCGGTGGAATCACGGTAAAACATTAAAATACAGGATTTGTGTCTTATATTTTTAATCAAAACTTTTTTATTTATACGTTTTATATTTTAATATGAATATAATTTTATAGTTGATACAGTAACAAAATAGTAAAGAATAAAGAGCGGAGAATTATATGTTTACATACGGTACACAGTATTTAAGAGGAGCAACCCCGGAGCAGGACCAATGGGAAAAGGATATAATAAAAATGAAGGAACTTGGCTTTAATACCGTAAGGGCATGGCTGGTATGGAATGCCATAGAAAAGGATGACGGAGTCATTGACAAGGAATACATCACAAAATTTCTTGATATAACAGAAAAATACGGTATGAAAGTAGGACTTCTTTTTCACCTTCATGCAGCCCCAGCCTTGCTATAGAAAAATATCCGGAATATTATTACGTTGACGAAAACGGCCAACCTTTCCGTCCTGCGGCAAGGGCAAATACTCCATCAGGCGGATGGCCGGGTCTTTGCTTTGACCATGAAGAAGTAAGAGTACTTGAAAAAAGATTTATTGAAAACGTTATAGCGATTACCAAAAATTACAGTTGTGTTGAGTTTTACGAACCGATGAACGAGCCCCATCAATGGGTCAATATAAAAAAAGGGTATGACGGATCTTACTGCTACTGCGATGCATCGGTAAAAAAATACCGGAAATGGTTGCTAAGAAAATACAAGACAATTGAAACTTTAAACGATACATGGGGAACATTTTACCGTTCTTTTGACGAAATTTTTCCTCCGAGATGGGTGAACACTTATGGAGATACCATAGATTTTCGTAAATTCACAATGGAAAACATAGTTGAAGAAATTGCATTCAGAACTTCGGTAATAAAAAATTGTGATAACAAACCGGTCATGGCACATGCATGGGGCGGAGGTATGGTTACCTGTGCCAATCTTGGCGGCATGGCGTTTGATGACTGGAAAAACGCAAAAGTATTTGATAAATGGGGGTTCAGTGCATTTCCGAACTCGGCAGACGAATGCTGTATTCTTGGACTTGGATGTAACGCTACAAGATGTGCTGCAGACGGCAAAGAATATTGGCAATCGGAACTCAGTGCCGGACTGCGCGGTACCGGACTTACTCAAAACGGCAGGATCGATAATAAATCTTTTGCCAAAATTGCGATTGAATCGATAAGATACGGAGCAAAAGGTCTTCTTTACTGGCAATTCAGAAAAGAACGAATAGGACTTGAGTTCGGAGGTTTTTCAATGACCGATTATAACGGCGGCGATACTTCCCTTTCTCTTGAAGCATCCAGACTTTGCAAAGCAATAAAAGCAAATGAACAGGTATTTGAAACCACGGAACCGCCGAAAGCGCAAGTCGCACTGATACTGAGTGTCGGTTCAATGCTTGCAAACTGGTGTAGTACCGGAAGAGAAAACAATAAATTTTCTATTGACAGTATAAGCGGTTATTACAAAATGTTCTGGGAGGAAAATATTCCTGTTGATATTTTACATGAAGAATTCTGTAAAGATCTGGAAAGATACAAAGTTATTATACTTCCGTCCCCTTATGCCGTTTCAGAGGAATGTGCGGTTAAAATAAAAGAATATATTAAAGACGGCGGAATATTTATTTCAGACCCGTATTTTGGTGCATTTGACAAACAGTATAAACTTTCTTATGCCGTACCCGGTATGGGATTTGAAGAAGTTTTCGGTGTAACTGAAGATGATATTTGCCTTCAAAACCGTGTTACTATTCACGGAAAAGGAGAAAAATCAAATTATGTTATATCAGGAAACATGCATAAAGAAACATTTAAAAATGTAACCGCAGAAATAGTTTACACATACGACGACATGACTCCTGCTATAATTAAAAACAGTTACGGAAAGGGAAAAGCAATTCTCAGCGGTGTTAACCTCGGACTGTCATATTCATCAAGAAAACTTATTTCAGACGATATAATATCTGATGATAAAGCAAATACAAGTCTTGATGCAAAAAAAATTGTGCTTGACATATGCGGCCTTACCAACGGATGCGATATACAAGGTGTAAATTACAGTTTTACATACAGCCCAAAAGAAAAAACCGAAGATCTTCTTTATGTGATTAATAACCGAAACAAAGAAACCAACGGAAAAATTACCTGTATAAACAAATATAAAAAAGCAGAGATCATTTACGGTGAAGGAAGAGCATTTTTGTCTGACTCTGCCGTTTCATTTAATCTTCCGGAAAATGAAACTGTAATAATTAAACTTTCAAAAGATATATAAAATTCTTTTGATTTATAAACAAATATACGATATTAAAATTAAAAAGACGGTTTGCAAGACTTATCCGACAAAAGACAGTCTTGCAAACCGTTTTTTTCTTTATATAAAATGTCATAAAAATAATTTACATATTTTTGTAATCTGGTGTCGTTTTATTAAATCCATTTATCAGTAAAACACCCAAAGCGTACCGCTTTTCACAAATATTTTTGCTTTTTTTCCTTTTATAAATGAGTTTGACACTCCTATCGGAAAACTTGATGTAACAGTGGCATTATTCAAATTATATTTTGCGTTTTCTATGCTGACACCGATACAAATACCTCCGGCGCTCATAACCGAAAAAGTCCCCTCACAATCCTCTGAAAAGATAATCTCCGAGTCTTTTATTGCAGTAACGTAAAACGGCTTTTTCCCTTCTCCGCTGTCACCGACCGCAACCGCTTTTGCTCCTTTTTCAGCAGTATAGGTAAGCGTTTGCAATGTCGCTATACTATGATCAAAACGCTCCCCACCGAAACATCCATAAAGAACAATATCTCGATACCCTCTTGTAAGAGCAGTCTTTACTGCAAGCATGGTATCTGTATCATCCTTTTCCACAGGATGTCTTATTACCTCAATCTCTTCTGGAATATCCTCTGATAAGGACAAAGAATCAAAATCACCAATCAGTATATCGGGAACTATGCCCTGCTTTTTCATTTGACCGTATCCCCCGTCCGCCGCTATGTAAAGCACTCCGGATTTTTTTTCTTTTTCATTAAAACATCGGGTCGGGGCTGAGCCCACTATCAAACATTTTTTCATAATAACTTTTTCTTTCCGCACCGCGTTTATGCGAAACTTAAATTTTTTGACGTCAGAAATCTTTTTTGTTCCATACATTAATCGGTATCCAATGAATCGTTTTCGCCCTCTGCACCGTCAAAGAATGCTTTGTTAAATAAAAACTCTATTCTTTCTGTTTCGCCTTTTAATTCAAGGTACCCAAACAATGCTTCAAGAGCCGTTGCTTTTTTATATTCATTCTGCGTAGCATTTTTTGGAACGGAATTTGTATGAATATTTTTACCTCTTCTGTATGCACAGGTTTCCTCTTCGGTAAGAAGATGCAATATTTTTTCTCCTGCGCGGCTTTGGTAACCTGCACGGACAAGGCTGTCGGCAGTTTTGTTGAGTTGACCTAATTTCCCGCCGCTTTGTACAAGTTTTTTCCGAACGAGCCGCTCTATTACCGCGTCTCCAAGGTATGCGAGCAACGCTCCGTTAATCTCTCCCGGAGTCATAAATTTTCTCCCTCTCCGTTCGTACCGTTTTTGTCTTTTTCTTTCATATCCGACTTTTCTTCTCCGTCCGAACAATTATTTTTTTCTTCATTATCACGATCATCAAAAATGTATGTGTTCTCCTTTTGACGGTACGCCCAAAATTTATTTATAACAAAATTTATAGGAACATTCACTGCAATATTCAGAAGTGGTGCAATATATTCTGCCGTCTTTCGGTTTTCTATATTTACCCCGGTTTTTACGATAATATCGGTCAGAATAACCGTGAACCGCTCTATTTTTATTATATCAATCCATAGTATAAGCAGTAAATTATTAAGCAAAAGTCCTGTAAATGCATATGCAGCGTAAGTTTTGAGGAGTACCTGCCACCAACTTCGCCTTTCAAGACTTTCGTCCTGCTTAAATACAAATATATTCTGAAGAACGTATGCATTAAGTACACTTAGTATAAATGCGATTATACTTGCAACCAGATAGTGTGCACCAAGTGCAATACATGCCATATACACTATCTGAGAGATCAGGGTATTAGAAACTCCAACAAGTCCGAATTTAATAAATTGTTTTATCGGTTCTTTATTCATTTTTACTTCTCTGAAACCTGACAAAGGGAAGAGCATTCTTCTTCGCCGTTTTGGGATTCCTTTGCTTTATCCGTTTTTTTATCAGGGTCCGCCTTTACATCTGAATCTGTTTCTGATCCAGGATTTGCCACAGAATCGTATTGCGTATCGTTTTCGGCATCCTTATTTTTTTCTGCGGGCTGCGTTTCTGTTTTTTCTCCGTTCAATACTTCCTTTGTCAGCAGTTCAGGACATTTATTTTCATCTTCCGCCTCCGGCTCATATATTTCATATCCCTCAAAATTAAGCCTCGTTTCTTCGACCACAAGCGGTCTTTTGATGACTCTGGAATTTATGTTTAACACGTATTCTCCCATCAATCCGATAAAAAATATCTGTATACCGCCGAGAATAAACACTCCTATAAGTATAGGGGCGTTACCCATTTGAAAATCATCCCATTTGACAAGTTTTAAAATAAAATAAATTATACCTGTTAATATGCTTGCAAATGAAATAAGAAAACCAAGCATAGTTGCAAGCCGCATTCCTATTTTTGTATATGAGGTAAAACTGAGCATTGCAGCATCATAAAGAGTATAGAAATTGTTATGCGTCTTACCTGCGCGTCGTTTTTGCTGCTGATAGGGTATTTCTTTTCTCCTGAAACCAAACTCTGCAACTATTCCACGGAGAAACGGCATCGGATCATCAAGTTCACGCAAAACATTTATAAAAGATTTATCGTAAAGACCGAAACCGGTAAAATGCTCTATCTGCTCAACGCTTGACATTCTTTTTATTGTTTTGTAGTAACAAGTACGCAAAAAACGCATAAAATGATTTTCCTTACTTGTTGTTTTTATTCCGGAAACTATTTTATATCCCTGCTCCCACTCTTGTATAAATTTCGGTATCATCTCGACCGGGTCCTGAAAATCCGCACACATAAGAATAGTGCAATCTCCGGTAGTCTGAAGCAGTCCATAAAAAGGCGAATTGAATTGACCGAAATTTTTTGCATTGAATATCGCCTTTATCTTCGGATTTTTTTTACATATCGCCGTAAGTTTCTCACGGGTTGTGTCTTTAGAATCGTTGTCTATGAAAACAATTTCGTAATCATACTGCGGAAGTTCTTTAAACTGTTCAACAAGTGCCTGTGAAAGAGGCATGACATTTTCTTCTTCATTATATGTCGGCACCAAAACGCTGATTTTTTTCATCTTTAACTTTTACTCCCTTTCTCGTATATTCCGCTTTCTTTATTACTGTAATATTCCCTGTTTTCTTTTTCAATTTCAATAATTTTATTTATTCCGTCTTTAAAAGAATACTCCGGAGTAAAGCCGAGTTCGTTTTTCATCTCCGTTATATCTGCACCGAGATACATGATCTGGTCTTTTCCGTACGGTATCTCTCCGAAGTTTAACTTTCCGTTTCCGCCCATAACCTCTTTTATCTCTTGTACATACTCCTTCAAAGGTCTTATTCTCCCGCTTCCAAGCGTATAAACTGCTCCGTTACGTCCTTTTTTGAACATTAGGTAAAGCGCATCTGCGGCATCGTAAGAAAATATATAGTCCCACATCTGTTCACCTTTCGTAAGCGAGGTATCTCCGTTGCTTTTCTGGTTTCTCATAACAAGCGAGATAAGAGAATTTTCACCGTCAAAAGGACCGTATACACTGAGTATCCTTGCCCAAACATGGCGGATCTTCAGTTCGCTGCACATCGCCCTGCTCATTTGACCCGCACAAAGTTTTGCCATTCCATACCCATTTTCCGGAAAGCACGGTGTATCTGATCTGAGGAGTTCATTATGACGCCCGCATTCGGCCTGGCTGCCTGCTCCTATAAAACATATGCAACCGAGTGCCGCTGCCGCTTTTACAGCATCAAGAGTATATTTTATATTCTCTGTCTGAGAAAACATATCGTTTCTTCCGACTCCTACTGTGTTTTCCCATGCAAGATGATAGAATACGTCAGCGCATTTGATTTTTTCAGGCAAAGTCCTAATATCTTTTAAGTCACAGTATATTTTTTTTGCTTGCCGTGGAATATTTTTCTCTCTTTTTGACATTTTCCTGCATACTGCGTATACAGTAAATCCTTCATCTATAAGTTTTTGACAAAGTGCTGTACCCACGGCACCTGTAGGTCCGGTAACTACCGCAATTTCCATGTCTTTACCTCCGGTCAATTTCCGTATTTTCCACTGACAGTAAAATGTCTTTTTTATTTACCGTATATGTCAATTTTCTATCATAGGGATAAACATATTTTTTTCAAGTTCTTCTCTTGGAAGGAATGGTGCAAGATCTTCAAGAGGAGGACTTACAAGCGATCCGTCGGGAAGTCGCTTTGTACTGCTCTTAGGCTCCCACACCTGTTCGGTATCGGTAAATACTTCACAGAATACCGGTCCCTCGGTACTTAACACTTCTTTTATAACCTTTTCGTTTTCGGCATTGCTTCTGACAGAAAAATAAGGATACCCGAACGCTTTTGCAATTTTTTCAAAATCCGGGAAAGAAAGATCGCCGGACTCCGGTCCTATTCCTATCTTGCTATGTTCTTTAAAAAGATTGGTCTGTGTAATTCTTATGGAATGATATCCATTATTATTTATAAGAAAAATTTTTATCGGAAGTTTATTTGTTATTATGGTTTGAAGTTCCTGCAAATTCATCATTATACTCCCGTCGCCCTCAAGACATACGGTCTGACGACGGCCTCCGCCAATACACGTTCCAATTGCTGCAGGCAGTCCGTATCCCATTGTTGCAATCGCACTGTTATTTGCCAGACGGCTACCTTTTTTTATAACAAATGCCTGACTTCCGACAACACAACAAGCACCGTTTGAAACCGCAGTAAGACTGCCTTCGGGAAGAATATCGCTGAGTTTTTTTACAAATGCATATACATTTGCCGTTTTTCCGTTTTCAGAAAAATGTTTTTCTTGTACTACAGGATATTCTCTCTTCCATCGCTGACAGGTCTCAAGCCAAAATCCCCCTGGGCGGATACTGTTACAGTTAGTTATCATGTCTTTACCGTTCTCAGTTTTACATACCGATTTTGAGTCTCCAATATTGTATACACCATTTTGCTCCGGTAAAGTTTCTGATATTAATCTGAAAATTTCTTCATCTGCCGCTTCGTTCAATTTTTCAAGAAAATCTTTTGCGTCCGCCCATATAGGCATATCAACATGTATCGTAGGTTTTTTCATTTCGGCGCGGTCTATGTCTACCATTATGACTTTCGCCGCTCTTGCCCATGTCTTCCAATTGTATCCGACCTGTCTTATCGAGATCCGGGTACCCACCGCCAGAATAAGGTCTGCATTCTGTATTGCAAAGTTACCCGCTCTGTCTCCCATATTTCCTGCTCGTCCGCAATAAAGCGGAGAGTCATTTTCTATAAGATCAACGGCGTTCCAATATGTCACTACCGGAATATTTAATTTTTCTGTAACCTTGCGGAATATTCCGTAACCTCCAGAAAGACGTATCCCGTATCCTGCATAAAATACCGGTCTCTCTGCATTTTTAATGATGTCAATGACTGTCTCCGCCGTTTGCAGATCAACTTTTGGTGCAAGTACGGCATCATCCTCTGCCGCGTCATATCCGACAAGTTCATCCGTTTCAATATATCCTCCCTGGAAATTTACCGGAATATCTATCCATGAAGGACCGGGTCTTCCGGTTGTTGCAAGGTGCCATGCCTTTTCAAGACAGTATCTTATATCTTTCGGATCTTCTATCATAACGGCATATTTTGTCATGTTTGTAGCGGCTTTTACAATATCGTATTCCTGATCGCCAACGGAACGGAGCAAAAGTCCGTCAGTATAACGCATTGCATACCTTGCCGTTGTATCGTACCTTACCTGCCCGCTGATTATAAGCATCGGAATTGAATCAAGCCAACCGCAGGCAACACCGGTCAGGGCGTTTATCCCTCCGGGTCCGGTCGTGACGCAGACCGTCGCTATTCTGTTTTCAAGTCTTGCATAACTTTCCGCGGCTATCGCGCATGCCTGCTCATGGTGGTTATAAGTAACCTTTAATCCTTCTTTATGCCCAAACGCATCGTTCAGGTGCATAGCGCCCCCTCCTACTACGCTGAAGCAGTCGGTAACTCCGTGACTGACTAAAAAATCTGCCACATAATCGGCAAGTCTTTGCTTCATGATAAATCCTATCTTTCTTTTTAATTTTATTTTTACTGATTTATTGCTTCGATAATTACATCTGCCATGTAATCAATCATTTCATCCGTCATTCCAGGATATACACCTACCCAAAAAGTATTATTCATAATAAAATCCGTATTCTCAAGGGATCCGACTATACGGTATGCGTTTGTTCCTCTGATCTGATCGAAGCACGGATGTCTTGTAAGATTTCCGCTGAATAAAAGACGCGTTTGAATATTCCTGTCTTCAATATACTTCGTTACATCATTCCTTGAAACCCTGCATGTAGGTTTAAGTGAAATTAGGAAACCAAACCATGACGGACGGCTGTTTTCTGCAGGTTCGGGGAGCGTAATTTTATCCTGTACACACTCAAGCGCTGCATAAAGTCTGTCAAAATTATGGCGACGGCGTTCAATAAAATACGGAAATTTTTTTAGTTGTTCGCATCCTATTGCCGCCTGCATGTCAGTGACCTTAAGATTATATCCGAAATGACTGTAAACGTACTTATGATCATATCCTTTCGGAAGTTCTCCGTACTGACCGTCAAAACGGTGTTTGCAGAAATTATCGTGACCGGAAGGACAGATGCAGTCACGTCCCCAATCGCGGTAAGAAAGTATTAATCTGGAAAGTGTAGGATCGTTTGTATATACACATCCTCCCTCTCCCATAGTCATATGGTGTGGAGGATAAAAACTCGAAGTTCCTATATTTCCCCATGTTCCCGTAAACCTTGTTTCTCCGTTTATAGTATATTGAGATCCGAGCGCGTCACAGTTATCTTCTACAAGCCATAGACCGTGTTTATCGCAAAATGCTTTGACCGCGGAAAGATCAAACGGATTTCCGAGCGTATGCGCTATCATGACCGCCTTTGTTTTATTACTCAGGGCTTTTTCAAGTGCTGTAACGTCTATATTGTACTGCGGTACTGTAACATCTACAAATACCGGGACTGCACCATACTGAAGTATTGGAGTCACAGTGGTAGGGAACCCGCATGCAACTGTGATTATTTCATCTCCTCTTTTTATCTGCTTTTCTTTAAGTTTCGGGGCGGTGAGCGCCATAAACGCAATTAGATTTGCAGACGAACCGCTATTTACAAGATATGCATGTTTTACACCTATCCATTTTGCGAAACCTTTTTCAAACTCCTCCGCAAATCTTCCGGTAGTAAGCCAAAAATCAAGTGTAGCATCTGTAAGAGAACACATTTCTTTTTCGTCAAAAACTCTTGACGCATAACTTATTCTGTCGCCTTTTTTAAAAGGCTCTTTTTTTGCCTTGAATTCTTTATAGTATTCCGTTACAAGTTCTTTGATCTGCTCACGCGCTTCTGATTCACTCTTCCATTTTTTCATATTTCAAAATCTCCTGATTCTTCACAGTGTTTGTTTTTATTTACGCGATCAACGTTTTTACGTCCGTTATTTTTCGTTAGTTTTTTATACTGCCGGAAATCTTTATTACGGTTTCAAAATTTTAATTTTCAAAAAACTCCAATATTTTTTTTGACTGTTATTTTATTTGTACAACTCCCTGCTGTCATTTATAAATTCTTCGATCTGCTTGTCCATTTTTTCTATAAGAGTTTTTTTATCCGCACCGCCAATGTAAAGTTTGCTCCACTCAACAATTTTTTTCATTGCCTCCGGCAGTTCCCATGTAGGACTCCATCCAAAAACTCTTTTTAATTTTGAACAGTCAAGTTTCAAAAATCCCGCTTCATGAGGTCCGCCGTCGAATTTATTTATCCATTTTATTCCGTCTCCCCATTCTGAGGTAAAAAGATCAACAAGAGATCCGGTCTCAAAACAGCAGTTATCGTCCGGTCCTACATTATAGTATCCCGCGTATGATGCGTTCTCATACTGCTTTGCCATTATGAGCAGATAGGCAAACAGGGGCTCAAGTACATGCTGGTAAGGTCTGGTGGAATACGGATTCCTGACAATTATGTCTTTTTTTGATTTTGCTGCTCTTATACAGTCGGGTATTATCCTGTCTGCAGCAAAATCTCCGCCCCCTATAACATTACCCGCTCTTGCTGTGGATATTGCGACACGGCCGTCCGAAAAGAAACTGTTTTTATATGAGTGAGTCACGAGTTCTGAGCAAGATTTTGAATTTGAATACGGGTCATATCCGTCCAATTCATCCGTTTCCCGGTATCCCCATTCCCATTCTCTATTTAAATAAACCTTATCTGTGGTAACATTTAAAAATGCTTTGACGTAATCGGAAAGCCTAATACATTCAAGTATATTTACCGTTCCCATTACATTGCTTTTATAAGTTTGCACAGGGTCTTTATAACTTTCCCTTACAATAGGTTGAGCAGCAAGATGAAAAACGATCTCCGGTCTGTATTTATCAAAGGTATCCTTTAGTTTTTCAAGATCTGCAATATCTCCTATAACAGACACCATATCTTTCTTTATATCTGCAATTTCAAAAAGCGACGGATCTGTCGGCGGATCAAGAGCATATCCGACAACTTCAGCACCGAATTTTTTCAAGATCCTGCAAAGCCATGATCCTTTAAATCCAGTGTGCCCGGTAACAAGCACCTTTTTGCCTTTATAGAAATTTTTTATATCCATTTTAATCTTCTCCGTTTCGGGTTTACTTTTTATGCCTTTATTTTTCTGTTGAACATCTGTTCGCTTTAGTTTTTTACGTCATTACGTAGTGTTAAAATTGCTCTCGGCAATTTCCGTTTTTTCTGATAACTGTAACCTGATTTTCTTTATTTTCTTTGGATATATCATAAGAAAGAATATTAAATTGACCAGACATGACAGACTCCATGAAACCTGATAGCAAAGGAACAGATTGTTGAACGTTGAGACATTTGGATAAACAACCGACATCCAGACAAGTCTGAGTCCGAGCACGGTTATTATTGAGTTAGCCATGGTGATCGACGAATAACCGAAGGAGTTCAAAACGTTTCCGAAAACACTTCCTGCCATAGGTACGGCATATATGCTCATAAGGAATGTAAGTCTGATCATTCCGAAATCTACCGCAGACGGATCATCAGGAAGAAACAGTTTCAAAGCATAAGGTCCGAGCATTACACACATATTACCGAGTACTCCGCCCACAAGAAGCGCCAATGCCAGTCCTCTTATTACAGTTCCGCGTATTCTGTCCGGTTTTTTTGCCCCGTAGTTCTGACCTATGAATGTAAGAACTGCAGTACCAATCGCTCCGTTAAAACAGTTAACGAAATTTTCTATGTTTGATGAGGATGCATGACCTGCCGTGGCAGCTGATCCGTATGAATTTATAGCCGACTGTATCTGCAGATTGGAAATATTGTAAAGTGATGTATTAAGGGCACACGGTATACCTAAAAACAGAATACTTCCGCACATTTTTTTATCCGGTAAAAACTCTTTAAATACAAGTTTACAGCTTTCATCGGTTCTTATTAAACGCAAAACTACCAAAACAGCACCAAGAACCTGTGACGCAAACGTTGCAATAGCGACAGCCATAACTTTATTCGGAATAAAAAAACATAATATAAAATTAAGTACAACATTAAGCGCCCCGCTTGCTATAAGATAGTAAAGCGGTCGCTGTGAATCTCCTGAAGATCTGATTATTGCTCCACCATAGTTATAAATAAGTATTGCGGGAGTTGACGCAAAATAAATTTTCAGATAAATTACTGCATCGTCAAAACACTCAGCAGGGCAATTCGTAGCAGTAAGAAGCGCCGGGGATAACGGTATCGCCACGGCAGTTACAATAAGTCCTATGATGATCGAGATCCAAAGAGTGGTATTTGACGCTTTACGAATTCTCTCCGGAGTTCCCTCTCCGAACGCCTGTGAAAGCACCACTTGGGCGCCACCTGAAAGCCCTATACAGGATTGGACCAGCAACCCTACTATTACTCCTGTCGCGCCGACTGATGCAACGTGAACGCTGGATGCAAAATTTCCGAGGACAATCATATCAGCGGAATTAAACAGTGACTGTATAATTCCACCTATAGCGATCGGAAGTGCAAAAAGAATAAACTGAGAAAGAATGGGACCTTTTGTAGCATCTATGTTGTGTTTTTTCAATAAACTTAACATAAATATATGCCTCCGCTTTTCCGGAATTTAAAAATTCAGAATTACAATTTTTAAATTAAAAGATACTGCTACTTTAAGATCAGGATAAATTTCAGAACAGCAGATATCCGCAAATTCCATTTACAGTATATGATTTTTAACCATTACATGTATTTATTTCATACCTTTTTAAAAAGATGTTACAAATCAGTTATAATTGTTGAAATTAGCAATGCTTGAAAGCGGGATCATTACCACTTTTTCCAAGGTGCCTCACCGCTGGAATAAAGTTTTTCAAGCATATCCATTTCGCGCTTTGTATCCATACATTGCCAAAAACCTCTGTGCATATACGACATAAGTTCACCTTCGGCAGCAATCCTTTCGAGCGGTTTTTTTTCAAATACAGTGTCATCTCCGTCTATGTAATCAAGCACTTCCGGATTAAGGACCATGTATCCTGCATTTATAGGAGCGCCGTCGGTCGCGCTCTTTTCTCTGAAAGAATGGACAGCATTGTCTCCTCCTATGTCAAGTACGCCTTTTTGTTGTTCGAGCATTACCGCCGTAAGAGTCGCCATTTTTCCGTGCGATTCATGGAACTTGACAAGGTCGGCTATGTTTACATCACATACCCCGTCTCCGTATGTCATCATAAATGTCTCATTTCCGATATACTGCTTGACACGTTTTATACGCCCGCCGGTCATAGTGTTAAGTCCGGTATCGACAACGGTAACTTTCCAAGGTTCTGCATGCATATTGTGAATTATCATTTTGTTACCTACGGTAAAATCAAAGGTAACGTCCGACGTATGCAGAAAATAATCGGCAAACCATTCCTTTATAACATGCTGTTTATATCCTGCACAGATAATAAAATCATTAAAGCCGTAGTATGAGTATTCTTTCATTATGTGCCAAAGCATCGGCATTCCGCCTATTTCTATCATAGGCTTAGGTTTGTACTGAGACTCCTCGGATATTCGTGTTCCGTATCCGCCTGCCAAAAGAACTACCTTCATAATTTCCTTCTTTCCGTCATCATCGACCCAAATTAATTTATTTCAAGTATTTTTGTATTTCCACTCTGTTAAATATTACCTCGCTGTCGGTTTTGTTATAAAGACGAAATTCAATCGCCCGAACATTATTTTCAAGTATAATTTCGCACCTTATTTCGGTATCGCTTTTTAATATTTCGTAAACAGGAACAGTTATACCGTCTTCGGAAAAAATTCCGTATTCTGCATTTTTCAGACCGCTCCCGGTTATTTTTATAAAATATTTTCCCTCATCAAGTGAAACAGCAGGACTGCAAACCGTTCCTCCGTTTCCGAGAGTATGACCGAAAAATCCGTAAGAATTCGGTCCAGAAGTCTGCATCTGCCCTCCGCTGTAAACCTGCTTTTGAGGATAATTGGTATATACAGCAGTATCAACCGTGATCCCATTGTTACTTATATATCCTCTTAAATCATAAAATATTAGATTACCGTTTTCACTTACCTTTTTTTCTCCGAGATTTTCAGTAAAGAAATCAGTAAGAACAGTAAGGTTTTCCGGTGTATATGCACGGGCATCAATGTAGATCCCTGTAAATCCCGCCCGGCAGACCGTATCAAGTTGCTCTTTGGGTGCAAGAGCAAATACATAGTCGAGCCACATGTCAGTTTCTCTTCCTCGTGTTCCGCCGTAACTCCAGCGAAGAGTATCGGAATTAATATAACCTACATAAAGGTGATAATCCATCATATTGTTTACAGGACCCGCTTCGGGGGTTTGCTGGTAAGGATACTGAAACACCATTGCATCTTCTCCGAGAGTTTCCTCAATATTTTCAACAAATGTTTTGTCGGAATTATACTGAGATTTATTGTACTCAAATTCCGCATCGTGTGAGCCGAAACTCGGTAAAAGTTCCGCGACGCAAAGTGTCATTACTGCAACTGATCCGATAATACAAGCCTTTCTTACTTTTTCTTTTTTGAAAAGTGTTTCACTGTCAAGCATTTTCTGCAAAACCATACACAGAAACAAGATACTTATAAACGATATAAATATTGATATCCTATTATATCCTCTGATCATCTGTACGACAAATGCAAACAGACTTGAAAAACCGCCGACTGTCGCAAAAAGTACAGCACATAAATTCATAACCGAAAGTGCGTGAAGAATTTTTCCGTCGTTATTTTTGTCCTTTCTTAAAAAAAGAAAGAGAAAAGAAAGAAGGAACCCTATAATACCGAAAATTCCGAGATAGGAACCTTTATTTTCATTTATAAGCAGCATATTGCCGTTATAAGTGTCAATTATTTTCTGTACAAACCCAATGCCAAGTGAATTCAGAGGAATAAATAACTGCGAGATTTTAAGCCCGTAAGTTTCCGCTTCTCCCATTGAGCGGATAACCGCCGTCAGATTTTTTCCGTTTATTGCGTTATATACAAAGGACGGTACAACTGCAATAAACATAAAAACACCTATGGTAACAATTGTCTTTAAAGGTGTCAAAACAGATTTTAACTTTCCGGTATTGATTAAATTGCATAGTGCGACAACACAAAGAAAGAAGCAGGTAAAGAAAGCATAATAACCTATACCGTTATTTGCAATAAGCAATGCAAAAATTATTGTTAAAATATTTTTTCTGTTTTTGAAAAAAGTTCTGTCAACTTTCAGATATCCGTCATCTTCACTGATCTGTAATGCCCATATGCACAAAAGCACCGAAAGCGGAATAAAGTAGCAGGCAGAAAGTGAAAAATGTCCGGTACCTCTGAAAAATATATACGGTGTAAAAGAAAATATAACAGAACCAAATGCGGAAATCACTCTTCCTATTTTAAGAGTTCGGAATACGCAGAAAGCAGATACTGCGCACATCGGAAAGATAAGTAGGTACCTGATATTATTTGCCGCTATCGGGTCCCAAACAAACAGAGAAATTATTTTTGCAAAAATGAGGTCAAAATTTAAAAGAAGGTTTGCAGTAAAGTCAAATTGATTAGTTCCGAACGGCGCACCTATTCTGTCATTGAACCAAAACCAACCGCTTTCTTTAAGTAATTTTGCGGTTACAAGGCTTGAAAAATCGTCTCCTCCTCCATAGTTGAAGGGTATAAAAATACCGTATCTGGCAAATCCCTGAAATATAAACACAGCCCAAAATGCAAACAGAGCTACACCCACACAGGTGAAAAGATCCGCATGCTTTTTAAGGATTTTCATATATTTACCTCTCTTTGATGTTTTGAAAAACTCGTCGTGCACACTTTGTATAAAACCCGTCTTCCTGACTTTTTTCTTAAGATCTTATTTTTCAGGTATAATCTCTATTTTATAAAACTCAACCGCATTATCGGTATTGTTGTAAAGTTTGAATTCAACCCTTGATACTTTCTTTTCAAATATTACCGTATACCTTATTTCGGTATCGCTCTTTGACACTTCATTGATACCAATTGAGGTTCCACCGACAGTAAGGCCGTATTCGGCAGTACCCAGCCCTTTTCCGTATATTACCACCGTATAAGTTCCCCGATCAAAGACCGTTCCTGGACCGTAAACCTCCGATCCTTTTTGGAGAGTAACGCTACTGAAACCATGGGTAACAGTGCCGCTGAATTCCATCTGTGCGATACCGTAAACATTATTTTGCGTATAGTCCGTATATACCGAAGGATCAATGTTGATTCCGTTTTCAGCAATATACGCTCTGAGATCGTAAAACATAAGGTTTCCGTTTTCACTTATTTTGCCTTTTCCGAGATATTTTGAAAAAGTATCGGTAATAGTATTAAGCCGAGCAGCATCATATGCACGTGTATCTATATAAATCCCGGTAAACCCGGCCCGGCAAATTGTATCGATCTGATCCTTTGCCGAAAGTGTCGAAACATAGCGGAGCCATTTGTCGGTCTCTCTTCCTTTTGTTCCGCCGTAACTCCACCGGAGAGTATCGGAGTTAATATATCCGGCATACAGATGGTAATCCATCATACCGTTTACTGCTCCGCCTTCGGGAGTAGGGTGATACGGATACTGAAACACCATTGCATTTTTGCCAAGTGTCTCTTCTATATCAGACACGAACGCTTTGTCAGACATATATTGTGCTTTATTTATTTCAAATTCCTCATCATGCATACCGTAAGAAGGAAAAAGTTCTATAATGCCGAGCGACATTATCAAGGCAGAACCTATTACAAATGACCTTTTGATTTTTTGGTTCTTGAAAAGAGTCTTGCTTTCATATGCTCTTTGCATAACAGTACAAAGAAAAAGAATACTTATAAACGATATGAAAATAGATATTCTGTTATAACTTCTGATACTTGGAATAATAAACGATACCATGCTTGAAAAACCGCCGACTGTCGCCAAGATAACTGCCAGAATATTCATTTCGGAAAGCAGATAGAGCATTTGACCGCTATCGCCATTTTTTTCTTTTCTGACAAGAAAAATAAGTGAAAATATGAATCCGATTATCCCCGGTATTCCCAGATATGCTCCTCTGTTTTCATTTACAAGTGGCATAAAGTTATTATATCCGTCTATTATTGTTTGCAAAAAACCTATTCCATGCGAATTCAACGGAAGAAAAAGCTGTGATATTTTAAGTCCGTAAATCTCCGCTCCGGCAGAAAGATCTCTGGCAACCTCCGGGTTGCTGCCGTATACTGCATTAGCAATAAATGCCGGTGTAAGAGCAATAACGGTAAAAAAAACTATCGCACTTACTGTTTTAAGAGGTACTGTAACGCTCTTCAGGTTTCCGGTGTTAATCAAGTTACAAAGTGCAACAACGCAAAGAAAGAAACAGGTAAAAAACGCGTAATACCCTATACCGTTATTTGCAATAAGCAGTGCAAAAATAACAGTCAGAACATTTTTTCTGCTTTTAAAAAAAGAGCTGTTTAATTTTAAATATCCGTCTTGCTCTGTGTTGCCCGCCCAGATACAAAGGAGTATCGAAAGCGGTATAAAATAGCAGGCAGAAAGCGAAAAATGCCCTATACCTCTAAAAAAAATATACGGAGTCAGGGCAAAGGCAACGGATCCGAAAGCAGAGATAACTCTGCCTATTTTAAGTGTACGAAGTACGCAGAAAGCGGAGACAGCACACATGGGAAATATAAGAAGATATCGAAAATTATTTGCTGCTATCGGGTCCCTGATAAACAGTGAGATCACTTTAGCAATAATAAGATCAACGTTCAAAAGAAGGTTTGCAGTAAAGTCAAAAGAGTTAGCACCAAATGGTGCGCCTATTCTGTCATTGAACCAAAACCATCCGCTCTCTTTTAAAAGTTTTGCAGTCACTATACCGGAATAATCATCTCCGCCTGCATAACTGAACGGTATACTAAGGCCGTATTTTGCGAAACCCAGAAAAAAAAAGGCGACCAAAAATACAAAGACCGCAATGCCGGTACAAGTAAACATATCGGCATTCTTTTTCAAAACCTTCATTACTTCTCCTCTTATATTTTATAATAAATATAATATTTTTTACATTATACCACACAATAATCTAAATGTCAACTCTTTTTTATAACCGCTTTCAGAGGTATAATATTGTATGTAAGCATATTTTTTCGGATGCCAGCATATTCTTGTAAAAAAAAGCGAAAGGAAAAGCGTTATGAAAAAAACAACCGTTTTGACCGCTGTATTGCTTATTTTAGCCACTTTAATGTCACTTTTCTGTTCTGCCGGCGGAGTGGACGAACCTTCAAATGAAACAACAGAAACTCCGGTAACCGATGCTTTTGCACAGTTTACCGCAGAAAGCGATGCAAAATCCTTAATTCTGATCGAAGCGGAAACCGGTACAGTTCTTTATGAAAAGAACGCAGATGCACCGTTACCCCCTGCTTCTGTAACAAAAGTCATGACAATGTTGCTCGTCATGGAGGCGATCGACAGCGGCAGAATTTCCCCAGACGACCTTGTAACAGTAAGTGAAACTGCGGCTTCAATGGGAGGTTCACAGGTATTTCTTGAGCCGGGGGAACAAATGAGCGTAAGCGAACTGTTAAAATGCGTTACGGTAGTATCGGCAAACGATGCCTGTGTTGCTCTTGCGGAACATATCAGCGGCAGTGAAGAAGCATTTGTTGCACTTATGAATCAAAGAGCCGCAGAACTAGGAATGAGTCACACAAATTTTGAAAACACAAACGGTCTTGACGACACCACAGTAAACCATGTCATATCGGCAAGAGATATTTCAATAATGAGCCGTGAGTTGATAACAAAGCATGCAAAAATACTGGAGTATTCTTCTATCTGGATGGACAGCATAAGAAACGGCGAATTCGGTCTGACAAACACCAACAGACTTATACGTTTTTACTCCGGTGCAAATGGGTTAAAGACCGGATCTACATCAAAAGCCGGATTCTGTATAAGTGCAAGTGCAAAAAGAAACGGCATGCAACTCATATGTGTTGTAATGGGTGCATCCACCCGTGACAGCCGAAATGAGATCGCTAAAAAACTTTTTGACTATGGCTTTGCAAATTTTGCTTATGAAAACTTTACCCCTAAATCGCTTGACGGAATAAAAGTTATAGGCGGAAGTCAAGAGACACTTCCATTGGTATATGAGCGTTACCACACTCTTACCGACAAAGCCAATGCCGGAAAGATCAAAGAAGAGATTATACTTCCCGAAACCGTAAATGCACCTATCAACGAAGGTGATACCGTCGGCACGGTAAAATACACTTTGGGAGACGAAGTTTTGGCAGAAATTCCAATAAAAGCATCATTAACAGTCGGACGCATAACTTTTAAAGAACTGCTACATAAACTTTTCAGCGCATTTATTTATTAAATAATGTCTGACCGTACCGTTTTTATTATCTGCGCAAACCGTTTTTCATTTTCATATACTTAAACTTTCAACGTATTTGCGGTATCCTTGCATTATGTTTTTTTAGAAAGAATAATATTCAAAATCAAAGAAAAAGGATCCGATACTGTCCTGAATATGTCAGTAAAAGACGGGTAAGGTATAATCGGATATAAATGATATAAATATTGATAATATCATGATAAAAAGAAAAAAATTTTATGACGCAGGAATAATAGGCGGTATGGGTCCTGCCGCTACCGCGGAATTGTTCAGAAAAACAGTTTCTTTTACTGAAGCAAAAAGTGACAGTCAGCATATAAGCCTTTGCATTTTAAACGTTCCTTACATTCCCGACAGGACCGATTTTATTTTAGGAAACAGGACCTTCGGAAAACCTGCACCTTCTCCGTTAAAGATAATAAAAAAACAGATACACATATTAAAAAAACTGCATTGCGGTTTTTTTGCGATTCCCTGTAACACTGCACATTATTTTTATAAGTATTACGAAAAAATACGCGGTATAACATTTATAAATATGGTCAGTCAGACTTTAAAATATACCGTATTCCGCCATCCGGATAAAAACATCTGCGTACTTGCAACGCCGGGTACCGTAAAAAGCGATATTTACGGCGCACATGCAATCAGTATAAACAAGGGAAAAATAAGCCCTCTGCCGGTGATACGATACCCTTCAGACAGTATAAACAAAGAAATATCGGAAATTATAAGCGAGATTAAAAGCGGAAAAATTCCGTCAGACTCAAAAATTGAAGATCTTAAAATTCTGTTAAAAAGCGAATATGACTCTGAAAACACTGTTTATATATTAGGTTGCACAGAACTTTCGTTAATAACAGAAAAATTTAAAGATTTTACAATTGTTGACAGTACTGAAGTTTTGGCTGCAAGTATAGTATTCGCCTGCAAAAAGAATATAAATAAAGAAATACCCGGTCTTTGGAAATCGTTTTTCAAACGACACGCTGATCTTAAAACTTTATAACATTTTGCGGTATAAACTTTTATATGAAAGAAAAGACTTGTAATAAATGTAATTAAAAACATTTATTACAAGCCTGTTTCGTTTACAAACTTTTTTCCGCTTTTTGAAAAAAGAAAATTTTTTACATAATATTCCGTTTGAAGTAAATAATAATATCAGCGACGTTTTCGCAACATTAAAATTAAAAAGGAAAAATATATATGAAAGCAACCGGAATAGTAAGAAGGATAGACGACTTAGGACGTGTCGTTATACCAAAAGAAATCAGAAGGACTATGCGGATTCGCGAAGGCGACCCGCTTGAAATTTACACAGATCGCGAAGGCGAGGTCATTTTTAAAAAGTATTCCCCAATAGGCGAACTTAATTCTTTTGCCTCTCAATACGCGGAAACACTTTATAAGACCTGCGATCTTTCTATAATAATAACCGATCGCGATACCGTTATAGCCACAGCAGGCGTGCCAAAAAAAGAATACGCCGAAAAAAGAATTTCGGCGGATCTTGAAAAAATAACCGAAAACCGTAGTATGTATCAGTATAAAAACGGAGACAGAAAACTTTCCGTTATAGACGATGCCGGAGGAACGCATTTTCTTTCCTGTGCAATGCCTATAATCTCCGAAGGGGATGTTATAGGCTGTGTAGCATCGGTCCTCCCGGAAACCGAAAACGGTGAAAGCCGCAATGTTGATACAGAATTAAAACTGATAAAATCGGCGGCTTTTTTCCTTGGAAGCCAGTTGATTTGAATCCTAAATAAAACAGATTTTTAAACAGCGGTATTAAAAAATCATAGATCTGCCTGTTTACTATCTAAAAAGCGGTCTCTTTCTTTACGATCGAGACCGCTTTTTCATTTTCATATAACTGCTACAATAAAAAAATTTTAAAAGCCGTGTTTTTATTAAAAAACAGTTTTTCGGGTATATACAAAATAATTCCGATCTGTATGTAAAATCAAGACGGATTATTTGACTTCTACCGTCTCATACTCTCTGGTACCAAGACCGACTGCAGCAAGTTTATCAAGTTGAATATATGGATTCTTACCGTGCAATCTTTCAAAAAGATGGCCACTGTCGCCGAGCGTAATATTTGACGGAACACCGGCAGCAATCAAATCTTCGATTTTGATAAGGTCAAGAGAGGCAGCTTCGACGGCAACAATATCATATCCTGAAACAATACCTATATCAGGAACAAGTGACGGTGTGGTCATTCCCCAGCAATCACATAGTGCGGTTATAGCAATAAGCAAATTTATAAAAAATCTGTTTTCGGGGAGAAAAGTATCAAGCACTGTTTTGGTACAGATTGCCATACCCTCCTGAAAATCTGTATAGTTGTGTGTATCAAGACTTATTGCGCCGACCGGACATACCTTTTCACAGTGACGGCAAAGTGTACAGTTGTGATAATTTACGCGGTATACTCCTGTTTTCTCACAGAATTTATTTGCCTCATGGTTACATGCTTCTATACATTTTTTGCAGTGTATGCATTTATCTGCGTCCCAAACAATACCTCCTTCAAGCGAATGCAGTTCTCTTCTTGTTCTATCTGTTACGCATCCCATGGCAATATTTTTACATGCACCTCCGTATCCGCAAACTCCATGTCCCTTTACATGAGAAAAATCTATAAAAAAGTCTGCATCGTGAATAAGTCCGGCTATGTCGCAGTGTTTAAAATTCTTATAATTTACTGCTTTTTCGTAGTAATATTTTCCAGTTATTGAGCAGTCATCAAGAACAGGGCATCCGAGGTTTTCAGGCGTATATCCTCTTCTTTCCGGATGACGTCTGTAAACATAGTGATCCGTTATAAACGGTTCCCCGCCGCATTTTTTTACATAGTCGACGAGCGTTCTTACAAAAACAGGCGGTATTGTAGAATAAGTTATTCCTTCGCCTACATGCATTTTTATTGCAACTTTTTTGCCGTTCAAACGCTCTCCGGGACCGTATTTGTTAAGCATTCTTTCAAATTTTGCCGGCAATGTACCGCTCGCCTCGTATCTTGAATACGCCATTGATGAGTAATAGATCTTTTCTGCCATATTATTTTCCCCTCTTTCTTACTTATAACAAATCTGACTCAAAAACATGAATATTTCCGTAACTCCAATTGTTGATCGCAGAACCGTTATGACGGTCAAAGGTTATCATTTTATATACATACCTGCTGCCGCAAGCAAAACGGAATACACTGCCCCAACCCCGGAATCCGCCATCCGGATAATTAAATTCAAGATCTTCATGTTCGTCAAGTTTATACAAGTTAAAATTAATATATCTTGAAACTTTATCAAAATTGGAGCCGCAGACAAAGCGGTACCCGTGATCTGTTTTTACAATGGATCCTCCGGTATCGTCACCGTCATTACAATGACCTATGTATTTATATCCCTCAAAAGGTTGATCGCTTTCATAAAAATGATACCTGTATCGTATTTTATTTTCTTCAGGAATGTGGCGGAGTCTGCATATTCCCATGATCCACTTTCCCCGCTCAGTATCATAAATAAAATCCGGGTCTTCGTCTCCGTTTTTTGCAAGAAACAGCCGATCATCGCTTAGCGTTACATTTCCGGTCTGACCGGGAACTTCTTTGTCCATCAATTTTGCGTCGATAATATTTATGCCGTATCTTGGGTCACCAACAGATTCTCCGTGAGCAAGAATATGACCATGTGAAAAAGAGCAGTACCAAAGCAACCATTTTCCACTTCTTCTGTCAAAAATAACGGAAGATGCAACATCTCCTGCCCAAAAACCGTCTCCAACATCAAAAAAGAGCGCACCCTCAAGCCGAAATTCACATCCTGACGGGTTCCACGAAATAATTCCCTGGTATGATGAATTTGCAAGTCTTATTGACATTGTAAGAAAAATTCGGCCCTTTTCAATAATAGGTGTACCGTCTTCATATCTTATAGGACGCATATCCCCTTGTCCAACTCCACTGTCAAGATACCATTCGGCATTTTTTATTTCCGCTTTCCCGCATTTTTCGAGTTCGGTAAAAACGCATATATCAGTTACTTCAAAATTACGTTTGTAGTTCAATGCTGCGTAACCGTTAATTTTCGTATCAAGCAAAACGTTGCACACGATTTCAGTATTTCCGTCTTTTATAAGGTAAACATCAAAGAATCCGGGACGCGTGGAGATAACAAGAGTTTTTCCGAGAATCTCTCCTCTGTACTCCGCTTCTCCCTCTGTTATTTTTTCACTTTTTATTTTATAACCTATACTTGTTTTTTCTCCGTACCTGCTTATAAAAATTTCAACTGCAGGTGCATTTTCCGAAGCAAAATCACTGTTTTCCCCGCCTCTACAAACAAAAGCAAATCCGCATCTTCCGTTTTCAAGGACGGATATATCCAAAGCATAACTTGCAAACGGGAAAAAAGAACCAATAAATCGACGGACTCTTGCCTTTTTTTCTGCTGTATTTTCAACATAATACTTACCGTCTCCGGTTTTTTCTGTTATTCCGTCTTCTTTTTCAAGTATCGGGTACGGATCCCCTCTTTTTACCTCTGTTACCCAGTCTTTGCTGAACGACATCATACCCATTTGATATTTAAGGTCTTTAAACTTGACCACAGAAAATTTTTTTATGAACATTTTTTTCTCCACTTTCTTTAATTGATTTTTAAATACAGTATTAAACTTCAAAATACTTTTTTCCCTCTTTTATAAACGGAGTTTACATTCAGTTGTCCGTCGCAAAGGCTGAAATCGGCAAGCAGTCCTTTTTTAATTTGTCCTCTAATACCGTCAACCCCAAGTGTCATTGCGGGATACAGCGACGCACAGTTCACCGCTTCATAAAGCGGTATTCCGGCCTTATTTAAATTTCTTACCGCTTCGTTAAGTTTCAGGACACTTCCGGCTATCGTACCGTCTGAAAGTCTGCATTCTATACCTTTTTTGCTAACAGAAAGACCTCCGCTTTCATAGTTACCATCCGGAAGTCCCGCACATCGGAGACTGTCTGTTATAAGATTTAGTTTGCATCCCTTTATTTTGTGTACTGCCGGAAAAAGCGCCGGGTGTACATGAAATGTATCGCAGATAAGTTCACAACTTACATTTTCAGAAAAGAGCGATGCTCCTGACGCTCCCGGTTCTCGGTGTGTGATCGGAGTCATAGCATTGAAAAGGTGCGTTGCGTGGGTTATGCCGGCTTTGAACGATCTCACAGCAGTATTAAAATCCGCGTTTGTATGACCGATGGACAGCACCGTACCGGTTTCTTTTTTTATCTTTATTATTCCTGCAAAATCATCATCTTCTTCAGGTGCCAACGTTATAATTTTTATAACATCACTGTTCCCGATTACAAAATCAGGATCTATTTTTTTTATATTTACAGGATCTTGTGCTCCTTTTCTCTTTTCACTTATAAACGGTCCCTCGGCATGTGCCCCAAGTACTTCGGCACCGTCTTTCGCTGGAATTTTCATGTAATGCCTTATTGCGTCAAACGCAGTATAAAGTTCGGGGTAAGATAACGTCATTGTAGTAGGCAAAAACGCCGTTACTCCGTTTTTGATTATCCCCTTAGACATTATATCCAATGACTCTTCAGTCCCGTCTGAGGCGTCTGCCCCGCCATATCCGTGTATGTGCAAATCTATAAAACCCGGTATAAGATAAAGCCCGTCCGCATCAACGGTTTCCGTGTCTTCTCTCGGATTATCAATAATATCCTCAATCTTTTCAGAAAAAAGCAGTGTTTTTCCTTCAATTACACCGTCTTTTATAACAATTTTTGCGTTGATTATCTGTTTCATATCTTAAATCTGCTTATAAATTACTCATATAGTTAGTTATTAAAAATTAAATAATTTTTAGCGTCTGATTCGGTTCAACTTTTATTTTTTTCCCGTCCGCTGTAAACCAAACCGGAATACCCGAAGGATTATAAACTATCGTACAGTCAACACTGAAAACTAGATTACGAAGAGCCACTATATAATCATAAATTTCAATATTAGTTGCGTAATAAACATCCTCCATTCCCGCTGCTTTTTCGCAAAATTCCTCAATAAGTTCCCAATTATTATTGTCATTAAACTCGTAACTGTGTCCCCATATGTAAAACAGCATAAGGTTCGGTACTCTTTTCGGAGGATTTTTAAAGTACTCAAGCTTTTTTAAAATATCGCCGCTGTGATGACATGTAGGATGCCACTGCATAAAGTCTTCCGGAACACCGTAGTTATTTGTCGACTTTGTTGTACGACTGTAAACGATACCAAGTGCACGGAACTGATCAATAACCGTTTGATTGTACTCTCCGAACGGGTATGACAATCCTCTTACAGGGTAGCCTGCTTTTTCCTCAAGTTTTTTTCTGTCCTCATAAATTTCGTTAATGAGCGATTCCCGCGGCATGGTGTTCGGAAATGGGTGTGTTAATGTATGACACGATACCTCATGACCGTTATATACTTTGTCAATTTCATTTATACCGATGTGTCCGTCACCAAATAATTTTGAAGAATTAAGGTGAAATGTGCCTTTTATCCCGTTCTTATTAAAAATTTCAACAAGACGACGATCTGAGGCAACACCGTCATCGTAACTCATTGTAAGTGCTTTAGTTTTTGCATCAGGATAAAGATTGAATACTATTCTCATAACAAACATTCCTTTCAAAAATAATTTTTTATATGATTTACTATCATGAATCGCGCACATTCAAATATACTGTCAGGTTTGTTTTTTCTTACTTTTTACAAACTTTAAATTGTAATTCAAGTTTTTATGACTGTATAAAAAGTATCACAATTTATTTTTTAAAGCACATTCCAAAAGTGCATTTTTTTCATTTTCACATTCATCCTCGATCACTTTATCAAGCAAAAAACTAAGCGCTTTTCCTACTCTTTTTCCTTTTGGTATACCCAAAGAAATAAGATCGTTTCCGTTTATTTTAAGTTGGCGTAATGAAAAACACTCATCTTTTTCAATAACCGACTTAATTATTTCTTTAATATTTTTATATTTTTGAAGCCTTTTTTTGCTTTCTTCGGTTTTTGCAGTATTGTCGGCAATCATCAAATCTATCAGTTTTAAAAAAAGTTCTGAGGATAATTTGTTCATCCACCGTTTTACACTTTTTTCCGTTTCATCAATAATTTTTGCATCATGGTACTTTACCAACTTCACAACTGCATTTTTTGTAACGTTATCCGCTTTAAGTCGTACAAGTGCCTGCTGCGCCTTTTCGGTACTCACCGCGGAATGAGAATAAAAATGACCAACACCGTTTTTTATTTCAAACGTCTGGGGTTTTCCGCAGTCATGGAGCAAAGCCGCAAGACGTGTTATGGTATCGGCAGGGCATGCTGAAAGCGCTTTAACAGAGTGTGTATAAACATCGTACTTATGATAAGGGGTATGTTGGTCAAACCCAATACAATCTTGTAGTTCAGGTAATATCCGGGAAATTACATATGGATATTCCAATAAAACTTCTTCTGCATTTTTTCCGGTTATTATCTGCTTAAGTTCGGAAAAAATCCTTTCGGCAGAAAGGGCGTTTAGTTTTCCCGAAAGTTCAAATATTGACTTTTTTGTATTTTCTTCTATTTTAAATCCATAAACCGAAGCAAATCTGATTGCACGTAGTATTCGCAGTGCGTCCTCCGAAAATCGCTCTTCCGGATCGCCTACAGTACGCAGGATTCTTTTTTTCAAATCGTTTTTTCCGCCAAAAGGATCAATAATCCCGCTTTCTTCTGAGTAGGCAATAGCATTGACGGTAAAGTCTCTACGCTTCAGATCTTCCAAAAGAGTTTTGGTAAAACTTACACTCTCAGGATGACGTCCGTCAATATAATTACCATCATGTCGAAATGTGGTTACCTCTATCGGTTCCCCGTTTATTAATACCGTCACCGTCCCATGTTTTATTCCGGTTTTCAAAATTGTAAAGTCGTCAAAAATTTTTAAAACTGTCTGAGGTGATGCGCTTGTCGCGACATCGTAATCATGTGGAATAATGCCGAGCAAACTGTCCCTGACAGTCCCGCCGACAATATATCCTTCGTATTCGTTTTGTCTTAATCGGCAGAGAATAGTCTTTGCCGCAAAGGAAAGTATAATTTTTTTGTTCGTAATATCTTGCCTCCCTGACACTCCGTTACGGTAAACGAATAATTTTTATAAGCCAATATATTGCTTTAGCGTCGGTTTACAGGTTATTTAAATAATCTTACCCTGTTCTTGAATTACATTTTATCACATTATTAAAATTTTTGCAAGTAAAATTTTATTTAAAAATAATATTTTGAGTTAAGTAACAAGATGCACATAAAAAATTCGCATTTAAAGGTTATAATATACCGTGAGATAGTAATATATTACCGAAAGGAACTGAAAATATGTCAAAAAAATTGAAAAAACTCAATAACTTCAAAGGTGTTGAAGGTCCTCTCGTTACAATAGTAATGGACGGGGTCGGAATCGCTCCCGAAAACGACGGCAACGCAGTTTATCTCGCTTTCACCCCTACGCTTGATATGCTTATGTCAAAATATCCTCATACAACTCTTAAGGCTCACGGAACTGCTGTCGGTCTGCCCTCTGACGATGATATGGGTAACTCCGAAGTCGGTCACAATGCTCTTGGAGCCGGACAGGTCTTTGCACAAGGAGCAAAACTCGTTTCGAATTCCATTGAAAGCGGAAAGATATTTACATCCGACACATGGAAAGAGCTTACATCGTTCTGCAAAAACGGTACCCTCCATTTTATAGGGCTTTTTTCTGACGGAAACGTTCATTCACACATTGATCATTTAAAATCAATGATTATAAAATCAAAAGAAGATGGAGTTAAAAAAATAAGGATTCACATCCTGCTAGACGGACGTGACGTAGGTGAAACATCCGCTCTTGATTATGTAATTCCATTTGAAAATTTTATTGCCTCTCTCAGAGACGGTGCTTTTGATATAAAAATTGCTTCCGGAGGAGGAAGAATGAAAATCACTATGGACCGTTATGAAGCTGACTGGTCTATGGTCAAAAGAGGATGGGAAACTCATGTTCTCGGTCAAGGCAGACAGTTTGAATCCGCCGAAGAAGCCATAAAAACCTACCGTGCCGAATACAATGTTATCGATCAGGACCTGCCGCCTTTTGTCATTGCGGAAAACGGAACTCCCGTCGGGACCATCGAAAACGGTGACAGCGTAGTATTTTTTAATTTCAGAGGAGACCGCGCTATCGAAATTTCAAAAACGTTTGAAGCCGGTCCTGAATTTACTGCGTTTGACAGAGTAAGAGTGCCGGAAGTTTTTTACGCAGGTATGCTCGAATACGACGGAGATCTTCACATTCCGTCTCATTTCCTTGTAAACCCTCCGGAAATTACAAATACTATGAGCGAATACCTTGTAAATACCGGTATAAGCCAGTACGCCCTTTCGGAAACACAGAAATACGGTCACGTTACTTATTTCTGGAACGGTAACCGTTCCGGGAAATTCAGTGAGGAACTTGAAACTTATTGCGAGATTCCTTCCGACATAGTTCCTTTTGAACAAAGACCGTGGATGAAATGTGCAGAAATCACAGATAACCTTATCACTGCGATAAAATCCGGAAAATATAAGTATATACGTTGCAATTTTCCTAACGGCGATATGGTAGGACATACAGGTTCTTTTGCGGCAACGAAAATAGGTATGGAGGCACTTGATCTGCAACTTGCCCGTATACTTCCCGTCATTGACTCTGTAAAGGGTGCTGCAATAATAACAGCCGACCACGGAAATGCCGACGAAATGTACGAAATTGATAAAAAAACAAAACAACCTAAAATCGGAAAAGCAAAGACAAGTCATACACTGAATCCGGTTCCCATGATAATATATGATAACTTTAATACCGAAAAATACACGATCAAATCGGGAGGAGCTTTCGGACTTTCTAATGTTGCTGCAACGACCGTAAATCTTTTGGGGTATGAAGCTCCCGAAATGTGGGATGAGTCTGTAATTGAAATAAAATAATCCTGCAGAAACGAATTTTTACCATTCAAGCGATCTTGTAAAATCGATTTGTGTTATTAAATAAATTCGCTTTATTAAAAATGATTGTAACAAATTGTTTAAAATCCGAAAAATTTGAAAATATATTCTGCCTTAGTACGCGCCATAAGCGCCAATGGGCTATTTTCGAGGAGGCAACAGATGCTGCTGTCGGTCATAATACCCGTATATAACGAGGAAAAGATCATCAAAAAGTCTGTTTGCAAATTGACAGACTATTTGCGCTCTCTTGATATAAGTTTTGAAGTACTGATCTCTGATGACGGCAGCCGGGACAACGGTGCAGGCATGGTTTCGGCACTTTCTCAAAAATACAGCGAATTACGCCTTCTTTGCAATCCGTTGAACCGAGGAAAGGGGGCCGCCGTCCGTGACGGGATGCTTAATGCAAAAGGAGACTTTGTAATATTCACAGACTGTGATCTTGCTTATGGCGAAACGGTAATAAACGAAATTTTGAAAAGGTTGCAAAGCGGCAGATCCGATATAGTTATCGGCTCCCGCTCGCTCCATCCGGACGGATATGAAGGATATTCAGGGTTTCGTAAATTAATTTCCGAAAAATACCTCAAACTGCTGACACGTACATTTAAAATCCCCCATTCCGATTTTCAATGCGGACTCAAAGGTTTTACCGCGGCAGCAAAAAACGAGATCTTTCCTCTTTGTAAAATAAACGGCTTTGCCTTTGACCTTGAAGTGCTTTTGATTGCCGAAAAACTTGGTTTCTCTGTTTCGGAAATACCCGTAAAAGTTTTGCCCGAAACAAAACACAGATCAAAGGTAAACACTCTTTCCGAAGCAATAAAAATGATACGGGATGTAAACAGAATCAAAAATAAAAACTACAACCTTATTGTAAAAAAACATGACTGAATTAAAAATGTATAAATCAGAAGGGAGACCGAATTGAGGCTTAATTTATGGCTTTATAAACTTGAAAGAAAAATATCCAAAATAGCCATTGAAAAACTTATGACTCTGCTTACTGTGGCTATGGGTCTTGTTCTTATTACCGACCTTTTTCTTTCGCTCTCCGGATACGAGATCAGTATTTACGGAATGCTTTCATTCAACCGCGATCTTATCTTTTCAGGTCAGGTCTGGCGGGTAATATCTTTTCTTTTCCTTTATCCCGCTTCAAGTAATATTTTTCTGACGCTCATCTCGCTATATTTTTATTGGTGGCTTGGCAACCTGCTTGAATCATACTGGGGAAAAGCAAGATTTAATCTTTACTACCTTTTTGGGGTTATAGGTTCGATAATAGCCGGTTTTATTGCAGGCGGAATGACAAATGTTTATTTAAACCTTTCGCTGTTTCTTGCTTTTGCAATGCTTTTTCCTAACACCGAAGTATTGCTTTTTTTCTTTATTCCGATTAAAGTCAAGTGGCTCGGTATAGTCGACGGAATTCTGTTGTTTATTTCCTTTATTATTGGAAACTGGATATCCCGTGCCGCGATTATTGCTGCGATAATAAACTTTTTAATATTTTTCGGATATCAACTTTTTTACAATATAAAAAAAGCAATTGAAAATTTTCGAAACCGTCCTAAAATGTAATAACACACATATTCCTAATACTCTATACCAATTTAAAAACCAGAATTCTGTCTGTTGCGGGATTCTGGTTTTGTATTATGTAAGTCTTTGATTAAAAAGAGGTATTCCAAAACCGTAAATTTAAAAGCCAGTTCTGAAAAAAACTCCTACCCTTAATTACTGCCCAAATTATCTGCTTGACAATTTTTTATTGCCATGTTATAATACTTATAATAGATGCGGTAATTATATACCGGTATAAGGAAAGGATGCACCAATGGACAGAAAAGAATATAAACTTTGGGAAAACGGCACCCCTTTATATAATAAGTCTTTCGGACAACCCGAAACTACCGTAACGTGGTATCCTGCAGGATTGGCAGAGCCGCGCGGATGCATTATTGTATTTCCCGGCGGAGGATACGGAATGCGAGCCGAACATGAAGGGAAAAATATTGCCGAAATGCTGAATAAAAGCGGTTTTCACAGTTTTGTTCTTAACTACCGTGTTGCACCTTATAGACATCCGGCTCCGCTTGAAGATGCTCTGCGTGCCATACGCTTTGTAAGACACTATGCCGAAAGTTTCGGAATAATAAAAAATAAAATTGCAGTTCTCGGTTTTTCTGCAGGCGGACATCTTGCAATAACCGCTTCAGAGCAGTTTGACTACGGTAAATCAGAAGGCGATAAAATTGACAGAGAAAGTTCACGCCCGGACGCTGCGGTATTTTGTTACCCGGTCTGTACGCTTCTCGGAGAATACACGCATATCGGTTCCGTCAAAAATCTCCTCGGCACTGAGGAGCCAACCGATCTTGCCTATAAATTGAGCGGACAGTTAAACGCCCGCGATGATATGCCCCCTTGCTTTATCTGGCATACATTCGGCGATACCTGTGTTCCTGTACAGAATTCTTTAATGCTCGCAGATGCACTCAGAAAAAAAGGTATATCTGTTGAAATGCATCTATTTCCGGATGGGCCTCACGGTCTCGGATTAGCGGAAAAAATTCCCCACACTGCACAGTGGGTGACACTTCTCTGTAATTGGCTGAAATTTTTGCAATTTTAAATCCGATATATAGAAATTTATTGCTTATAAAGGCGATTTGTTGATAAAATATACCGACACTGACAAAAAATATCAGACAATTATTGTGTTTTAGATTTTTTTGTTGTTATAGTCATTATTAAGTCAATTTTTTTACTTTATTAATATAAAAAGGACCGCTAGATATACAGCGGTCCTTTTTATATATGAAATAATTGTTGTCAAATTACTTTATCTCGACAGAAGCACCAATTTCTTCAAGTGCTTTCTTAAGTTCTTCCGCGGCCTCTTTTGTAACACCCTCTTTAAGTGTTTTCGGAGCGCTCTCTACGAGATCTTTTGCTTCCTTAAGTCCAAGGTCAAGTGCCTCTTTAACAGCTTTGATAACCTTGATCTTTTCTGCGCCTGCAGCAGTAAGAACAACGTCAAACTCAGTCTTTTCCTCTGCAGCGGGAGCATCAGCACCGGCAGCGGCACCTGTGGCAGCGCCTACCATTATTGCTCCGGATACTCCGAATTTTGCTTCAATCTCCGATACGAGTTCTTTGAGTTCGAGAAGTGTAAGTTTTTCAATAGCATCAACAATGCTTGTTATGTTTTCAGCAGCCATTTTAATTATCCTCCGTTAAATATACGTTTTTGTTTTTTTAAGCCGTTTTTGTAACATAATTTTCTGTGGACTTATTCCGCAGCGACCTCTGCAGTGCCATCTTTTTCAGTAACCGCAGTAAGTACTCTTGCGAGACTGTAAAGCGGTCCCTGAAGACTTCCGAGAAGTCTTCCGATAAGAACCTCTTTCGAGGGCGTATTTGCAAGTTCTTCAACCTTCTTGGCGTCTATGACCGCTCCGTCTACAAATCCGGCGACAAGGCTGAACTTTTCCAGTTTATCCGCATACTCTTTGAGTATCTTTGCGGGTGCGACCGGATCGTTTTCGGAAACCGCAAGAGCATTCATACCTGTAAGGTACTGACCCATCTCAGGATAGCCTGCTGCCTCACATGCACGAAGTGTCATGGTATTTTTGTAAACATGGTAACTTACGCCCGCTTTACGGAGAGCAACACGTAGAGCCGTGTCGTCCTCAACGGTTATACCTGTATAATTTACCAAAACACCTGCGCTTGCCGTTTTGATCTTCTCTGCAAGAGCTTCTGTTTCTGCTTGCTTTTTTGCAAGAATTTTTGCACTCGGCATTATTTTCACCTCCGTATTTATTTGAAAGCAATTCCGAGCAAATAAAAAGTCCTCGGGACATACCGAGGACGAAAATCACAAAAATAAGTTGATACGGTCTGACCGTTTCGCTTATCTACACCGGGCACTTTGAAGATTCCCGTTTGTTTTTGCATTTTCTGTGCAATAAACTTTTGCTTTTAAAATCTTCCGTTTTATTTTAGATTTCAAAAACTCAGTCCTTGCAACAACATTTGTTTTTATTACTTTAGTTATAAACTTCAGTTAAAAACATTGGTTGTCTTGCCTCGGCAGGATTTACAAGATTTTCGTCTTACCTGCTGTCTACGGATTGCTGACTCACGTATTATATCATATTTGATCCGGTTTGTCAATACCTATTCTCATTTTTCTCAAAAAAAATTTTTCAGTTAAATTCGTATAAAAGCCTAATCAAATACTATCTATTTATCTTTTAATATAAAATTTGTTTTTTTCTTTTACTTTTTAAATTAAACTTAAAATAAAATCCTCATTGTTGTTTTTCAGTTAAGGATCCGTTTTTACACTACGCTATATTTAAATTATATCTGATTAAAAATTTCAAATCCGCCGTTTTGCACAAAACTTATTCCAAAACTTACAATAAATACGACCGTTAATATCAGTGCTATTATATTTACGGCAAGTGATATTTTTTTTCTGCGCAGTTCTTCCGCTTCGCTCATTGCGTCTCTCGCAGTAACAGCAAAGAAAAGTCCTATAATTCCGAATATACTTCCGGCACAACAGGTTCCGGAAATTATATTTATTATGGAAAATACCAAAAGACCTATACTTAACTTTCTTTTTTGACGTGGCTGCCACGGACCTCTTTCGCCGCCGTACGGATCATATTGCCTGTCGTATGGATTACCGTACGGGTCTTGATTTTTTCCGTTTTCCCATAAATTCCCGCTTCGACCGCTTTGGCTGTTACCAAACGGATCCCTGTTCTGTCCGTTTCCGTACGGATTACCGTTTTGACTGTCCTGACCGTCACCGAACTTATCTCCGCTTTCTCTGCTTTGGTCGCCGTTTTGTTCGTATTTTCTCTCCCACGGGTTACCGTTTTTTCTGTCTTCAGAAGTTTCGTTTTCATTTTTTCCGAATTTTTCGGACTCATATCCATGTGACCGGTCTGCACCTTTGGGATGGTTACAGTAAGGACATCTGTCAAGGCTCTCATCTATTTTTTCACCGCAGTTTGTGCAGTAGGTAAATGCCATAACTTTTTCTCCTGTATTTTATTATATATTATTTATTTGAATTTATATGTGGCCAATAAGCCTTGAAATAGTTAAATCCGGAAAAGAGAGTCGTGAAAACCATAATTACCAACATAGCGTAAGAAACATAAAAATTTTCCCAAAATAGCGGTTCGGTAATTATGACTATTATTCCTATAATCTGCGAAACAGTCTTCATTTTTCCGAAGATGTTTGCCGCAATCACAATACCGTCTGTATTTGAAACTACCATTCTCATAGATGTTACCGCAAGTTCTCTGAATATTATTATGAAAGCCGATATTGCAAAAATTTTACTGAATACCAATGAATTTTCCTGTGTTCCGGATGTATTAAGAACAAGTATTCCTATCATTGCACCAAAAACCATGAGTTTGTCGGCAAGCGGATCCATAAATTTTCCGAAATCGGTTACAAGATTATATTTTCTTGCTATTTTTCCATCGAGCATATCGGTAAATGCGGTAATTCCGAAAATAACCGCTGCTATTATTCTTGACAAAAATTCTCCGGTTATCTCGGGGAAAATCAAAAAGAAAAGAAAAAAAGGTATAAGTGCCATTCGTGCACAGGTTATTTTGTTTGGTAGGTTCATTACTTTATTCCTTTCTGAGTTTTTTATGTTTCATTTTATGGAATTTCGTAACGTTTTTTCTCAAATTATATATTTTTTCCGTTACGTCTTTCTTCTTTAAAATTACCATTTTTAAATTTTTCTCTTGTGTTTGCTTCCGCTATATATCTCTGCAACAAGATCGCAGTCAACTGACGCATATATTTTTACGTCTGCAAAATCACCCGGAGAAAATGCGTTTTTAGGTGCTCCTGTTATATAAATCTTTCCGTCGATCTCCGGTGCATCTGCATAACTTCTGGAGTAATAAGATTCCGATACCGGGTCATATCCTTCTATAAGTACCTTTACGATCTGTCCCTCTTTTTCAGCATTTAGTTCGTCAACTATCTCAGCCTGTTGCTCTGTTACCGCCTTATATCTTTCTGCTTTCTTTTCTTTTGATACCTGACCTTTAAATTTTTCTGCCGGAGTTCCTTCTTCCTTAGAATACTCAAAAACACCCAGCCTGTCAAATCGTGCCTCTTTCAAGTAAGCAAGTAGTTCGGAAAATTGCTCCTCTGTCTCACCTGGAAAACCAACTATAACTGTGCTCCGGATTGTCATGTAAGGGGAAATTCCTCGCAGTTTCTTTATAGATGAAACAATTGCTTCTTTTCCGCCATGTCTGTTCATTTTCTTTAAAACATCATCATTTATATGCTGTATCGGTATATCAATATACTTTACAAGACGTTCGTTGTTTTTAAATTCGTCCAAAAGTTCTTCGGTTATTTTATCCGGATAGCAGTATAAGACCCTTATCCACGGGATATATGTCTGCTCACTGATACTGTGTATAAGTTCTGCGAGTTTATATTCACCGTAAAGATCCTGTCCGTATCTTGTTGTATCCTGGGCAACAAGGATAAGTTCGCGTACTCCGAGTTTTTCCATATCCTTTGCTTCTTTTATAAGGTCTTCCATAGGACGGGACCGGAACTTTCCTCTTATATTCGGAATAGCGCAGTATGTGCATCGGTTGTCGCACCCTTCCGCTATCTTCATATAAGCATAATGCTCCGGTGTCGTGACTATTCTGTCACCTCCCATTGAAGCTTGCTCCGGTGGTTTTACAGAAACATATTTTTCTCCGTTTTCCACTGCTTTTACAGCGTCCGCTATCTCATGAATCGCTCCCACGCTCAGTATTGCATCGACTTCTGGAAACTCAGAAAGTATTTCCTCTCCGTATCTTTGAACGAGACATCCGCAAACTATAAGTCCTTTAAGTGACGCATTATCTTTTAACCACGCGATATCAAGAATATTATCCACCGCTTCGGTCTTTGCGTCTTTTATAAAACTGCATGTATTAAGTATGATTATATCGGCTTCTGTTTCCTCTGGGGTGATTTCATATCCTGCTGAGTTAAGTTCACCGAGCATTACCTCTGTATCCATCAGATTTTTACTGCAACCTAAGGAAATGAATCCTACTTTCGTCTTTTTCTTTTCCATATTTTATAGATATCCTTTCGGGGGCTTTTTTCAAAAGATAAAAGAGAGTTACCGGGTAAATTTCTTATCGTCCTCATTAAAATTTTTACTTTTGATGTTCTTTTCTTTGTTAAAATTTTTTTGATCTTTTTCGCTTTGCATTTATCTTGTAAATCTGTTCGTTTTTATTCATATGACGCCTTTTTTGCCTGTGATATCTCGTCATACGTATACCCCGCATTCAGCAACGCACGCATTATTTTCTCGTCTGGCTTTCCCCGGTATCTGTGGAGTAATTTTTTACAGTAAGAAATAAAATCTGTTCCGGAAAAATCAAGTTCCTCAATTATTTCCTCCGGAATTCCCTTTGCTGCAAGGTACCGGCAGATTTTAATTCTTCCGTAACATTTTGCAGCAAGCCTCTCAACTGAATCCTGTGCAAGCCTCCTATCGTTTATATAACCGAACCTTTTTACATAATCAATCGCCTTTTGTGTTTCTTTATCTGAATATACTTTTTTTGATTTTATTTTTAAAAAAAGTGCACGTTCTGTATATGTATGTGATGAAACAAGCATAAGCGCATATTCTTCAGCACTCTTATACGATCTTTTTTTTACTGTATCTTGGGGGTATTTTTTTTCAGAAATTTCTTTACTTCCGTCATGAATTTCTTCTTGTGTTTTTTCTTTCTTTACGTCTTTTTCTTTGACGGGTTTTATGTCTATTCCGTTTTCTTTTCCTTCAAATAATTTTTCTGATTTTTTTCTGTTTTCTTCAGGTATGGGTATTTTACGCATTGTCGCCATCATCAACGAGCTTTACATCAAAAAGTTCGTCGTCCTCACCACCATCGTCATCGGTATAACTTTCTTTCATATCAAGTTCAAGTTTATCTCCCGAATTTCTTACTTTCTTTTCTATTTCAGCAAACAATTCTTTATCACTTTCAAGAAGCGCTCTGACATTATCTTTTCCCTGTCCGAGTCTCCTGTCTTCATAAGAAAACCACGATCCACTTTTTTCTATTATGTCAAGTTCAAGTGCAAGGTCAAGGAGTTCTCCAGACTTTGATATACCTTTTCCATAAAGTATATCAAACTCTGCCGTCTTAAACGGAGGTGCTACTTTATTCTTTACAACTTTGCATTTTACTCTGTTTCCGTATGTATCTGCTCCGTTTTTCAGTGCTTCAGCCTTTCTTACCTCTATTCTTACCGAGGCATAAAATTTAAGTGCACGTCCGCCGGGCGTCACCTCAGGGTTACCGTACATGACACCGACTTTTTCACGAAGTTGGTTTATGAATATGCATACACAGTTTGACTTTGCTATTGCTCCGGAAAGTTTCCTCATTGCCTGACTCATCAGTCTTGCCTGAGCACCTACATGAGATGATCCCATGTCACCGTCTATTTCCTGCTGTGGAACAAGTGCCGCAACCGAGTCTATAACTATTGCGTCTATCGCACCGGACCGAACAAGTGCTTCGGTAATTTCAAGAGCCTGCTCCCCGCTGTCCGGCTGAGATATCAGCAACTCGTTTATATCAACACCGAGATTTTTTGCGTATACAGGATCAAGTGCATGCTCCGCATCTATAAACGCTGCTGTTCCTCCCAGTTTCTGCACCTCTGCCACAACATGAAGTGCAACCGTTGTTTTACCCGATGACTCCGGACCGTATATTTCAACTATCCGTCCTCTCGGAACTCCACCTATACCAAGAGCGGTATCAAGCATTATCGATCCGGTAGATACTGCGCTTACCTGCATTTTGGCATTTTCTCCCAGTCTCATTATGGTCCCTTGACCGTACGCTTTTGTTATATGTGCTATTGCGGTATCAAGTGCTTTTTTCTTATCTGAAGCAGTTCCTTCTGCTTCTTTTTTAGTCATTTTTGCCGCCATATCTGATTTTTCCTTTCACTGTTTTTCTTTTTGGTTTATTTCCCTTTTACAAATACCGTAAATTTATATTATTTCCGTTCTTTTCTTTTATTTCATTCCAAGAAATAACTGTCAATCAGTAACTCTGCTGATAAATAAAGCAATTATAAAACATTACCGAAATAAGCATTCAATATGTTGGACTGTCAAGTCTCCATCCGTTTTCGCCGTATATAAGAGTTATTTGATACTCTTTTACCGTTTCTCCTGATTTCCATGGAGCTTTTACAATTGCATCCGAAAAAGATGAGCTTACAACATTTGCTGCCGCTGCATCAAATATTCCGGTAAGTATTGCTCCCGTATTCGTTATATCTATTTTAAGAACTCCGTCTACCTCGACATATCTCGGATTTTCTTTACTGTTTTCACCAAATCCGTCAAAAACTATCTGCTTAATGCTTACATCGTAATAGTTTTTTGAATATACGTCAAGGATTGCCGCCTCAAATTCCGCTTGTGTCTTATACGGTGAATTTTCAGAAACCGGAATATAATAAGGTGACTGAAGGTTTTCTATATCGTAATTTTCTGGGTCATCATATGGCAGTCCTTTACCGAAAACGTATTCGTTTATCGATCGTGATTTTTCGTAAAGGTCGGAAAACGCATTCAATACTTCTGTGTCTTCCGGCTTTCCGCATGACATCATTGAAACTGACAAAAAAATTATTGCTATCAGGATTGAAGATATCTTTTTTACCGACATCATCAGTCTATTCTCCTTCTTCAGCGCTTCCAGAAATATCCGCTTTTTCCTCAGAAATTACCGCTCCTGTAACATTTTTGCTTGCATTGTCTTCGGTATTCATTCGGTTTTCTTCGGAAAATTCTTTTCCGTCTGTGATATTTTCGTTTAATTCATCTTCTGTTTCATCCGTGTCGGAACCCTCTTCTTCAGGTTTACCTACATTTGCAAGAGAGCAAACTTTACCGTTTTCTGAAAGTCTCATTACTATAACTCCGCTTGCACTTCTCGAATATACGGAAATATCTTTTACATGCGTTCTTATGGTTATACCGTCATTTGAAACAAGAACAACGTCATCCTCTTCATTTACAGTTGCAATTGCGGCAAGTAATCCGGTTTTTTCGTTTAGTCCGTGAACATATACTCCCTTTCCGCCTCTGTTTCTTGTCACAAAATCACTGAAATGGCTTCTTTTACCATATCCGTTCTCCGTTACTGTAAGAAGTAAATCATTTTCTCTTACTAACGCTACACCTACAACGTAATCATTTTCAGCCAGTCTTATTCCGCGGACACCCCTTGCTGTTCTTCCCATAACTCTTGCATCGTTTTCATCAAAACGGACTGCATTTCCGTTTCTTGTTGCGATAATTATCTCATCGTTTCCGGTCGTATGTCTTGCATAAACCAATTCATCGCCTTCATCGAGCGTAAGTGCTATTTTTCCGCCTTTACGCTGGTATTCATATTCAGAAAGTTTTGTTCTTTTTACAACTCCGAACTTTGTTACTGTCAAAAGGTACTCTTCTTCGCTGTAATCATTTACCGAGATCATTGCGGTTACCTTTTCTCCATCCGACATTTCAAGCAGGTTTACAACATTGATTCCTTTTGCTGTCCTGCTCGCCTCCGGTATTTTATACGCTCTTGTTGTAAACACTTTTCCAAAATTGGTAAAGAGCATTAAATCTGAATGGCTGTATACCGCTGCCATGCTCTCAACAAAATCTTCCTCCTTGGTGGTTATTCCTTTGATTCCTTTTCCGCCTCTTGCCTGTGCGTTATAACTTTCCGATGACATCCTCTTAATATATCCTGCGTGTGTCATTGTAATAACACATGTATGCCTATCAATAAGATCTTCATCGTCAATGTCTGCAAGAAGACTTATTTCTGTACGTCTTGTGTCAGAAAACTTATTCTTTATATCCGTAAGATCTTCTTTTATTATCTGCATTATCTTACTTTCATGAGAAAGTTTATCGGTAAGATCCTCTATTGTTGTATAAAGTTTTGCAAGTCTTTCCTCAACTTTTTTCCGCTCAAGCCCGGTTAACCTTCCGAGAGTCATTTCCACTATCGCCTGAGACTGAGGATCTGTCAGGAAAAATCTTTCACATAATTTCTGTTTTGCTTCGACTATGTTGGCCGAGCTTTTTATTATCTCTACCACCTCGTCAATATTATCGGATGCTACATTATATCCTTCACAGATATGTGCTTCTTTCTTTGCCTTTTCAAGTTCGAAATTAAGACGTCGTACAATTACCTGTTTCTGATGCTCAATATAATGATGAAGCATATCCTTTAGTCCAAGAACTTTCGGTATATTGTCTACAAGTGCAAGCATATTTACCGCAAAAGTATCTTCAAGTTGAGTATATTTATAAAGTTGATTAAGAAGTACTTGTCCATTTATATCTCGTCTGAATTCCACCACTATACGAAGTCCGTCTTTTCCCGATTCGTCCCGGATATCGGTTATTCCGTCTACTTTTTTCTCTTTGTGGCAGTTTACCATCTGCTCTACAAGTGTAACCTTATTTACCTGATACGGTATTTCGGTAATTATTATTCTTCTTTTTTCGTCGTCTACTGTTGCCCGTGAACGGACTTTTATCTTTCCTCTTCCTGTTTCATATGCCTCTTTTATTCCGCTTTTTCCACAAATTATTGCCCCGGTCGGGAAATCAGGTCCTTTGACAAACTGCATGATATCCGCAGTTGTTGCATCAGGATTTTCCATTAAATATATAACACCGTCAATTACCTCTCCGAGGTTATGTGTCGGTATATTTGTCGCCATTCCTACTGCTATACCTATTGATCCGTTTACGAGAAGATTCGGAAATCTTGACGGCAAAACTGTCGGTTCTTTTAATTTGTTGTCAAAGTTAGGTGAAAAATCCACTACGTCTTTTTCAATATCATACATCATACAGTCAGCAAGTTTACTCATTCTCGCCTCGGTATAACGATATGCTGCCGCATCGTCTCCGTCAATATTTCCGAAGTTTCCGTGTCCTTCTATAAGGGGATACCTTAATGAAAAGTCCTGTGCCATGCGGACCATTGTATAATAAACAGCGCTGTCTCCGTGAGGATGATATCTTCCGAGGACGTTTCCGACCGTTGTTGCAGATTTACGGAACGGTCTGTCATAAGTAAGATGATCTTCATACATTGCGTAAAGTATACGTCGGTGAACCGGTTTAAGTCCGTCCCTGACATCCGGAAGTGCCCTTGCCATAATTACACTCATTGCATAATTTATAAATGATGTCTTAACTTCCTTTCCCATTTGAACCGGCACAATTTTCTGATCTTTAAATTCTATATCTTCGTTTTCTCTTTTTTTATCCATTTTTTTCCTTTCCGTTCGAAAAACCGTCTTTAAATGATTTTTCTCATGAGTTTAATATCAATGCAAAGATTTTTTACCTGAAATTATTTTTTTGACTAAGGTCTTTTTTATTATTTTAGTCTCGGTATTTCGTTTATTTCTGATATTAAATTCCTGTTCTTGTTCATGTATTTATGCTGTTATAATCAATACGTAATTTCTGTCGTTATTCTGGCTTTTTTGGTGTTGAAAACTTAATCCTCAGGGTTGTTGAAAACTTTGCTTTTTGGTTTATATTTTATTTTTTTTTCCACTGTAAACAACGTATTTTCACATAAAATTCACATGACAAAAATTGTTTTTATAAAGTATGTATATTGATTTTTAAGCATTTGCACAATTTTGATTTTTTCTTTTTTTTTACCCATCAGCCTTTGATTTTATTGATCTTTTCTGGTTTGTAAATTTTTGTCAAAAAACGCCAAACGCATTTTTTTTCTTTTTATTTAGCAAAATTTGAGAAGTTTTCCACAAAGTTTTCAACACCCTGTGGAAAACTTTTTAAACATACTCTTTTTTTCTGTTGATTTTTAAATATCAAGATTGGAAACATACTTTGCATTCGCTTCAATAAATTCACGCCGTGGTTCAACCTGATCTCCCATGAGAAGAGAAAAAACTTCATCGCAAAGCAATGCATCTTCTATCGTTACAAGTTTTAATGTTCTTCTGGTCGGATCCATGGTCGTCTCCCAAAGTTGTTCGGGATCCATTTCTCCAAGTCCTTTATATCTTTCTGCTTCAACTCTTTCTCCTCCTAATTCCTCAATAATTGCGTCTCTTTCTTCGTCGGAAAAAGCATATCTTTCTGTTTTTCCCTTGAATACCTTATAAAGCGGAGGCATTGCAAGGTATATATGTCCGTCTTCTATAAGTTTTTTCATATGTCTGAAGAAAAAAGTAAGGAGGAGTATTTGAATGTGAGAACCGTCGACATCGGCATCCGCCATTATTATTATTTTTCCGTAGCGGAGCTTTGCCATATCGAAATCGTCTCCTATCCCGCAGCCTATTGCTTGTATTATCGGTAAAAGTTGCTGATTTGAATATACTTTGTCAAGTCTGCTTTTTTCTACATTCAGCACTTTTCCTCTCAGAGGAAGAATTGCCTGATATCTTGAATCTCTTGCTCCTTTTGCAGATCCTCCTGCAGAATTACCCTCTACAAGGTACAGTTCCGTTACATCAATGCGTTTTTCCTGACAATCCCAAAGTTTTCCGGGTAACGATGCTCCGTCAAGTGCACCTTTTCTTCTTGATGCCTCCCTTGCTTTTCTTGCTGCTTCTCTCGCTCGTGATGCGGCAAGTGTTTTTTCGAGAATCGCCCTTGCTACTGCAGGATTCTCCTCAAAATATTCAGAAAGTTTTGTGGTTACAAGGTTATACACCATAGTCCTCATCTCTGAATTTCCGAGTTTTGATTTTGTCTGTCCTTCAAACTGTGCGTCCTGTAATTTTACTGAAACTACTGCGGTAAGTCCTTCCCTTGTGTCCTCTCCCTTAAGATCGTTATCTTTTTCTTTTATAAATCCGTATTTCTTCCCGTATTCATTGATTACCTTAGTAAGTGCAGTCTTGAATCCTGTCTCATGCATACCGCCTTCTATGGTGTTTATGTTGTTTGCAAAAGTCATTATGGTTTCAGAGTAAGTATCGTTATACTGCATTGCAATTTCTGCTGTACTTACTCCGTTTTGAGATTTCATATAAATAACATCTTGATGTATAAGTTCGCAATGCTTTATAGAATTAAGATGTGAAACAAAACTGGTTATGCCCCCTTCGTAATGAAGGACATTTTCCACTGGTTCTTCTCCTCTTTCGTCTCGCAGTATGATCCTTACTCCAGCATTCAGAAATGCCTGTTCTCTCATTCTGTTCAAAAGAACATCATAATCAAAATTCACATCCTCAAAAATCGTTGCGTCCGGCATAAATCTTACATAAAGTCCGGTTTTGTCTGTATCTCCTTTGCAGGTATACTCTTCTATTACATGTCCTCTGGAAAATTTTTGCGTATAACATTTGCCGTCTCTGCAGTTTTTGTAATACAGCCACTCGGAAAGTGCGTTAACTACTGATGCTCCTACTCCGTGAAGGCCTCCTGAAATAACATATCCGCTTCCTCCGAATTTTCCTCCGGCATGAAGTACGGTAAATACTACTTCCGGCGTCGGTTTACCTGTTTTATGAATATGCGGCGGAATTCCTCTTCCGTTATCCTGAACGGAAACACTTCCGTCTTTATTTAAGATTACTGTTATTTCTGAACATGCTCCTGCAACTGCTTCGTCTATGGAATTATCCACTATTTCGTATACAAGGTGATGCAGACCTCTTATTGATGTCGATCCTATATACATACCTGGACGTTTTCTGACTGCTTCGAGTCCTTCAAGAACCTGTATTTGATTCTCGTCATACTGTTTGTTATCTTCCATTTTTTTCCCTTTCTTCTTTGTTCCGTGTTTTTCTAATTCCTGTCATATTTGAATTTTCTTATTTTTTACTTTTACTTTTTTACGGCTCTTTTTTTATTTAATATTTCCGTTTTCCGCCCTACGTTTTATGATTTTTGCGGCAAACTGTGAAAAATAGACCTTTCCGTCCTTCATCAATACAAACGATTTTGGAATTTCATCTCCGGTCATTTCTGTCATTTTGTTTTTTTCCGCTTTTTTTAAAAATTCTTTTGTTGCTTTGGTAGAATTTGCTGTATCTAAATCAAATACTCCTATCACGTCATCGGTTTTTACCGTCTTTTCGGGGCCTATGCTTATATACACTGATTTTTCCTCCGTTTCAGATATTCAGTTCTTTCCTATGCAATAATTTCTCCGTTTTTTACGGTAAATATATTTCCTACGTTTACTTTCTCGCAACATGTTATTATAACCTGCTTGTCCGAAAGTCCAGATAATATATAATCTTTACGCCTTTGATCAAGTTCACTCAATATATCGTCAAACAAGAATACAGGATCTTCCCCGGTTATTTCCTTTGATATTTCTCCTTCTGCAAGTTTCATTGCAAGTGCTATACTTCTCTGTTGCCCCTGAGACGCAAAATTTCTTGAATCTTTTCCATTAAGTTCTATATTAATATCGTCCTTATGGATTCCGTAAAGCGTTGTTCCCGCTCTTATTTCTTTTTCTGTGTTTTCCGTAAGTGATTTTATATATTCTTCTTTACTTTTTCTCTGAATGTAATTTATTTTTACTTTTTCTTTTCCGGCAGTCATTTCATTTATTATTTCTGATACAAATATTGAAAGTTTTTTAGTATATTTTTCTCTGTATTCTGATATCAACGCTCCATATTCTGCAAGTTGCTCCGAATAAACATAAATCATTTCCTTCAATAAATGTGTTTCCGGATCTTTTAAAAGAGAATTTCGCTGTGCAAGAGTCTTTTGATATTTTGACAGTGACGACATATATAACGGAAAAAGTTGTGAAATTGCTATGTCCTCAAAATTTCTCCTCTCAGACGGTCCGTCTTTTACAATAGAAAGATGTTCGGGGCTAAACAGAACTGCCCTGAAAATCCCTATAAATTCGCTCAGACGGGCTGTTTTTATATTTTCCTTTAAACATATCTTTTTTGAGTTTTCAAAAAATTTTATTTCGTGACTTCTTTTTCGGACTTTATCATAAAATTCCGTTTTTATTTCCGCTTCTTTCTCTCCAAAGCGTATAATTTCTTTGTCGCTTGCAAGCCTAAAACTTTTACCATATGCAAAATAATATATACCTTCAAGAAAATTTGTTTTTCCTTGGGCATTTTCGCCGTACAGGACGTTTATTCCTGGACTGAACTTTACTTCTGTATTTTCAATATTCCTGTAATTTTTGAATTTTATTTTTTCGCAGTACATAAAAAATTTATTCTTTCATTCTTATAGGCAAGACAAGATAAAGAAAATCATCGTTTGTTTTTTCAATAGGTTTTATTACCATTGCAGAAAGAGGAGTATTCATTCCGCATATTATGTTTTCGGTTCCTGTTGCTCTTAATGCCTCTAACAAATATAGACAGTCAAATCCTATTTCTATTCCGTCTTCTGTTCCTTTTTCTAAAGTTTCTATTGTTATTTCGTCATATACTCTTCCGCTTGCCGATACTGATGAAATTTTCAGCATATCGTTTTCAAATTTACATTTAACGTAATTTTTTGTATTATCTGATGTCTTTTCTTCTGATACAAGAAATGCTCTTTCAAGACTTTTTATAAGTCTTTCTGTTTCTATTTTGCATATTATTTTACTTGATGTAGGTATAAATTTACCGTAATCAAGATACTCTCCTTCTATTATCCTGGAAAAGAAAAGAAGTCCTCCACACTCAAATACCGCGTTTCTTCTCGTTACAGATACTGTTACCATTTCTCCGGGATCCTTAAGTATTTTTACAAGTTCACTAAGTGTTTTCCCAGGAAGTATAAAACTAGCTTGTGGCTGTTTTTCTCCTATTGATAATATTTCACATTTTTGCTCACGAACTGCAAGCCTGTTTCCGTCACATGCTGCTATCTTTATTCCTTCCTCAGAAAAAACAATATATGCTCCGTTAAGTATTGCTCTGGTTTCGTTATGTGCAACGGCAAATGCTGTTCTCTGTATCATCTGACGGAAAACTTCTTGATTTATTGTAAATCTTATTTCAGATTTAAACTCAGGTAGTGAAGGGAAATCTGCTCCGTCAAGCGCGCTGAGTTCAAACTCACTTTTTCCTCCCGATATTTTTACGGTATTTCTCCCGTCTACGGATATATTTATATCTCCTTCTGGCATTGCTCTTATTATCTGATTAAACCTTATGCCGTTAATTATGTAACTTCCGCTTTCATTTACTTTGGCATTTATTTTTACTCTGAATCCTTTTTCAAGGTCAAAAGATGTAATTACACAAGCATTATCTCCGCTTGTTGTAATCAATAATCCTTCAATTGCTGCAATAGTATTTTTATTTGATACCGCTCCCATAAGCGGTGCTACTGCATTACAAATAGTACTTTTTTCAAAAGTTATATTCATTTTAAAATTCCTTTCCTTTTCAAATCATAAAATTTTAATTAATTGCATCTATCAACAACTACTGTTATAATTTTTGTGAAGTTGAATTTTTTTTGAAAATTCAAATTAAAATTATTTTTAATAGAAGAAGTAGTAATAGTAGTAATAATAGGGCATGTGGAAACTGTGGAAAAGTTTTGTTTTTTTATAAAAGAAAAACATATGTGGAAAATTTTTATTTTTAAGTTGAAAAGTAAAAATAAAATTGTTGAAAACAAAAAAATTTTTGTTCTTTCTTAATGAAAAGGGCATAAAAATATTTTTATCTTGTTATTTCTTTTATAAGTTCATTTATTTCTATTTCAAATGAGGAATTGTTTTTTATTTCCTTTTCTATTCTTTTGTAAGATGACATTATTGTAGTATGGTCTTTTGAAAAAATCTTACCTATTGCCGGGTAAGAAAGTTCTAATACTTTTTTCATTATATAAATACAGATATGTCTGGTTTTTGAAATATTGCTTGCGCGCTTTTCGCTGTATATATCTTTTATGTTTATACCGTATTTTGCAGATACTTTTTTTATTATAATTTCCGGTGTGACGGATATTTGTCCGGTAGATGAAATCATATCCGAAATACATGAATTTACAAGAGGGACGGTTATTTCTTCTCCGCTTAAAAAACTGTATGCAATTATTCTCTTTATTGCTCCTTCAATCTGACGAATATTGCTTGTAAGTTTTTCAGCAAGAAATGTAAGTACGTCATTCGGAAAAGTACGTCCCAAAGTTTGCGCTTTATTCTGCATTATTGCTATACGTAGTTCAAAATCTGGTGGTTGTATATCTACTGTTAATCCCCAGTCAAATCTGGTTCTGAGTCTTTCTTCGAGTTTTTGTATATCCTTTGCTGGACGGTCTGATGTCAAAATTATTTGTTTTCCGTGTTCGTAAAGATCATTGAAAGTGTGAAAAAACTCTTCTTGCGTCGATTCTTTACCGGCAATAAAATGAATGTCATCTATTAAAAGAACATCTGCTTTTCTGTATTTTTCTCTGAATTGTCCGGTAAGTCCTCGGCTAATACTTTCAATCATTTGGTTTGTAAATTCCTCGCCTTTTACATAGATTATAGTACTTTCCGGAAAGTTTTTATGTATTTCATTTGTTATTGCATAAAGCAGATGAGTTTTTCCCAGACCACTTGGACCGTAAATAAAAAGAGGATTATAAGAATGTGCCGGTTCTTTTGAAACGGCAGTACATGCAGCATATGCAAACCTGTTGGAGGATCCTACTATAAAGTTTTCAAATGTATATTGAGAAGAATGAGAGTCATCCTGAACAACTGCTTTTGAAAGATCATTTTTTTCTGCGCTTATGGAAAACGTTTTTTCTTCTGTATTTTCGGAAACTTTTATTGATGTATCTTTTTTTGAACTATTTTTTTTAACATTAAAATTTTCGTCGACAGTAAAAACGGTATTTACACTGTAACCTATTATCGATTCAAAAGCGTCCTCAATTGACTTGAAAAGTTTTTTCTCAAGAACATCTTTTTTTAGTGAAGTTTCTGCCAAAAGAACCGCATCGGTATCAGTAAGATCGATAAGTTTAAGACCGTTTATCCAAAGGGACATAACAGTTGAAGAAAGTTTTTTTTTCAGTTCTTCTGAAACAAGACTCCAAATTTCATCAAATTCCTGCATTTTTACTTTTTTTCCTTTTTATACTTATATACTTAATTAAATATATTATAAATATTTATTTTAAATAATTATAACATATAGGTATATGTATTACAACTTTTAAAATCTATTGTTAACAAAAAATTTACAAGACAAACCTGTCAAAAATATAAATTATTTTATAAAAAAGGTCTTGACAATTTGTACTTTAATAGTATATAATAAAAAATACGATGCAAAACTATGCATAACAGCAGAAGGTATATTACGTATTTTAAGAAAACGGAGGTGGAAGAATATGCTTAGAACATATCAGCCTAAGAAAAGACAAAGAAAAAAAGAACATGGCTTTCGTAAGCGTATGAAGACCGCAAACGGAAGAAAGGTATTGAAAAGAAGACGCGCAAAAGGAAGAGAAAGACTTACCTATTAATAGAAAGTGTGTCATAGGCGAAACTTTCGTCACTTTCACGCAAGTGGGACATTCTGCGTGTTTTCACTTGCGTGTTTTCTTTCGTATTTAAATTTTTATTAAAAATAAAACTTACGATAGATGAAAGGCGCTGTAAGCGAGTTCATCTATTTTTTGTTAGAAAACTTTTAAAGGTAAAATTATTATTTTGCTTTTTGGAAAAACCCGGGTCCTGTTTATATAAAGACAGAACACGTCAGGAAAAAACAGAGATGTAAAAATCCATATAGAAAAAATACCAGAATTCATAATAAAATTTGTGAAGGCATATGAAAATTACATCAATAAAAGAAAATTACCTTTATAAAAAGGTATATATAAACGGAAATAAAGTCTATGGAAAATATACAATTATATATACTTTGAAGGATAGTAAAGCATATAAGTTTAAAAAAGAGAATCCCGGAAAAAAATATATAAACAGAGTCGGACTGACCGTAACGAAAAAAATAGGAAAATCTGTAATTAGAAACAGAGTTAAAAGAATAATAAGAGCAGCATTTGTACAGATAGAGAAAAATTATTATATTAAAAAAGGAAATCTAATAGTAATAGTTGCAAGAGAAGAAGCAGTTGAGTCAAAGTCCGGAGATATTTACTCAGAAATGATAAAACAGTTTTCAAAACTTGCGCTTATAGAAGAAAAAAGACCGGAAAACAAATCTAACTGAAAAAATTGTAAATCTAAAGAATGAAAAATATATTTTTATACCCGATTGTATTATACAGAAAATTTCTTTCACCGTTAAAGCCAAAATGCTGTAGATTTTCTCCGACATGCTCGTTATATGCGTATAAAGCGATAAATGAATGGGGCGCGGCATTGGGAATTTTGCTTGCAGTGTATAGAATTCTGCGGTGTAACCCTTTTTGTAAGGGAGGGGAGGATAATATACCCCGCAGGAAAAGAAAGGTAATACCGAAAACAAAAATCTGTGTAAAAAATAATATTAAAAGAAAAAAAAGAAACGATATAACGCCTTTTTATTTTGCATATGAAATATAAGGACGTTAAAAAAGGAAATAGATTATGGAAAGTTTTTTCGATATTTTTAATGTTCCTTTCGGCTGGCTGTTGAACCTTTGCAATAAGATAACAGCGAATAACTATATTTTAGCACTGCTTATCTTCGCATTAATTATAAAAATAGTTTTACTGCCGTTTGGAATAATGCAACATAAGAATTCACTTAAGCAGGCAAAACTGAGTCCGCGGGAAGCAGCGATAATAAAAAAATATGCAGGGCGTAACGACAAAGTAACGCAGATGAAGAAGCAGGAAGAAATCCAGCGTCTTTACCAAAGTGAAAATTACAGTCAATTTGCGGGATGCCTTCCGCTCCTTATACAACTTCCGATAATTATATGTATATTTACGGTTATAAGAAGTCCTCTGCGATATCTATGCGGATTTTCTTCGGAAACCGTTAAAAAAATAACAGATATAGCAATACAAGCAACAGGAAACAGTGCAATAGACCAGATCACCGCGCTTGAACATTTAAAAGCAAATCCTTCACTTTATACAGGGCTTGATCTGCCGGAAACAGTATATCCTGATTTTGGATTTTTCAATATAAATCTTTCGCATACCCCGAAATTCGGAGTGGATATACTTATACTGATTCCGATCATAACATTTGCAGTTGTTTTTTTCACAACGAAAATCACGAAAAAACTTTCGTATCAATCCCCTCAGATGACACAAAATTCAGCAGATGTGAAACTATCCATGGGTATTATGGAACTTGTAATGCCCTTGATCTCTACGTTTGTCACATTTGGTGTTCCTGCAGCAATAGGTGTATACTGGATATATCAGAATCTTTTCGGTGTGCTTCAGCAGTTTATACTTGTAAAAGCAATGCCGTTCCCGGTATTTACGGAAGAGGACTACAAAGAAGCGGAAAGACTTATGTCCGGAAAACGTCCCAAGAAAAAGAAAAAGACAGAAAAAGACCCTAACAGACCCAGAGTTCGTTCACTGCATCACATAGATGATGATGAGTACAATGCAAAGGTTGTAGAAAATACTCCGAATCAGTCAGATGAAAGTAAACAAGGTCCTTTACTCACACCGATACCGATGAAGGACTATTCAAAAAAGAAAAAATAATTTTATCTTAAAGGCGGGAAAAGAAATGATAAAGGAAACAATAGGAACCGGACGAACGGTTGAAGCGGCGATAGCCGACGGTGCAGCTCAACTCGGAGTTGAATCATCCAGACTTCAGTACGAGATAATAGAGGCGCCGAAAAAAGGATTTTTGGGATTTGGTGAGGCTCCGGCAAAGGTAAGAGTATTTTTTGAAATAGGAACGGAGCAGACAGCGATAGATTATGTAAACAATATAATGAATGCAATGCATATAAAGGGTGTTACAAATGATGTATCAAGAGAACTTAATTCCGAAGGCGGAAAAATAATAAAACTCAAAGGAGAAGAGGCAGGTGTACTTATAGGACATCACGGCGAGACACTTGATGCTCTTCAATATCTTTCAAACCTTGCAATAAACAATAAGATCGAACAAAGCGGAGAAAGTTGTGAAAAAATAACACTTGATATTGAAGGATATAGGGCCAGACGAGAAGAAACACTAAAAAATCTTGCAAAAAGAACAGCAGAAAAGGTAAAAAAATACAGAAAAAACATAACTCTTGAGCCGATGACGCCTTATGAACGCCGTATTATTCATTCAACTTTGCAGGGAAACAGTAAAGTAATGACGGCGTCGATCGGCACAGATGACAACCGCCGCGTCGTTGTACATTATGTACCAAAGAAAGAAGAGAAAAAAACATCGGAAAATACAACGGAAAATACAACGGAAGAATAAAAAAACCCGGAAACGGGTTTTTTTATTTCTGTTTTAAGAAAATGAAAAAAAATAAATACAGATAAGAGAAAAACGAGAAAAAAATTTTATCCGGTTGAAAAATTAAAAAAATTGTGTTATAATATCCGTAAATAATGCAAGCGGAACTGAAATTAAAACATATATTTTCAGAAAAATTTTTTGTTTTTTTATTTAAAACAATACTTTTTGAATCAAAAAGGATAAAAATAAAAGAAATTTATGAAAAACAATACAGTTGCAGCAATTTCCACTCCTTACGGCAGAGGAGGAATATCGGTAATAAGGATTTCCGGTAACAACGCTATATCAATTGCCGAAAAAGTTTTCTTTCCGGCTTCAGGTAAGCCGATTTCGGAAATACGTTCAAACTATACTGTTTACGGTAAGATATTTGCCGGCAAAGAAAAAATAGATGACGGAATGGTTACCGTTTTCCGATCACCGAGGTCATATACCGGAGAAGATACGGTAGAAATAAGCTGTCACGGAGGTATCCTTCTTACCGAAAAGATACTTTCTGCCGTATTTTCTGCAGGAGCAGATCCTGCAGGACCCGGAGAATTTACTCAAAGAGCGTTTCTGAACGGAAAACTTGATCTTTCGGAAGCAGAGGCGGTCATAGGGCTTATTGATGCCGAAAGCGACGAAAAAATTCGCCTTTGCGCTTCTCATACATCAGGAGTTCTGAAGCGCCGTACAGATGAAATATATAATGAAATAACACGACTTTTAAGTTCTGTATACGTAAGCCTTGATTATCCGGAAGAAGATCTGGAGGAGGTCAAGGACGAAGAGTTCATCTCTTCTCTTGAAAATATTTACGGAAAATTATGCAAGACCGCTGATACTTACAGAGAGGGAAAGGCGGTTTCCGAAGGAATAAAAACCGTGCTTCTCGGAAAGCCCAATACAGGTAAATCTTCTATTTTAAATGCTCTTCTCGGAGAGAACCGGGCAATAGTAACGGCAGTTCCCGGAACAACAAGAGATATTATCGAAGAAAAGGTAAATATCGGGAAGGTTATATTAAAACTTTCCGATACCGCCGGATTGAGGAAGAGTGCCGATGAGGTTGAGCAAATAGGGATCGGAAAGGCACTTGAAAAAGCAAATGAAGCAGATCTTATTATAGCCGTTTTTGATCTTTCACAGCCTGCCGATGACGAAGATTTTGCAATGATTAAAGAGATAGAACATTTTGTATCCGAAGGAAAACCGGTAATTGTAACACTTAATAAATGTGAAAACGAGATACGGTTTGATGAAAGAATACTGACATTTGCCGTGCCTTCAGTCAGGATCAGCGCAAAAAACGGAGAGGGGCTCGATACACTTAAAAAGACCATCGAAGAATTGTTTATCAAAGGTGAGGTCGATTATAACACGACTGCTGTTATTGCCAATGCAAGACAATTTTCGGCTGTCAGCGGTGCAAAGGAAGCGGTTAGCCGGGCAATAGAAGCATTTAAAGAAGGTATTTATGCCGATACGTGCGGTATCGATCTTGAAAAAGCTTTGGAGATGTTAGGGCAGGTGGACGGCAGGAGCGTGGCCGGGGATATTACAGACGCAATCTTCCATAATTTTTGCGTAGGAAAATAGCGAATGAAAGATCTTAAGTGGATTTTTTCATAAAATTTTACGTATTCAGAATTTATTTAAAAATAAAATTATATAAATCAGATCATATAAAATATTTGATTTTTTTAACTGTTATAAACGGCGGAAAAATCAAATAAATTCCGAAAAAATACCGCCTCAAATATGATATCTGAAGCGGTATTATTGATATTTTCAGGCTTTTTTCTTTGAAGGTTTCTTCTTTTTGTCTTTATCTTTAGGTATCCATAAGTAAATGACTATGACCATAGCGACGAAGATCACTCCTGCGACGCAGTAACCGACTATCTGATTGTAGGAATCCCACCATTTTTCAAAAGCAGACATTTCGCTTGATGAGGTAGTGCCTTCATCTGCGGCAAAAACCGTTATGCTCATAATGCAGAGAAGCATTGCGAACAACAAAATAAAAACGAGAAATACAAGCGATTTATTTTTTACATTTGTAAGCATAAAAAAATCCTTTCATGATGAATATAAGGTCTGACAGATCAAACTGACATAAAACCGTTGCTCTTGTATAGTAGCAAAAAAATATAACTACAAATTGATGATTTTTTTGCTAAAATGTTAATATTATTATTCAAACAAAAGGTATAGACGTTTTTGTTTAAAATGACGGTATATTTAAAAATTTACTTAATTTAATTGAAAAAAACAGGAAAAAAGTAATGGAAGAAAAGAGATTCAGAAAAAACGACAGTGGCTTTATTTGCGCGAATTGCGGAAAAGAGGTTAAACCGCTCGGCTATACATCAAGGAATCACTGCCCGTTTTGTTTATTTTCACTACATCTTGATATAAACCCCGGGGACAGGGCATCTGGGTGCGGAGGATTACTTGAACCCGTAAAAGTAGAAACAGATCCAAAGAAGGGTTTTATAATAGTCAGCAAATGCAGAAAGTGCGGAGAGATCAAAAGAAATAAAGCGGCAAACGAGGCATCTGTGCAGCCGGATGATATAAAGAAACTTATAAAACTTACCGCAATGCCGTGGTAAAAGAAATATTACCGTGTGGACACAAGGAAACGGACTCAATTCAGTGCCTTGAAATTTTATGAAATAAAATAAATTGTCTGTTTTAAATCAGGTAAATACAGTGGAAATAAATATCAATGAAAAAAGTATATGATTATAGAAAACGGTCATACACATATTTACGGTCTTTTAAAAAAGAGGATTTTAAACAAAAATTATTTTTTTGATCCAGATTTAAGGTAATCCGTTGCGTCTGAAAGACTGCCTATCTGATCTATAAGCCCTTCTGCAACAGCCGCTTTGCCGTCAAGTATGGTACCGAGATCGGTCGTCATCTCATCGTTGCTAAGCATAAGACTCCGAAAACGTTGAGGAGAAAGTTTGCTATGGTTGCAAACAAAAGAAACTATTCTTTCCTGCATACGGTTGAATTGAACATAAGTTTGAGGTGCACCGAGTACGAGACCGCTTATACGTACCGGATGCAAAGTCATTGTAGCCGTCGGAACGATGAAAGACCGTTTTGTACTGACAGCAAGCGGTACGCCTATTGAATGGCCTCCGCCGAGAACTAAAGAAGCAGTCGGTTTTTTCATACCGCTGATAAGTTCAGAAAGGGCAAGCCCCGCCTCTACATCTCCGCCGACTGTGTTTAAAATCAAAAGAAGAGCATCGATATCGTCATTTTCCTCTATTTCTACCAGTTGGGGGATAAGGAGTTCGTATTTTGTGCTTTTTTGGCTTTGTGGAAGTTCTGTATGTCCTTCGATCTGTCCTATGATTGTAATTGTACGCAGGGAAAAGCCGTTCTTTTTTGTTTCGACGGAGCCGTCCGGACGCTCGGGAGCAGTCTCAATTTTTTGGTTTACGCTTTCATGATTTTTGTTTAAATCATTCTCGCGTGAAGAGTTTTTTTGTTTTTCGTTGCACTCTTTTGATCCTTCTGTGTATGGCATTATTATTATATTCCTTTCAAAATCTTTTTTAAATTTAAAAATTTATTATTTTTATACTTTTTATACTTTACTTTTTTTGATAAATATAGTATAATGTATAAAAATGAATAATATACAGAGAGGAAAAAATTAAAATGGAAAAAATATTGATAGAAACATCAGCAAGACATGTTCATCTTACAAAGGAGGATCTTGCAACACTTTTCGGAGAAGGAAGCGAACTTACATTTAAAAAAGCACTCAGCCAGCCCGGACAATTTGCCTGTGAAGAAAGAGTTAAACTTGTAGGGCCTAAAAAAGAAATATCAAATGTTATAATACTCGGTCCTGTCCGTCCTGCAACTCAGATAGAACTTTCTTATACAGATGCACGTACGCTCGGTATAAATGCACCTCTGCGTGAAAGCGGGAATCTTGAAGGAACTCCAGGAATCAAAATAGTAGGTCCTGCAGGTGAAATTGACGTTGCACAAGGTGCTATTATTGCAAAAAGACATATACATATGACCCCTGAAGACGCTGAAAATTACGGTGTTGAAAACGGACAGATAGTAAGTGTTAAAATTGACAGCGAACGATCTGCGGTTCTTGGAGATGTTGTTGTTCGAGTAAGTCCGAAATTCAGTCTTGCTATGCATATAGATACCGATGAATCAAATGCTGTATGTGCATTCGGTACATGCTACGGTGAAATTATAAAATAAATAGACATAAATGTATTAGTAGACAAAAAGTGATATAAAAGCGAAAGCGTTGATTGGACAGCGGAATAACGACTTTGAATAATTGAATAAACAAACACCGCATTAAGTATTGCAGAATATTTATAATATTAATTTATACTGAAAGTATAGATTTGATAAAAAGGATTTGCATTATTATAAATTTAATACAATAATATGCAAAGCGATTCAGTCATTATATTCTTGTTTCACGTGAAACAAAAATATATACTTTGCTTTTCCAGCATAAAATACGGTTTGAATACATGTCAAGATACTGATGTTGGCTAAGCCTTATTTTTGTTTAAAATGTTTGTTTTTATTTAGGTGGTTTTTAATAATTTTATAAGCAAAAATAAAAGACCTCAGAATGTAAAAAAAACTGAGGTCTTTTTTGTTTTTGTGGAAAAATCTGTGGAAAACGTTTTATTTTTGTGGAAAACTTTTAAATTATGGGTTTTTCAAATCCTGAACCAATGTCTTCTATAAATTCTGTAAAACCGGATATCAGATTTCCTGAAAATGTTACAATGAGCGCTAAGATTATGAGAAAAATAATAATAGGAACAATCGTATTTTTTTTGGAAGTTGCGTGATAAAGAGAATATGCGCGGCCATGAATTTCCCGTGGGATATAGTACCTGGCTTTTTTAATATCAAATTTCACTCTTTGCTTTTGCATTTCAAATTTTGTTTTTCCTATATCCTTAGAAGTTGTTTTTTCAAAATCTGATTCGAGATTTTCTGTTTTTTTATCGTTTTCGTTTGTTTTGGTATCGTTATTACTTTCTTTAATATAGTTTTGATCTGAGACGGTGTTTAATGCAGCGGTGACAATTTTTGTTGATCTTGAATTGTCGTTTAATTGATTTTTTTCAATGCTGAGCTCTTCTGAAACAGTTTTGTTAATTGACTCGTGTGTGGTTTTTTCATTTGCCGCTTTTTCTTTTGCCTGCATGACTTTTGCAAGTCCCGAAAGTTCAACATCGGCGTTTTCATTGTTTTCTTTTGTCTTTTGATTTTTGCTTTCTTTTATTTTATCCGAGCGCCTTTGCTTTTTTATTATTGTAAATTCTTTAAAAACAGGAATTTGATCTGTATAAGCGTTATTTGCATAAAATTTTCCGTCCTCGGTTATTGCAACAATCATATTTTTGTAATTGCCCGGAGATCTCAAGCCAAATTTTATAAAAAATTTCTTTTTTAACCCTAATTCATCAAGTGTAACCGCTTTTTCGGGGGAATCAATTTCGTTTTCAAGTAATTTTCTTACAAAGGTGCCGAATTTTGACTTGATCAAATAGCCGGCTATTGTCGCTATAACTATACCTGCAAAAAGCGACCATGCAATAAGTTGTGTTGATATTTCGCCGGTATAATACAGTATTTCTGATAAATTTGGCATTTTACACCCTTTCTGATTGGTTTTTAATCAACTTATAATTTTGGAGCGGACTACGCAAAAAACAGTTTTATATAAAATCAGTCTTTACATAAATTCGTTTGAATGTTTCACGTGAAACAATGGTGAATTTCTTGAATATTTTGTAAAATGTTCCGAATCAAATATTTTGCACAGCAAAAATTGTATTATTTTATTATGTTTGTTCCCATATATTTTTGTAAAACTTCAGGTACATCTATTCCGCCGTCATCTCTTTGGAAATTTTCCATTATCGCGGCAACTGTCCTGCCTACCGCAACTCCTGATCCGTTTAAAGTGTGAACGTATCGTGCCTTGGCTTTTGGATCTGTTTTAAAACGTATATTTGCTCTGCGCGCCTGATAATCTTCGAAATTAGAGCAAGAACTTATCTCAACATATCGTCCGTAAGAAGGCATCCATACTTCTATATCGTAAGTCTTTGCTGAACTGAACCCTATGTCTCCGCTTGAAAGACATACGACTCTGTGAGGAAGGCCAAGAAGTTGCAGTACTCTTTGCGCATCAAGCGTCAAAGATTCAAGTTCATCGTAAGAATTATCGGGGTTTGCAAATTTTACAAGTTCAACTTTGTTGAATTGATGTTGTCGAATAAGACCTCTTGTGTCGCGACCTGCACTCCCTGCCTCTGCTCTGAAACATGCAGAATATGCACAAAATTTAATAGGAAGATTGGCAGCGTCGAGAATATCGTTTTTATACATGTTGGTAACCGGTACTTCGGCGGTGGGTATCAGAAAATAATCGGTGTTTGCAACTTTGAATGCATCTTCTTCAAATTTCGGAAGTTGACCTGTGCCCTGCATTGAGTTTCTGTTTACCATGTAGGGCGGAAAAACTTCGGTATATCCAAATTGCGTATGAGTATCAAGGAAAAATGAAATTATGGAGCGCTCAAGACGGGAACCTAGTCCTTTGTAAAAATGGAATCTTGTCCCTGTAACTTTTGCCGCTGTTTCTGGATCGAGAATTCCGAGCCTTTGACCAAGTTCCCAGTGTGCTTTGGGCTCAAAGTCAAATTTTCTCGGCTCTCCCCAGCGTCGAATCTCAACATTGTACGAATCGTCTTTTCCTATCGGTATGGAGGGATGAGGGAGATTCGGGACGGATAAGAGCAGATATTCAAGTTCTTTGTCGGTTTCCGCAAGTTTATCTTCGTCGTTTTTAATTTCGTCGCTTAATTTTTTCATCTCTTCAAATATTGGTGCGACGTCCTTTCCTTCTTTTTTAAGCGACGGTATTTGCTTGGAAACATCATTTTTTTTGGCTTTTACGCTTTCTGTTGCTGTAATCAGTTGGCGCCTTGTTTCGTCAAGCGCCAAAATTTTGTCAATTTCCCCGCTGTAATCTTTTTGCCGTGTTGCAAGTCTTTTTTTGACTTCTTCAGGGTCTTCTCTTATTACTTTTATGTCTAACATGATTTTGTCCTTTCTTTGATTAAAGAAAAATTAATTTGACTGCATGTGTTTTAGAAAATATGACAATCAATATTTATTTTTAATATCCGTGATATAAATTTTGAAGTTTTTGATTTCAATCTTTAAAAAGTATCTAAAGGAGCGAAACGGTAAGAATAATTAATAAAAATATTTTTATGTATTTCTATATTTATATATCGTCAAAAAACTCGTCTCCGCAGAGCATTTTTAAAAGTTCTTCAAGATCTTCGTTTGATGAAAAGGTTATTTCAATACGCTTTTCGTTACCTTTTGAAAAAATTTTAACCTTTCTTCCTATAACATCTTCTATTCTTTTTTCAAGTTCGGCACAATAGTCAATTTTTATTTTTTCGGGTTTGCTCTGTTTTATTGATGCTTCTTTAAGAGCGGCAGCATTCAAGGTTTTTACAAGGGCCTCGGTGGCTCTTACCGAAAGTTCTCTTGAATATATGGCCTCCGCTGCTTTTATTACATCGTCCTGTTTTGTAAGGGCCAGAAGTGCGCGCGCGTGTCCTGCCGAAAGTTTGCCGTCTATCAGCATTTCTGTCACTTCGGACGGGAGATCAAGCAATCTTACGGAGTTAGCGATTGCACTGCGGCTTTTTCCGAGGCGCTTTGAAAGATCTTCTTGCGTCATGTTGTGTACTGTCATAAGGGATTTAAACGCGGATGCTTCTTCTATCGGATTCAGGTCTTCTCTTTGAAGGTTTTCTATCAATGCTATCTCTGAAATTTTCTTTTCGTCTGCATCAATGATTATTACCGGGACCTCGGTGAGTCCTGCGAGTTTTGATGCTCTCCAGCGTCTTTCTCCCGCTATGATGCTGTAAAATCCGTTATTTTGTTTTGCGACAAGTATAGGTTGAAGCACTCCGTTTGATCTTATTGAATCGGCGAGTTGCTCGAGAGCGGTCTCATCAAATTTTCGTCTTGGTTGGTCTTTTCTCGGTTCAAGTTCGGAGATTCTGAGTGTTTTCGGCAATTCGTTATCCTGTAATTTTGAGCCTTGTATTTGAAAAAGGGCGTTTAAGCCTTTGGCCTTTCCTTTGTTTACCATTTTTCGTCCTTTCTTTAAATAATTTATTTTTGTTTTTTTATGTATTTAATTATTCAAAATGGTTTTTCGGTTCTCGCAATGACTTCTTTCGCTACAGCCATGTAATTTTGAGCGCCTTTGGAAAATTTATCGAGATATAAAATCGGTGTTCCGTAAGACGGCGCTTCTGCCAAACGGACATTTCTCACTATATTTGTCTTAAATAATAAATTGCCGTAATAACTTCTGAGTTCATTCATTATTGACTGTGTAATGTTAAGTCTGCTGTTGAACATAGTTACCAGAATTCCTACTGTTTTAAGATTAGGGTTGTGATAAGTTTTTATGCTTTCTACCGTATTTGTAAGTTGCACAAGTCCTTCAAGCGCGTAAAATTCGCATTGAACTGGTATTATCAGACCTTCGCTGGCAACAAGTGCATTTATCGTCAAAAGTCCGAGAGTTGGCGGGCAGTCAATAAAAATGTAATCGTATTTATCATTGACTGCTGTTAATGCTCTTTTTAAAATGCGTTCTCTTGATTCAAGATCTGCGATTTCAAGTTCGGCGCCGGCAAGATCTATTGTTGAGGGGACCAAATCCAGATTTTTAAATTCGGTATGTTGTATAGCCTCATCGACCGACAGATCGTTTGTGATTACGTCATATGTTGATTTCATTCCGCTTCTGTCTATGAACCCGACGCCGGTAGAGGCATTTCCCTGCGGATCAAAATCAACAAGAAGTACTTTTTTGTCTAAAGAAGCGATTGTTGCGGCAATGTTGACCGCAGAGGTGGTTTTACCCACACCGCCCTTTTGGTTTGTAAAGGAAATTATCATTTTTTTTCTTCCTTTCTTAAGATAATTTTATTATATCAATTATACAATGATTTGTCAAGAAGAATGCATCTGTTTTATAATAATAAAATGTAAAAAGTGTAAGGCTAAAGAGTGTTTATTGAATTAAAAAGTTTCACGTGAAACATTTAACAATTTAAAAAATAAATTTTTAACGGTTTATATTTTTGCGGGTGTTTTATATTATATAGGAGATCGTTTAATCAAAAAACGGAATGGTTATATAAAAAAACCTATCTGTCTTGAGATAGGTTTTTTTATATATAAATTATTCTTTATTTTCTTTCATAGAGCTTTCTGAAGGTTTTGATACTGATATTGTGTAAATAATTTCTGTATCTGTTTCTGTATGAGAACTTCTTACTCGTATTCCCTGTTCGCGAGTGCTTTCAATTGCTTTTTTTATTACCGATATTAATGTTTTATAATCATAAGAAATTTTTTTCTCTTCTTTTTCTTCGGGAGTTATTAATCGCTCAATGTAATCTTCAGATTGTTTTACATTGAATCCAAATTTTACAATATGTGCTAAGGCTTCCATTCGCAGCGGTGTTTGTTTAATTTTAAGTAATGCTCTGGCGTGCCGTTCGGTCAGATTGTTGCTTAGAATAACGTTTTTTTCAGCCTCGGTAAGCCTTAAAAGTCGTAGTTTGTTTGCTACCGCTGATTGTGTAAGAGATAATTCGGAAGCAATTTCTTCTTGTGTTAATTTATGTAATTCTATAAGAGATGCTATTGCGGCGGCTTCTTCAAAAATATTAAGATCGTCTCTGTGTAAGTTTTCTATTATTGCAAGCGCAGCAGATGTTTGGGTATCTGCTTCTATTATAATGCAAGGAACTGTGGAAAGCCCAATTAGTTTTGATGCTCTGAGGCGCCGCTCTCCGGCAATAAGCTCATATTGAAATATGGAAAATCTTGATTTTTCCGCTATTTTTCTTACCGTAAGCGGTTGTAAAACCCCGTATTTTGCTATACTTTCTGAAAGTCGAGTAAGAGTTTCTTGTTCAAAAAATGTTCTTGGCTGAGAACGGTTTGGCATTATTGTTTCTATTGGTATTTCAACTATTTCTTTACGGTTTTCTTGATTTATAACGGCGTTATTCATGATCTTCTCCTTTTTTCCTTTATTTTTAATTTTTCCCGCGATAAAATCGCTTTTTGTTTTTATATTATCATAACTTGAGTGTCGTTTACAAGTGAAATATGCCGTAGAATTTATGTTTTTATAATCAAAAAAGAAAAAAACAAAAGATAATAAGGAGGGTTTAAATTAAAAAGGTCGAAATATGCGATATATTTTTGTAGGGAAATGTGGAAAAGTAATATGTTTTTGATAGGAAATGGCGGAAAATGCAAAACTTATTAAAATATAATTTAAAAATGTTTCACGTGAAACATTCGCCTTGTTATTATATTTTAGTAATGCTGTAAATTTACTTTAATTTTGAATATTAAAAATCTGATATCTACTTTTTGGTATAAGTTTCAGTTTTACTAAAAATTTGCAATATTCATTCTTTAATTAATCCACTTAAATGACAGTTTGTCACATTTTGTTTACAATAAAAAATAAAATCCCGAATCACACGTTTTCGGGATCAAAACTCAATTATTTTTAATCGATTTTACTTATTTTTCAAAATTATATACAGTTTTTATAATGGGTTTTTAAGTATTTTTGAGTACATTCTCGGATAGTTTTCAGAAGTTTTTGATACCTTTTTTATTATAATAAAAGTTCGTTCCTGTTCTTCTTTATTAGTTAAAAGTTTCTTTTTTTCTATTTTTTCAAGTTCACAGCCTAATTTTTTTATTGCGTTTTCTGCTTCTTGGTATTCGTTATCACCGTGCGGACCTTTTAACGCAATAAAAGTTCCTCCGATCTTTAAAAAAGGAAGTGCGAGTTCCACAAGAATATTAAGTCTTGCAACGGCCCTTGCGGTTACATAATCGTAACTTTCTCTTTCGCCTGTTTTAGCCAATTCTTCTGCTCTTACAGTTTCTGATATAAAATTTTTTATACCGTTTTTCTTAGCAAAATCAGAGGAAAAAATTATTTTTTTGGCTGTACTGTCTATACCTTTTACCAATAATTTTTCACGTGCAATTGCTATTGGCAAAGAAGGAAATCCCGCTCCGCAGCCTATATCAAGAAGTTTTCCTTCGTTTTTTATATATTTTAAAACAAGGAGACTGTCAGCAAAATGTATTGAACATACGCCTTGAGGATCCGTTACTGCGGTAAGGTTGTACAGTTTGTTTGTTTCAGCGAGAGCCGTATAAAGTCTGAAGAAAATACGGCTGTATTCCATGTATTCTTCAAGATTATTTTGTTTTAATATAATGTTATAAATATTGTTAAATTCAGTCATAATTTGTTATAATATAGATGTTTCTTGCTATATTAGTCGTTAGTTGTTTAATCATTAAATAAATATCTGTTTTTTAAAGTTATATTTTATTGATTTTTAGCCAGATCAGAAGTACCGAAATATCTGCAGGAGAAACACCGCTTATTCTTGATGCTTGTCCGATATTTGCGGGTTTTACTTTATTCAGTTTTTGGCGTGCTTCAAGGCGAAGTCCGGATATTTCGGAATAATCAATGTTTTCGGGAAGTAAGCGGCTTTCCAATTTCTCCATTTTTGACGCATCTTCAAGCTGTCGTTTGATATACCCTTCATATTTGATCTGTATTTCCGCTTCGGTTTTTACTACGCGGGGCAAAGAAAGGTAGCCTTGATCTATCTCTTTAAGATCCTCATATCTTATCTGAGGTCGCTTTAAAAGATCCGAAAGTCGGGTTCCGGTCGAAATTTCAGTAGTACCGCGTTCAGCCAGAATAGTATTTATTTTTTCGCTCGGAGAAACCGTAATATTTGATGTTCTTTTGATCTCAATGTCGATAAGTTCCTTTGTTTTTATGAGTTCGCTATACCGTTGCTCACTTATAAGACCAATGCGTTTTCCCTCCTCCATCAGCCGGAATGCTGCATTGTCCTGGCGGAGTATCAAACGGTATTCCGATCGGGATGTCATTATTCTGTATGGTTCGTTTGTCCCTTTCGTAACAATATCGTCTATAAGGGTACCGATGTATGATGAATTACGCGAAAGAATGAGCGGAGGTTTTTTACTTATTTTGAGTGCAGCGTTTATTCCGGCTACAAGTCCTTGCGCTGCCGCTTCTTCGTATCCGGAAGTACCGTTAAATTGTCCCGCTCCGTAAAGTCCTTCTACTGATTTGAATTCAAGAGTCCTGAGCAGTTGTGACGGGTCAGCACAGTCATATTCTATGGCGTAGGCAAACCGCATCACTTCTGCGTTTTCAAAGCCTTCTATTGAATGAAGCATCTCAAGTTGTACCTCAGCCGGAAGAGATGAACTGAATCCCTGGAGGTAGATCTCTTTTGTGTCTTTTCCGAGGGGCTCGGCAAAAAGTTGATGCCGGTTTTTATCGGCAAAACGCACTACTTTATCTTCTATGCTCGGGCAATAGCGAGGTCCGGTCCCCTTGATCATTCCTGAATAAAGAGGAGAGCGATGGAGATTGTTTTTGATTATACGGTGAGTTTTTTCGTTTGTGTAAGCAATATAGCAGGGGATTTGCTCTATTTTATTTAATGCACTTTCGTCGGTCTTGTATGAATAAGGGATTATATATTTTTCGCCGTCCTGACGCTCAAGTTTTGAAAAGTCTATACTGTCACGGTGAATACGCGGGGGGGTTCCGGTTTTAAAACGTAAAAGTTTGATTCCGAGAGATTTGATACTGTCGCTCAGTCCTTCGGCAGGAAGAGATCCGTCCGGGCCGGAGGCATAAGCATTCTGACCTACGATCACACGTCCTGAAAGGTAAGTACCTGAGCATATTATTGCCGCTTTGACCTCATACCTGAGACCGAGTTTGGTGACCACTCCGCTGACTTTGCCGTTTTCCGTTTCAATGCTTACTACCTCAGACTGAATGATTTTCAGATTACGGCAGTTTTCAAGAGTGCTTTTCATTATCGAGTGGTAAAGAGCCCTGTCAGCCTGTATCCTTTTTGAATGGACGGCAGGACCTTTTCCAAGGTTTAATGTTCTGCTTTGAAGCGTTACTTTATCAGCCGCAACGCCCATTTCTCCGCCGAGAGCGTCTATTTCGAAAACAAGATGACCTTTTCCGGTACCTCCAATGGAAGGATTGCACGGAAGATTACCAATGGCATCGAGACTGATTGTAAAAAGAAGTGTATCCAGACCCATCCGGGCGGATGCGAGTGCGGCTTCTATACCGGCATGTCCTGCTCCGATTACCGCAACATCTGCAAGTGCGGCTGTCGGTATTTGTGGTTTTAGGCTGTCTGTACTCATTTTTTTCTCCGGAAATTTGATTTTATGCGATTGGTTTTGGCTTTTCTGCGGTCTTTTTTTTGAATTGATTTTTTATTTTAAAGACCCGCAATGCATGGTTGTTTTTTACATATACAAAGTGCAGAATAATTGAGGTTTTATAAAAATAAACCTCGGCAGACTGTGATCAAAATACCAAGGTTGATCGCATTTTTTATGTCCTTACAGTATTTTAGTTTTTAAATACTGCCGGCATTATAGGTATAAAAATTTTTCAGTGGTGGTATTTTCCGCCGCTACTGATATTTAACGCTCTGTAAAGTTGTTCCAGAAGAATGACTCTCATTAGTCTGTGAGGAAATGTCATTTTTGAAAAGGAAAGACGGTAAGCACAAATTACTTTGACCTCTTCAGGAAGTCCGTCGGCGCCGCCTATAATCATAGTTATGTTTCCGTTTCCTTTTATTGCGGCGTCTTCGAGAAATTCCGCAAATTCGGTGGAAGACATCTGTTTTCCTTCCACACAAAGCGCAATTTTATAACTCTTATCGTTTATTGCGGGTAAAAGCGCACTGTCGTTTTTCAGTTCGTGTGTGGTCAGCCTGCAGTATGAAGAAAGCCGTTTCTCATATTCTTTGACTGCGTCTTTTAAAAATGCCTCTTTGAGAGTCCCAACGCAGACGATTTTAACATTAAGCATATTTTAAATCCTTTTCGGTTTTGTAAAACAAAATTTGTTATTTTTGAAAAGCATATTTATTTCAAAACAAAAATTGTTTTATTTTGAAAACAGAAATACTTTATTTTAAAAATCATGGTGTGTTTTATAAAAATCACACATTTTTAAAGAAACAGGTCTTTGTTTCAAACAGCAGACGGAGGAAATTTAAGCAGACCGAGTCTCGGAGCGACGCCTATGTAATCCAAAGTTACTCCCGCAGCATCAAGTGCGTTCTTTACGCAGAAAAATGCAAGATCCGGGGTGTTGTTTTGAGGGCTGATGTGGGAAAGAAGTATATTTTTGACTCCTGCCTTTGCCAATTTTACTGCAAAGTCTGCACAGGCATCATTTGAAGTGTGCCCGCAGTCTGACAATATCCTGTATTTTAAACTGTCAGGGTATATTCCGCATTTAAGCATTATTTCATCGTGATTTGCTTCGGTTATTACGTCACGGCAGCCGGAAAAGAAATCAAGCAGTTCGTTTCCCGGTTTTCCGGTGTCGGTACATATCCCGAGAGAAATACCGTTTCCGTTTATTCTGTAAGCAACGCAGGCGGCACTGTCGTGGGGGACAGGCAGCGATCTTACCGTCAGATTTCCGACATTTTCTGTAAAAACAGTATTTTTTTGAACAGTAAATTTATTCCGTATTTCAAAACCTGCACCGCGTATGAACGCAAGGTATGAAGGCTCCGTTATATATATCGGAGCGGTAAATTTTTCGGTAAATCTTTTAATCCCTGCAACATGGTCACTGTGCTCATGCGTTATAAATACTGCAGAAATATCGGCAGGAGATAGCCCGGTTTTTTTCAAAGACTCGGTAAGATACCGGACAGAAACTCCAATATCAATGAGTATATGTGTTTCTCCGTCTGAAACGAGAGTGCAGTTTGCTCTTGACCCGGAGGCAAGGGAAAATACGCAAGGGGGAATTTTTGTCATGTTATCAGTCCGTATAAAAATTTTGTGTGTGAAAAATGTACTGATGTGATCAGCCGAAAAGCATCGGCACGTAAAACTCGGTTATAAATCCGATCAAAACGGCGGCAATGAACGGAAAAGCGATGTAAATATATATCTGTCCGTCTTTTTTACGCTGCTTTTCGGTTGCTATAAATACCATTTTTTCATCTTCGCTCCAATTATCGGGAAGTTCCTCGGGGCGGGGGATTTTTCCCATACGTCCGCGTACGATCACAACGTATATTATTATTGGAATCCCTCCCAGTAATTCGAACAGAACAAAAGCCCAGAGATGCCCGAATTCAAGCAGTATTTTCAAAACTGTAAAAGCAATCAGAGAAATACCGAGAAGAAAAATCGCCTTTTTGATTTTTATTTTATTTTTTTCCTTTTCTGGGGGATCCGGGAAAGAAGGTTTTGTTTCGTTTAATCTTAATTTTTTTGGTTTCATTGAAATACCTGATAAATAGAAAAATGGTGAATTGTGGGTGTTTTTCGGCATCAGATGCCATGTCCGTACTGTACTCGACATTGTTTTCAAAGCGCTTCAGCGGTACGGTTTTTAAGGTATTGACTTTCCTGTAACAATGGTTTAAGTGTTTAGACTTTAAATGACTTATTTGATCGGCGGCATGGTAAATACAAAGGTTGTATTACCCCTTTTCCGGAAATTTGGTTGTATTAACTCAGTGTGTTAAGCGTAATACATATTGGATATCACATAATATTCCGTTTTTTTGTTACGCCGGACAATAAAACAATAGTTAAATTGTTTTTATTGCACCTTCGGCTCTGATATTGAGAACCGAGCACGCATTTTTGCCAAACGCAGCATCCATAGTTTCCTTGAAAATATCTTTCATGCTTTCGGGAACGAATGCTTGAACAGTTCCGGCGAATCCGCCTCCGTGCACTCTCCATGCACCGCCTTTGCCGTCTAAAATATGTTTGCAAAGAGCAAGTGCAAGAGAAAGACCCTGTTCTTCTACATTTTTGACTGTGTAAACATTTTGAAGTTGTTTAAATGAAGAATCTCCGGACGCAAGGACACCTGAAAGAAATCCTTTTATATCACCGGTTTTGAGAGCATTTTTTTGAGCGGCAACTCTGTCGTTCTCTTCAATAAAATGGATTGCTCTGAGTATTGCACGGTCGCCGGTCTGTTTGCGGAGAAGCGGAAGTTTTGAAAGTATGTCATCATATGTAAGACCGCGCAGTACTTCTTTACCGAAACAGCAGGCAACTTTTTTCATTTCTGCTGGGACTGAAGCGTAATCGTCGTTAAGGTCGGCATGATTTCCGCCGGTGTTGACTATGCAGAGACTGTAACCGGCGTCGGAAAGACTGAAATCAAGTTTCTCTATTATCGGCGATTGGGGATCTTTAAAATCTATTGCAACAAATCCGCCGCATGCACAGGCAGTTTGATCCATAAGTCCGCTCGGTTTACCGAAAAAGACGTTTTCTGCATACTGAGAAATTTTTGCAAGTTCCGGGGCGTCTATGGTTCCGTCATTAAAAAAATGGTTAAGTATATTGCAGACCTGTACCTCAAATGCCGCAGAAGAAGAGATACCGGAACCTTTTAAAACATTGGATGTTGTGTATGCACGGAATGCACCGATTTTGAATCCTCTGTTCACAAAACCGTCGCAGATGCCTGCAATTATTGCAGAAGATCCGTATTTTTCGTAATTACCGGGAGAATGTATGCCTATATTTATCTTGTCTTCGTCAAACCCTTTGGACTTTATACAGATAAAGTTATCGTCTGTTTTTGCAGCAACCGCAATTATATCAAGATCAATACCTGCTGCAATAACACATCCGTGGTTGTGGTCGGTATGGTTGCCGGAGATCTCACTTCTTCCGGGAACCGAAAACATATTTACATCAAGATCGCCGTAAAGTGAGACGAATTCCGTTATTGCATCGGAGTATCTTTGTCTTTCGCTCAGAATTTTATTCTTTCCGTAGAGGCGGGAGAAGAGTTCATCGTATAAACCTTTTCCAATTTTTGTTTTTAACTGAACAGCATTCATGTTTTATATCCTTTCGCAGAAAAAAGTCACATTTAAAATCATTATACCAAATATCTCTTCAAAAAGCAATAGGTTTTATTACATTGGGTAATTTAATTAATTAAAATTTTTTTAATTTGTTTATAAATTTAAAGTGTTTTTAACAAAAAAATAAACTTTGGAAATAAAAAACGGTTATAATTGATAATATCGGCTCTAATAAATTAAAATTTTAGTGCCTGAACGACAAAATAAAATGTCATATCCGACAGAAAAGAGGTAAAAAACATGGAAGAGATAAAAAATGAAAAGGGCGGAGTTTCTGTTAGCACAGAACATATTTTCCCGGTTATAAAGCAGTGGCTTTATTCCGAAAAGGAGATTTTTTTAAGAGAACTTGTTTCCAATGCAAGCGACGCGGTAACAAAGCACAAAAGACTTGTTTCGCTTTCCGAGGCGGAGGAATCGAAAGAACCTTATAAAATAACGGTAAGGGTGGATAAAGAACTCAAAACAATAACCGTTTCCGATAACGGTATAGGTATGAGCGCGGAAGACATAAAAAAATACATCTGTCAGATAGCGCTTTCGGGTGCTCTGGATTTCATAGAAAAATACGAGGGTAAGGGTGCCGCGGACGGCGGTATAATCGGTCACTTCGGACTCGGTTTCTACTCCGCGTTCATGGTCGCCGATACCGTTGACGTCATAAGCCGTTCATATAAAGATGAGCCTTCAGTAAAATGGGTTTGCGATGATAGCGGTAATTATGAATTTTCCGCTGCAGACAAAGAGGAGAGAGGTACCGATGTTATTTTGCACGTCAACTCCGATAACGAAGAGTACCTTTCTGATTATAAACTTAAAGAAGTTTTAAATAAGTACTGCGCATTTATGCCTGTTCCGATCTTTTTTGAAAGTGCGGAGGCAGAAAAGGAAGCGAAAAAGAAAAAAGCGGATAAAAAAGATGGAGATACTCAGTCGGATGAACCCCCGAAACCAATAAATGATACATGCCCTCTTTGGCAAAAAAATCCCTCAGAATGCACGGAAGAGGAGTATAAAGAATTTTATCAAAAAGTGTTTAATGACTATAAAGAGCCGCTTTTTCACATCCATATAAACGCCGATTACCCGCTTAATTTCAAGGGTATACTGTATTTTCCGAGACTTCATTCCGAATTTGATAACATGGAGGGTCAGGTAAAACTTTATTATAATCAAGTTTTTGTTGCCGACAACATCAAAGAGGTAATACCCGATTATATGCTAATGCTGAAAGGCGTTCTTGACTGCCCCGATATGCCGCTGAACGTTTCAAGAAGTTATTTGCAAAACAATGGTTATGTTTCAAAGATAACGGCACATATAGTCAAAAAAGTTACCGATAAACTGAACTCACTTATGAATACCGAGAGAGAAAAGTACGAAACTCTCTGGAAAGATATAAAACTTTTTGCGGAGTATGCATGTCTTCGAGACAGAAAGTTTTATGATAAAGTAAAAGGGGCGCTCCTTTTCGAAAAGACCGACGGAAAGATGATAACGGTTGATGAGTACCTTGAAAATTCAAAGAGCAAACATGAAAATATTATTTACTATACCAATGATGCAGTTTCACAGGCACAGTATCTTGCTATGTTTGACTCTGCGGGTATAGAAGTTATAGTGCTCGATAAAATAATAGATACACAGTTTATCACGGTAATTGAACAGGATAAAAATATAAAATTTACGAGGATTGATTCTGAGATCGCTACCGCACTTAAAGGAGACGGAGAAAAAGTCGAAAGCAAAGAACTTGAAGATCTTTTCAAAAAAGTAAGCGGGAACGAAAAACTTAAAGTAGTATTTGAAAGTCTTAAAGACAGTTCAGTACCGGCAATACTAAATGTTTCGGAGCAATCAAGACGGTTTGAAGAAATGATGAAAATTTACTCTATGGGTAACAGTGCAGAAACACCGTCCATGACAGAAGCAACATTGATACTCAACAGTGAAAGCAGTCTTATAAAGAAACTTATAGAAAATCCGGAAGAAAAGGTTGCAAAACAACTTTATACGCTTACGCTTCTCAGCCAAAGAAAACTTACTGCAGATGAACTGCGTTCCTTTCTTTCGGAAAGTTTCGGGATTCTTGAAAAATCGTTTTAATTTATTTGTTTACGGATAGTATCCTATAAATAAGTGCCCATCAAAGATTTAAGTCTTCCGCGATGTATTACGCGGATCTTAGTGACGTAAATTTTTAAAAATTTAAAATCGTCTTAAAGGACAGATAGTGCATTGTTTGCACAAACCGACGTACTTATATTTTTTGAAAAATCAATTGTGCCTGATATCGGCGGAAAGCGTAAAAATGAGAAATGATCTTGAAAATGCCATAAGACGTAAAAATAAATTGTCGCTTGCCGCAGAAGTGTTTTTGTGGACGGCAGACGAACTTGCCGATTCACTTTTGATCAAAGAAAGCGAAGAAAAAAATTTTTTGGGAAAAGATATTCTACACAGCGAAAAGTTTTTAAAAGCTTATACGGACCTTAAGGAAAGTCTGACGTTTGAAAAAGTCCCCGCAGAGGTGCCGGAGGAAACTTCAAATTTTCTTTCAGGGTTTCGTTCAAACGCCGAGTGTTTTGCATGCGCGTACCTTTTATCAGCTTTCTGTAAAAAAAGATCGGAAGCGGGAAAACCTATTACATTTTTTGATTTTTTGGGCAGTGAAGGTAGGCCGGACAGCTCAAAAATAGCATATATGAGAAATTCTTACGCCGATACTGCATATGAAATATTCAGCAGTGTGATAAAAAACGCATCGGTGTTATATCCGTCAAGTTTTGCGGCGGCATGTGAGGAGGTCTATTATGGGCGTGTCGGTTATTGTATTTTGCCTTATGAAACCTCTGAAGAAGGAGTTCTTTCGGGATTCCGGCGTCTTATTTCAAAATATGAACTCAGTCCGGTTCTGACATGCTCCGTAGTAACTGACCCGTCTTTGCAAAATACCACACGTTTTGTCTTGCTTGCCAAAAGCGCATTCAGAGTAAACCTTGAATTAAAAAACACCGAGATAAAATTTTGCCAATATCTGAAAATATCAATCGGCGGACCGCAGGCAAAGGTTTTCGGTAAAGTTTTGGCAGCGGCGACTTTTAATCAACTTTCTTGCGTAAAAACAGAGAGCGTACCGCTTCCGTGGGATGATGAAAGTTATTCAAGTTCGCTGACATTTTCGGTTGGAAACAAGGATATAGTGCCGTTTCTTTTGTACCTTAAACTTGAAGTGCCGGAGAGTGAGATCGAGGGTATATTTGCGGATATAGAGGATCGATCAAATATAAAACAGTAATCGGAGAATACAGTAAATGAAAAAACTTCTGATAATTGACGGAAACAGTATTTTAAACAGAGCGTTTTACGGAGTACGGCCTCTGACTAACAGCAAAGGCCTTCAGACAAATGCGCTTTTCGGTATGCTTGGCATGCTGACAAAGCAAATTTCAAATATAAAGCCTGATTACGCTGCCATTGCATATGACTTGCCGGAGCCGACATTCAGGCACAAGATGTATTCCGGATATAAAGCAGGAAGAAAAAAGATGCCGGAGGAATTGTTTGCCCAACTTCCTTATTCTAAAAAAATGTCCGAGGCACTCGGGCTTACAGTTTTAGAACTTTCGGGGTATGAGGCCGACGATATTCTCGGTACCGTTTCAAAAATGGCGGAAAAAGAAGGCGTTGAAAGTTACATTATGACAGGAGACCGTGATTCGCTGCAATTAATTGGCGACAGAACTTTTGTTTTACTTGCGTCAAATTCCGACACTGTTAAATTTGACCGTGTAAAATTCCGTGAAAAATACGGGATTGATCCGGAGAATTTTGTTGATGTAAAAGCGCTTATGGGAGACTCGTCGGACAATATTCCGGGCGTTCCCGGAATAGGAGAAAAAACTGCACTGAAACTTATTTCCGATTACAAAAATTTAAGTGCTGTTTACGAAAATCTCGAAAATGCGTCGCTTGGCAATTCCACAAAACAGAAAATGCGTGACGGCAAAGAAGGTGCGTTTCTTTCGTATAAACTTGCACTTATTGACCGTGATGTACCGGTCGGTTTTACTCTTGATGATCTTATAACAGAGGGTATAAACAAAGGAAAATTATATACTCTTCTTACCGAACTTGAATTTTCTGCTCAGATAAAACGTCTCGGACTGAGCAGCGAAGATGTAAAGAATATAAAAGAAGAAGCAAATAGCGTAACGGAAAAAAACAGTAATGTTTCTGATGACCCAGAAGCATTTTTGAATAATATTTTGAGTGCGCCGCAAATTGAGATAACGTATGGCGATCTTTCAAAAATTGCAGGCCGTTCTGTTGGATTTGATTACAGTGAAACGCAGGCGGCATTTGCCACTGAAAAAGAGGTGTTGGTCTGTAATTATGATGAAAAAAAAGTATTTGCAAAATTTTTGATTGAAAATAAAATTAGTCTTATCATGTATGACTGTAAAAAGTTTTGTACCGATTTTGCATTACTCGGTCTTGAGGTATGCTGTGAGGACGATACTATGCTTGCGGCATATGTGATAAATCCTTCGCAAAGCAGTTACAGTAAAGAAACTCTTTCCGATATTTATTTGCATAAAACTCTTTCAGAAAGCGTTGCTGATAGAGCAAAAACAAATTTTGCGCTAAATAAGATCTTTGCGAAGAGGCTCTCTGACCAGAATCAATATTCACTTTATAAAAACATTGAACTTCCGCTTGCCGAGGTTCTTTCCGATATGGAAAGAACGGGGTTTGCACTTGATACCAGAGCGCTAAAAGAATTTCTTTCAGTGCTTTCCGAAACGGAAAAGGATTATGTGTCCGGAATATATATGCTTGCAGGAACGGAATTTAATATCAACTCCCCGAAACAACTCGGAACCGTGCTTTTTGAAACGCTTAAATTGCCTGCCGGGAAAAAGACGGGCAGAGGTTATTCAACAAGCGCCGAAATACTTGAAAAACTTCGTTCAGTACATCCCGTGGTCTCTGAAATCCTTGAATACCGTGCCGTTACAAAACTCCGTTCAACATATGCGGAGGGTCTTTTGAAAGCGGCAGACGCTAGTGGCAGGGTGCATACAAGTTTTAATCAGACTGTTACGGTTACCGGAAGACTTTCCTCCACCGAACCGAATCTTCAAAATATTCCGGTAAGGACTGAACTCGGCAGAGAAATGAGACGTTTTTTCATAGCAACCAATGAAAATTACATTCTTATAGACGCCGATTACTCTCAGATAGAACTTCGTATACTTGCACATATTGCAAATGACGAAAATATGATCAAGGCGTTCAACAGCGGAGAGGATATACATTTGGTTACTGCGTCGCAGGTTTTTGGCGTCCCGCTCGAAAAAGTTACCCCGTCTATGAGAAAAAAAGCAAAGGCGGTAAATTTCGGAATAGTATACGGTATAGGTGAATTCTCACTTGCAGGCGACCTGGGAGTCAGCCGAAAAGAAGCCGGTGAATATATAAAGAATTATTTTGCGGAATACCCGGGAATAAAATCTTACCTTTCTGTAGCAGTTGAAACTGCAAAGCAACTCGGATATGTCGAAACGATATTCGGAAGACGCAGATATATTCCCGAACTTGCTTCTCCAAAAGCGACAGTAAGAGCGTTCGGAGAGCGTGTCGCAATGAACAGTCCTATTCAGGGTTCGTCCGCAGATATAATAAAACTTGCTATGATCAACGTCAGCCGTGCATTGAAAAAAGAAGGTCTTGACGCAAGGCTGATTTTGCAAGTACATGATGAACTTATAGTTGAATCGCATAAAACCTGCGCAGATCGCGCATCGCAGATTCTTAAATATGAAATGGAAAATGTGGTAAAACTTTCCGTTCCTCTAACCGTTGATCTTAATACGGGAAGCAGTTGGTATGAATGTAAATGACAGCCTGAAAAAATGTTTTTTCGTTCGCTTCAAACAGAAATGCTTTAATTGATACGGATATATGCTTTATTTATAAATTTGCCGTACCCGTTTATTTAACCAAAAATTTCTACCTTTTGCTTTTATTTAAAATAAAATATGGCAGGATAAATTTTATTATCTGGTGAAAAAGAAAAATGAAATTTTTTATTTTTGCTTAAGTGAAATTTTATAATTTTACTTATTTCTTTTTTAATGTAGTAACTAAAAAGGCGGTACCTTTTTAAAAACGGTGCCGCTGTTTTTATATTATCTTATAATTGTTCTTGTTTTTAGTCAAAATAACCAAAAAATACACTGTTTTTTTGACATTAATAAGTCATGTCAAAGAAAAAATATGAAATAATTATTTATAAACAGTAAAAAAACAGTTAAATAAAAGCATTTTGTAAACGAAGATATTGATTTTTTTAGTGGCGCACGATATAATTATATTGCAAAATCGTTTTGTCCACCGAAACGGTTAATGTAATTTATTTTAAGATCTTAAAATGGGAAAGGAGAACCCTATGAAGAAAAAGACAAGGATCCTATCACTTATCTTGACAGTTTTAATGGTTGTTGGAATGCTTCCGATGGCGGTTTTTGCATTGGAGGAACCCAATATTAAAAACGTAGAAAACACAGTGTATGAGGAAAGAAGTCTGGAGGAGATCCAAGAGGAATTTGCCAAAGAGAAAGTAATCCTCGGCAGTTACCTGACCTTTGACAAGTTTGCGGATACGGAGGCGCTGAATGCCCTTATTCTCGCAGACATGAATAATCAAATATATCTTGGCAAAGGTACATACGGAAACGGTATACCTTATGATACAGCTGAATACCTCGACAGTACTGACGGTATCAGTCGTGTTGTCATATCACAGCAGAAACTCGCGTTTTCAATAGCAGATGAGGGAGAGAATAAAGCCCTTTTTCTCGGCAATGCAGCTGAACGTCCGGGATCAACAAACGGTCAGAATTATATAGATGTCAGCGGTTTTGATTCTTACGGTAATACATATCAGGATATTTATTTTAGTTTTGATGTTAAAATGGGCGGCGATAAAGTCGGAAAGTCTGATCCGGCTTTTGTTAACTTTGTTTACAGAGCAGGCGGTCCGTATTTTATAAGTACGGTAAGTCTTACCGAAACGGGCGAACTGTATATTGGTTCGGTATTATCTAAAGATAATTTTATAGGTAAATTATCGCAAACAGAGTATACCAGAATAGCAATGTCGACCGATAGGGAAAACAATAAATACTACATTTATATTAATGATGTTCTTGTTAATCCCAACGGAAATGAACTTATCAGCGACAAAGATGTACAAATATTGGCTGAAAATGGCATAAACGCGACTCAATCAAACTTCCCTATTGAATCTATAAGATTTGCAACAATGAACGAAAATCTTCCGGAAAGCGAAAATGATGGTCTTTACATAGATAACCTTCTTTATGGAAGACGTTATTTCAGAAACAATTCTCCTTATTTTCCCCTTATTGAGTCAGATTTCACAAACGCAATACCAGGGGAGCCCGTAGCGGATGAAGCCGGGAGAGCCGATGACAAAGAGGGTGAGATCAAAAAAGAATGGTTCGGAACTGTACACGATCAAAGTAAAAACGGAATTACTACTTATTTATCAAGTTGTCTTTATGCAGAGTCGGTAAAATACATTGTAGATACTGACGGTCAAAAATCAATTGCCTACGGTTATGCCGATGCCGTTAGTGGTAAAACATATGATCAGGCGTGGATTGATGTCGGAGGAACCAAAACGTACAGTTTTGAACTGTCGATGGACCTTAAAGCAGGAAGCGAAGAAGGCATTGCCGGACACACAGACTTTATTTTCTTTAGGCAAAATGTAGCATCAGATAATCCGGCAAGAGATAGCGGTATTGTTTCTTTGGATCCCGACGGTACTTTAAAAACAAGAGCAAGCGGAAAGGTCCTTGGTAAACTTTCGACCGATACTTACACTACACTTAAAATTGAAGCAATGTTGAGCGATCATGCCGTGGTAGTGTACATTTATATTGACGGTACGCTTCAAGACACAACAGTAATCAGAATTGAAAATTTTGAACTTGTAATGGCTCGTATATATCCTTTATATGACGGTGAGGTTTCAAAACTTAATGAAAATGACCTCAGAATAAGGAATATCTACTACGGTACAATCGACAAATTCAATGTTGAAGGACGTATAAACGTATTTGCAAAGAAACTTTCCGGGTTTATTGATATGTACGGAATTACCCGTTACTACGACGGACAGGGCGGATTTGCCACAAAAGATTTCTCTATAGGAACAACAAAATATCTTGTATCCCCTAACGGAGAAATACTCAGTGAGATCAACAGCGCCGGACTTCCTCAGAGAACACTTGAAGAGATTCAGGCAGAATTCAGTGAGCAGATGCTTGAACTCAGTGCATACCAGAGTTTTACAAACTGGGAATTTGAAGAAAATGAAACGACATATTCATTCCCTTCCGGTGAAGGTAATATAAATAAGCAATCTTTTACACAATATGCGGAATACGGTAGCGAAAATACAAATCGTCTGACACTTAAGAACTACAGAAACGCATACAGCATTGTAACAGAATCAGACGGAAACAAAGCTCTTTATATGGCGGCGGTGGGAAGAACCGATAATCCTACTCATGATGATAACATTGTAGATATTTTCCATGGTCTGTCAAATACGTATGCAGATCAGGCAGGAAACTCATCCCATGACCTTTTTATAAGTGCAGATTTCAAAATGGGCGGAGTTAATATACTCGATTCAACTATATTCAATATTATTTATAGACCGGACGGAGCAGCAAACGGCAGAGAACTTGTATATGTTTCACCGATTGGTGGAGTTTATGTCGGAGAAAAAGGAAGTGCTGATAAACTTGTAGCGTTCCTTTCTGAGACCGAATATACAAGAATAGCAGTTGCGACTGACAGAATAAATAATAAATATTATGTTTACATCAATGATGTTCTTGTAAATCCCGAAGGTGAAATACTTTTCCCACAAAGTGTCATTGACAAAATGAACGGTGCCCAAAATAAAACCGCAGAATATACTGCACAAAATATTCCGATAGACTTAATAAGAGTATATGACTCGAAAGGTCATGACAACTCAGATTCTCATAAGGGAATATATATGGATAACTTCCTTATTGGAACTCGTGTTGCGGTAAACAGCATAACAACCGATTACAATAATATGTTTACGACCGATTTTTCAAGTGTTGCAGTAGCGCCCGGTGGAGAAACCACAAGTGACGGAGCAATAATAGGTACTCCTGTACCAAGTGATGGTGCTATTGCGGGATCAGGATCAAGTTCTGTCAGTGGATCTGTCTGGACCGACGGCTCAACAGGAGCAATAAGATATGTCGATGAAAACGGTGACGGCTATGCTGATGCAATTGAATGGCATAAGATCGCCGATTGGTCACCTAACGACGGACAGGGCTTTTTTCATATTTTTAATAACAGTGCACGAGGAACCAATATTTCCTTGACAGTAAAACTTAAAGCCGGACAGGATGGACTTGCTGATCCTTCAAATACGGAAAGTTTTATATTCTTCCGCAGAGACAAAGCGGGACCTAACGGACAACATGTTTATGAACCTGTGATAAAGCATGATGTTGACGGCAATATATATGTCGACAATGTCAAAATAGGTACAATTACAAAAGATAAGTACACTGATCTGAGAGTTGATATTGTATGTAACAACGTATCAGGTACGAAAGTCGTTGCTTTGTTCTATGTTGACGGTATTATTAAATATAGCAAAACGTTTACGGTATCTTATGTAAACGGAACTGATTACGGACCTACTGACTATCACCCCAGTATTATACGTTTTTATCCTATTTATAACAACGAATTAAATAACACATCTTTTCTTAATGAAGAGGATCTACGTATAAGTTACATTTCATTTACTACAACGAGCAACTATGACGGATTTGAAAGAATTTCGGTATTTGAAAACAAGCTTGCCGGTATTCAGGGAATTGGCGGAATAATCCGCTATTATAATGGCGACGGAACATTCAAGACAGAAGATTTTGAATACAACGGAGAAAAGTATCTTGTAGGATTCGGCGGATCCATAATAGGCAGAGAGAGCGACGGACGCGAGTTTGCACCTTATGCGCCTTACACCGATTGGGATCACACCGGAACAATGATTTATTCCGGACCGAACGGTGAATTATTGACATCGTCGATAAAAGGAGTAGGAGATACGATTAACTCAGCCAGAGACGGATTTAAATATAATACATTTCTTCCGAACGGAGATGGGGCGGCACTTTACACATCGTACTATGATGCAGAACCGGGAACAAGTTCGGACCACGCGTCATACTTGGCCCTTGATTTCCAAAACGGACTTAAAAATACATCTGTGGTAATAGACTTCGATGTAATGATGGGAGAGTTCTTTGTAGAGTATCCGAATTCCACTCAGCCATTCATATATCTGAGAGGACAGGAAACAGCCGATAATAAAGGTGGCAGAAAGGACTATGATTTCCCGATTTTCCTTAACGGAGACGGATGGATTACCTATGACGGCGAAAGAGTTTACAAGATAGGAAAAAGAGAGTTTACGAGGTTTTCTATAGTAGTACACGGACCTCAGCTCGATGGAGATAATCTTACAAAAGCATCCTGTATAGATATTTACGCAAACGGCGTACTTCTTGTTGAAGGACTTACGAATCCAATGGGTGCAAAGTATCTACAGCAGATAAGAATGCTTAAGATATGCGATGCGGATGCTGCAATGTACTACAAAGACATGTACATGTATTCGGGAGAGAAGCCGCAGCAGTTTGTTTCTATGGTTGAAGGTACTCCAATGCTTACAAGTGATCAATCACTTACACCTGCAACAACGGGCGATATTAAGAATGGATTCGTGTATGAAAATGGTGTTGCAAGGTACTACAACGAATACGGTTTCCCAATATTAAGTGGATCGTTTGAATATAACGGCGATAAATATTATGCAAATGAAAACGGTAAAGTTTCATGTGACGGAATAAATCATCCTTTGATTGCAGAAAACGGATGCTGTATTGCATGTGGTGCAAAAGCAGATGGTTTCTCGGCACTTTATGGCAACAGTCTAATTCTTGGAAGTGATGTAAAGGTAGTATTTTATCTTGACATAGAAACAGATAAAATAACGAACGCACAGGTAGAATATGCATTCGCAGATAATTTTGCAGACGGAGAAA
>CALWJV010000014.1 GCA_944381115.1 uncultured Clostridia bacterium
ACTTACGATTATTGCGCTTAAATTCAATCGAGAAATTCTTACAGTGATGAAAACTCCAGACAACATTATTGCTGATACCGAAGCGTATCTCGAAATTATTTACGCCGGTATGTTTACACTTATGCTATACAATCTCGGAGCCGGGATATTGAGGGCTTTGGGAGACAGTAAATCTCCGCTTTATTTTCTTATAGTTGCTTCTATACTTAATATTATTTTTAATTATGTGTTTATAGTCAACTGTTCAATGGGTGTAAGAGGAGCGGCTTACGGTACTGTGATAGCACAGTTAGTTTCCGGAATTCTTTGTTTTATATTTATTTTTTTGAAGTGTAAAATTATAAGACCTGAACGTGGTGATATAAAATTAAGCAGTAACCTTATTATGAAAATTTGCATGATGGGCATACCTATGGCACTTCAGTATTCTATTACTGCAATTGGGACTATTTTTTTGCAAACTGCAATAAATGATTTCGGAAGTGATACGATTGCAGCGTTTACGGTAGGTGAAAAAGTACTTAATTTTTCATGGGCTATCCTGAACTGCATAGGAGTTGCATTGGCAAACTATTGCAGTCAGAATGTTGGCGCAATGAAGATAGACCGGGTAAAATCCGGGGTAAGAGCAACTCTGAAGATAATTTTCATTATTACAGCGGTTTTTGCTTTGATTTTGTTGTTTTTCGGCAAATATATTGCAATGCTTTTTCTCGAAAACAATTCTCAACATGTCCTGGAGATAATTGAAATGTTTTTCAGAATACAGGCTCCTTGTTTATTTGCGCTTGCTATAATAGGAGTGTTCCGAAATGTTATTCAAGGAATAGGTTACAGTTTACAGGCTATGCTTGCAGGTATTTTTGAACTTACAGGAAGAAGCACGATCGCGCTTTGTTTTGTGGGTAAATACGGTTTTGTTGCCGCGTGTGTAGCAAGTCCTTGTGCCTGGGTTCTTGCAGACTGTCTTTTGATTCCTATGTATTTTTATGTTATGAGTAAACTTCCTTTAAAAGCAAATATTTAAGGGATAGATTACAATATAAATAAAACAGTTCCGGGTAGTGTTAATCATACCAGAAACTGTTTTTAGTCAGTATTTACAGAATTTTAATATATTGAAAAGCGAATTGTTTTGAGATTATAAATCACATTCATAGGATAAAATGTACGATTGACTGTTTCTTATCGTAGAGAATATCATAAAATTTGTGTTACGCCGCAATATTTCCTTTTACCTTGAAAAATTGTCAACAAAGGATTAAAAAGTGCCTAAAATCTGATCATGAATACATTAAACTTCGTATGTATTGGTAACTGATTTAATAAAAAAGTGTCCGCAATATTTGTTGCGGACACTCTGAATGGTTGCGGGGAGGGGATTTGAACCTCCTGACCTCCGGGTTATGAGCCCGACGAGCTAACCAAGCTGCTCCACCCCGCGATATTGATGTCAGCAAATGGTGCCGGAGACCGGAATCGAACCGGCACGAGGGGTTAGCTCGCGGGATTTTAAGTCCCGTGCGTCTGCCAATTCCGCCACTCCGGCAAATCTACTTCTTTAAATAGACCGACATTTTCATTTGCCACATTATTTATGATAGCATATTTTTTTAAATTTGTCAATATCTTTTTTACTATTTATTTTATTTTTTTTAATGCATGGGTTTTTAATAATACTTTCACTCAAAATTTATATATTTTGCTATACGATTTTTAAAATAACAGTATGACTCAAATCCGAGGGATTTAAGTATTTCTGCTACTTCGTCAAATCTGTTTGCAACGTTTGACGGTATGTGAGCGTCGCTCCCGATTGTAATTTTATTTCCTCCATACTCCCTATAGAGTTTTAATATCTGAATATCCGGCATTATAAAACTTTTCGGATTATTTTTCCCTGAAAAAACGGAAACATTTACTTCAAGCGCAACATCTTTTTTAATTACTGCTTTTAAAATTTCTCTAATCTGAGTTAAAAACAGATCAAGATCAACGTTTCGATCATATTTTCCACGGATATACCGGAGGGGACATGTAAGGTGGGTAAGAATATCAAAATCATTCGTATCTATCATGTTTTTTACAAGTGCAAAATATTCCTTCAAAAATCCGTTAATTTTTTCCATCGGCATTTTTTCATCAAATGAAACTGCAGAATAGTAATTTTGTATATCCTTATATCGCACAAAGTGAATCGATCCTAAAATAACATCAAAGTCAGATATTTTTTTTACCTCTTCGCTGAAAACCGTGGAGATATACATGTCTCCGATTTCAATACCCTTGAATATTTCAAGAGTACCGAAGTATTCTTTTTGAGCCGACTCGATATTTTTTACCGATTTACAAATACGGTTATAAGTATCTGATTCTTTATATGTAAATATATCTGCATGGTCGGTTACTGCAATTCCTGATACACCTTTTTCTTTTGCAGATTTACAAAGAGAGTAAATACTCTGTTTGCAATCCGTAGAATTATCCGTATGTGTATGTGTGTCGTATATTTTCATTTTTTAATTCGTCTTTCTTTATATTTTAGAATTATTATAAACCAAATGCTTTTAAATGTCAATCTTTATTTTATATAATAATTTTTTGCTTGACAAAAGTTATTTAAAATGTTATATTTGATAAATAAACAATTGATTTTTTTAAAATTTTAATGCATTGAAGAACGGAGTTTAAATAAATGATAAGAGCAGACAGAGAATTTTTATGTAAAATTGACTTGCTTGCAGAAAAAAGAAAAAAAGAAATTTTAAATAGTTCAGATACAGTATCCATCACCGGAACGATTTACTATGTAAGCAAAAACGGTTCCGATGAAAATGACGGTAAAAGTCCGGAGTCTGCTTGGAAAACACTTGAAAAGGTTTCATCTTTTCCTTTTGAAAAAGGTGACGGAGTGCTTTTTAAACGCGGTGATACGTTCCGCGGATTTGTTGAAACAAAGCCGTTTGTAACTTATGCCGCATACGGAAGCGGAAAAAAACCGCAACTTTTCAGTTGGAATAAAAATCTTGCGGATGAAAGTCTTTGGTCTCTTTTTGACAAAGATCATAATATATGGAAGTTAAAAGAGAAGATACCCGACTGCGGAACGCTTGTTATAAATGACGGTGAAAAATACTGCCGAAAACTTATTCCATCTTACATAAACGGGCGTTTTGTTTGCCGAGATGATGAAAATAAGGCTTTTGAAATTTCAAATGAAATGACGAATGATCTTGATATATTTTGTAAATATGATGAAACTTTTACAAACAGAGAATCAAAAAATCAAACATTTCCGGTTCCGGATGTAAACGAAAACAGTTTCGGAGATCTTTTTCTTAAATGTGATGAAGGAAATCCTGGAAAAGTATTCAGTTCTATTGAGCCGGTTGTCAAACGTTCTATGTTTTATGTAAGAGAAAATCCGGGTGTACATATTGATAACATATGTATAAAATATGTTGGTATCCACTCTGTTGCCGCAGGGGGGCACTCAGTCAAAGGACTTAAGGTAACAAACTGTGAAATAGGTTGGGGAGGCGGAACTATACAGCATTATCTTGGAACTGACCCTAATTATCCGCAAGGAAAGCGAGGAACGGTAACGCGTTTCGGAAACGGTGTTGAAATATACGGCGGCTGTGATGATTATGAAGTTTCAAACTGCTACATATATCAGATATATGATGCAGGTATGACTCATCAGATAACAACAAACGGAAATAGATACGAAATGAAGAATATAAAGTATAAGAATAATCTTGTTGAATACTGTGTCTATTCTATTGAATACTTTCTTGAAAAGAATGGAAATGATACATGCAGTTTTATGGATAATATAGAAATATGCGGAAATATCTTGCGCTTCTCCGGTTACGGCTGGGGGCAGCAGAGACATAATACGGATACACCTGCTCATATAAAAGGTTGGAGTTATGAAAATACCGCGTCAAATTTTTACGTGCATGATAATATTTTTGACAGAGCCGCTTTCCGTATGCTTCACCTCGTTGCAAAAAAAGACATTTCCTGTCCTAAAATGTATAATAATACATATGTGCAAATACTTGGAGGTAAGATAGGACAGTACGGAGGAAATGAAAACGGAGAACCGGAGATTCAAATTTTTGATCAGAATGCAGAGGAAAAGATAAAAAATATATTTAAAGAGGAAAATCCGAAAATTTACTTCATTGAATAACTTTTTATATAATGAAAAATGTTTTTGTAATAATTTTTTACCATATCTTAAAATCCACGTGTATGGTGTTATGGATTAACCAAGATATTTATACTATATTATATTAAGTGAAAATGATGTACTTGAAACAAATATTTGGACAAACAAAAACGCAGAGTTTTATTTCTCTGCGTTTTTTGAATTATATAAAATTGCTATATTTTGTTTTCGAACATAACAAGTTGGTCTTTTATTGCTATCATTCCGGATCTATCAGGGTGTCCTTCGGTTTTTGAAATTCCTTTGAGTCTTAACGGGTATGCTCCGTAATGCCGTGATATTTCAAATATACCGTCCGATATTTCCGCTTTTAACCCCTCATTTATGATTACAATTATTTTTTTAATATCAGTAGATTGTAATATTTTGCTGATTAAGTAAGAAAATCCCGGCAAGACCGAAAATTTATCTTCCTCACTAATATCTTCATACTTTATATTGCCAACAGGTGAGTTTGCCCAATTATCATTTGTTCCTCCGAAAACAATGGCTGTGTCAATTCTGTTTTCCTTAAAAAATCCGCTTGTAAGTCTTTTTTCAAATCTTGCAATAAACGAATTATCACTGCAGTTTCTGTCGTTGTAACCTGTATTGCATATAGTCGTTCCCGACCACGAGTCATTTATTGTAAGTACGGCGTCACTTTCATTAAGCAACATTTTCCACCATGTATCATCAACGGTCTTTACATCCGAGGTCTTTCTGGGGTAATATATACTGTTATCTTTCGGAATATATCCTGCAAATGTTGAATAACTGTCGCCTAAAATAAAAATTTTTCCAAAACTCATAAAAATTCCTCCCTTAATATTTCATGACATGCAAAATGTTCATAAATTTTGACTACATTTAAACTGAAAATTATTATACAATGTAGTTGTTAAAAAACAAGGGTTTTTAGAAAATAAGTCAAATATTTTTGTTGCAATGTAAAAATTTACTAGAAAAAATACTTTGAAGATCGGGAATAATTATGCAGAAAAAATCAAAGTGGTTTTGGTGCGTTCAGGAAATCGATCGGATGTTTACGCAAGTGTGTCTTTACGTGATCCGGAACTTTTTGAGGCTGTCGGGAGCACCACTCCGTCATTTCGTGCAACAACTTTTCAAGATTCACTTATAAGTCATAATATTGTTTTTGCGGCTGAAAGATCAAGAAAAAGCGGAGGAGCAGTCCGGAATTTAAAATCTTATTTTTAATACCTAAAATGCTTATATAAAACAAAAGTACATAAATTGCTTTATTTTATTCAAAATATGAAAAATATTGTGAAAAATGAGGAGAAAGTAAAATGAAAATATACGATATTTCTCAGGAACTATTTGGAAGCGTGGTTTTTCCCGGAGACAGAGCTCCGAAAAGAATTGTTGAAAAACTGATTTCAAACGGAGAAAAGTGCAATGTAACTTCACTTGAAATGTGCGCTCATAACGGAACTCATATTGATTCACCGTTTCATTTTTTTATCAAAGGTGATACGATAGAAAAAATTCCGCTTGAAAAGACGGTTGGAAATTGCTATGTTACCGAGCAAACTTCCGATATAGACGGGAGGGCAGCAAAAAATATTTTGAAAACGGCGGAAAATGAAGATCCTGAAAGTGCAAAACGGATCTTGATAAAAGGCAAAGGAGTGGTTACTGCGGAGGCTGCGCATGTTTTTGCGGACGCCGGGATTTATCTTATCGGCGGAGAAAGCCAAACTACAGGTCCGGAAACTCAACCTACCGAGGTTCACAAAATTCTTCTTTCGGAAAAAATTGTTTTGCTTGAAGGTATACGTTTATCAGAAATAGAAGAAGGTGTGTATTTTTTAAGTGCAGCACCTCTTTTACTTGGGGAAAGTGACGGTGCTCCATGCAGGGCTTTTCTGATACAAAAATAATTTTTTAGTAAAAATGATACAGATTTTATTACATAGCCTTTCACATTTTAGAAATCTGATTATTGTTTTACGGTTGCTGTTATAATTAACAGCAACTTTTTATATTTGACCGCATTTTTCAATGTTTTCGTTATATGTGTACATATTACATAATTGTAAATATATACACAAAAATAAAATATAATATCTTTGCACAACAGGTATCGTACCTGAGCAACAAGCAAATACTAAAGTAAAACATTAAAAAGAAAGGCTGCAATATGTGTACTGCATTGAATCTGAAAACAAAAGATCATTATTTCGGAAGGAATCTGGATCTTGACCGTTCATATGGAGAAGAAGTTACAGTCATGCCTCGGCGTTTTTCTATCGGGTTTCGAAAAATGGGGGAAATAAACAAACATTTTGCTATCATAGGTATGGCAACGGTCGCCGAGGAAAGCGATGATCAAAGTTACAGGAATCAGGGAGGGTTACCGCTTTTTTATGACGGTGTAAATGAGCACGGACTTTCCGCGGCGGGACTGAATTTTCCCGGAAATGCCTGCTATTTACCTCCTGTACAAGGAAAAGATAACATTGCATCTTTTGAATTTATTCCGTGGATACTTTGTCAATGCGTAAACGTAAAAGAGGCTGTTTATTTTCTTGAGCGTATTAATATATTGAATATTTCTTTCAGTAAAGATCTACCTCCCGCCCCTTTACACTGGATAATTTCCGACCGGGATCGCTCCGTTGTTGTGGAGCAGATGTATGACGGGTTACACATTCATGAAAATCCAATCGGAATTTTGACAAACAATCCGCCGTTTAAATACCAAATTGAAAATTTAAAAAAATATTCCTATCTGAGAAATGACAACGCCGAAGCGGTAAAAGAAGATAACCCCGCTTATACTTCATACAGTCAGGGACTGGGTGCTGTCGGAATGCCCGGAGACGTTTCTTCAATGTCACGGTTTGTACGTATTGCTTTCGGTAAAGAAAACTCGGTTTGCGATGATGATGAATTGTCATCAGTCGGTCAATTTTTTCATTTGCTCGCATCTGTTGAAATGGTAAAAGGAAGTTGTAAAACGGATGAGGGACGATGGGATACTACCAGGTACAGTTCATGCATTAACACAGACCGCGGGCTTTATTATTATACCACATACGGTAATAGGCGTATCACATGTGTTGATATGCATAAAACAGATCTTGACATTGAAAGTATCAGCCGTTATCCTCTTATTGGAAATAAAAGTATTATGTTTCAGAATTGAATATTATTCAGAATTGTAATTTTATTGTAAATGGTCATATAATATAAAAACAATGCAATGATTAATTTATAATATTACTTGACGAACACGAAAAAGGTTGTAAAAACTTATAATTAAAAATGTCTTTTATTGCAGAATATTTATGTCTGATATAAAAGGCTTTTTTTATTTACAAAAAAACTATTGAATATGGTTTTTACGAACGGTATAATAAAAGATGGATATAGCCGTCAAAAGACAATAATTCAAATATGAAGTTTTTTAACGTGATTCGCATTCTAACGGAAGAAATTTATTTTACATGTTAAAAATTTTAAACGTATTGTTTGACAAGAAAGATTTTTAAATATTTGGTTTTTTTGGTAAATACGCTTTTAAAAATAAAAAACAGGAGGATAGCCTTAATGAACGAAACATTAAAAACGCTTGTAAACAGAAAAAGTTCAAAAAGTTTTCAGCAAAGACATGTAGAGAAAGAGTTTATTGATCAGATCATCGAAGCAGGACTTAATGCACCGTCCGGAAGAAATCTGCAAACGCCGGTATTTGTTGCGGTTACAGATGATAAAACGGTGGAGTGTCTTTCCAAAATGAATGCTGCGGTACTGGGAGGTTTATCAGATCCTTTTTATGGAGCAAAGGATGTAATAATAGTTTTGTCAAAAAAGCAGGGTACTTACATTTATGATGGCGCTCTTGCCATGGGAAATCTTCTGAACGCTGCATACTCTCTCGGTATCGGCGCATGCTGGATACACCGCGCAAAAGAGGTTTTCGAAAGTTCCGAAGGAAGGGCGCTTTTAAAAAAATGGGGGATAAATTACGAAGTAGAAGGTATAGGCTTTTGCATTCTTGGTTATACAAAAGATGAAAAAGAAAAAACAAAAATTAAAGGTGACAGGGTGTTTTATATCTGAATGGTCTTTTAAACGAATAAAATCATATTTAAAACAAAAAGACAGTGATAATTTTGCGCTTCAAAAAGAAGATTTTTATTTAAAACAGGACCGCAATTTAAAATACGTTCTTACTTTAAAAATTTTAAGATATCGGAGAAAAACATGAAAAAAAATATTGAAAACAAACAGGCAATATTTCCGATGCCGGTACTTATGATAGCAACTTACAATGATGACGGCAGCGTAAATGTAATGAATGCTGCATGGGGAACAATGGTCAGCATGGATATGATCGCATTAAATCTCACGGAGACGCATAAAACCGTGCAAAATATAAAAAAGCGCGGAGCGTTTACAGTCAGTATTGCTGATGCAAAGCATGTAACGGAGGCGGATTATTTTGGAATCGTTTCCGGAAAGAAAGTTTCAGATAAACTTGCTAAAGCAGGAATGACTGCAGTCAGATCCCAAAATATCGATGCACCTGTAATAAACGAATTTCCCCTTTGCCTTGAATGTGAGTTTATAGAATATCAGGGAGGGAAATACGGACTTGGTGTGATCGCAAAAGTTGTAAATGTCTGCGCTGACGAAAAAATCATGACCGACGGAAAAGTTGATATTGCAAAACTTGAAGCCATTTCGTTTGATCCTTTTACAGACGGTTATTACAAGATCGGCGAGCGTATCGGAAACGCATTCGCTGACGGTAAGAAAATAAAATAACTATTGACAATGCAAAAAGATTATGCTAAAATCAAAATACAATAAAAAATAAATTTATCCCGGAGGATAATAAAATGTTAGTTAACACAAAAGCCAGAATAGGCGTATTTTCCATAGCGCTCGGTGCATATCTCCCACAGTTTCCTTCACTGGTTCCCGAGTTTAAGTCTCAGTACGAGGCATTCAAAAAAACTCTTCCAGATACCGTTGAGATTATAGACGGAGGTATGATAACCACAAAAGAGCAGTCCATGGTCGCAGGAGATAAATTCCGCGCTGCGGACGTAGACCTTGTGTTCCTTCAAATGCTTACATATGCTACATCGTATAATGTACTTCCTGCAGTCCGCGATCTTGATGTACCAGTAGTTATAATAAATGTACAGAAACTTAAGGCTCCCGATTATGCAAAAACAGATATTCCCACATGGCTCGGAGAACTTTATGCCTGCGGTGCTGTAGGTGAGGCAGTTGCTGATCTTGAGAGAGCGGGTAAAAGACACGCCGTTATAACCGGTGTTGTTGAAGGCGGCGATCCTTATGTTTCGGCTGAAATTGAGGATTGGTGCCGCGCAGCCCAGGTAAGAAGAAGGTTCCGTGATACAAACCTTGCTCAGATCGGCAGACCTTATCCCGGAATGATGGATCTTTATATTGACGAAACAAATCTTTATAACAGAATGTTCCTTTATACAAAGCAGTTTGATTGGGAAAAAATGTGGGCTATTGCCGACAATATTACAGACGATGCTACTATACGTGCGAAGGCCGAAGATATAATTAACACTTTTGATATTGAGGGTGGTGCAACAGTCGAAAAAGTCTGGGATATGGCAAAATACGTTGTCGCTTTTGAAAAGTGGGTAAAGGACGAGCAACTAGGATTTGTTGCTTCTCACTACGATGGTTATGCAAAAGGTCAGGCGGGGGTTCTTGATTCAATGCTTATACCGGCATTTTCAATGCTGATTAAGCAGGGAACTGCCTGTGCAGTCGAAGGTGATATAAAAGTCGCTATGGCAATGAGCATTCTCAAAACAATTTCCGGTACAGGTCAACTTTCTGAAATGTATTCAATTGATTTTAACGAAGATATTTGTATAATAGGCCATTCAGGGTCCGGAGATGCTGATATTTCAGTAGGCAAAAAGCCGACAATGAAGATAGTTCCGGTATTTCACGGCAAGACCGGCGGAGGATACCTTACACAGTTTTATCCCCCGGTCGGTGATATCACATATCTTGCAATCACACAAGACAAAGACGGTAAATTTAAATTCGTAGTGGCTGAAGGTGTCAATGAAGAAGGTCCGATATTTACATTCGGGGACACAAATATGCGTACACGTTTTTCGATCGGTGCACGCGAATTCTGTAACAAATGGAGCGAAGCAGGTCCGACACACCATATGGCTGCTGCTATTGGACGCCATATAGACACAATACTTAAAGTAGCAAAGATATTTAACATTCCCTGTGAAATCATCTGCCGCTGATATTTAAAATTCGAATTAAATTCGGGTGCTTATATTGAAAAATTTTCAATATAGTCCCAGCTTACAAATTGTTTTACATAAATTTTATTTTATTAAAAATTTTTGATCTGTTTGCCGTCTTCGAGGAAATTTTCACTTTGTACATGGTAAAAAAATAAAAACAGAATGAAAATCTTTAGCAGTTATAAACAGTATAATAACTTCAGAATATTGTCTTTTTGGTTGAACGTTATTTTATTAAATATTTTATAAAAATTTTCTGTCGTACAGCAATGCTGAGATCAATACTACAAAACAGGAGCCTGCGTTATGAACCAATGCACCTGTAGTTGGGTTAAGAAGTCCCAGCACGGATAGTGTAACCGCTATAATATTTATGAACATTGATAACCCGATACTGAACTTTATGGTATTTACTGTGGCATCGGACAGTATTTTTAAGTAAGAAAGTTTGGAGATATCGTCACGCATCAGGACAATATCGGCAGCCTCCACGGCAATATCGCTGCCAAGTCCGCCCATTGCCACGCCGACGTTGGAATTTTTTAAAGCGGGTGCATCATTGATTCCGTCACCAATCATGCATACTTTTTTACCTTGCTTCCTTAAAATTGTAATATTTTTTACCTTATCTTCTGGTAAAAGATTAGCGTGTATTTGACGGATACCCGCCGTAGACGCAAAATAATCTGCGGTTTCTTTGTTGTCACCTGTCAGAAGAACAATTTCAGTGCCCATACCTTGCAGTTGCTCTACCATATACTTTGATTCCGGACGTAACACGTCAGACATTGCAATGATCCCGATGCAAACATTGTCTTCTGCTACCAAAACCGATGCCTTACCCTCTTTGCAAAGCCGTGAAAGTTCACATTTTATATGTTCACCTACATAAACTCCGTTACTTTGTAAGTACATTTCATTTCCGCATAGTAATTCTCTACCGCGAATCTTAGCAAAGATACCTTTACCGGAGGACATTTTGAACTCTTCTGATTCCAAAATAAATAATCCGCGGTATTTGGCGCAGGATACGATTGCCTTTCCAAGCGGATGCTCGCTTTTGACTTCTGCGGAAGCAGCAAGCATTAAAAGATCGCTTACGCTGATTTTTCCAAATGGAATAATGTCGCTGACTTCCAGCCTTCCATAGGTAAGTGTGCCGGTCTTGTCAAAGGCAACAGTATTTATTTTACCCATGTTTTCCAGGGCTTCGCCTGATTTTATAATGACGCCATGCTTGGTTGCCTGACCGATTGCAGCCATTATTGCTGTAGGAGTTGCAAGTACAAGCGCACATGGACAAAATACAACAAGTACAGTGACTGCGCGTACGATATTATTGGTGGCAATACCTGTAATGACAGCAATAAGCAATGCCAATGGTACAAGTAAACTTGCTGCTTTATCCGCGATCCTTGCCATAGGGGCTTTTTTATTTTCAGCCTCCTGTACCAGACGAATAAGTTTTTTCAAAGAACTATTCTCTCCGACTTTTGTCGCTTTTATGTCGATTGTACCAAAGCAGTTAACAGTACCGCAGAATACTTCATCGCCTGCCGTTTTATCCACAGGCAAAGATTCGCCGGTCATAATGGACTGATTGACGGAGGATTCACCTGCGATAATAACACCGTCAACAGGTATCGTTTCTCCGGGCAACACACGAAGTATGTCATTATTACGTATACTGTCGGCCTGTATCATCTCTTCTTTTTCGTTTACTATTCTCCTGCCTTGTATCGGAGCCAAACTGACAAGTTTTTTTAAACCTTTTCTTGCCCTTTCGGTGGTTTTATCTTCCAGTATTGCACCAATGGCCATGATCCACGCTACCTCACCGGCGGCAAAAAGGTCGCCTATGGCGATTGCGGATAACATGGCGATCGTAATGAGTAACGCAGATGATATTTTACTGATACCGGGATTGTGAATTATCCTCCATGCCGCAAGATACATAAGAGGAAGACCGCTGATTATTACCGTAATCCAAGCAAAATCAAAAGGGAAAAAAGATGAAAGTGAAGTATTAAAAAATTCCTCCGCCAGATGTGGAATCAGATCCATAAGCAGAAATATTCCTGCTACAACAGTTGCGGGAACACCGGAGAGAATTTCATTCATTTTTTTTAGCATAAAAATACCTCTTTTTATTGACACATCTTATAATAATATGTATAATTTATATGATAAGATACATTTTGTTTTATATTTATTATAATGTAAAATTAAGAAAAAACAATAATAAAAGGGATAAATTTGTAAGTTGCTGAATTTTTTTAAAATTTTGTACGGGAGACTATTCTGGACGTGCGGCAACAAAAAACATGAAAGGTAATTTTTCAGGCATTCGGTGTTTTGCTGAAATGGTGTTATTGTGAATTAAGGGGAAAATGAAACAGTCTGCGGAATAGCTGGACCGATATTTCAGAGCAGTAACCGAGCCGATACTGAAATGATCAATGTGTATTTTAAAAGTATTCAAGAGGAAAAAATCAGTATTAAATAAGAACTTGTTTTCCTATTAAAAAATAAATAAAAATTAAAATCAAAAATTATAAACAGAAACACAATGTTTTATTTTTTTAATTGACAAAAATGTTTTTTTGTGATATAATACTAAAATTGGTGTAAAACTAAAATTAATAAAAATATAAAATCTGGTGAATTCATGGAAAAAAAAGAAATTAAGAGAAGTTCATTTACCGGAAGTTTAGGTTTTGTTTTGGCAACTGCAGGTTCGGCAGTAGGACTTGGAAACCTTTGGCGCTTTCCTTATCTTGCGGCAAAGAATGGCGGGGGTGTTTTCCTTTTTATTTATGTAATTATGGCGTTGACCTTCGGCTTTGCACTTATGACAACGGAAATTGCAATAGGAAGAAAGACAAAACTAAGTCCTATAAAGGCATATTCAAATATTAATAAAAAATTCGGATTTTTGGGAATTATTGCTTCAATAGTCCCTCTTATAATATTTCCTTACTACTGTATAATAGGCGGCTGGGTAATGAAATACATGACCGAATTTACAATTGGTAACGGTATGGACACTGTTGCTGAAGGATATTTTTCGGGATTTATTACCTCAAATTTTTCTCCTATATTCTGGTGTGCTGTTTTCATGGGAATAAGTGCACTTATTGTGTTTATAGGTGTTGACAAAGGAATAGAAAAATTTTCAAAAGTTTTAATGCCGGCGCTGTTTGTCCTTATACTTGGAATAGCAATATTTACACTTACAATAAAAGGACCTAACGGTACGGCTCTTGAGGGGCTTAAAATTTATTTTATTCCTGATTTTTCCGGAATGACCGTCGGTAAATTTTTCGGTATACTTATCGATGCAGCAAGCCAGATATTTTATTCAATGAGTATTGCAATGGGTATCATGATAACTTATGGCTCATATACACCTAAAGAAACTAATCTTGTCAAATCGGTAAATCAGATTGAAATATGCGATACCGGTGTGGCGATCATTGCAGGAATGATAATGATCCCCACAGTATTTGCATTCCAAGGCAGTGAAGGTATTGAAGCATCCGGCCCGAGCCTTTTGTTTGTTTCTCTTCCAAAAGTTTTTGAAGCAATGGGATTTGTGGGAAATTTTGTGGGAGTTGCATTTTTCGTTTTGGTTGCCTTTGCGGCTATTACATCGTCTGTTTCTCTTTTTGAGGCAATAATTTCTGTCGCAATTGATAAATTTTCCTGGTCAAGAAAAAAGTCCTGCGTTATTGTTTTGATCATATCTGCCGTAATTGCGTTTTTGACATGTCTCGGGTATAATGTTTTTTACTTTGAACTTACACTCCCTAACGGTGTTAAAGGTCAAATACTTGATATTTTGGACTATCTGGCAAATAATATAATAATGCCCGTTGTTGCACTCCTTACCTGTATATTAATAGGTTGGATAGCAAAGCCAAAATCAATTATAGATGAGATAAAAATCAACGGTGAAAAATTCAGAAGAGAGAAGTTATACACCGTGATGATAAAATTTATTGCACCTGTTTTTCTTATTTTGATATTTGCAGCACCGTTTTTTGTTTAAAAATTAACTATAAAATGGCTGGGTCATTCGACTCAGCCATTTTTATTTAATTAAAACCGGAGTTTTATTAAATCTGATGTTTTTCAAATTTTAAAAATATAAAAGTCCATTAATGAAAAACGGTGCTCTTACGTTAACTTTGAGATGCAGCGTATGCTTTTGCTATGTAATCCTTAATGTCGGATTTTGCTTTTGCACTGAAGTTACCGAAAAGACCCGGAAATTTAGTGAACATAGGTTCGCATACAGGTTTTGAACCCGCTTTTTCTGCAGACTCTGCAAGAGCCTTTGCAGTTGATTCGGGAGCATCAAAAATAAATGCAACGTTTTGAACTCTTGACTTTGTAAGATCTCCGCAGAACATCTTGAGTTCATTTGTTGGCTCTTTTCCGGTTTTTATAAATGCAATGAGCAGTCTTTCGTTTTCACAGGGGTATGCCGGCGGAATTTTGTCAAATTTTGAATTTTCATATTCTGAGTTTATTTCCTTACATAATGCAGCAAGTTTTTTATTATCGGGATAGTAAAGTATTCTTAGTTTAATTGCCATTTTTATTTCCTCCGAAAAAATATTAAATTGGTTGCTTACATTGTATCATATTTTTTTGAATTAATAAATAGAAAAAATTATTTTTAATAAAAATTGTATATATGCACAAAATTTTTAATTTTTTTTGGTATTTTTGACTTTTGCCAAGTATTATTTTAAAATTAAAACTTATATTAAATCTTTTTTTATTCTTTCAAGAGCCCCTTTTTCGAGCCTTGAAACCTGTGCCTGAGAAATACCTATTTCTTCTGCTATTTCCATTTGTGTTTTTCCTCTGTAAAAACGCATAAGCAGTATATTCCTTTCGCGCTCTGAAAGTTTTTTCATTGACTCGTGAAGCGCAAGTTCTTCTATCCGGCTTTCTTCTGTGTCCGAGGGGTCTTTTATTTGATCCATAACGTATATGGAATCTGACGCAGAACCATCAGAATAAACCGGATCATAAAGCGAAACAGGTTCTGTTATCGCTTCAAGCGCAATAGCAACTTCCTTTTCATCATGTTCTTCGCCGTTTTCACCGAGGTACCTGCATATCTCCGAAATACTCGGTTCACCCGCTTTAGTTTTTGACAGTGCTTCCCTTGCAGCAAGCGCCTTATAAGCAAGATCTCTCATTGAGCGGCTTACCCTTATGATACTGTTATCCCTTAAATAACGTCTTACTTCACCTATAATCATAGGAACGGCATAAGTAGAGAACCTGACGTCAAGATCGGTGTTAAAATTATCTATTGCCTTTATAAGTCCTATACAACCTATTTGGAAAAGATCATCTGAAGATTCTCCTCTGCCCGCAAAGCGCTTAACTATACTAAGTACCAATCTTAAATTTCCTGAGATAAGCTCTTCACGTGCAGATTTATCACCCTGTTTTGCAAGCAAAAGAAGTCTTTGCTTTTCATCTTCGGTCAGGGTTTTAAGTTTTGAAGTGTTTACTCCACATATTTCAACTTTATTATAATACAATTTTCAGTACCTCTTTTTAAGTGGTACTAAAATTATTGACTCATTTTGCTTATTATTATACAAATATCCAAATTACAAATTTTGGATAAAATTTTTTATGCGATTGAATAATGAGTATTCTTTTAAAATGAGTTTGATACAAAAAATTCAATTGAGCATTTTTTGTATCGGAATCCAGGTATTGACAAAAAAACAGTGTAAATGACCATTCATGACAGTTTTATAAAAAATTATTTTTTAGTCTTTTTTTTGCAAAAATCTTTTGTGAGTTTAATGACTGTCGGAGAAAGAAGTAAAACTGCAACGGTATTTACTGTTGCCATAACTGCGATTGAAAGATCAGCAAGTTCCCATACCGTATTTTCCGGCATAATGCAACCTGCAAATGCAGAAAAAGCAAAAAGTACACCGTAAATAACTAAACTTTTTTTGCCGAATCCCAATGCTTTGGCAGACTCTTCGCCGTAAAATGCCCATCCGGCAACCGAGCCAAGTGCAAATAAAAATATTGATATACCGAGAAATATTTTTATCGGTTCTCCGAGAGCAGAAGCGAATGAGTTAATCGCAACCTCCGTCGAACTCCCGCTCAGGGGAGTATTTGATAAGAGGACAACAAAAGCAGTAAGCGTGCATAAAATAAGTGTATCACAGATAACCTCCGCTATGCCGAAGAATCCTTGCCGTACCGGGCTGTCTGTATCTGCTTTTGCATGGGCTATCGGTGCGGTCCCACAGCCTGCCTCGTTTGACATTATTCCCCTTGTTAACCCGTATCTCATAGCGGGAGTACAGAAAAAACCTAAGATACCGAAAGTACCGGCCCGGAAAGTAAATGCCTCCGAAAAAATAACTGAAATTATATAAGGAATATTATGTCTGAAAATAAAAATTACGGCGACTGATAAGATAACATATGCAAGGCAAAGAGGAGGAACAATTTTCAGAGTAAATGAGGAGATTTTTTTTTCTCCGCCGAAGCAAAGATACAGGACAGTAAAAAAGAATATTGCACCACAAATAACAGGTGGGATTTTTACGGATAAAAATACACCGTCCGCTGCCGCTTTTGTCTGGGTGATACTTCCCATTGTAAATGATGTAATAATGCACATGACACAGAAAAAAATTGCTGTTTTAGGTGCGTTGAGTCCGTTTTTTATGTACATATGTGCACCGCCATGAAATGATCCGCTACTGTCCTTTTGACGAAAGTATAACGCAAGTACTGTTTCTGCAAATTTAAGTACTGATGATACTGCAGCGCAAACCCAGATCCAGAAAATAGTCCCCGCCCCTCCAGCCATTATTGCAGCGGTGACTCCAGAGATGTTTCCTACCCCGAGTGTACCTGCAAGTGCAAGACAAAGCGAAGAAAAAGGTGAAACACTGCTTTTATTTTCGTTATATGATTTTTTCGTCTTATTTTTTCTTTTTTCATGTACGGCGAAAAATTTGCGCCAGGCAATATTATTTGATTTTTTTTCTGATACGTTTCTTTTCTTTTTTTCAGACTTGTCTTTACTTAAAAGAGTTCGCATAACAAAAATCGGACGGAAAACATATCTTCCTATACGAAAAGCGAAATACATACCGCTGATAAAAAGAATGGCAGGTAAAAACAGTGCCGTAAAATACATATTTATGGTTTTTAAAAGTAAACCCATTATCTGCCTCCGTAAAATAAATAAGTACCTTTTATTTTATGCAGAAAATAAATAAAAATGTTTAAAAATAATGAATAAAAATATTTTAAATAGAGATTATAGTTGCTTTTTTGAGATATTATAGTCTGTAATTAATTTGGATAAAATGTTATAATAAATACAACAAACCGTTTTTGAGCGAAATTTTCAGTCTGAAGCGGTTTGATTCGCATAAAACATATTATTTAAAGGAGGAGTACATAAAGTGGCAAAAAAAGGTGGGATCACATCAGCCTATGAGGCTTTACCGAAACTCGCAAAGATCATAATTCAGATCATATTCGGTGTTATCGTAGGAGGAATTTACAGAATTATAAGATTCTTTGAGACAGGACATATAATTACACTTGTTATCGGTCTTCTTGCAACATTTACCGGTATAGGTAATATTATTATTTGGATAGTCGACCTGATAACTGAGATTCTTTTTGACAGAATTACTATTTTTTCAGAATAATAATAAAATAAAAGGACCTTGTGCAATCTTGCACAAGGTCCTTTTATTATTTTAAAGTTGCCACAAAGTTACTATATCGTAATTTTCTCCTGAAAGTGCTTTACCGTATAAATCTATTGACGCCAAGGTACATGATATAAGTATTTCGTCGTCCGGTGACTCTCCAATATCAAAATCAGGTGATATTTTAAACTGAACAGATTTGTTTTTTTCTGCAAATTCAGAGAAGTATTTTATGACTGCATTAAGTTCTGTTTGTGACCCTACATAAAAATCATATTCCTGTCCTGAAGAAAAAATTTTTTGCTCAGAATAAGAGTCATATTCTGTCTGGCAATCGAGAACAATGTATTCAGACGCAGTATAGTATTTTGATATGATATTATCCGTTATAAGGAAAAATTCAAGTGAAAGTATCTCATTTGTACGGTTTAAGATCGTCCCGCCTGATGTAGCGTCAACAATATACCAATTCCCATTTATATATATTTTGTTCCAAGCATGACCTACACCTGATGGATTTGCGGTTTGTTTTCCGGATACTTGAACGCATGGTATTCCTTCGATATTGGCAAGTGCTGAATAAGCCTTACTTATTCCGTCACACACGGCGATACCGTCATCAAATACGCCTTCAAGAAAGAAACTTTTATATTCATTTGAATATTCAATCGTGCCGTTTTCCATCATATCATAAAGATATCCGTCGTATGTTACATTCATTATGATCCAGTCATATATTGCACGCGCTTTTTGAAAATCATTCATGTCGTCACTTATAATTTGCCGTAACACAGTTTTCATTTTTTTGTAGATCCTCTCGGCACTGCTTGACGGTACGGGTAAAGGTTTTACTCTGCATTCAAGTGCGTAAAAAAGTTGCTCGGAGGTTGATACTTCGTAAGAAACGGCACTGCTGTTTATTTTAAATCCATCAAAATCTGCCGGTCTGTCCGGTATGATCGGATCATAATTGGCACTTGAAAGTTGTGTATATGCTGGAATGGCAGAGGTTGATTTTGCCGGCTCAGGAGGGTAAGTGAATTTTAGTGTAAGTTTTTGTCCTGCAAGTGTTGCGTTGACGCTGAAGGAAATATCTAAATTAAAATTGTCAACAAGTCTGTCTACGAGGCCGTTTAAACTATCAAATTCAAAATTAAGTGTAAAAACCTGTGATACCGTTCTGTTGAAGACCGCGGCTTCTGTAATTTTTGCAAGTTCCTTTTCATTTGTAATGCTGTAGTTTTCCGTACTGTCATAATCCATTAAAAATAATGACGTATCAACATAATTGATTGACTGCACAATCCTTTTTTCGACTTCAGGGCATCTTAGGCATCTGCGTTCCTCAAGTCCGTTTTGAATATCTGTTGCTTCAATAACGGTAACGTAGTTTCCAAATATATGTCCTGTTTTTTCCAAAGTTCTCGTTTCTTCAAAATTACAAAAAATACAAATACGCTTTTCTGTTCCGTCTTCGGTACAACTTTGCTGTGTTATAACATTCCAATCGGAAAATGAATGATTTTTCTTTTCGATAACAATTTTCTTTACTCTGCCGCATTTTATGCAAGTTTTTATATTTTGTCCTTCAGTACAGCAAGTGGATTCGGTAATGTTTTCGGAATATTCGTGTCTGCAGAAAATATCATTGCCGCTACAACTGCAAAATATGAAAGCAGTTAACAATACAGAAAAAGTTAATAGTAATTTCTTCATAAGATCTCCTGTGTACGGTATTTGAGTACCTTTGAAAAATAAAATACTAAATATAACTATATTTTTATTATACTGCAGTTATCGATAAAAATCAAGAGATGCATAATATATTTAAAAATATGGTCTGAAGAATAATCTAGATTAATTTACGGTAATGAAAAATCGTTGACAAAACCAATTACATGTGATATAATAATTATACATTATATATGAAGTTATACTCTATTATTTTAAAAAATCATGTCTGCATTTATTATTGTGTAATGGATGGTAGATTTTTACAATTTGTGGTAATGAGGAAATACAATGTATAAAAATTTCTTTAAAAGATTTTTTGATATAATTATTTCGTTGATCGGAATAACTGTTTTTTCCATTCCTGCAATTATAATTGCTATTATAATAAAATTTTCAGATGGAGGCAATGTCATCTTTGTTCAGAAGCGCTTAGGAAAAAACAAAAAAATTTTTAAGTTGTATAAATTTCGGTCCATGAACGTAAATACTCCTGAAAACGTACCAAAGCACCTAATGGAAAATCCCGAGCAGTACATAACCAGGATCGGAAAATTTATAAGAAAAACAAGTCTTGATGAAATTCCTCAATTTATAAATATCTTGTTTGGTAAAATGTCTGTTGTGGGTCCGCGACCGGCGCTGCCTAATCAGAAAGATCTGATTTCGGAAAGAGATAAGTACGGCGCAAACGACATTAAACCGGGACTTACCGGGTGGGCACAAATTAACGGACGTGACGAACTTGACAATGAGGTTAAAGCCGCTTACGACGGAGAATATACTAAAAAATTAAGTTTTTGGTTTGACTGTAAATGCTTTTTCGGAACAATACTTCCCGTCATTAAATGCCGGAATGTAAAAGAAGGTAAGACGGAAAAAAACGAAAATGTTGAAAAAAACGAAAATGTTGAAAAAAACGAAAAAAATAACATTATTTAAAATCCGGATCCCGTGTTTTTATGAAAAACTTTAAAAACATTATGTTGAAAAATTTATTCGAAGACAGTAAAAAACTGACAAAAAACTGTTAAACGAGAATTCAAAAAGTGCACTTGCATTATCAGGAATAACCCCTGCACATTACCGAAAGGAAACTGAAAATGAAAATTTTATATATAACTGCAGAGGGTTTTGACACTCCAAATCCAAATAATCAGATGGCAGAAGTAATGATTCGCGATTTTTTAAAATCGGGACACTCTGTTCATCTGGTCCAAAGTCACAGAAAAGGGTTATATCCGGATATCCCGAAGTCGCTTGAAAATTTACCTAACTTTACGTTTGATACTGTCAAGAGAAAGGTCGTTGATAAATCTGACTTTGTAAAACGGTATCTAAACGATGTAAAATACGCTTTTTCTGCCAAAAAATATTGGAAAAAAGTTAAAGATGCAGATGTTATTTATCTGCAGTCCGGTCCGACGGTCATTTACCCGATGAGAATGCTCCATTTATTCAAAAGAAAACTCCCGATAGTTTATTCGGTTTATGATGTTTTTCCTGGTCACGCATATGAAATAGGAGTAATAAAATCAAAATTTGTTTACAACATTTTGCGTGTTATACAAAAACCTTGCTACCGTATCCCACAGGCAATAACCGTTTTGTCCGATGATATGAAGAAAAAGGTTGTGGAGCAAGGGGCGGATCCCGGTAAGGTCCATGTTGTTCCTGCATGGTATGACGTCAGTACCGCGGGTGAAGTTCCGGCAGAAAAAAATCGGTTTCTTAAAAAGTACGGTATTGAAGGAAATAAATTCACGGTTCAGTATGCTGGAAGTATCGGGTATGTTTTTGACTATAAAGCTGTTATAGAACTTGCAAAGCGATTAAAGGAAGATACTGATATAAATATACGTATCGTCGGAGACGGACCGCTAAAAGATATATTTGTTGCCGAAGCAGAATCGGAATGTCTTACAAATATTTCTTTTTATCCTCTTCAGCCTGTTGAACTTACTTCTGATGTTTACAGTGCCTGCGACATATCGATTATCCCACTTCGTAAAGGCGTTATCGGTAATGGTGTTCCGAGCAAGGCCCCGATTCTTATGAATTGCAAGAGAGTCATAGTAAATTCGGTAGACATAAATTCTGATTATGCAAAAATGTTTGAAGAACATAATATGGGAGTCGCGGTTGATACGTCGGACAGCGATGGACTTGCACAGGCCGTTATTGAACTGAAAAATTCTCCGGAAAAAAGAAGGATCATGGCGGAAAATGCATATGCCTACGGAAAGGAAATTTATTCAAGCGATGCAAGTACGGAAAAAATCATTGATATTTTTTGGCAGGTAAGCGGAAAACGTAAAATAAATTAAATAAGTATTTGTGTTTGAAAATATATTTTAAATATATTAAAAACTAGAGATTTTTGTCAATGAAATTTTATTTTATGCCTGGCTATTCAGAAAAGAAATACGCATTAAGTATCTGACTGAAAGGCAGAGTTTTTTTGAACTGCAGGATCGTAAAGGCAGAATGGAGAAAGAAATGAAGATCCTCATAATGGGTTTTACCAAACTCAAATATATGCCATATATAAATTTTTATCTTGATAATATTGACAGGTTAAAGCATGATGTACATGTACTTTATTGGAACAGAGATGGGAAAAATGAAGATATATCAAAATACAAAGGGTGTATCCTACATGAATTTTCCTGCCGTCAGCAGGATGATGTATTAAAACTTTCCAAATTGAAAAGTTTTTTAAAATACAGAAATTTTACTAAGAAACTGCTGAAAAAAAACGGCTTTGATTTTATATTCGTACTGCATTCTCTTACCGGCGTGGTTGTTGCGGATATTTTGAAAAAGAAATATAAAAACAGATATATTTTTGATTACCGTGATGTTACTTATGAGAGTTTGGCTCCTTACCGCAGAATAGTTGAATCCCTTACGAAAAATTCTGCAGCAACATTTGTAAGCAGTGATGACTTCAGAACAATTTTGCCTCAGAACTGCAAAGATAAGATATATACCTCTCACAATCTGCTTGTTGATTCTCTTAAACACAGAGACGAAAAAACGCTTTACGGTACTGACTCCGAAAAAATCCGTGTTGCGTTCTGGGGATTTATTCGCCACGAACACATAAATAAAGAGATCATCAGAAAGTTCTCTGCTGACAGTCGTTTTGAACTTCATTTCTACGGCAGAGAACAAAAAATCGCGTTGAGCCTAAAGGAGTATTCAAAAAAAATTTCTGCCGTAAATGTTTTTTTCCACGGAGAATATACACCGGAGCAGAGATATGTTTTTGCAAGAAACACAGATGTGATACACAACCTTTACAGCAATATTGAAAACCCATCATCACTTCATGCCATGACAAATAAATATTATGACGGAATAATTTTCAGGATACCTCAACTTTGTGTGACAGGCTCATTCATGGCAAAAAGGTCTGAAAATGCCGGGGTAGGTTTTTCCTGTGATCCTTATGACGAATACTTTACCGAAAAAGTATATAGTTATTATAAAAATACGGATAAAAAAGAATTTTTTTCAAACTGCGACTTTGAACTTGAAAAAGTATTAAATGAGTACAACAGGGCTCTAAAAATAATAAAAGAAAAAGTCGAAGCATAAAAATTAAGGAAATTTTTTATTCTAAAAAAGTATAATAAAGTCTAATTGAATCTTTTAATATAAAGAAAAAGCATATGCATTTGTATCATGCATATGCTTTTTTGTTATAAAAGACAAGTGTTAAATTATTTTGCTTACGCCGAATATTCCAGACATAAAGAAACTGTTATTAAACCACTTTACGACACCGAATCCTCTTGCTACATTTTCCACTGTTGTTGAAAAAATAAATGGGAAAAAATTGACAAAAATAAGTGTTAAAATCCATGCCCAAAGAAATCCGGTTATTCCTCCGAAAACAGCACCGAGTATGCGATTCACAAATCCTAAAATACCTATTTCCAAAAACTTATTTAAAATATGGTATATTACTGTAAACAAAATAAAAAAAACAATAAATAAAATAATGAATCCGACTGTACCGTAAATAAGATTATATATAGCGTTAGTAAAATAATCAGTCGTTTCGGCTATAATATTGTCTGTACTTTCGGCAAGATTTACAAAATGTTCCTTTGCTCCGGAAAAGAGTTTTCCGAATTTACCGAAGATCTCATCATATCTTTCCTCTGCGGTCATCGAGGTATTGTTTGCATATGCTTCAAGTTTTTCTCCAAACGTTGATTCTACCTTATCGTAAATATAATTTTTATCAATCCTCAGTATCTTGCCTACGGCAAATTTCATAAAATCGGCAAGTTTAAACTGCCAGGCAAAGAAAACCGCAAACAAAAAGCGAAATCTTTTAACGACTTTGAAAAATCCCTTTACGTAGCCTATAATAATTGAAATAACTAAAACCGCAATAAGTATAATATCCAGGTATATGCCCACTTAAATTATCTCCTTTTTTATGCTTTTTAAAATAAATGATAAACATTAATTGTGTAATTTAAAATTTAAATTCAATATAAAACGTTTTTTAAATAAAGTCCATAAGCTGGAGCAGTAAGTCCTGCTTTTTTTCTGTCCCCGGAAAGAATTATTTCTTTTATTTTTTCCGGGGATATTTTTCCGTAAGAAACTTCTGTCAGTGTTCCGGTCATTATCCTTACCATATTATAGAGAAATCCGTCTGCGCTCACTCTGAAAATAACGGTATCTCCTTTTCTCAAAACTTCAGTATTTGTGACAGTCCTTACCGTATCGGAAACATCTGATCCGCTTGCCATAAATGCCGAAAAATCGTACTTACCCATGAATTCTTTTGCAGCGGCTTCCATTATATTCTCGTCCAGATGTTTTTTTAAATGCCATGCACGGTTAAGCATAAACGGATTTTTGTAAAAACCGTTGTCAATCAGGTATTCATATGTCTTGCTTTTAACAGAGTAACGTGCATGAAACGAATCAGGTACTTCTTTTGCTTCAAAAACTGAAATATCATCATTAAGTTTTATATTAAGAGCGGATGGTAAATTTTCGAATGGAATTTTTGGTGCGTTTTCCGGAGGTTCGATAGTGAAACAATATTCCAAAGCATGGACTCCGCTATCCGTTCTGCTACAACCTGTGACCTTAATTTCTGTGTTGTAAATCTCAGCAGCCGCTTTATTTATCTGGCCCTGAATGCTTGATCCGTTTTTCTGGACTTGCCAACCGCAGTAATTTTTACCGTCAAATCTGGCTTTTAGTAAGATTTTCATGTTAATTCCGTTCTGTTGTGCATAAGCATTATTTTATATTACGCAATTTCCGAATGATTTCAGATTTTTTCTGTGATTCAAGTATTTGTCTAGGTTCATACTGAAAAATTCAGAATGTCTATAAGGTATATGTTGATGACAATAATTATTACTCCGAATGTCACCATCAAAATCAGTAAAAATAGGTCTACCGGTTTGTAATGAAGTTTTGTCATACGTGTCCTGCCTTTGTCTCCACGGTAACAACGGCATTCCATTGCGGTTGCAAGTTCACTTGCTCGTCTGAATGATGATGCAAAAAGCGGAATAAGAACAGGTAAAAGTGCTCTGGCTCGCTTTATAAGCCCGCCCGAATTAAAATCGGCACCTCTTGCTTTTTGCGCATTCATTATCTTGTCCGTTTCTTCAATAAGTGTCGGAATAAAGCGGAGTGCGATCGTCATCATCATTGCAAATTCATGAACAGGAACACGTATTTTTTTCAGAGGAGCGAGAAGTTGTTCAAGTCCGTCAGTAAGCGCTATCGGGGATGTTGTGTAAGTAAGTAGGACGCAACTCCCTGTCAGAATACACGCAATACGCACTATCATCAATACTGCAAAAACAATTCCTTCTTTATATATTTTTATAAATTTGTATTCAAATAGAGGAGTACTGTCTCCTTTTGTCCAGAAAATATTAAAAAAAGCAGTAAAGATCATTATAAATATCAATGGCTTAAGTGCTTTTAAAATAATAACGGGTTTGATTTTGCTTATTATTACAAGTACAACGGTAAAAAATACTACAAATATATACGAAAGTGTTGCTTTTGCCAAAAATACAAAAACAATATAAAGCATCGTCAAAATGATTTTCATTCGAGGATCAGCTTTGTGAAGTGCTGAATTTCCGGGAAAAAACTGACCGAGGGTTATGTCTTTAAGCATTTTTGTTTCCTCCGTCCTTTTTTTCAACGTCGTCTTTTTTCAAAAGACGGAGTATTTCGTCAAGTGCTGCATCCACGGTGTAAATCCCGTCTTTTACGTCTATACCGTTTTCACGTAGAAGCCGCATAAAAGTTGATATTTTCGGAACACCAAGACCACATTCTGTGAGTTCTCTCTCATGCTTAAATACATCTCCGCAACTTCCTGTAAGCATGATTTGTCCATCCTTTAATACAGTTAGGTTATCACAGTATGCTGCAACATCTTCCATACTGTGACTTACAATTATTACGGTATTTTCTTTTGTTTTCTGGTAACTCCTGATTCCACCAAATACTTCTTCACGACCGATAGGGTCAAGTCCTGCTGCAGGTTCGTCAAGTATTAATACCTCGGGTTCCATGGCCATAACTCCTGCAAGTGCTACACGCCGTTTTTGTCCACCGGAAAGTTCAAAAGGGGATTTTGCGAGAAGCGATTGATCTATTCCGACAAATTCCGCCGCGCCGTTTACCCTTCTTTTTATTTCATCTTCGGACAGTCCCATGTTTTTAGGACCAAATGCTATATCTTTTTCACAGGTCTCTTCAAAAAGTTGGTATTCAGGATACTGAAATACCAAACCTACTCTAAATCGTATATCGCGGATTTTTTTAGGTTCATCCCAGATATTTTTTCCGAAAAGCAATACTTGTCCCGGTTCTTCGGGCTTTAAAAGTCCGTTCATCATCTGCACGAGCGTGGATTTTCCGCTTCCCGTATGACCTATAAGACCGTTTACCTGTCCTGCTTTAAAAACGGCGTTAACATTTTTTAGCGCAGTATGTTCAAACGGTGTTTTTTTACTGTATGTGTAAGTTATGTTTTTTAATTCAAGTGCGTTCAATTTTTTAAGTCACTTTCTGTTTTGGATTATAACATTTGCAAGTGCTTCTGCACATTTTTTTTCATCAAGTTCAGAAAAGTCTACGTCAATTCCTCTGTAATTCAGTTCGTAAAAAAGTTCTGTTACCTGAGGAACATCAAGACCTACTGTTCGTAGTTCTTGCACTTTTGAAAAAACTTCCTTTGGTGTTCCGTCAAGAAAAATAGTTCCGTCATTTATAACTACAACCCTGTCTGCTCTTACCGCTTCGTCCATATTGTGAGTTATATGAATTACAGTTATCCCTTTTTCGCGGTTTAGATATTCGATTGTATTCATTACGTCTTTCCGCCCTCCCGGATCAAGCATTGCAGTCGATTCATCAAAAATTATACATTCGGGGAGCATTGCAATAATTCCTGCAATTGCGACCCTTTGCTTTTGTCCCCCGGAAAGTTGATGCGGCGAATGTTTTTTATACTGTGTCATATTAACTGTTTGCAGGGCTTCGTCCACTCTTCTTCTGATCTCTGACGGCTCTATTCCGAGATTTTCAGGACCGAATGCAACATCTTCTTCTACAACTGTGGCAACGAGCTGATTATCCGGATTTTGAAAGACCATTCCTATTCTCCGGCGTATTCCGTACATTTCATCCTCTGTAAGAGACTCGGATGTTATGTCTGTACCGTCAATATATATTTTTCCTTTTGTCGGTATAAGAATCAGATTAATAAGTTTTGCGAGAGTCGATTTTCCGCTCCCGTTATGGCCGAGAAGAGCAACAAAAGATCCTTTTTTGATTTCAAGGCTTACGTCTTTAAGTACAGGAGGAAGAGGCGCTTCGTCTTCGTCGCTGTCATAAGAAAAACTAACATTTTCTATCTTTATAAAAGGTGTTTTTTTTTCGTCAATGTCAGTATTTTTCAAATTTTCGGTTATTGAGTTTATTCCCGATTTTTCAAAATTTTCCAAGATCTTTCTCCCAAACTATTTATTTATCAATGTCCATCGGACGGATGATCCGCAGGGGAGTATTCCCCCGGTCTGTGTAACATAAAGGCCAAGTTCTCCTGATTCTGTTTTTCCTCCGTTTATATGTGAAAGTGAATAGTTCAGCATATATTGGACGGTTGCAGGAGAGAGTCCGGCTGTATATGAGTTTATCAAAAAGAACAGAGGTTTATCACTGAGAAGTTTTGATGTAAGTGTTATAAGATCGCTTATACAATCTTCAAGTTTCCAAACCTCTCCGCCGGGGCCTCTTCCGTAAGACGGAGGATCCATAATTACGGCGTCGTATTTATTTTGCCTTCGTAATTCTCTTTCGCAGAATTTGCGGCAATCGTCAACTATGTATCTTACCGGTGCATATGTCATACCGTTTATAGCCATATTCTGCTTTGCCTGTGTCACCATTCCTTTCGATGCATCTACGTGGCATACTTCCGCACCTGCCGCGGCCGCTGCAACAGTGGCTCCGCCGGTATAGGCGAAAAGGTTAAGTACTTTGATCTTCCTGCCGGCATTTTTTATAAGATCATAAAACCATTTCCAATTTACAGCCTGTTCCGGAAACAGTCCGGTATGTTTAAACCCGGTAGGTTTTATTATAAATTTGAGATTTTTGTTTTCTTCGATTTGAAAACCTATTTCCCATTCAGGGGGGAGTTTATTTTGTGACCAACTTCCTCCGCCTGACTTTGATCTCGAATAAACGGCATCGGCGTATTTCCACAAAGGGTGTTTTTTTATACCTTTCCATATTATTTGAGGATCCGGTCTTATAAGCAAATATTTTCCCCAACGTTCAAGTTTTTCGCCATCCGAGGTATCAAGCACCTCGTAATCTTTCCATGAATTTTCCACCCACATTTTTTATCCTTTGGTCCAGAATTTGAATTTACATTTTTATTTTTATATTCAAAAATCTGTTTATACAGTTATTTTTATAATTGCTTGAATTATTTTGCATTTCCGCTTTCGTCAAAAAGACCAAGCTGACCTTCAATCGCTTTTTTTTGTTTTTGTATCATTGGGATTCCTAAATGCTCATATGCAAGTTTTGTTGCACACCTTCCCCTTGGTGTCCTGCTTAAAAAGCCTATTTGCATAAGATAAGGTTCGTAAACATCTTCAAGCGTTATTGCTTCTTCACCTACTGTAGCTGCAAGAGTATCAAGACCGACAGGACCTCCGTCATAAATTTTAATAATGGTTTCCAGCATTTTTCTGTCAACGTTATCAAGTCCGAGTTCATCTATTTCAAGTTTACTAAGTGCATAATCTGCAATTTCCTCAGTTATTTTTCCGTCACCTTTTACCTCTGCAAAGTCACGGACTCTTTTCAGTAGTCTGTTGGCAATTCTCGGAGTCCCTCTTGACCGCGATGCTATTGCAGAAGCGCCTTCTTCGCTTATCTCTACTTCAAGCAAATTTGCAGAACGTTTAACAATAAGTGCAAGTTGTTCGGGTGTATAAAAATCAAGTTTCAGGTCAACTCCGAACCTTGTAAGAAGAGGAGCTGAAATCTGACCCTTTCTTGTTGTAGCTCCGATCAATGTGAAATGGTTTAGCGGTAGCCTAATGCTTCTCGCCGACGGTCCTTTGCCGATAATGATATCAAGGGAAAAATCCTCAAGCGCTGGATACAAAACTTCTTCAACGGAACGCTGAAGTCTATGTATTTCATCTATAAACAGTATATCGTTTTCACCGAGGTTTGTTAGAAGCGCGGCAAGATCTCCCTGTTTCTCAATGCTGGGACCGGATGTAACTCTGATGTTTACTCCCATTTCATTTGCTATAATGTTTGAAAGTGTTGTTTTACCTAGTCCCGGAGGTCCGTAAATCAGTATATGATCAAGCATTTCGCCTCTTTTTTTGGCTGCGTCAATATATATTTTTAAATTTTCTTTAGCCTTGTCCTGACCGATATAGTCCGCCAAAGTTTTTGGTCGGAGCGAGAACTCTGTTTCAGTATCTTCTACAGAATAAGATGAACTGAGTATACGATTTTCAAAGTCATACTCATGTTCGTTATTCATATCCATATTTTTCTCCGTTCCGTGCCGTTTCTCGGCACTGACAATCTTCAAATAAATTCTCTTTATATGTAATTTTAAATACAGTTTAAAATGACCATGTATCCTTCAGTTACTTTTAAATAATTAATATGCCTTTTTAAGTGCTTCTTTAATGATCTCTTCGACAGAAAGTTTAGTGCAGTCAATTGATCGCAGGAATCCTTCTGCCTCGGATTTTGTAAACCCAAGGGTCATGAGCGCCGTCCTTGATTCTGTAAGTTTATTGCCCTTAAGCGTAACGCCTGCGGAGTTTGTACCGGAGAGATCTGGCGCATCTGATGAAATATCTATTTCCTTTGTTATTTTGTCTTTGAGTTCAAGGATGATCCTTGCCGCAATTTTAGGACCGACTCCGGGTGCTTTTATCGCTTTAATATCACCTATTGAAACAGCATAGGCAAATTTTTCCGGTGTTACCGTTCCGAGTACTCCGAGCGCTGTTCTTGCACCAATTCCTGATACGGATATCAGAAGTTTAAATGTTGACAGTTCTTCTTTGTCAATAAAACCGAAGAGTTCCATTGCATCTTCTCTTACTGACAGGTATGTAAATATTTTTACCTGTTTACCGCTATATATAGAAAGCTTTTGCTCTGTTCTTGCACTTACATTGCACATATATCCGACACCGCCACATTCTACGACAGCAATTCCGGGTTCAAGTATGGTAAGGATACCATTAAGATAATAATACATTTTATTCTCCGTTCTGACACGGTTTTACGGTGTCATATCTTAGCCGGAATTTGCTTTCAGATATACCGTATTTTCCGTTACTTAAAAAATTTATAAATTTAAGAACCAGACAATTACCACTTTTTCGGTAAATAATTTTTATGTGTCTTACGTCAGTAATTTGGTGTAAATCACATGGTAAATTTTAAAATTCCGCAGTCTACTGAATTTTTTCAGCGTTTGTTAAAATATCCTCTTAAAGCCGATGTACCTGTGTTTCCGTGGCAAACTGCTATTGCAAGTGCATCAGCAGCATCGTCCGGCTTTGGTGGTACTTTAAGTCCGAGTATTGCCGTTGTCATCATTATTACCTGTTTTTTTTCTGCACATCCGTACCCGACGACTGCCTGTTTGACCTGTAAAGGTGTGTATTCAAAAACCTCTATACCATGCTTTATTGCTACAAGAAGTATTACGCCTCTTGCTTCCGCGACCGGGATCGCCGTTGTATGATTGGAGTTGAAAAACAATTCTTCTACTGCCATTGCCTGAGGTTTATATTTCTCAACGATCTCGGTAAGCCTGTCGTAGATCATTTCAAGACGTTGTTCTATCGGAATTTTTGCAGGAGTTGTTATTACCCCGTAATCAATAACGGAAAAGCGTGAAGTAACACAGTCCACAACACCGAATCCGACTATTGCATAACCTGGATCTATTCCAAGTATCCTCATAAACTGTTTACCGTCCTTGACACATAATTTTGCAAAAATACCTCATAATAAGTATATCACTTAACTTACATGTTGTCAAGATATTATATATATATTTATATAGCTTTGTTATTATTTTAAAAAAAAATACATATAATTGTGGTTAAAGGTAAAATTTTAAGAGAAAGGATTTGTTTTGAATGAAAAAGAAGATTCTCGCCCATTATATAGATTGTCTCAAAAAAGAGGGGCTTACGCTGAAAAACAGTATAAATGACAAAAAAATTCTTTTAAAGCCTATTGAAGGTATTTACGCCGACAGTCGAAAATGTAAGAACGGAGGTATTTTTTTTTGCAAAGGACGTGGCTTTTTACCGGAATATCTTGTAAATGCAATTAAAAAAGGGTGTATTGCTGTAATTTACGAAAAAAATGGTGAAAATGATTTTTTTATGTATAAAAAAAATTTCCCTGAATGCATTTTTGTCGAAGTATACAATGTAAGAAAGGCAATGGCAGTTATTTCTGCCTTTCACTATGATTATCCCATGAAACGGGCAGTAAGTATTGCGGTTACAGGAACGAAAGGTAAAACAGGAACGGTTACTGCAATAAAAGCAGCGTTGAATGAAAAAAAGGGGATCAAAGCGATGATCCTTAATGAAGCGTTACCGACTGACAGTCCTCATCTTACTACTCCTGAACCAATAGAATTTCATGCTGCGGCCGCAAAATGTATAGAATACGGTGCTACACACATTGTATGTGAAGTTTCCAGCCAGGGGATAAAAACACTCAGAACATACGGAATAATATTTGATATCGCCTGCTTTCTTAATTTTGGCATTGATCATATAAGTCCTTATGAGCATCCTAATGTCGATGATTACTTTTACTCAAAAGCATCTTTGTTTTTGTTTTGTAAAAGAGCGGTAATAAACCTTGACTGCAATAGATCTCAGGAGATCATACGTATAGCAGAAGAAAGTAAAAATATGATGGTCGATCCGGTAACCGGTGACAAGGAAATTTATACTTTTTCTTTTGGTAAAAACGAAGCAACGTTTTGCGCTGAGGTTATAGAAGAGAATGAATGCGGAAGTTTTATTGATATCAACGAAAAAAACAACAGTCAAATTAAAAAGGTCAATGATGTAAATAACGATTATCTTACGCAGGATGATATGGGTATAAACAATTACGGTTTCAATACTGTCATTAAATACAAAAAAAGTCACGTTGGAAAAGAAATTGACGCAGAAACAAAAGATCAACTGCTTTACATAAATACAGTAGGTATTTTTAATGCACAAAATGCCTTGGCCTGTTACTCTGTTTGCAGAATCCTCGGTGTGCAACCAAATGAAATTTTTAAAGGGGTATTTACAGCCAAGCCCGAAGGTCGTATGGAGATTTTTGACACTGCGGACGGATATGTAAGAGTGATAGTGGATTATGCACACAATAAAATGAGTTTTGAGGCTTTGTTTAATGCTGTCAGCAGTATGTACGGCGGAAATCCTCCGAAAATAACCGCGGTTTTTGGCGCATCAGGGGAAAAAGCTTACGGAAGAAGGTACGAACTTCCGGAAGTTGCCCTTAAATTTTCTGACAGAATAATAATTTGCGAAGAGGATAGCGGCCGTGAATCATTTGAAAGTATAAAATGCGACATTCTTGCAAATATAAAAGCACTGCTTTTAAGTGGAAGTAAAAATGGAGAAAACGCAGCCAAAATCAGTGTAATAAAAGACAGAGAAATTGCACTTAATACTGCGGTTATGTCTGCTTTTGAAAACGGTGAACGCCGTCTTATTCTTTTTACCGGAAAAGGACGGGAATCTACAATGCGTACCGAAAACGGAGAAATACCTATCCTTAGCGACGTCAGCATAACAAAAAATGCAATAAAAAATTACAATAAAAGGCTTTCCCTTGACAGACTGTTTTCGAAACTTTCAAAAAAGAAAGGAAAGTGTATAACAGTATGTGCAGATCAGCATGAAGACATAATAGAAAACTTTGCAGAGTCTGCATTTAAACTTTTGCATGCGGGGATAAATATTATTGCTGTTTGTTCAAAAAAAAGCGAGCAGATCCTAAAAGAAAGTTGTTTTAAAAACGGAATTATCTGTAATATTTTGGAGTTTAATTTTTTGAAACACGGTAAAAATCCAAAATTAACGGATATAGAAAAGCATATTGACGGTCCATCCGAAATAGGGATGTCGGCTGTTATTATAGAAAAAGATGAAGTAAAAAGAGCGGCAGTAGAAATTTCGATAAGGGAAAAAACGGACGCTTTGGTATATTTAACCCGAAGCGGCGGAATAATACTTAACGGAAGAGTATGCGCATCGGTATTTTCAGAGAGAGGCGCAACCGTAATTTCGGAAAAAATCGATTCAGAATACTTAAAACTTGCTCTTCGGGCAACCGAGGGTGGTGTAAAAACCGTTGCCGTAATAGACGGAAGGGAAAAATACGGTCTTGCTTTTTACGGTATCGGAAGTGGTTATAACGGAACTGTAATAAAGAAAAAATAAAGTAAAATTCAAAAAAGAGGGATGAAAAATGTGCGGATTTGCAGGTTTTTGTGACGCAAAAAGCAGGTTTTATACGAATGGAAAAGAAACTGTAAAAAAAATGGGAGATAAGATATTACACAGAGGACCTGATAGCAGAGGTGAATATTCCGATGAATTTTTTTCCGTTGGTTTTTGTCGATTAAAAATAATAGATCTTAGCGGAGGAGATCAACCAATGCTTAGTTCCGACGGCAGATACCTTATATGTTTTAACGGCGAAATATATAACTATAAATCACTGAAAACGGATCTTGAATTAAAATATGGAATAAAATTCCGGACATCTTCCGATACCGAAGTGCTTCTTTACGCTTGCATGGTCTACGGAAAAAATGTGTTGAACCATTTACGCGGAATGTATTCTTTTATTTTTTATGACAGGCAGGAAAAAAACGTTTTTGCCGCACGTGATCCGTTTGGTATAAAGCCATTTTATTACGGAATTTTTGATAATTGCCTTATTTTTGGATCCGAGATAAAGGCTTTTTTCCCCCATCCCGCATTTAAAAAAGAGTTTAACTCAGAAATTTTGCCACTTTATTTGCAGTTTCAGTATGTTCCCACTGAAGAAACCGCTTTTAAAGGAGTAAAAAGACTCATGCCCGGAAGTTTTTTGACTTACGACGGAAAAAATCTGAATACCGCAAAATTTTTTGATTTACCTTTAAAAAAGAACGGTAATTTTAAGGCTTATTCCTTTTTTGGATCACAGGTCACATGGCAAAAAGAAAACACAAACGCAAAAAGCGTATCAAAAAGTCTTTTTACTGTTATTAATGATTCTGTAAATGCACACCTTGAAAGTGATGTTCCGGTTGGATCATTCCTTTCCGGAGGAATTGATTCGGGTTTAATAACCGCGATCGCAAAGCCCCGAAATGCATATACCATTGGATTTTGTGATATAGCATTTGACGAAAGGAGCCAAGCGGAAGAAACTGCAGAATACATTGGTACAAAACTTACTTCTGTAGAAATAAGTGCTCCTGATTTTTTTGAAGCATTACCTAAAGTTCAGTATCACAGCGACGAGCCTTACGCAAATTTAAGTGCAGTACCGCTTTATTTGATAGCAAAGAGAGCATCTTCAGATGTTAAGGTAGTTATAAGCGGAGAAGGTGCAGATGAACTTTTCGGAGGTTACGAATGGTATATTGACGGAGCATTCGGAAAATTATATAAAAAACTACCGGGCAGGGTGCGCCGTTTTGCATTTAATCACAGTTCAGTTTTCGGCAGTAGGGTAAAAACTTTTACCGAAAGAAATCTCCCGAAAACTGAAGAAACATTTATCGGTCAGGCTAAAATCATGACGCCTTCTATGGCGTATCTCATTTTAAGCAAAAATTATAAATTGCTCCGAAGTAACACAGCCATAACCGAAAAATATTACAGTAAAGTTTCAAAAAGCAGTGAACTTCAAAAAAAAATGTTTCTTGATCAAAATCTTTGGCTTCCATTTGATATACTGAACAAAGCAGATAAAATGACAATGGCAAGTTCACTTGAACTTCGTGTTCCTTATCTTGATCTTAAAGTACTTGCTGTTTCAAGTACTGTTTGCGACAGACTTTTGGTCAGAAACCGAACCACAAAATATATTTTAAGGAAAACGGCCGAAAAGGTACTTCCGTATAATATTACAAGCCGTGCAAAAAAAGGCTTTCCCGTTCCGTTCCGGAATTGGATAAAACAGGAGGAGTATGCAGGAATACTTCGGAATGCCTTTGAAGGAGAAACAGCCTGTACTTTTTTTGAAAAAAAAGAATTAATATCTCTATTAAATGACCATATTGTGGGAAAAAGTAATAATGCCAGACTTCTTTATACCGTATATGCATTTATAATATGGTACGACGTTTTTTTTAAAACTCCCGAGCCTAAATCCGTAATAATTGAAACCGGAAAAGAGATGTCAAATGATATAAAAACCGAAAATGAAGAAGTAATAAATGTAGCAGTAAAAAATACGGAACCAGAAAAAGAAGGGACACAAAATGCAGAAAATGAAATTTTTACCCATACTCCTGGGCTCTGATGAAAACGCTTACGGGTGTGCACGTCTTTTTTTTGACGAATACAAAATAAAATCTTTGCTTCTTTGTTGCAGAGCGCTTCCGCCGACTTCACACAGCAGGATACTGTACCGAAAAATAATAGATAATTTTGATACAAATGCTGTTTTCAAAGGTATTGCTGAGGAATTTTTCCCGATTTTAAAAGAAAAAGCCGAAAAACTTCTGGTTATACCTTGCTCTGATTATTATACCGAGCTTACAGTAAAAAACCGTGAAATAATTTCCCGATTTTCCGATGTACCAATAATTCCTGATGAGGTTTACAAAAAAATTTGTGACAAAAAGGCTTTTTACACTCTTTGTAAAGAAAAAGGACTTCCGTTTCCCGAGACAGTGATCTTGAGTCCTGAAGAACTTCTAAACTTACCCTTGCCATTTAATTTTCCAATAATTATTAAACCTGCGAACAGTAATTCTTTTAATTATCTGCATGCGAAAATAAAAAATCGAAAAAAAGTTTATTTTTGCAACAGTAAAGGAGATATTAAAACGGTTTCCGAAAATTTTATTTCCGCAGGATACAGTGACGCGCTTCTAATACAGCAGTATATTTCGGGTAATGAGTCTTTAGTCATAAATGCTTATTGCGACGATAATGCAAAAGTAAGGGTTATAGGTGCGGCCAAACCTATTCTTGAGTATCGTACTCCTTCCCTGATCGGAAATTATGCAGCATTGCAAACTGTAAAAAAACGCAACATTTGCGATACGGTTATCTCATTTCTTGAGGAAATAAAATATAAAGGCTTTGCAAATTTTGACCTTAAATATGACAGCAAAAAAAGCAGATATGTTTTTTTTGAACTTAATCCAAGGCAGGGACGTTCCTCTTACTGTATGCACACCGCAGGAGAAAATCTTATGAAGATAATGTGCGACGATGTGGTATACGGAAAAAGATATAACGGAGTTATATATGCAGAAAGAGAGGGAATATGGAGTAATGTTCCTAAGTATGTTCTTAAAAGATATTCGGGTAATTTAATTCCAGAAATTAAAAATATTGACAGTGCATTCGGAATAAAAGGTGATTTTTCCCCGATGAGGGTTTATACACTTGTAAAAAGAGATTTAGGGGCATACAAAATGTTTTCTGCGGAGAAGACATAAAAAAAGACTGAGTAAAATGCAAAAGCAATTTGCTCAGCCTTTTTCTTTTAGTTTGAGTCGTTTAATACTTCATTAGAGGGACGGAAAAGAAGTGAGATACACCAAAGAGCCGCAAGACCTACTATTGTAAAAATTATACGGCTTACAATGGAACCTTGACCTCCGAACATCCAACCGACGATATCAAAACCGAAGATTCCGATGCTTCCCCAGTTGATTCCGCCTATAATGAGTAAAACGAGAGAAATTTTATCTAACACCTGTTTTACTTCCTTTCTTGCGGGTATTTTTATTTGATTATACCCATAAATAATATGTGATAAAAATGTTTCAAATATACATGTTGAATAAAAAGGCGAAAATTTACATTTAAATCATTGTTTTTATTTTAAACTTAAGTTATAATTTTAAATTATACTGTCATTTTATAACAAAGGATTTTTGCCATGAGAATGAGGAAGAAAAAAAACGGAAAGGCCAGAATGGAAAACTGCCTTGATTATATGATAACCGAAAAGCCATATGAAAAAACGGGGTTTATGCTTGAAATCGGTTGCGGAAAAGGTGGATTTATGTTTGAACTTTCAAAAAAATATCCGGAAACTGAATTTATTGCAGTTGAAAAAATGTCGGATGTCATACTGATTGCTGCAGAAAAAATAAAAAAAGAAGAGTGTAAGAATGTAAAACTTCTTAACTGTGACGCAATGGATCTTCCGGAATATTTTTCCGAAGGATCAGTTGACCGGATATATTTAAATTTCTCCGATCCGTGGCCTAAGGCTAAACATGCAAAACGCCGACTTACTTCTCCGAAATACCTTGAAATATACAAAAAACTTCTGAAAAAAGACGGGGCTGTATTTTTTAAAACTGATAACAGGGATTTTTTTGATTATTCCGTTGAATGTTTTAAAAATGGGGGCTTTCGTCTGGAAAAACTTACAAATGATTTACATAACAGTGAGTATGAATCGGAAAATATACATACTGAATATGAGGATAATTTTTCTTCAAAAGGCTTTAAAATAAACCGTGTTGAAGCTTATTTAGATTAAAATTGTGTATCTTGCAAAAAAATAAGGTATCAAATACAGAAAAAATTAACAAAAAATGCTTTAAAAACATTAACATTTATAATATACTATTTAATAGTTTACTTTAATTTAAAAATAATAATTATAAATTTTACACGAATATTGGAGAACATTATGGCTGAGGAAAAAAAAGATTATTATGAGGTGCTGGGGTTAGATAAGTCGGCAGACGATGCACAGATAAAAAAGGCGTACCGCCAGATGGCAAAAAAATATCACCCAGATTTAAATCCGGGTAATGCGGAAGCAGAATCAAAGTTTAAAGAAGTTAATGAGGCATACGCTGTACTAAGTGACCCGGAAAAAAGGCAGATTTATGATCAATACGGTCACGCAGGATTTGATCCCAGTTCCGGTGGATTCAGCGGAGGAAGTGGTTTTGGCGGATTCGATTTTGGTGACATTTTCAGTAGTTTTTTCGGTGGCGGCGGCAGTAGTTCTGCAAGAAAAAATACTCCCAGACGCGGTGATGATATAACATACAGATTGACTATTACCTTTGAAGAGGCAGCTTTCGGTTGCACCAAGGATATTAAATATAACAGAATTGAAGCATGTCATGAATGTAACGGTAAGGGCGCTGTAAATGAATCGGATATAGAAACTTGTTCACGCTGTAAAGGTACCGGTACAGTTACATTTACACAAAAAACCATGTTTGGTATGATGCAGTCTCAGAAAACATGTGATTCATGTAAAGGACGCGGTAAAATAATTAAAAAAGCATGTCCAAATTGCCGGGGAACGGGAAATATAAAAATTACAAAGAAACTGGATGTTAAAATCCCGGCTGGAGTTGATGACGGAGCAAGAATATGCTTGCGTGGTCAGGGTAACTCAGGTATAAACGGAGGCGGGTACGGCGATCTTTACATTATACTTTCGTTAAGACCTCACGAACTCTTTGAAAGGGAGGGAAACAACCTTTTTTGCGAAGTTCCTGTTTCTTATGTTGATCTTACACTCGGTGGAGAAATTGATGTTCCAACCCTTACCGGAACGGTCAAATATACAATACCCGAAGGTACACAGACAGGAACGCAGTTTTGCCTTAAAGGTAAAGGCGTAGTGATTTATAATACCGAAAGATACGGAGACCTTTATTTTACAGTTGTTATGGAAACTCCGAAAGGGCTTTCACCCGAAGCAAAGGCGGCTTTACGCCATTATTCTGACCTTTGCGTAAATAACAATTATACTAAAAAACAGCGTTTTTACGAAAAATTGACCAAAATTTTTAAAAAGAAATAAAATATTTGTACTGAAGAGCGTAACGGAGAAAAAATGAACTGGACACAGTTGAGAGTAAGTTGTAATATAAAAGATATTGATACTGTAAGCGCAGTTATGAGTATGGTGGAAAACGCACTTATGATTGAGGATTACAGTGATGTAACAGATGGGCTTAATGCTATCTATGGAGAACTTCTTGATGAAGAAATTATAAAAAAGGATAAAACGCATGCTGCCGTTTCAGTTTACCTTTCAGAGGATAAAAATGTTCCTGAAATAATTGCGTCTCTAAAATCCAAATTTGCAGGACTTGATATAAAAACCGATATTCAAACTATCGGGCTTAAAGAAGAGGATTGGGCAGAGTGTTGGAAAAAATATTACAAACCGCTTCGCATAGGTAAAAATATAATTATCGTCCCGGCATGGGAGGATTATAACGCGGAAGAATCAGACATAATTGTAAAAATTGATCCTGGAATGGCATTTGGTACCGGGACGCATGAAACAACTGCACTTTGCGCCGAACTTATAGAAAAATATATGCCAAAAGGGAAAAAAGTCCTTGATGTGGGAACCGGAAGCGGTATACTTGCAATCATTGCTTCAAAACTTGGCGCAAAAGAGGTCGATGCTCTTGACATTGATCCAAATGCTGTAAAATCGGCACAAGAAAACTGTCTGGCAAATAATGTAAGTAATGTTACATGCCGTCAATCTGATCTTATACGTGCCGTGACCGGAAAATATGATTTTATAAGTGCAAATATTGTAGCAGATATTATAATAAGAATGTCGGAAAATGTTGGAGATTTCCTTAATCCGGGTGGTATGCTTATAGTGTCCGGGATAATAGAGGCACAGGCAGAGCAGGTGTACCGTGCCATTATAAGTAAAGGATTTGACCTTATGGAAAAACTTGATAAAAATGACTGGAATGCATTTGCTTTTGTAAAAAATAACGGACGATAAGAAGATTTATTAAGCCGGACATGAACTTTTTTTAAATATTAAAAAAAATATTTCCATTATCAATAAAATGTATACAAATTTTACAAAATATTTCGAGAAATTTTATTTATTTTTTTGAAAACCTATTGAAAAATGACAAAAAATAGTGTAAAATAGTATATACAATTTACAATATTAATGAAGAAAAAAATTAATGAAAGTTGAAAGGAGCCGCATTTATGTCCAACAGATTATTCCAAGGGGTTATTCATCAGATGAAAGACGCGGTTGATAGAATAATCGGAGTTATAGATGAAAACGGAGTTATTATATCATGTAGCGAACTTGTAAAGATAGGTGAATCAAAGCCGGGAATTCGCGACGAAATTGCATACGCCTCTGAAGCAGTAGTTTCAGGAGGATATACCTACAAGGCTATAGGTAATTCTGCCAAAGCAGAAAATATAGTATTTGTAGAGGGCGAGGACAAAATGGCTGAAAAACTTGCTACGGTTCTTTCTGTTTCTCTTGGAAATATAAAAAGTCTTTACGATGAAAAATATGACAAAGCTTCATTTATCAAAAATGTAATTCTTGACAATATTCTCCCGAGTGATATATATATTAAATCCAAAGAACTACATTTTGCGTATGATGTTGAAAGAGTCGTATTCCTTATAAAATTCCAGGGTAAATCCGATATTATTCCTTTTGATATGGTACAGAATCTTTATCCTGATAAAAACAAGGACTATGTTATAAGTGTCGGAGAACAGGATATTGTCCTTGTAAAGGAAATGAAACCCGGATCCGAAGCAAAGGATGCAGAAAAAATTGCAAAAAATATATCTGATACACTTGGCGCGGAATTTTTTGCTAAGGTTTCTATAGGAATCGGAACTGTTGTTGATAACATAAAAGATCTTGCCCGTTCGTATAAAGAGGCACAGGTCGCTATCGAGGTCGGAAAAGTATTTGATACCGACAAAAACATAGTAAGTTACGAAAACCTCGGTATCGGAAGACTTATTTATCAACTTCCAACTACCCTTTGTGAGATGTTTTTGCAAGAGGTATTTAAAAAAGGACCGATGGATTCTCTTGATAGAGAGGCACTTACAACTATTCAGGCCTTTTTCGAAAATAACCTCAACGTTTCCGAAACGTCAAGAAAACTTTTTGTACACAGAAATACCCTTGTATATAGGCTTGAAAAAATACGTAAGATGACAGGACTTGATCTTCGTGAATTTGAAGATGCAATAACATTTAAAGTTGCGCTTATGGTAAAGCGCTATTTAACCTCAAAACCGGTTAAATTCTAAAATAATAGCATATTATAAAGATGTATTGTAACATGAAAAATAATGCGTCTGTTAAAATTTAAATTAATTTGAATTGGAAAAAGACTGTAAAGTGATAAATACTTTAATAATCAAATTTAATTGTTTAATTTTTGTCGAAAAATGTAATTAACACCGAAAGGAACAAAAATATAATGGCAAAACAAATCACAGTAACAAAAGAAGGATTGAAAAATTTACAGAATGAGCTTGCAGAAAGAAAAGGCAGAATTCGTAACGAAATAAAAGAAGCCATAAGAACAGCAAGGGGTTTTGGTGACCTTTCCGAAAACAGTGAATATGATGAGGCAAGAGAGTCTCAGGCAAAAAACGAACAGCGTATTATTGAACTTGACGAAATGCTTAAACATGTTGTGGTAATAGATGAAAGTACCGCGGATAGCAATAAAGTAACGCTTGGAAAGGCTGTAAAGGTTAAAAACGAAGAAAACGGAAAAGAAGTAATATATTATATTGTGGGTCCAACAGAAACAGATCCCTTTGCGCATCGTATTTCCGATCTTTCTCCTATCGGAACGGCATTGATGAACAGTGTAGTAGGTGATACAGTAACAGCAGAAACTCCCAAAGGTGCTATAAGACTTACGATTCTCGATATTACAAAAGCGTAATTAAAGGTGCACAGTTAAGAAATAATGACAAAATAAAAGGAAACAAAAAATGGAAGATTTATTTGAAAACCAGGAAGAACTTCACGAACTGCTAAAAATTCGCCGTGATAAACTTGAAGAATTGTATGCAGCAGGAAAAAATCCTTTTGCGGTTACTAAATTTAATGTAACTGCGGAAAGTGCTGAGATAAAGAAAAAATTTGCTGAAACAGAATCCGAAAATGAAAATCAGGAAGATCTTCAAAAATACAAGGTCACGATTGCAGGACGTATAATGAGCCGTAGAATAATGGGTAAGGCAAGTTTCGCCGACATTCAGGACGGCAGCGGAAGGATTCAATGCTATATAAAACGCGACGACGTTGGCGAAGAGATGTATGCAGAATTCAAAAAATGGGACATAGGGGATATTATCGGTGTGACCGGATATGTTTTTCGCACCAAAATGGGTGAAATATCTGTACATGCTCAGGATATCAAACTTCTTTCAAAATCACTTCGTCCCCTCCCCGAAAAATTCCACGGACTCAAAGATACGGATATGCGTTACCGCCAAAGATACGTTGATCTTATAATGAATCCCGATGTCAAGGATACATTTATAAAAAGATCTCAAATAATAAAAGGTCTGCGTGATTACCTTGACAGACAGGGTTACCTTGAGGTAGATACACCGGTGCTTCATACACTTGAAATAGGTGCTTCGGCACGTCCGTTTGTAACATATCACAATACGCTTGATATTGAAATGTATCTGAGGATCGAAACTGAACTTTATCTTAAGCGTCTTATAGTAGGCGGGTTTTCAAAAGTTTATGAAGTGGGACGTATATTCAGAAATGAAGGTATGGATACAAAGCATAACCCGGAGTTTACAACCATTGAAATGTACCAGGCATATACTGACTTCCGGGGAATGATGGATCTTGTTGAAGGAATGTATGCTGAGATAACAAAGAAAGTTTGCGGCTCGTACGAAATTACTTACCAAGGCCAAGTAATAAACATGGCTCCCGGTTGGACAAAAATGACGATGGCAGAGTCCGTCAAAAAATATTCCGGTGTTGATTTTAACGGTTGGGCTGATGATGAAGCGGCAAGAAAGAGCGCAAAAGAGCATAATGTAATAGTAAAAGATAATGCGACAAAGGGCGATGTTCTTGCGGCATTTTTTGATGAATACGTAGAAGATAAACTCATACAGCCTACATTTATTTACGATTATCCGGTCGAAATTTCTCCGCTTGCAAAGCGTAAGCCCGACGATCCTATGTTTACGGAGCGATTTGAATTTTTTATCTGTGCCCGTGAAATGGGGAACGCTTTTTCAGAACTTAATGATCCAATTGATCAAAAGGAGCGGTTTGAACGTCAGGTTGCTGCGAAACGCGCCGAAGGAGGAAACAATGCACAGGTAGACGAAGACTTTATTAACGCACTTGAATACGGCATGCCTCCTACAGGCGGATTAGGTATCGGAGTTGACAGACTTGTAATGCTGCTTACTGACAGCCCATCAATCCGTGACGTACTTCTTTTCCCTACAATGAAACCATTGGATGGCATAAAGAAAGAAAACAGTGTAAGTTCAGATTCCGAAAAAATACCGGAAACACAAAAAACAGAACCGGAAAAAATTGATTTTTCCAAAGTTGAAATTGAACCTTTATTCAAAGATTTTGTTGACTTTGATACTTTTTCAAAATCTGATTTCAGAGCCGTTAAAGTTCTCGCATGCGAAGCCGTACCTAAATCAAAGAAACTTTTAAAATTCACTCTGAACGACGGTAGCAGCAAAACCAGGACGATTTTAAGTGGTATTCATGAATTTTACGAGCCGGAAGAGCTTGTCGGTAAAACTTGTATAGCCATTACGAATCTTCCTCCGAAGGCAATGATGGGAATTGATTCCTGCGGTATGCTTATATCAGCCGTACACAGCGAAGAAGGAAAATTAAAATTACATCTTCTAATGGTAGATGATCATATTCCTGCAGGTGCAAAACTTTGTTAAAATTTACGGCTGTTTTACCTAGTGCATGCTTTAATTTTATTATTAAAGGTATCCAGAAGATAAAAATTAAAATTATTTTTTAAAGGAACGGTATCAGATTCCTGAGTTTTACAGTCATTATAAAAAGCCTTTAGAGTTTATCTCCAAAGGCTTTTTTATTTTTGTTTGTAAAATAACTCTTTAAAAGTAAAATTAAATAAAAAAGAGTTTTTTAGTTTTATACCAGAACATAAGTACTGGTTCTTTCGATATATTACCGGAAATTTTACAATCTACGGTTTTGATTATATATAACCAATTATTGCTTTTCAGAATAAAATAAATTCCGTTTTTAAAAATAATTTTCCCGGTACAAAACGGGTGTACAATATCTGCTTTTATTCAGAAAAAAGAGGGGTAGAAAAATATCTTTCGGCGGTGTCCGGAAGTACCGTTACAACCGTCTTCCCATCTCCGAGAATACGTGCCATACGTCTTGCCGCCGCAACGTTTGTTCCTGAAGATATACCGCACATAAGTCCCTCAAGTCTTGCAAGGTCTCTTGCAGTATTTATTGCTTCGTCATCGCTGATAATACATATATCGGAATAAATTTCTTTGTTGAGATTTTTGGGAATTAGACCGTCTCCTATACCCATTTGCAGGTGAGTCCCAATGTTACCTCCGGCTAAAATCGCTGCATGTTCCGGTTCTACTGCCCAGATTTTTATATCAGGATTTAACGCTTTTAAAGATTCTCCTATACCGGAAATAGTTCCTCCTGTTCCGACTCCTGAACAAAATCCGTGTATGGGACCTGCAACCTGTTCAAGTATTTCAAGAGCAGTGTGGTGCTTGTGGACGAGTGGATTAGCCGGATTTTCAAATTGTCCCGGAATGAAAACGTTTTTATCCTCCGATGCCATTTTTTCTGCTGTACGCATACATTCGGCGATAGCCTCACCGATATTACCTGCATCATGAATTAAAATGACTTCAGCACCGTAATGGGTAATAAGTTTTATTCTTTCAACTGAAACAGAGTCAGGCATTATTATTTTGACCTTGTATCCTTTTACTGCTCCGATAAGCGCAAGACCTATGCCTTGATTACCGCTCGTCGGTTCTATGATAACCGTATCTTTATTTATTAAACCTCTTTTTTCTCCATCTTCTATCATATTGAGAGCGGTCCTTGTTTTTATTGAACCGCCGACGTTAAGTCCTTCGTATTTAACAAGTATTTGTGCTGACCCCGGCTCCGACATTTTATTCAAACGTATTATTGGAGTGTGTCCCATGGCGTCCAGTACTGTATTGTAAATCATAAAATCAAATCCTTCCGATATTACCGCTAAATGATTCGGTATTAAAATAAAGTTTATAATAAACATTATTTATAACATTATAGCATGGTTTATTTTTTTTGTCAACAGAGATAGAAAAACAGAGGTACATCGGATGATTTAAAAAGTAATTTTTACATCAGACATTTGTTAAAAACTATCGTATTTAAAGAAAATGAGTATAACTATAAAAATATATTTATCTTGATTTTGATTTTGTTCATTGTTTTTATTTATTTTACGGTTCTACTCATTTTTTGATGAACCATCCGTCTCTGTAACGGTATTTTCTGAATTACCGTTTTCGCCCGAATTATTTGTATTTTCGCCGGAATTTTTTGAACTTTTATTTTTATAGACATGCTTTTTCAATTTTTTTACAGCAAATACAGAACCGACGGAAATTCCTGCAATGCCTACAAGAGTTAAGAGCCAACCCCAAAGCGGCATTAGCGGCATTTTAAATGACAGAGTACCATCAGGACTGAGTTTAAAATTTTTCAGCCCATGTCCTTGAACTTTAAAGCGTTCAATAGCGCTTTCAAGACTTTCAGTATCACCGCTGAATACTCTAAGACCGCTTTTGTTTGCCAGATTTAAAGATATGAGATTACCGTTTTCGTCGTTTTCTTTTTCAAAAAAAGCAACTGTTTGTATTACACGGGAAGTTAATTTTTCTTCAATGTTTATTACAGTAGGTTCACTGCCGTCCGTTATCAAAATTCCGATAACTTCTGTATTTGTAAATGTTGCCGAACCGCTCATCTGCATTAGTCCGCTTACTAGGTTTTGAGGAACTGCACCTATATTTTTACCTATACTTCCCCCTTTGAACTCAAATGTGCCTTCGCTGTAGATTCCGCCGCAAAACTTTGCTTCATTTGAGGATATCCGTCCACCGGATATTATCATGATACCGTTAGGTCCGTTATAGACGGCTCCTGCTTTACCTGTTGCTTTATTGGTGATAATATCTCCTCCAGAAAATCCAAATGATCCGAGATTATATATTCCTCCGCCGTCACCGTTTGCACGGCTGTCGGTGACATATGTGTTGCCTCCGATCAGCAGTGTGCCTTCATTTATTATTGTACCGCCGTTACCCTCTGTAATATTGTATGAAAGCATGCAGTTATTAATAGTCACGGATCCTGAAAATCCGTTTTCTTTATCCATTCCGCAGTGTATCGCTCCGCCGCTTACATTTGAAGAATTGTCCCTTATCAGACCGTTATTAAATTCCGCAAAACCGCTGATATATGCACATCCTCCTAAATTTCCGCTGTTGTTAGTGAGTTTATAATTTCCAGAAACAGTTATTTTTCCTCCGTGTGTATATACACCCCCGCCAAGTGCGGAATTATCATTATTAATTGCTTTATTTTCATGAAGAATAACATCGGTAAGTGTTATTTCACCCTCTCCGGTTTTACCACCGTATAGTGCTATACCTCCTCCGCCTTTAAGCGATTTGCATTCTGTTATCATTGTGTTATTGAGTTTTACGGATGGCGCGTAAATTACTTCGCTTCCGTTTTGCACACATTCGGCATATATTGCACCGCCGAATGATGTATTAACGGCATTTTTAAAAAGTACTTTTCCGTTAAAATCTATACTTCCGTTTCCTTTTACTGTCAAAAGCGCTCCGTTTGCAGACGGAAACTCTGAACTATTTCCGTCAAGCGCAAAAATTGCTGTATTTCCTGTTTCCCAATCAGTTTGGCTTTCTTCATCAATTATAAGTTTCGGTGCATTGCCGCTGCTTCCATCCAAAACAATAAGCGAACCGTCCTGAAACCCTCTGAATACGGTACAGTCCATGCCGTTTATTCTGTATACACCGTTTTTTATAATAATAGGGGAGAGAAGTTTTACGCTGTATTTAAAAGTTATTATAACCTCTTCTCCCTCTGCTACTACACTGACGTTGTCATTGCCAAAGACTGTATTTATATCGTCAATGCCTGAAATCTCTCCGCCTGGCGCGGTTTCTGTATAATTTACCTCTCCGTCGCTGAATACCGAAACAGAGAGGATAAGTGTAATGACCAAGGTCGATAAAAATGCCGTTAAAAATATTTTTTTCATATTTTATTTCCGCCTTTGGAAGAAGTTTTGCAAAAACTCCATATATGGTTTTCATTTTGTATTAATTTGCTTTTTATTTTTTCTTTTTCCCGCCGGTTAATTTTATGGTTAGCAGTTCAAATATTTTTATAACTTTAAAATAACGCCCTGCGTTTTTGCAAGGGCGTCATTTTGTAATTTTATTTGTTGTAAAAACTGTTTATGTTCTTTTTAAAACTAACCTTCGCGGAAAAAATATTTATATTAGTTATTGTAAGTAGAAGACATATCCGCAACCGTAGCATCTTTGTTAACTGTTTCTTTGCGTTTGGATGTTGCGATTCTTTGTTTTAAAAGTTCGTAAAATTCATCCTCATTTCCGTCCGCACCTATTTCTACAGTGCAGTTTTTCCAGGAAGAAAGCATTATTGAGTTGCAAAGAAGAAGTCCGTTTATACCTTCGTATCCTGAAGCAATAAGTTCTTCGCCGTAGAGAAGGTGGTTTGTGAAGTTTTGAGTTATTCCTCTATGCTGTTCCAGCATTTCGTATTCGGGTGTCAAAACTTCAGATGTATTTTTTATCTTTTTGAATCCGTCTTTTGCGTTGAAACAGTATACTCTCTCATCTTCTTCGTTCTTGATCCATTTAAAACTCTTGCCTTCTGCAATAAGTGCACCCTTTGAACCGGTTATTTCAAGTCTGTTCGTACCGGGGCATTCGCCGGTCGTTGTAATAAATACTGCAGTTGCTCCGTTTTCGTATTTTGCGTAAGCCGTTACATCGTCTTCAACTTCTATGTTGTGATATTTGCCGTAATCACAGAAAGCGGTTACTGATTTAGGCATTCCGAACAGCCATTGCCAAAGGTCAAGGTTATGGGGGCACTGATTCATAAGAACACCCCCGCCTTCTCCGGACCATGTTGCTCTCCAATCACCGGAATCATAATAATACTGCGTTCTGTACCAATCGGTAATGATCCATACGAATCTTTTAAGTTCTCCAAGTTGTCCGGACTGTATTATCTCGCGCATTTTTCTATATACGGGGTTTGTTCTCTGATTGAACATTACTCCGAATGATTTACCTGATTTTTTTGCAACATCCATCATTTCTTTTACTGCTTTGGTGTAAACTCCGACCGGTTTTTCTGAGATGACATTAAGTCCTGCATTAAATGCATCTATTGCTATGACAGGGTGGAGATAGTGAGGTGTTGCAATAAGAACAACATCACATGTTCCGCTCTTTAAAAGTTCCTTATAATTTTCAAAAATGGGAAGGTCAGCACCGAATTTTTCTCTTGCCCACGTTCTTCTGGATTCTTTTATATCGCATACGGCTCCGAGGACTGCTCCTTTTATTTCGCCGTTAAAAAGGTACTGTGCGTGTGCGGAACCCATATTTCCTATTCCGATTATACCGAATCTTACCTTATCCATTTGTATAACTCCTTTACTGTGTTTTTAGTTTACATACGATTTAATTTTATCATATATTTTCTTTTCTGTCAAGAGAAATATAAATAAGTACATATACCAATAACTTTATTTATCCGATAACAATCCATTTTAAATTTTTGATACACTTTTGCAATTTTTTCAAAAAATTCCTATTTTATTTCAAATTTAGGTTCGCAGGTGACATTTATACCAAGTCTTTTATAAAAATCTTCATCTTTAGGTGAAAGAATAACAGAAAAGTGTGAATCGCAATCCTTCAGTCCGTCTATACTGTCAAGCGCCTTTTGTGCAGCCGCATTGTGTGCAGAACTTATACTTAGCGCTATAAGTACTTCACTTGAATGTAGCCTCGGGTTTTTATGATGAAGTTTTTTTACTTTTAGGTCACATATAGGTTTTAAAGCCTCAGGACTTATAATGTCCTCTTTGTGGTTTATTCCGGCAATCTTTTTTAGTGCATTCAAAAGCAGTGCTGCAGATGCTCCGAGAAGGGAGGAAGTTTTTCCGGTAACTATACTGCCGTCGGTAAGAACCATTGCACCTGCAGGGGCATTTGTTTCTTCATGCTTTTTTAGCGATGCTTCTATGGCGGGATACATCTCGGTGATTACTCCTGCCATTTTCATTATAAGTTCTATATGTGACGTTTGAGTTCCGTCTGCGCCGTTCCTTTTATCTTCAACTGCGCTCTTGTAATAACGGCGGAGTATTTCAAGTTTGGCCGCTGTCTGTACTGCTTCTTCGTCATAGATGCAGAATCCCGCCATATTTACTCCCATATCTGTTGGTGAAAGATAGGGAGATGTGCCTTGTATGCTTTCAAGTATTGATCGGAGTACCGGAAAAATTTCAATGTCACGGTTGTAGTTTACTGTCGTTTTTCCGTATGCCTCAAGGTGAAAAGGGTCTATCATATTTACATCGCCGAGATCTGCAGTTGCTGCTTCGTAGGCAAGGTTTACCGGGTGTTTGAGGGGAAGATTCCATACCGGAAACGTTTCAAATTTCGCATATCCCGATTTTATACCGCGGTTTTGGTCATGGTAGAGTTGTGAGAGGCAAGTTGCCATCTTTCCGCTGCCCGGTCCGGGTGCTGTTACAACGACAAGCGGTTTTTCGGTTTCTACATAATCGTTTCTGCCAAAGCCGTTTTCACTGACAATTGTTTTTATATCTGACGGATAACCCGGGATCGGGTAATGCATATATGTATTTATTCCGATAGAAGAAAGTCTTCTTTTAAAAGCATCTGCTCCCGGTTGTCCTGAGTATTGTGTAATGACAACGCTCTTTACCAAAAATCCCATCTTACGAAAGGCGTCTGCAAGGCGGATGATGTCGTCGTTATATGTTATGCCGAGATCTCCTCTTGTTTTGTTTTTTTCTATATCTGATGCGTTTATCGTAAATATGATTTCAGCATAGGAACTTAGGTTCTGCAGCATTCGTATCTTACTGTCAGGTTCAAAGCCAGGAAGGACTCTGGAAGCGTGAAAATCGTCAAAAAGTTTACCTCCGAATTCAAGGTAAAGTTTACCTCCGAACTTTTCTATCCTTTCACGGATCTTCTCTGATTGAAGTTTTATGTATTTATCATTATCAAAACCTTTTTTCACTTTCACACCTTCTTTTAATTTGAAAACTGATTTTGTAAATTATATCAAATGAATTTTTTATTTTTTTACAAACATATTCATTATTATATCATAATTTTAATGTTATTTCAAGTACTTACAGAAAAGATTTGCTTTTTACGGTATCTTTTCGAAAAATAAATATTTTGCCGGCAATGTCTTTATAAATATTCAGCCTTATTTTAATATCATTTTCATTAAGCCGTGATATACAGTATGCATTTATAATTGAAAAGCCCGGCTGTTTTTTAGTCCGGACTTTTAAAATTTTTATTTTTTCATAATATGAAAAGTTTTTAATATGTTTTTATTTTGAACAGTCTTTGCAAGACTTCCTCCATTTATTATATCAAAATAAGAAACGTTTCCGCTCGTCTTTTCAAGTCTATAATCTGATTTCTTCATATTCAAGTGTGAGCGGCTCTCCAAGCAACGTAAGTCTGAACGGACCCTCTCCCTGGTCGAATTTAATGCGTATTATTCCGCCGTAAAGTGTGGGGGTGAGTTCAATGTTATACCTGTCACGGTTTACTCTTGCGTTCATGTATGCCGGTTCAATAACTGATTTTTCAGTATCATAGTATGCAAAATATATTCCTTTGCCGTGAGAAAAGACGCCTCTTTGTCCCGATATTACAAGTTTACCGTAATCACCGAGCCAAGGAGAGGGAAGGTGGGTAAGACGTATACCTTCAAAACTTTTATGATAGGGAGAGTAAAACCAGTTTGTATTTTTAAGTTCGTTTATACTTGTGTCTGTTTGAAATGTGAATGACGCCATTCCGTGCGGTAAAGCGGTAACCGGGTAGCAGTTTCCGTTTGAATATCTCGGGCAATTTTCCGTTCCCATTTTTGTATTTACGTAACTGTAATTTTTCATATATACCTCTTTTTTACATATCTATTTTAACAAGATTTTGTATATTCAGTTAGGTAAGATTTTATATTCGCTATGAAAATTAATACAATATAGTTGTATTTGCAGTTTTGTATTAAATTATTTTGCAATGCATACGCACATTATATCACAAATAAAATACGTTGTAAACGGAAATTTTTTATATCCTTGTATATTTTACTGATATAGAAAATATGCTAAGTAATTAAGTTTACAGATTTACTTATAAAATTTCAGTTAAAAAAATCCCGTGTAAAAACGGGATTTTGGTGCACCTTCAGGGACTCGAACCCTGGACCCACTGATTAAGAGTCAGTTGCTCTACCAACTGAGCTAAAGGTGCAGATAAAATTTTTAAATTATCAGTGTTATTAATTATAACATATTTCTATACAAAAATCAATATAATCAAAATGTAAAAAAATAACTTATAAATGTTAAAAAAACACTTTTTAAATTATTATAATGGTAAACACATTTTAAATATGCTGACTAAAAGTTATCATGGAGTAGGCAAGACATTCTGGTTTTTCTTTATTTTCAAAGTAACTTTCTGCTAATGCATCAACTTTGATACTGTCTCTTTTAATTTTGTTTCCTTTAATATATGAATCTACAAAGTGCTGATATTCTTCAGTGCATGTATAACTGAATTGGAGCGCTTCTGTGCATTTTTCGGTATCTTTTATTATGCAGGAATTATTGAAATATTTATCAGAACAGATTATAGTTGAAATTTCAAGGTTAGATGACAGATCTTTTAATGTGCTTTTATAACTTTTTAAATCGTTATAATATGCTATTCCTGTAATCTTTGTACCGTTACCCTGTATGGCATCACCGGAGATCAATGTTTTGCTTTCAATGTGGTACCAGCATACGCAGTCATCGTCATGTCCCGGTGTGGCTATAGGGTAAAGTTCGCTGAATATTATGTTTTCCTCGTTTGCAAGTCCGTCTGCAAGAATACCCTTTACCTCTCTAAAAGGCAGATCATGGTCAGGATAGATATTACATGTCTTGGCAAGATAGTAGGTTGGATTTTTAAGTTTATCTGCCTGCTTACCGTATGCCATAAATCTTGCGGTACCTGAAAGAATACTGCGGAGTTTATGGGCGCCGCCCATATTTTCGGGGTGGCAGTGAGTAAAAAGAATATAGTCTATATTTTTAATATTATATCCAATATCTTTAAGTGCGGGAACAAGACATTCGCTTACAACACTGTCAGAGGCACCGCAGTCAATCAAAAAATTGTTTTTTCCTGTGACAAAGGTTATTCCGCCTCCGAACGCTTTTTCAACTGGGTTTAAATAGTATATATTATGATTGATTCTCTCAAAGCCTTTCATGTTTTTTCTCCGTATAGATACTTTTGGATATAATGATTTTATACATTATATATTATAACTTTAAATTGCTAAATTATATTTTAAAATACATGTGAAAAATATTTGATCTTATTGTTTAATATAATTTTTTAAAACCGTAAAATCATTTTTTAATTATTTCTTTTATCACATTTGCAATGTTATCTGCAAGAATTTTATAGCCTTGAAATTTAAAGTGTACTCCGTCGGGGGCTTTATATTTCGTGTTTGCAAGCATTAATCTGTATGCATCAAAAACAGGTAGTTTTTCTTCACTTGCCAATTCAAAGACTTTTTTATTATATTCTATCACCGTTCTGTTTCTTTCATGAAAAGAAATTTCTTCTTCAACTGTAAGAGGAGCATCACAGTTTTTTGCGTCAGTAGCGTTTCCGATGGTCCAAGGGGTAGAGGTTGCTAAAATTATCGGTATATTCGGTACCATATCACGAATTTCTGAAATTAATTTTTTATAATTTCTTTTATAATCCTCAGGGCTTTGCCCATGAGGATGCAGACCGCTGTTTATATATATTGCCTTATACTCATAATCTTCCTGTTCGCAAAGTAAAGCCAGTTCTTTTATAAAATATGGATTATTAAGCCCCTTTGAAGTAATATACGCCGTAATAACATAATCGGGGGAAAGTGCTTGACCTACAAGTGTTTTACTTCCGTCTATAATTGAATCGCCGATCAAAAGTATCCGTTCTGTATCACCTTCTGCACCTTCGCGCCAAGCTCTGCTCCATTCAATATTTTCATTGTTAAAATTTTTCATAATAAAAATTCTCCGATAAACGTTGTGATGCTATATGCCATAATATAACTTAACTACGCATTACATAATAAACAGATATAAACAACGTATTTGTTTATTGTTTTTCTGAAATATACATAAGATATTTGAATTTTTTTTACATATCAAGAATTATAACACAAACTCCGGAAAAAGTCAACACTTGAATTATCATTTATATTAAAATGTAAATTATTAAAACATACATTAATTTTGCAATTTATTTTATATTTGATTTGTAAATCATTATCGCTTTTAACAGGAGGTTTAAAATTTAGAGAATTGCTTAAACCAAAGCAATAACTATGTTTTTTATGAAAAAATATAGTTAATAAAAAAAACACGCTCAAAGCGTGTTTTTTATGAGGTGCGTTGACAAAAAAGAGGCCGTATCATATTTCATATATTAGGTTCGCTTTTCGATATTCCGAGGGCGTTATTCCCACGCGCTGCTTGAAAAGTCTGCAAAAGTGATAAGGATTAGAAAAGCCGCATTTTTCTGATATGATAGAAACACTCAATGCTCCTTCTGCCAACATCTGTTTCGCCCTTTGAATACGCAAATCGATAATAAATTGCTTTGGCGAGATGCCGAAATGCTTGGCAAAAAGCTTTCTGAAATACACCTCGCTTATATTGCATTCGTAGGCTAATCTTGCATTTGTAAGAGATGCATCGCTGCAATCGTCTCTTATTAGCCTAACAGCACCACGTAACTCGTGTGGAATATCGTCGGAGTAAAGCTTATGAAGCATACCGTAGAAAATGCTGAATATCTGCGCGCGATTTCCATCAAAACAAAGTAGCTTTTTCATTCGCTCGTAATCGGATATCAGTTCCTCTGCATTCTGAACAGGAATAACGGTAATCGTATCACACAAAGGCTCAAGACAATCAAAATTGATAACAGG
>CALWJV010000015.1 GCA_944381115.1 uncultured Clostridia bacterium
GTTCGGCTGTCCGCCGATTAAAGTGGTACGCGAGCTGGGTTCAGAACGTCGTGAGACAGTTCGGTCCCTATCTGTCGTGGGCGTTGGATATTTGAGAGGAGCTGACCTTAGTACGAGAGGACCGGGTTGGACATACCTCTGGTGCACCGGTTGTTCTGCCAAGAGCATAGCCGGGTAGCCACGTATGGATTTGATAAACGCTGAAAGCATCTAAGCGTGAAACAAACCTCAAGATGAGATATCCTGTAATACATGTTTCGGCATGTATTACGTAGGTCACATGCAGACTACATGTTTGATAGGTCGGAGGTGTAAGTACAGTAATGTATTCAGCTGACCGATACTAATTGACCAAACGCTTGAACTTCCTTTTCCTTTTCGTTTCTTTATTTGGTTTTCAGTGAATTTTTTACTGAGTTAGTAAGTGCGTTTAACAATCAGGGTACACCCGTTCCCATCCCGAACACGGTAGTTAAGCTGATCTGTGCCCACGATACTCGGTCGGCGACGACCCGGAAAAATAGGTCCGTGCTTACATCTAATAAAAAATCCTTTTCGAAAAGAAGAGGATTTTTTATTTTGTAAAATATTATTTTTTCTGAAAATTATATTTATTGTTCGCTTTCTGAATGGACGTCAAGTGGTTCGACTGAGTCTACGCAAAAAATACCGAATTCGTTTTCTTTACCTGTAATTTTGACCTCCATTCCTTCGTAATTTTTTAATGATTCATTATCAAATGGGTTGTCACCGTTTTTATAAATTTCGGTAACACTGCCGTCTTTTTCCTTTATAAACGGTGTCATTTTCTCGCTTTTTGAACCTTCATTTGATAATTTGAATTTTATTATGCCGGTTTTCATATTTATCTCCGATTATTTACTTATTTTGAAATATACTTGCTTTTGACACTTCCGTCTGCATTAAAAAATACTTTTAATATTTTTGAAATGTTGCCGGTTCCAGTATTTTTGCTATAAACAGCTTGATAATCTCCGGTACATTCATCTATAAAATATAAGGGTTTTACATCAATCAATTGCGGTGCGCTTTCTTCTACAAACGACTTAAGAACATGGTCCATGTTTTCCTCAACATATGCAGATTTTACGTTTACGGATTTTTGCTCCATACCTTCAACAATACGGTAAGAACGGTAAGAAAGGTTATTTTTTTCAAATGATTTATATTTTAATTTTGGTTTAAATTTATTTTCAGAGTTAAGTACTGCGTATGATGGATCACCATATAGAGCAAACTCCATTAAAGTTTTCAAACTGCAATCGTCCCAACCGCTTTCATTTAAATGTGCAAGTGCATTGTTAAAAGATTCTCCGGAACTGTATCCTTCAATAATGTTTTCAATAAAATATTTTTCTATTATGTCTGCACAGCGAAGTTTTCCGTCAGTACAACCATAGGCTATTTGTGTTGAGCCTACAAAAGCACAGCACCCTTTTACAAGTGCAGTATTTAACATGCTTTCTTTATTATAACCGTCATTATACGGTCTTGCGCCGTAACATGCTTCTACGGCAAGTATATCGGGTAATTTCTTTATTCCTAAAGCAGGTTGTATATTATTTATGTTTTCACCATACCAACAGTGGGTTGTTGATGCACCGTGTAAATTGAACATAAGTATATTATATTGTTCAAGAGAGCCTTTAAATTCAAATACATTATTTTCAGGAGAGTAAAAAATATCTGTACTTATTTCTTTAGCTATATTTTTTGAGGTTTTTTCCCAGGATTGAGTTGAAAGGAAAAAGGTATTAAGTTTTTCTATTGAAATTTTTGATTTCATAGTGTTTTTAAGTAAGAGAATGCTTCTTTAAACTCACTTTTAGCAGATGTAGGTATCCTTCCGACTTTTATCTTTGCATCAAAGTCATAAAGTATATCTTCAAATGGAGACATGGTGTCGAGGGTAATGTATGGTAGATCAGAAAAGACATATTTATCGTTGTCCTTGCTTTTGTTTTCCCATCTAATGTTAGGTACAGTTGAAAAATCACCGATAATCATAATATATTCCGGATTTGCAATATCGTAAATTTTCTTAATGATATCAACTGAATTTTGAATTTCACCTGTATAAATATTTTTTACCGCTTGATTTGCAAGATCCAAAACATAATAGTCAACACCGTTTTTTTGTTTAAAATCAATATATTCTGAAAGTTTTTTTCTTATTGTATTAATTAGAGAACTTCCGCAACCTTTTGTATTAGTTAATATTATACCAGTTCGTTTATTTTGATTTTCTGCGGATTTTGTTACTTTTGACCAATTAAGTTTGTAATTATCTTTTTGAAAAATACTGAAGTGTAAATCGTCTGTATTACTTGTCCTGTTATAAAGATTTGCTTGAGTATTTTCTGCAATTACAGGTATATTTGAGACAAAAGAAAAAAATTCAGATTTCGAGGTATTTTTATCAAGGGTTGTACGGGTCGGAGCAGAGGTAACGGAAAGTTTATTTCCGCATAAACTGCATACCGCTGTACCGTCCGGGTATATAGATTTACAATATTTACATACAATTGACATTTATTTTCTCCGTTATGCCGAAAATGATAAGTATTTGTAAAAAGTCAAATAACTAATTTTTCCAGAATTAAAAAAGTAAATATATATTATAAAATAACTTTAAATAAGGCGCATTTCGTTTGAAATGCGCCTTGAATTTTAACTAAGGGGAGTAAGATATACAGGTTCGGCATCTGGTACAACGTCTACATAGACATATTTTGAGCCGTCAGCATTAACCTTAACATCTATCTCGTTCGTTCCATCAGATACACTCTTCCAAATGGTGGGAACAGATACCTTTACTGTAAGAGGCATATTGAAGATATCGTTTTCTTCTTCTTGATCCGTTAATGTAATTTGTATTCTGTTGGCTTCTTTGTCGTAAGTTGATGTTACCTCTGCGGTGCCCCATTCTATATAATAGAGGAGAGCATCTGTAAATGTTGCTACCCATACGTTTTTATCATTTGTATATTTAAATAGTTCCTCAGCGTCATTTTCTGAAATATACCATCTGCCTGAGGGAGTTGAGTCTATTTCATGGATACAGAACGGTGCCCAGCCTCCTTTTTCAATGGCAGCGTCAATATAATCTGTCCAGAAAAATACCGGATCATCGGGACGAACCATAAATCCAGGAATTTGCATGCGGAAGTTTATGTCCTGAAGCTGTTCTTTTTGTATTACATAGTTTTCATAATTTGATGTTGTGTGGAATGTTGAGCGTGAACCAATATATCTGTTGTTTTCAATTGCTTCTGATAAAAGTTGTTTAAAGTATGTGTGATATGTAGGAATAATCTGTCCTTCAGGTGATACATAATCAGTTGTTTTTACTCCAATACCGGGTTCAATGAGAGCAACATTTCTCATCTGAGGGAAGAGATCGCTAATGATCTGCTGTGAAGCATAAAATTCCTTGGTGAAGCTACCTTTCGGAACGGTTAATTGCTTTATGTTATTGGAATTGTCTACATATGTATACTCACCGCCGTCGTCATTTACACCCCACGGAGCATGAGTATGGGTGTGAGAAACGATTTCTGCACGATCTCCGACGCCATTGAGTATATCGTTCCAGTAATTAATTTTGTATTGATTTACTGCTGAGTAAACATACTTTCCGTTGTCCATTACATAGTATTTTTTACCGTCGGATGAATCAGTCGCCTCTTGGAGGGTAGCAAAATCTTTTGTCCATATAGCAAATGAGAAAGACAGATTGTTATATTTAAGAAGCATGGATTTTGCAAATGTTGCAGTGTCTTCATAGCCGTCATCAATTACATAAGATACTACGGCGTCTGTTCCGTTTTTATTTACTATTTGGGCACTTGGCTCAAAGTTTTCAGGGTCGCCCAGTGCTTTAAATGTAATGGTATAAGTAGTTTCGGACGAACCGTCAGAACTTGTTATGGTTACTGTTGCAACACCGCCGTTTAATACGGTTGCCTGAGTTATTTGAACAGTTGCAGCGGGGGAAACTGAACTTGCACTTACCGTCGGGTAACCGAAATATGCGTTTGCCAAAGTTGTATATGCTATTACATCTGGTTTAAAGCCTGCAAGAGGTGTTGAGCCAAGAACAATATTTTCTGCAGTAGAAATGCTGATTGTTTCCGCGGCTTTTTCTCTGAGTTCATTGTAGTTTGTCATAAAGTCATCATATGTCTGGCTGTAAAGTACCAACGCTTTTTTTGTTTCATCGGTTTCGGAAATATTTGCCCAATATTGTTCGAACTCGCTTGTAATACCGAATCCTTCAAGTACAATCATAAAGTTCTCGGCAGTTCCCACAAAAGGACCTTTTCTGAGTGTATCTGCAGTTATCGATTTTACAGACTTTGGAATGAAAATCTTTTCGAGTTTTGCACATTCATTAAATGCGTACGAACCGATTGATTCGACCTTATTTCCGAAAGATACGGATGTAAGAGATACACATTCTGCAAAGCAGTAATTCGGTATTTCTGTTATTTTTTCAGGAAGATCAACTATCCTTAGTTTTTCGCATCCTCTGAATGTACCGATTCCAATCGATTCAAGGTTAGAACTCAGATGAAGTTCCTCAAGATTTAAGCAGTTGCGGAATACATTTGATTCGAGAGTCGTGATACTATCGGGCATGTATACATATTTGAAAGTTGCATCTTCAAATACACGACTTGCAATCGATGTAATCGGCTTTTCGTTATAAGATTCCGGAATTATCAAGTAATTTGCTTCTCCGGTGTAATTGGTTACCATGTAACTGTTGCCATCGGCTGCAAGCCCGTAACCGAGACCGCCGGAGTGATAGTCTTCATTCAAAATAACAAGTGTTGTTTTCATCGGTTCCGGAGCCTGGTAATTTGGGTCATCGGTCCAGAACTTTGCATATACGGTGTGGGTGCCAATACTTATGACACCATTACCTTCGTATTCAACGTAAAGACCTTCAGGAAGCGTTCCGGATATTTCAACATTTTTTTCCGAACCGTCAAATATAGCAAATGTAGGATTGAATTCGATACCTTCCGTGTCAAATATTTTTCTTTCGATTGTAAGTGTAACTGTTTGATCTGGTATTGGCTCATAATTTTTTTCATTTGTATGTGTAAACTTTGCGGTTATCTGATATTCGCCCGCTACTTTAGGTTCTTGACCGTGATAATCATATGTAACAGATACACCTTCGGGAAGATACCTTTCGTCAATCTTCAGTGTTTGTACCTGTCCGTTGTAGGAAACGGTGGTGTTTTTGAAATCTTTGGTACTTTCGGTCAGGTCGTATATAGCTTTTTTAATTGTGATCTTAGCGGTTTTCTGTGCTTCCGGTATTTCTACTCCGTCCAGCAAGAATTTGGCGGTAACCGTATATTCGCCAACCTCAACATTACCGTTACCTTCGTACTTTACTTTGATTCCGTAAGGGAGTCTGTTATACTGAAGGCGTGTCGTTACGGTAAGATTTTTGGGTTTTCCGTTATAGACCACGATTTTATCCTTGAATGAAACCTTTTCAAGTTCCTCCAAAATGACTTCTTTAGAAACTTCATCTTCGTCTGAGCATGAGAAAAGGAATATGCCGGCGGTGATGATTACTAAAGCAATTAAAACTAATGAAAGATATTTCTTCATAAATCCCCCTATGTTTATATCATTTTAATAGTATTTTATCATAATCAGCCTTAAAAGTAAAGAGGTAAAGTGTTTAAAATTCCGTTGAACATATTGTGCATTGTATACAATCTTAAATTATAATATATAACATTAAAGTAAGAAATGGTGTAAAAAAAATTGAAAAAAGAGTTGACAAAAAATCAAATTTATGCTATAATACTTAAAAATATAATTTAAATTAACTTTGAAAGCGTATAAGTAAATTAAGGCAAAAAGTTATTTCAGAGACGGAAAAGGCGTAGGCTGTGACCTTTCCGGAACTGCCTTGATTGAATTTCAGCGCCGGAGTTTCCTTTGAAAATTGCATGATATATGCAAATTAAATAGGATGTAACCGCTGCATTAAAGCGGAAAAGTGCAAAGATCTCTGTCTTTGAAATAGGGTGGTACCGCGGTTTCCCGTCCCTTTCTTTGACAGGGCTTATTTTTTTGCAAAAAGTTTATAAGTTTTGTTAAGTATTAAGGCAAAAAGTTAGAAAGGAATTTTACAATGAAAAACCACATTTCTGAAATTAAAGAAGATTTTAGCGGTAAACTTGAAACAGTTACTGCTACCGAAGGGTTGCAGATTATTGAGTCATCGTTTAAAAAAACCGTCAAAGAACTTTTTGGAGAAATGAAAAACATGGCTCCGGACGAAAAAAAAGAAGCCGGACAACTTATCAACGATTTAAAAAACGACTTTGAGGCGCGATTTAAGGCGATAAAGGAAAAATTTCTTAATTCTCCTTCGGTAACCTCAGAAATGGACTTGAGCATTGCAAGTCCTGAATTTGTAAGAGGTAAGATTCATCCTCTTATCAAAGTCGGGAAAATGATGGAGGATGTTTATAAGGAAATGGGATTTTCCATTGCCTATGGTCCGGAAATTGAAAATGATAAGCATAACTACGAAATGCTTAATATGCCTTATTATCACCCTGCACGTGACATGCAGGATACATTTTATCTCGAATATCCGAATGTGCTACTTCGTTCTCATACATCATGTGTTCAGGTCAGGTATATGCTTGAAAACAAACCACCGTTTATGATTATATCCCCTGGTGTTGTTTACCGTGTGGACGAAATAGACCCGCAGCATACGCCGTGTTTTTATCAAATTGAAGGACTTGTTGTAGGAGAGGGGATAAACCTTGCAAATCTCAAGTGGGCAATGACCGAAAGTGCACAGCGTATTTTCGGGGAAAGTCTGAAAGTAAGATTTTCACCTTGTTATTATCCGTATACAGAACCGTCTGCCGCTGTTGATATGAGTTGTATAATGTGTGGGGGCAAAGGTTGCCGTACATGTAAGGGTACAGGATGGATGAGAGTGGCAGGAGCCGGAATGGTACATCCGAATGTGTTTGAAGGGGTCGGATACTCAAGAGATACTGTAGGATTTGCATTCGGTTGGGGACTGAACAGACTTCCGATGCTTTATTTCAAGATAGCAGAAATGCGTAAACTGTTTGAAAACGAACTTTCCCTTTGGGAACAACTTTGATTTAAGGGAGGTAAAAAAATGTTTAAGTTTCCTTTTAATTGGTTAAAAGCGGTAAGCGATATCGAGGTTTCTTACGATGACCTTCTTAAATGGCTCAATGAACAGGGATTCGAAATTGCCTCACTTGAAAAAAACGGAGAAGATACGATAATTGAAATAGAGGTCAAGGCAAACCGACCTGATATGCTTTCTATTGCAGGTGTTCTAAGAGAGGTATATATTTCAAATAAATTACCCGCACCGAAAGTTTTTGATGAAAATATTTGTCTTTCATTTGATAAAGATAATAAACTTTCTCATGAAATCAAGATAAATTCTTCAGATGTTCACAGATATTGTGGTGTTGAGATTACAGATATTGACAATACAGTAAAAACTCCTGATTATATAATGGATGTTCTTACAAAACTTGGAGTCCCTAGTATAAACCCGGTCGTTGATATAAGTAACTATGTTCTTCTCCTTATCGGTCAGCCAAGCCATGTGTTCGATACTGATAAACTTGTCGGGAATATCAATATTTCAAATATTGAGGAACCGATTGAGTTTTTAACACTTAACGGAAGTAAGACCGAGTTTCCGAAAGGAGCACTGATTATTTCTGATGATGAAAAACCGATCTGCGCTGCAGGAATGATAGGCAGTCCAAATGCCGAAATAACGGCAAATACAAAAAACATTATAATAGAGTCGGCGAATTTTGACCATATCATTATTCGCACAACATCCAAAAAAACACATGTATCGACCATGGCTTCATACCGCTACGAAAGAGGTGTGGATACCGAAATGAGTTATGTCGGAGCAAGAATCCTTACAAAAATGATAACCGATATTTGCGGAGGAAAAGTCAATACAAAAGCATACTGCTATAAAGACGCCGAATACACCCCAAACGTCCTTAAACTCACCACCGAGAGAACAAACTCGGTACTCGGTACAAACCTTTTTCCGGATGAGATAGCAGATATTCTAAGACGCTGTTATTTTGATGTAAAGGTGCTTGACGGTACGACCATGGAGGTAACGGTCCCGTCGTTCAGACTCGATATAGAGTTCGACGTAGATCTTATAGAAGAAGTAGGACGTATCTACGGATATCACAATATTGAACCTCAGCCGATAAAACTTTATGCACCGTATAAGGAAAATACGGTTAACAAAAACGCAAACATGCTTCGCAATATCATGACCGGGAGCGGATTTTTTGAAATACTTACCTACGGATTTATTCATTCTGATGCGATGAAGATACTTGATATCAATGAAAAATCCCCGTATTACGGTGATATAAAGATTTTGAATCCGCTTTCAAATTATTTTGAACTTATGCGTCCGACAATGGCATATAACATAATTCAGACTGCCGTAAATAATCTTGCATTAGGCAAAACGGATATAAAAATATTTGAACTCGGTAAAACTTTTAAACGCAACCCCGGACACGAGGACAGTTATGAAGATTATACTGAAAAAAATATGTTCGGCGCACTTATTACCGGCGTTAAGTATAAAAAAGGCTTTGGGGTTTCCAAGGAAATAAAGTACTCGGTTTACGATGCCGTTGCAGCCGTCAGATCAATTTTCGGCGAATACAATATACCGATTGAGATAAAAAATAACGATACTTTCGAAATGTTTGAGCGGGGTGTTGGCGCGGAAATAACGGTTGGTGGCAAACATATAGGTATAGTCGGTAAGATATCTAAAAAAGTTCTTTCCGCTTTTGAAAACGGTAAACTTGCCAAGGACGATGTTCTTTATTTTGAATTTTGTTACGAAGAACTTGAAGAAAGCAAAAAAAGTATTTCTTACGAAAGCAACTTTCCAAGTGTTGTCAGAGAATATAATTTCATTGTTAAAAACGGAATACACTTTACCGATTACAGCAAACTGATAACGGCTGAAAGTCCGCTTATTGTAAATGTGAAGCCGATCGATGTATATTTCGGAACCGGAGTAGAAAAGGGAAGTTCTGCTGTGCTGATTAATGTTGAATATAACGCAATAACAAGGACACTTTCAACAGATGAGATCGAAATTGTTGAAAAAGGATTCAAAGAAAAACTTTTGAAAAAATTCGGCATCGAACTGAAAAAGTGACCATCGGAGGATATACGCAAAAACAAAAAAATGACTGTGCTGGAAAGCCCCGAAATAAATATATTTAATAAAATGTAAATATTTGCAAAAAGTGTGGAAAGTTTCCTGCATATGTGTTATAATAAAAATAATAAAAACCAATTAAATTACGGAGGAAAATAAAATGGCAAAGAAATATGTATACCTCTTTACCGAAGGTAACGCAAACATGCGTGAACTGCTCGGAGGTAAAGGAGCAAACCTTGCTGAAATGACAAATATTTTCAAAGACAAATTCCCGGACAGAAACCCTGTTCCCCAGGGATTTACGATCACAACAGAAGCATGTACAAAGTACTATGAAGACGGAAGACAGATCAATGATGAGATCATGGCCGAAATCAACGAATACATTGTAAAAATGGAAGCGATCACCGGTAAGAAGTTCGGCGACAAGGAAAACCCGCTTCTCGTTTCCGTACGTTCCGGCGCAAGAGCATCTATGCCCGGTATGATGGACACCATACTTAACCTCGGACTTAATGAAGAAGTCGTTGAAGTCATGGCAAAGAAGAGCGGCAATGCTCGTTGGGCTTATGACTGTTACAGAAGATTCATTCAAATGTATTCCGACGTTGTTATGGAAGTAGGAAAAAAATACTTTGAACAACTTATTGACAAAATGAAAGAAGAAAAAGGTGTAAAGTTCGATGTTGAACTTACTGCCGATGATCTTAAAGAACTTGCAAACCAGTTCAAAGCAGAATACAAGTCAAAGATAGGTCAGGAATTCCCCTCTGATCCTAAAGAGCAACTCATGGGTGCAATAAAAGCTGTTTTCCGTTCATGGGACAACCCACGTGCCAACGTTTACAGAAGAGACAACGATATCCCGTATTCATGGGGTACCGCGGTTAACGTACAGGCAATGGCATTCGGTAACATGGGTGACGACTGCGGAACCGGTGTTGCATTCACACGTGACCCTGCGACCGGTGAAAAGAAACTTATGGGTGAGTTCCTTGTAAATGCGCAGGGGGAGGACGTCGTTGCAGGCGTACGTACACCAATGAAGATAGAAAAAATGGCAGAGAAATTCCCAGAGGCTTATGCACAGTTCGTTGAGATCTGCGGAATCCTCGAAAATCACTACCATGATATGCAGGATATGGAGTTCACCGTTGAGAACAAGAAACTCTATATGCTCCAAACAAGAAACGGTAAGAGAACCGCACAGGCTGCTCTCAAAATTGCATGTGACCTTGTTGACGAGGGAATGAAGACCGAAGAAGAAGCAGTTCTTATGATAGATCCCCGTAACCTTGATACGCTTCTTCATCCTCAGTTTGACGCAAAGGCGCTCAAAGCAGCAAAGCCCCTCGGAAGAGGTCTTGGCGCATCTCCCGGAGCCGCTTGCGGACAGGTAGTATTTACGGCTGACGATGCTGAAAAATGGAAAGCAGCTGGTAAAAAGGTTGTTCTTGTAAGACTTGAAACATCTCCCGAAGACATCACCGGTATGAAGGCCGCTCAGGGTATACTTACGGTTCGCGGCGGTATGACATCTCATGCTGCTGTTGTTGCACGTGGAATGGGAACTTGCTGTGTTTCCGGATGCGGCGATATCAACATGGACGAAGAGAATAAGGTATTCACGCTCGCAGGTAAGACCTTCCATGAGGGTGACTATATTTCTATAGACGGTTCCACAGGTAATATCTACGGAGAACTTATCCCTACCGTTGACGCAAAGATAGCCGGCGAGTTCGGAAGGATCATGTCATGGGCGGACAAGTTCAGGGTTCTTAAGGTAAGAACGAACGCCGATACTCCCCGTGATGCAAAGAAAGCACGTGAACTTGGTGCTGAGGGAATCGGACTTTGCCGTACAGAGCATATGTTCTTTGAGGCTGACAGAATCGCGGCATTCCGTGAAATGATCTGCTCCGATACAGTTGAAGAAAGAGAAATTGCACTTAATAAAATACTTCCGTATCAGCAGAATGACTTCGAGGCTCTTTATGAAGTACTTGAAGGTTGCCCTGTAACTATTCGTTTCCTTGATCCTCCGCTTCATGAGTTCGTTCCTACTGAGGAATCAGACATTGCCGACCTTGCAAAAGCCCAGGGCAAGTCGATCGAAAGTATCAAAGCGATCATATCTTCTCTCCATGAATTCAACCCAATGATGGGTCATCGCGGATGTCGTCTTGCAGTTACCTACCCTGAAATTGCAAAGATGCAGACAAAGGCCGTTATCCGCGCTGCCATAAAGGTACAGAACGCTCATAAAGATTGGAACCTTGTTCCTGAAATAATGGTACCTCTTGTAGGAGAAGCCAAAGAACTTAAGTTTGTTAAAGAGATAATCGTTAAAACTGCAGATGAGGAAATTGCCGCTGCAGGTTCTGATCTTAAGTATGAAGTAGGTACAATGATAGAAATTCCGAGAGCATGCCTTACAGCTGATGAAATTGCAAAAGAAGCCGAATTCTTCTGTTTCGGAACAAATGACCTTACTCAAATGACATACGGTTTTTCAAGAGACGACGCAGGAAAATTCCTCAACGCATATTACGATACAAAGATTTTTGAGAATGATCCTTTTGCAAGACTTGACCAAAACGGTGTAGGTAAACTTATGAAAATGGCAATAGAACTCGGAAAGAGCGTACGTCCTGATATGCACGTAGGTATCTGTGGCGAGCACGGTGGAGACCCGACATCTGTTGAGTTTTGTCACAATATTGGACTTTCTTACGTATCCTGCTCTCCTTTCAGAGTACCGATCGCAAGACTTGCCGCTGCACAGGCTGCCATAAAGAGCAAAAAATAATTATTTTATGAAATGATTCGGACCCGTCTCGTTAAAATTTCGAGACGGGTTTTTTGTAAAAAACTACGCATTTATATGTAATAAAACATACGGTTAAAAATTATATTTTCTGATTGTATAAATTTTTTATTAAGGAAAAAGAGATGTTTTTTAATTATCATACACACACCTTCAGATGCAAGCATGCCACCGGAAGCGAGAGAGAGTATATTGAAAATGCGATTAAAAGTGGAATAAAGACTCTTGGCTTCTCCGATCATATACCTGTTGATTTTTCAAACGGATTTGTTTCCGGCTGCCGTATGACTTTTAACGAAGCCGCTGGTTATTTTGATACAGTCCGCAAACTTGCCGAAGAGTATAAGGATAAGATAAAAATACTGTGCGGATTTGAATCGGAATATTCCCCGTCTCTTCATAAAGAACAGATGAAAAAAATTGAAAAGTATTCACCGGACTATATGATACTCGGTCAGCATTATATAGGAGAAGAGTGGGAAGGCAGGACATCGGCGTCACAGAAAACTGACGAAGGACTTTATGAGTATGTAGAGCAAACGCTGACGGCCATGAATACCGGAGATTTTTTGTATTTGGCACACCCTGATATTATAGGTTACAGATTTTCCGACATAGCAATAGAAAAGGCATACACAAGGCTATGCGAGGGGGCACGCGATATGAATATTCCTCTTGAGATAAATTTTCTAGGTATAAGAGGCGGTCGGCATTATCCTAGTATCCGTTTTTTTGAAATTGCAAAAAAAGTCGGTAATAAGGTAATATTCGGAATTGACGCCCATTCACCGGAAGATTTTTTACATCAAAGTGCTGAAAAAAAGGCAGAGGAAATGGTTGAAAATATAGGACTTGACCTGATAACAGAGCCTATTTTGTAATAAAATCCTTCATGAACAAGATCGTATTATAGAAAGCGTTAAAATAAAAAAGCCAAGTGGGAAAACACTTGGCTTTTTCAGTTAAATAAATTTAAGGATTTTCAGTTATTGATGTGATTATGACCTCGAATTCTGTTGTTGAGGTGGCAAGAGTTATTGTCATACCTGCGGCTAAAAACTGAGTTCCGTTGATGTAGCAACCATCATTTGAATTACCTTGAGCAGTAAATTTACCGGTTATTGTTTTATAGTCATCAGACTCTATCTTACTGTAAGTTCCATCTTTGTAAGGATGGTTTAATACTGAACCGACAATGTTAGGAACATAAATAATTGCCGGTTTTTTTTCAATTTCAAAAATATTCCCGAGCGAAGCGGATTTTTCAACCCATGTAACTTTATTTTGTTCAAGTATTTTTTCTGCAACATTGTTCGGAACACTGTCTGCTTCAAATGAAACGGTGTAAGAAGTTTGTTTACCGTTGTCGATGAAAATACCTATAATCTGAGCCCTGAAAATAATACCGATAACAATAAGGAGAATACCAATTATTATCATAACATCAATAATATTAAAGTGCTTTTTTTCTTCATAAACGCTGTTTTGCATAGTATTTCCTCCTTATGTTTTTAATTTGTTTTTTCTGTGATTGTCAAAGAGGAGCATTCTCCGCTTACGACGACATTGTTTGTTCGTACCGACATAGTTTTACCGACGGAGATTCTGTAACCGTCGATGTCATATAAGTCGTCTCTGTACCAAACCGGGCTTGTAATGGTAATTTTAAGAAAGATTTTTCCGTCTACTTCAGTTAAAACAGACTCTTGTGTTTGCTCGTTAATTCCGTAAATACTATAAGGGGAGGACAGTACATTTGTAACAGTTCCGAGCAGTTGACCTGATTCGGTGTCATATATGAAATCGCCTTGTTTTATTTGATCGCTGAGTGCTTCAGGCAACGCTGAAGTGGTTATATCGTAAATTGCTTGTTTGTTTCCGCCGGATATTTTGTTTGGATTTGACCGAATAAAATTAACTGCAGTAACAGTAATGACAATAACAACCAAAACGATCAAAAGAAAATCAAAAACGTTAAAATGGTGAAATTTTTTATTTTGAGAAGTTGCCATATTTTTTGCCTCCGAAATATAAGAAAATCATTCCAAATAAGTGTCCCCGTACAGGTTTGATTCTTTGTTGCTTGTTTCAAGATCAAGTGCCGACCGTCTTGCGGAAACTGTAACTGCCATAATCAGCCAAAACAGAAGCATAACATGTGGATTATACCAGATAAACTCATTGATCCCCCAAATGAAGGAAGCAATGATACCGCACATTCCCGAGTAACATAAAATTCTGTTGCTGCCGGATTTATCTGAACAACTCCTTCCATAAGAAAGAGAACTTTGAAGGGTGAAAAATATTATTATTGCAAATATTAAAAGTCCCATAATACCAAGAGAGATCAGTATCTGCATCAAAAGACTTCCGGCGTGTGTTAAATTTTCAGTGTTTCCGATAAAGTAAGCGGAATAAACAGAAGTGAAAGTATCGTTACCGAGTCCGATTCCGCCTATTCCGAAATCGGCAGACATTCGAAAAACAGTGTTCCAAAGATTAAACCGGTCCGAATAACTTACAAGGTTGGTAAAGAAGTTTTCAACCGAATATATTTTCAGTAAAGGTAAGAAAGGAAGAAACAAACTTATGATTATCATGTAAAGAGCAAGTCGGTTTTTCCATAGTATCAAAATTATTATATAAGCCAAAACTGCTGCAAACCATGCACCGCTTGGTAAGGTAAAGAACAAAAAGATTACGGCTGCGATATTAACTATTAACAGAACGAACCTTTGAACCTTGGGTCTGCATATAAGGAATGCAGAAAGAAGGAACATTCCGAGGGTCAAGACAAAATAAGAAAGAACTGAGAATGAAGAAATAACACTTGCCGAAGCGTCTCCGACATCGGTTTCAAGCGTTATGTCAAGATTAAATCCGAGCGGTTCGCCGAGGAATCTTGCAATTATAGCATATACCGATACAACAGAGCCTATGAGAATAATAGAATTTACACTGCGTTTAAACCAGATATCATTCCTTAAAATGCTTGCAGCAACAAAGTAAATTCCGATAAATAATACATATAATAAAACATTGCTGTTTTCTCCGAATGAAATAATTCCGCCGAAAATAATCACAACTATAAATAACCCGACAAAAAGGTCAGGAAATTCCAGCATGAGAGTGCGCTTTCCACACAGGACTTTGAAAATGTAAGAAAGCATTATCACCCCTATGGCACATGCCAACACTGAGAGAGAAGCAAACGGGGCAATCAAAAAAAGCGATATAAGTCCTGATTCAGGACTTTTTATAACAATAAAAATGCAAATTATCGAAAGGATAAATAACAAAATACTATGCGAAGGGAAAAAGACGGTCAAAAAACCGAGAAGGAGTCCGAGCACAATTGCTCCGCTCCCAGAAAGTTCAATGCAATCCATTTGGTTTAAAGAATTTTTTGTTATACCGAGAAGTCTGAATCCGACCGCGGAAAAAATTCTGCTGTTAGAAAGATCCTGTGACAAAGTTTTTTTTGAGAAAATCAGAAACAAAGATCCTATCATGGTTCCACATGCAACGAACGGTGTGTAAATATTGTAAGACGATATAAAAAAATAAAGATTTATAAAAAAATGAACAAGCAGAGCAGATGTTCCGAAAGAAAATAAAATAAGTCCGTAAATTCTCGTTTTTACCAATAACAGTGACGACATGAAATTACCGGTTTTTTTAGGTATTACAGAATATGTGAAAGTCCTTCTTACTGTTTTTTTAAACGATCTGAAAAAAGAAGCAGGTTTTTCTGTGAAAAATCGATATAAAAATGATGCTTTAAAAAGTTCTGAAGTTTTGTCATAGGCGGTAAAGATCGAGGCAAAAAAACTGTTTCTTATAGTTTTTGATATTGTTTCTGCAACGAGAACAAGTATATGAATCAAGATACTTTCACGGCGAAGTTTGTTCGGTACACGTGAAATTTTTTCAGAAATTTTTTCTTTTTCTCCGGTATCGGATTCAAGATCCTGATCAATACTTTTATTTTCATCAGAAGGGAGTATCATGGGTTCGATAGTTTGTTCCGGCAGTATCTCGGATTCAATTATTTCAGTGTCAGAGAGTTCGTGGTCGGATATTCTTTGAGGATCGGTTTCTTCATCAAAAATAGAATGAATCTGACTGTTTTGAGTATTTTTTACATCAGAGTTACCAATTTTGTTATCGGGTTCTTCCGGTTTTTTTTCTTGATCAGTAAAAAAATTAATTTGGTTTGTATCCGAAGCGCTGTTTGGTTTATGCTGTCTTGCCATTTGTATCCCTCCTTTCGGATTAATTTATTAATTTATTATAATAATATATTTCTATTCAGTCTACATCATTGTACCACCATAAAGATAAAAAGTCAAGTAAATTTATGAAAATAAGGGATAGACCGGAAAATAAAAAACCTTTCAAGGTTGTTTTTTAACAAGAAAATAACTTATAAGTTAAGAAAATATAAAAAAATAATAAAGATACTTGAATTTTTCCAAAAAGTATGATATGATATAATTGTTTTAATATGCAGAAAAAGGAGAAAAATTTTAAAATGGATGAACCTCCCCGAGATAACTTTAATTACATAATACTTATAAGAATAAATTTAATTTGCTTTTTACTGTTATACACAGAAAAAGTTCCTGAAAAAAAACCGGTAAAATCAAATTATAATTTAAAAACGAAAAAAAGTATAGTTTTGAACCGGATCAGGAAAAAATATCTCTTGGTTTTAGGCAGGCAGTGTTGATAAAAATTTTGTAAAAATTAAACCATTTAATTATCAACATAAATAAGTCAACTATAAAACGAGGAGAAAAAATTCAGTTATGGACATAACAAAAATAATAATAATGGCAGTGCTTTTGCTGTTTTCCGCCTTTTTTTCGGCAACAGAAACAGCGTTTTCGTCATTCAATAAAACAAAAATGAGGACCTTAGCAGAAAAAGGCAATAAAAAAGCTGTAAAAGTTTTAAAACTTTCGGAAAAATACGACAGTTTGCTTTCCACGATACTCATCGGAAATAATATAGTAAACATTGCACTTTCCGCGATTTGTACGGTTCTTTTTATAAACATTTTCAAAAATCATGCAAACGGTGAAAATATCGGAACAACGGTATCAACTATAGTATCTACTGTTGCAGTTCTAATTGTCGGAGAAATAACGCCAAAAAGTATTGCAAAGGAAATACCGGAAAGGTTTTCAATGTTTTCTGCACCTACAATATCAGTATTAATAATAATATTTAAGCCTGTTTCATGGTTTTTCCGTTTTACAAAAATTATATTTTCAAAACTTTTCAAAAGCAATGACGACAGGAAAATGACACAGGATGAACTTTTGACGTTTGTCGATGAGGTTGAGCAAGAGGGTGGTATAGACAGATCTGAAAGCGAACTTTTACGATCTGCCATTGAGTTTACTGATAGAGAAGCGTCCGATATATTAACCCCCAGAATCTCCGTTGAGGCAATTTCGGAAGATCTTACTAATGAAGAAATATCAAGGCGCTTTAATGAAAGCGGATATTCAAGACTTCCGGTGTACAGCGGAAGTATAGACAGCATTGTCGGAATAATCCATCAAAAAGACTTTTACAGTTCTGTTTACGGTACGGATAAGACAATAAAAAGCATAATAAAAAAACCGGTATACATACCTCTTTCAATGAAAATAAGCGATATATTAAAACTGCTTCAGAAAAACAAATCACATATAGCCGTTGTCGTGGATGAGTACGGTGGTACAATGGGTATAATAACCATGGAAGACATTTTGGAGGAACTGGTAGGAGAAATCTGGGACGAACATGATGAGGTAGTCGAGGATTTTGTCAAACTTGATGAGCAGACTTATAAAGTACTTTGTACTATGGATCTTGATAAGATGTTTAAATATTTTGATATATCAGATGAAAGCGATTCCGCAACCGTAGGGGGATGGGTTCTTGAAAAATTCGGATATTTTCCGAAGATTGGGGAAGAATTTGAATTTGCAAATATAACTGTCAAAGTTCTTGATGCGGACGATCAGAGAGTAAATGAAATCACCGTAACTCTTCGAAAAGAAGAGGAAGAAGAGGAAAAAGAAAAAGAGATAGGGTAACATGCTTTGAGAAAAGGAAGATTGATCAGGATAACGTCGGCAGTAATTGCATGGTTGCTTACAGTATGTTGGGGATATTTTATATTTTCAATGAGTTCCGAGGATTCGTCTGAATCTTCGGAGACAAGCAATAAAGTTGTTGAAAATATAGCAGGAATAATAGTTCCCGGTTATGATAAACTTCCGGAATCTGAGCGTAATGAGATCAAAGACAAGATGTCATTTCCGATAAGGAAACTTGCACATTTTTCTGAATTCGCCATTATGGGTGGATTGCTTATAATGTCTTTAAAACTTACGTTTGACAATAAATTTTTTTTAAGGGTTTATATTATTTGTTCAATGGTTATGGGAAGCGCTTACGCCGTAACCGATGAATGGCATCAGGCATCAGTGCCTGGGCGCTCGCCGCAGATTACGGATGTGATGATAGATATCAGCGGAGTAATTTGCGGAATTGCCGGTGTGGCTTTTATAATTTATCTGGTAGAAAAAAAGAGGAGGCGTTTAACTACTTAAACGCCTCTTGATACCATAAAGGAAGAATAGGGTCTTCATCAAGAATTTTTCCTCCGCTGTGAATTGCAATTTGACGAAATCTTATAGTATTGTCATAGAAAAAAATTTCGTCACAAAGAGATGCAATACGGCGGAGATTTTCTGTCATAGCGTTATAACGTGTGATAATTGCACGGTCATCAATACCGTGTCCGCCGTGTTTTACTCTGCGATGTACTCTTTCAACGGCTTTGTCGCTGCCGTCTATACCGACAAAATAAAGTATTATTTTGTAATTTTTTTTTCTTGCTTTTTCGAGTTGACGAAAAACGACTTTTCCGGTAAGTGTACTTTCAAGATGAAAATCCGTTCCGTTTTCTATGTAATTGTCGATTAATTTTTTTGCGAATTTTGCTGCTCGTATCTGTATGATAGGATCCTGCCACGAGCCTTCTTTTTTGACTATTTCGTCAATGCTTACTCTTTCTCCGAAATTTTCGGTTTTGCTGACGATTTCGTATAAAGAGGTTTTTCCGGCTCCGTTAACACCGCCGAATATTATTACGGTAGGGGATTTTTTTGTTAAAATCTCATTTACACTCATACAAGCCTTTCTCCTACTATTTTTTCCTGTTCGGTTTGTAGTTTCAGGTTAAGTATTTTACGGTAAAAACCTCTTTCCTCAGAATCCGTTGTTTGAAGGATTGCAGATTCAAGGTCCTTTATTGTAATGTTACAAAAGGTATTGTAAAGAATGCTTATATTTTGGTTTTGGTTATTTTCAAGATCCTTCATTTATTACTGCCTTTCTGTTGAGGAGTATTATGTAAATAGCCCCGGCAAATCGGGGCGTACCGATCTGATTGAAATTTTTTGAATAAAAAATTTCAATCAGTTCTTTTTACAGTATTTTTTATATTTTGCAGCAGATCTGACCGAAGCAACAAGACAAGTACCAGCTATCAGTGCAGCACCAATGGCTATATGAAGCGGTTTGATGGTAAAATCACCCTTTATATGCATTGTAAAATAGGGGGTGGAACTTTCCTTGTTTTTAAGTTCGGTTTTGCAGTCATAATTTTTTGATATTTCAAAATTTTTGCAGGCACAGCAGACTTTTTTCAACATATTTTTCATACAATATTCCTTTCTTCATTGAATTTTATATTTTAATTTCGGAAATACTTTTTAAAATTAAACAATTTTACTTGTCTGAATATAGTATAACTTATTTTTTATAAAAATACAAGGATTTTTTATTAATTTTTAGAGAGGAGCGAGAAATGAACATAGATTTTGAAAGCCCGGTAACTGTTTTAAGCGGATGCGGGAAAAAAAGAGCAGAACATTTAAAAGTTCTCGGAATTGAAAATATCGGTCAACTTCTGCGTCATTTTCCCAGGGGATATCAAAACAGGGGCGATGTAAAACCGATAGATAAAAGTTCGGTTGGGATTCAAGGGGCTTACGTACTTACCGTCTCCTCAGTTCCTGTCAGCGTACGGATCCCCGGCGGCAGGACACTTACAAAATGCAAAGGATTTGACGGGGATAGAAGTGCTACTTTGGTATTTTTTAACCGACCGTATGTCAAAGACATTTTAAATGTAGGATGTACATTCAGATTTTGGGGAAAACTTTCCGAGGGAAAGACGGGTTTCGAACTTTTCCCATCGGCGATCGAACCGATAACAGACGGACGTGAACTGAAAAAACTCATACCTATTTATCCGCTTACGGAAGGAATTACGCAAAGTTTTATTTCCGGGATTATTTTAAACGCACTTACATCATTAAGTCCCGGAGCATATAAAGAAGTGCTTCCTGAAAGAATAAGAAAGGCACTGGGAGTATGCGAAATTTCAGAAGCATACAAAAATATCCATACCCCCGAAAACGCCGAAATGGTAGAGATCGGAAGAAACAGGTTTATTGCAGAGGAACTTTTTATATTTGCATGCTCTGTTGCCGGTGCAAAATCCGGAAGGAAAGGTATTTCCGGTAAAAAAATGGACGCAGCAAAAAGTAGATTATATGATTTTGTTGATTCACTCCCTTATACGCTAACCCGTGCTCAATCAAAGGTGATATCTGAAATAAGAAAGGATATGACCGGTGATCACCCTATGGCAAGACTTGTTTCGGGAGATGTCGGAAGCGGCAAGACCGTCTGTGCTGCAGCGGCAGCATACATAGCAGTCAAAAACGGTACACAGTGTGCGTTGATGGCGCCGACAGAGATACTTGCATCTCAGCATTTCAGAGAACTTTCCGGATTTTTTGAAAAACTAAATATTAAATGCGGGTACCTTAGCGGTTCGCTCACAGCCGCACAGAAAAGGAATGTCTGTAAAAAATTGGAGAGCGGAGATATAGATTTTGTGATCGGTACACATGCTCTTCTTTCCGAAGGGGTTGTTTTTAAAGACCTTGGTCTTGTTATAACAGATGAGCAGCATCGGTTCGGAGTATTTCAAAGAGCAGGTCTTACCGAGAAAGGAGAAAGGCCCCATGTTTTGGTAATGAGCGCCACCCCGATTCCCCGAACGCTTGCGCTTATTTTGTGCGGAGACCTTGATATTTCTGTCGTAGATGAACTTCCTCCGGGAAGACAGCCAGTCGATACTATTGTAATCGGGGAACGTCACAGAGAGAGATTGAACGGGTTTATAAAAGCGCAGGTAGAAAGCGGGAAGCAGGTATATATAGTTTGTCCTGCAGTTGAAAATTCAGAAGAAGATGTAGAAAAGGACGAAAGTGATTTTATCCGATTTTACGTTGAAGTCAACACCGAAAAATTGCCTAAACTCAAGAGTGCCGTTGAGTATGAAGAAAACTTAAGGACAAAGGTTTTTCCGCAGTTTAAAACTGCATTTATACACGGCAGAATGAGCGGTGCTGAAAAATATGACATAATGAACCGTTTTAAAAACGGAGATATAGATATTTTGGTTTCAACGACTGTTATAGAGGTAGGAGTAAATGTTCCGAATGCAACCTTGATGATAGTTGAGAATGCAGAGAGATTCGGACTTTCACAATTGCATCAACTCAGGGGTAGAGTAGGAAGAGGAAAAGATAAAGCCTACTGTATACTTGTTTCGGATGCATCTGGAGAAAAAGCCAAAGAGCGGCTTGAAATTATGAAAAAAGTAAGTGACGGGTATAAAATTGCAAAATACGATCTTGAAATGAGAGGTCCCGGAAATTTTATAAATTTCGGTAGTGAAAAATCGTTTCGACAGCATGGTGCGTTTGGCTTTAAACTTGCAGGACTTTGCACGGATACCGTTATGCTTGAAAAATGTTTTGCCGAGGCCGAAAAATTAATTGCGGACGATCCCGGTCTTGTTTCAGAAGAAAACGCTTTGCTTGCAAAGGCGCTCAAAAAAACACAGGGACTTACCGTATCTACAATAAATTAATAGTTATATTTTCCGTGTTAACCTTTTTCTGATCTAATGAATGAAAATTAAGATCAAGTATTACTTGTGATGAATAAAACAGTTTACGCTTGACACATAAAAATTTTTTAAGTATAATAAATACAGAAAGTTAATTTAAAAGGAAAATTAAAATGAAGAAGATAGCCGTAATAGGCGGAGGTGCTGCTGGTCTTATGGCAGCAGGCACGGCTTATAAAAAAGGTGCAGATGTAATTTTATTTGAAAAAAATAAAAAACTTGGCAGAAAAATTGCAATAACGGGAAAAGGCCGATGTAATGTAACGAATGCATGTCCTGAAAATGAATTTCTTTTGAATGTAGTTACCAATTCCCGCTTTTTATACAGTGCAATAAACGCTTTTTCGACATATGATACAATGTCATTTTTTGAAGAAAAAGGAGTAAAACTGAAGGTAGAAAGAGGAAACAGAGTTTTTCCGGTATCAGACAGGTCATATGATATAGTAGATGCACTTGGTTCTTATGCATCGAAAGTTAAGATCATACATGAAAAAGTAACTTCAGTTTCTGCTTCTGGAGAAAAGGTTACCGGTGTTACAGCGGGGGGAGAATTTTATCCTGTTGATGCGGTAATAATATGTACAGGTGGAATGTCATATCCCTTGACCGGATCGGACGGAGACGGATACAGATTTGCCGAAAAACTCGGACATACAGTAATACCATTGCGTCCGGCGCTCGTTTCGATAGATACATTTGACGGTTATGACCTTGCAGGTCTATCTTTGAAGAATGTTACACTTAACCTGACCTTGAACGGAAAAAAAGTTTACAGCGAACTTGGTGAAATGCTTTTTACTCATACGGGTATAAGCGGACCTTTGGTGCTTTCAGCATCGTCATATATGAGTAAAGCGGCAGTTTCGGATTATAAGATCAGCATAGATTTAAAGCCGGGTCTTGATAAAAGCGCACTTGACAGACGTATTCTTTTGGATTTCGAAAAATACAGTCATAAAAACTTTGATAATTCGCTTGGAGACCTTTTGCCTATACGTCTTATTCCGGTAATAATAAAAAACAGTAAAATAGATGAAAAGAAAAAAGTTTATCAGATAACAAGAGAAGAAAGGCTTAGAATTTGTGAATTACTGAAAAATTTTCCGGTCCTGCCTAAAAAATTTCGCCCCATAGAAGAGGCAATAGTTACTTCGGGAGGAATTTCAGTCAAAGAGATAGACCCAAGAACAATGGAGTCAAAAAAAATATCCGGTCTTTACTTTGCCGGTGAGGTGATAGATGTAGATGCACTTACAGGGGGTTTTAATTTACAGATAGCCTTTTCAACAGCTTTTCTTGCAGCGACAAATGCGGTAAAATAATATTAGAACATTGTGTACATAAATTTTCCACCGTAAAAAATTTTGGAAACTTTGGAAAATTTACGTTAAAACAAAAAAGGCAAGTATTTTTTGCTAAGAAGCAAATATAAAAGTACATGCAGAAAGATTGGACTATATTAGCCGTTAAATCGGCGGAAGTGGAGAAGATTATGATAAAAATAGCGATAGATGGACCGTCCGGCTCAGGTAAAAGTACACTTGCAAAGGCACTTTCAAAAAAACTTGGTTTTGTTTATGTTGATACAGGAGCGCTTTACAGAACGATAGGCCTTTATGTAACCGAGAACGGAATAGATTACACGGATAAAAAAGGTGTGGTCGCATCTCTCAAAAATATAAGTGTGGATCTTATGTACGATGAAAACGGAGTACAGCATGTTATGCTTAACGGAAACGATGTGGGAGACAGAATAAGGACCAGCGAGATAGCCGCCGCTGCTTCCGCAGTTTCTGCAATTCCAAAAGTCAGGGAGTTTCTTCTTGACACACAGCGAAATATGGCTAAAAAACATAATGTGATAATGGACGGAAGGGATATCGGTACTGTTATTTTCCCGGATGCACAGGTTAAGATATACCTTGTTGCATCAAATCATGCAAGAGCGAAAAGAAGATATGAGGAACTGAAGGCAAAAGGCGAGGACATAACTGTTGAACAAGTGCTTTCAGATTTGGAAACACGGGATAAAAATGACTCGACAAGAAAAACCGCTCCTGCAGTGCCTGCAGTTGATGCTGTATTTCTTGATACGTCATCAAATACCCCGGATGATACACTTGAAGCGGCAATGAAAATAATAAATGCAAAGTTGCCGGGGTTAAAGTTTAATTAAATGTTAAAATATACCAGGTGAAGAAATATATAATGCTGTAATGAATGGAGATATAGAATTCTAAAATAAAATACTGAAAACAGTTTGAGAAATTTAACTTTTGGAACATTTTTATGGTTACGGAGAGAACGTATGAGTAAATTTTACAGCAAGATTTATAAGTTGTTTGCAGGATTAATAAGAAAACTATACAGGATAAAAATTGTCGGCAAGGAAAATGAACCGCCTGAAGGTCCTTTTATTGTTTGTGCAAATCATATTTCATATCAGGATGTAGCCATACTCGCCGCATCTTTGAAACACCAAGTGCGGTTTTTAGCTAAGGCTGAATTGTTTAAAATTCCGATTTTTGGCAGATTTATAAGGGCGTGCGGTGCATATCCCGTAGAAAGGGGTAAAGGTGATGTAGGCTCAATAAAAAACACACTGAAACTGATAGAAGAAGGCGAAGTAGTGGGAATTTATCCACAGGGGCACAGATATGGCGGTATTCATCCTGCGGATTCAGATGTGAAAGGCGGTATAGGACTTATTTTGACAAAAAAACGGGTACCTGTACTGCCCGTTGCGATACAGACAAAGAATTTCAAAGTACGACTTTTCAGAAAGACAAAGGTAATAATAGGAAAGCCGATCATGTTTGATGAGTTTCCGGAGGTAAGCGGAAAACGGAACGATCTATACAATGAAATATCATCTGCTGTTTTTTCAAATATATGCGGATTACTTGACAGTACGGTATCTCCACCGCCTAAAAACGGTAAATTTCTTACTGAGGGAGCAAAAGAAGGATTGATTCCGAGGTTGGTTTTACCTTCAAAAATGAACGGGTATGATATTAGCAAATGTGAAACAAATAATGCAGATTCGGTAAACTGTAATCCGGATGATAATGAAAAAGAAGAAAGTGATAAAGTTTCTGAAGAGGCATTAAAAAATGCAGAAAATATACCGGATACCGAGGATGAAAAAAACATATGAATATAATTGTTGCCAAAGGTGCAGGATTTTGTTTTGGAGTAAGGCGGGCGTATAAGATCCTTGATGACGTAGTTGAAAAAAAAGCACCGTCAGAACATATTTTTACACTCGGAAATTTTGTTCATAATCCGTTGATCGTTGAAGAATTGAAAAATCGCGGTATTCCGCCGATAGACGAAAATGAACTTAAAGAGATAGCAAAAAATTCCACAAAAGAGTCGCCGGTTACCGTTGTACTTCGCACCCACGGTGTAACTAAACAACTTGCTGATGAACTTGACAAATATGTAAAGGCCGATATTGGTTTTAAATATGTTGACTGCACATGCCCGTGTGTGTCAAAGATACAAAGGACGGCAAAAACAGAAACATCAAAAGACCCGGAAAAAAAGATATTGGTTATAATCGGTGACAAAAACCATCCGGAAGTAAAGGCGATAAAAAGTTACAGTGAATGTGAGACCATCATAGCGTCAAATTTTTCTGAACTAAAAGAGATAATGGAAGCAAAAAACGAGGCATCGGGAAAGGAAATAATATGTGTTGCACAAACCACTCAAAAACTAACAGAATGTAAATTATGTCAAAATTATTTATTAAACCGCTTTACAATTACAAGAATATATGATACAATTTGTAAAGTTACGGAAGAACGTCAAACCGAAGTTGAGAAACTTGCTGCAAAAGTAGACATGATGATAATACTTGGCGGCAGAGAAAGCTCAAACACCAACAAGTTATACGAAATATCTAAAAAAATTCAGCCAGATACTTTCTTTGTTGAGCGCATCAGTGAATTGCCTTTGGATTGCATTGCTCCGAACATTAATATGGGAATTACTGCCGGAGCATCTACGCCGGACAGTTTGATTGAGGAGGCTATTAAGGCTATGAATGAAAAAAATGAAAACTTTGCAGAACTTTTTGGTGAGAGCGAAATGCATCTGATCAAAAAGGGAGATATCGTAAAGGGTATTGTAGTTGCAATAAATGATCGTGAACTTAAGGTTGACGTAAATTCAAACATTACCGGTATAATACCTTTATCAGAACTTTCCGATGATAACACTGCCAAAACAACTGATTTCAAAGTCGGAGACGAAATCGAGGCAGTTGTAATAAAAACAAACGATTCCGACGGAGTTGCTGAACTTTCAAAAAAAATTCTTGACAGCCGTGCCAACAAAGCAAAGGTTGCAGAGGCGTTTGAAAACGGCGAGATAATCGAAGGCAAGATAACTGAAGTTGCTGTTAACAAAGAGGGAGTTGCAAAGGGACTCATTCTTTCTGCACTTTCCACAAAATTTTTTATTCCCGCTTCCCAGACAGGTATTGCAAAAGGCGGTGATATATCGGTTCTTTTGGGAACAACCCAAAAGGTAAAAATTACAGAGAAAGGCAGTTACGGCAAGCGGCCTGTTGCGTCTATATCTGTAGTTGCAAAGGAAGAAAAGAACGCTGAGATTGAAAAATTTTGGAGTACACTTTGTGAAGGTAAGACGTTTGAGGGAACAGTAAAATCCATTACAGATTACGGTGTATTTGTAAACATAGGTCCTGTTGACGGAATGGTTCATAAATCGGAACTTTCCTGGAAACGCTTCCGTGTCCCGTCAGACATTGTATCAGTAGGTGATAAAATTAACGTTTATATTAAAGAACTTGACGCCGATAAAAAGCGTATTTCTCTGGGATGCAAAAAAGAAGAAGAGAACCCATGGAAGATTTTCACAGAAAAATATAAAGTAGGCGATGTTGTAAATGTTAAGATAGTAAATATTATAACTTACGGTGCATTTGCAGAGATCATAGACGGTGTAGACGGACTTATACACATTTCTCAGATTGCGAACAAGAGGATCGGAAATCCTGCTGAAGTACTTCATGTAGGAGATGAAGTTGAGGCTAAGATAATAGAAATAGACAACGATAAAAAGAAAGTCTCTCTTTCCATTCGTGTACTTTCAGAACCTGAAATAGAAGATGAAGTTACTGTTGACGAAATGAACGGTGAAGAATCGGTTAATGAAAAAACTGATGAAACCGGTGAAAATTCAGCAGAGTGATTGTTTAAATAAAATAAAAAGGACTCGCCCGATTACCGGGTGGGTCCTTTATTAATATAAATATTCTACACAGGAAGATTTATTAAATTTAAAATAATTTTCAAAAAAAGCACGGCTCTAACCGTGATTTTTGTTTTAAAAAAGAAAATTCATTATAAAGATATAACGCAAAAAAAATTGTGTGAAAAAACTGTCGGATAGTGTACTGTTAGAAAGTAAAGAGCAAAGAAAAATAAACAGTCAAATACGTTCTGCAATCCTGAGTTTTGCGCTTTTTGACCTAGGGTTTGTTTTTATCTCCTGCTCGCTTGGTAAAATTGCCCTTGAACAAATTTTTAAAGTAGGTTTTATCCCGCATACGCATATGGGAAATTTAGGCGGACATATGCAGCCTTTTGCAAGAGCAGCAAATGTTTGTTTTACAATTCTGTCTTCAAGCGAATGAAATGTTATAACTGAAAGTTTTCCGCCTGGATTCAACATTTCAGTTAATTTTCTAATTGTCGGTGAAATTATTTCAAGTTCACCGTTTACTTCTATACGTATTGCCTGAAAAGTTCGTTTTGCGGGGTGTCCCCCATCTTTGGGTGCACATGGTCCAACCGCATTTTTTACTGTTTCTGCAAGTTCCAATGTTGTTTTTATAGGTGATTTTTCTCTTGCATTTATGATATATGAAACTATTTTAGGAGCAAAACGCTCTTCACCATAGTTTCGCAAAATATTTATCAAGGCATCTTTTGAGTAACTGTTTACTACGTCATATGCACTTTTTATGTCATTTTGATTCATTCTCATGTCAAGGGGAGCATCCTTCATGTATGAAAATCCGCGATCAGCGTTGTCAATTTGATAGGATGAAACACCGAGATCGATTATGGCACCGTCAAGTTTTATTCCGCTAAGCACATCAGCGATTTCGGCAAAATTTTTGTTGATAAAAGTTATACGGTCTTTGAATGGTGCAAGTCGTATTTTGGCCGCATTAATTGCCTCTAGATCTCTGTCAAAACAGAAGAGTTTACCGCCTTGCGTCAACCTTCCGGCAATTTCGTAACTATGACCGCCGCCTCCTGTTGTACAGTCTGCGTATAACCCATTTGGTTTTATATCAAGACCGTCAACGGCTTCTTTGAGCATTACCGGTATGTGGAAAAATTCCATTTATTTTTGTCCTTTCAACAATTTTTGTCGATATTATTTTGGCATTTATGTAAATAAACATATTTTAAAACATAATTTTAAAAACAAAGCACAATAAATAACTTATTTTTGTTTATTAAAAAAAGCGTTTTTCACGCACTGTGGAACAAAATCCGTAATATCTTCTCCGGCAAAAAACATTGTTTTTACAAAGCCGGAACTTAAAAATTCTGTTTCTCTTGAAGCAGGCATAAGAAGTGTTTCTGCCTTATTATAAATTAATTTATTTATTTTTGCCATTTCATATTCGTATTCGTAGTCAGCGGTGTTTCTAATTCCTTTTACAATAACGTCAACATTATTTTTTTCGACATATTTTGCTACAAGACCTTCGCAACAATCAATTGTTACATTAACTAAATTTTTTGTTGCTTCTTTTAGAAGTTCAAAACGTTTTTTTACATCAAAAAGGTATTTTTTATCTGAATTAACAAAAATACCGACAATAACAGTGTCAAAAAGAGACGCAGTTCGATTTATTATATCAAGGTGACCGTTAGTCACAGGGTCAAAACTCCCGCAAATAAGTGCTTTCATAATCTGATGTCCTTTTCCTAATTTATTTTATCGTAAATTGTTATATATGTTTTCCCGTATTTACTATGCTTTCTGATATTGAGTGAGGAGAATTCATAAGGCTCCTTTTCGTCACATTCTGTTATTATTATACCGATATCCGAAAGAAGTTCTGCGATCAGGACTCTTTCGACAGCGTCTGACGTAAGTTTTGCAGCATATGGTGCATCGCAAAAAACAAGGTCAAATTTTTCGCCTTTAAGTTTCAGAATGGCAGATTTGTAATCACTTACAATAACTTTAACATTAGAAAAAAGTTTTGTTTTAACGGCGTTTTTTCTGATAATTTCCGCAGCGTCTTTTGAGGAGTCGACCAAAACGGCGTTTTTTGCTCCGCGGCTCAAAGCCTCAAGTGCCATTTGACCGCTACCTGCGAACAGGTCAAGTACTCTTCTGCCTTCAATATCAAATTGTATCATGCTGAAAACAGCCTCTTTTACTTTTTCGGTTGTCGGTCTTGTGGAAAGACCTCCAAGCGTGTTAAGTTTTACTCCACGGGCTTTCCCTGTAATTATTCTCATCATTTTAGTTGCCTTTAGATTATTTTTTGGTTATTATCGTGTAATATAAGTCAAAATATGCTTGTTTTACAATTTTTCATTTAGGGGATTAAAATACTTGATTATAGCAAGAGCGTTAGTTTCGTTTATACCCTTAACTGTCATTAGTTCCTCTTTATTTGCAGTTTTCAATGCTGATATTGTCTTGAAATGGGATAGAAGAAACTTTGCCTTCATTGGTCCTATCCCTTCTATTTCAGTAAGCGAAGATTTTTTCAGAGTTTTTCTTTTGGCACTCATCATCCTGCCGAATGTATACCGATGGACTTCCTCTTGCAACTTATATATAAAAATGAATACATTGGTCTCCTTTGCAATGCTTATTTCAGAAACATTATCCGTGAGCGCCCGTGTCTTGTGAAACTCGTCCTTAACCATCCCAAAAACCGGAATATCAATATTTTCATCCTTAAGCAATTTACGTATGACCGAGACATGATTTGCACCGCCATCAAGCAATATCAGGTCGGGATATCTGTCTTCCGGATGTGATAAGCGGCGCTTTATTGCCTGACTCATGGAAGCATAATCGTCCTGACCGTCCGTACCGGTTATTTTGTAAGTACGGTATGCGCTTTTGTTAAGTTTTCCGTTTTCAGATGATATCTTTCCAGCAGTGATGTTGTCGGAGCCGAGGTTTGAAATGTCATATGCTTCTATAAGTTCCGGGACGACCTCAAGCTTTAAAAGTTGTGCGAGTCTCAGCATTGTCTTATCATGCTTTTCCGATGTTGAAACAAAACGCTTTGCCGCTTCAGCTGCATTATCTTTTACCATTTGACAAAGTTTTTTCAAATCACCTTTTTCCGGAACGCGAAGTTTTACCTTTGTTTTGCATTTACTTTCAAGATATTCTGTAAAGTCCTCAAGCCCTTCATCTGGTGGAGTGAAATCTAACAGTATTTCCCGGGGAATGAACTCTCTTTTATTGTAAAAATCGCAAAGGAATGTTATAATATCATTACCTTCAGCAAGTTGTTCAGATGGAAAAATTATATTTTCGGTGTCAGTGATACTGCCGTCACGTATAAAAAATACTGAAACAGAGGTACAAAATTCATCTTTATATACTGCGATAACATCTTTTTCATCCCCCGGGAATGTTACAGCTTTCTGTTTCTGACGGCAGGCTTCAAGTACCTGTATTCTGTCGCGGTATTTAGCTGCCGCTTCAAAATTGAGTTCTTCGGATGCCTTAAGCATTTTTTCTTCCAAATCATTTTTTACCGCGGAATAAGAACCTCTTAAAAACGCCGCTGCTTTTTTATTGAGTTCAAAATATTCTTCCTGGTTGATGCTGTTATCGCAGGGAGATGTGCAAAGTCCGATGTGTTTATAGATGCAGGGACGTACTTTACCGATATCGGCAGGAAAGTGTTTATTACATGATGCAAGTCCGAAAGTCTTTTGCGCAGTTTTCAATAGCGAGACCGCTGTTGATGTACCGCTGTAAGGGCCAAAATATTTTGCTCCGTCGTCGGCTCTTTTTCTGGTAAAAATAAGTCTTGGGTATGCTTCGTTAAATGTGAGTTTTAAATAAGGATATGACTTTCCGTCTTTAAGTTTTATATTGAACTTTGGTTTATGAAGTTTTATAAGTCGGTTTTCAAGTGCCAGCGCTTCAATGTTCGTATCGGTTAAAATATAATCAAAATCATTTACTAGGCTTACCATTCGGGCGGTTTTAATTGAGTGATTTTTTATGTCGATAAAATATGAAGAAACTCTATTTCTAATTGTTTTCGATTTTCCTACATATATTATTTTACCGGTCTTATCTTTCATTAAATAGACGCCCGGCGTAAGAGGAAGAGAGTTTGCTTTTTTTCTTAATGCGTTTATAATTTTTTCATTAAATTCCATAATTATATGTTTTTAAAGATATTTTTAAGATCGTAACAGTTTTATACCGGAGATTAATTGTGGTATTTCCGATTATATATATTACTTTAAATGTTTGCTTATTAAAATAATTATTTGTCAACGGAAATTTTTAAGCCATTATCTTCAGTTTAAGGTATTTGAGATAATTTGATAAATCAAAAATCATAATTTTTGCAAAATAATTAATTTTATGCCATAAAAGATGGGGCAGGCAAAGACGGAGAGTCTAAGCCTGCCCTGTGTTTTTCATTTGTGTGATTTTAAAGGCTTAGTGTTCAAAGCCGTTTTGAATCATATCAACGATGCCGTCGATCGCGTCTTTTTCATCACTGCCTTCGGCTCTGAGCGTGATTTTCATATCCTTTTTAATTCCGAGTGAAATAACTCCGAGAAGACTCTTTGCGTTTACCTTGCGACCGTCAGTTTCGATCCAAATAGAACTTTTATACATATTGGCTTTTTGTACAAGATGTGGAGCGTTGCTTGCATTAAGTCCAAAAGCGTTTGTGATTGTAAGTTCGCATGTCATTGGGAATACCTCCGCGCATCGTTTGCGCATAAATTTTTATATTTTTATTTTTTATTTATATCAATACACATTAATTATATCAAAAACGAAAAGAAAAATCAAGTGATTTTTGGAAAAAATAAAATTATTGTTGCTTTTGTATAAATATAATATATTTAATACATCGCAATATATGAATAGTACTACAAAAAAATAAAGAATAAAATATGGTAAAATAACATTTTTAAAAGGACTGTTTCAAGAAAAAAATATATATACTTGACAAAAAAATATATTTATGATATAATGAAAAAAATGCGTAAGAGCAAAGCGAGTAGCGTTTGGACTTATCACAGAGAACTGTCGTAAGGTGTGAGGACAGAATAAGGAAAAATGTAAAGTTCTCTTTGCAAGCAAGGGCCCGGAAGCCTTATGGGGTGCGTAAGGGTCTTCGGGAACTCCCGTTACAGAGAAAAGATATTTTTTGTATCGATAAGGACATTTTTGCAAGAAAATGTTAAAATGAGGTGGTACCACGGGGTATTTTGATATTTCGTCCTCTGTATTAAAGCGGCTGATTGCTGTCGGATATACAGAGATTTTTCTTTTTTCAGACCCGCGAATACCGTAAACTTTTAAAAAATCATATAACAGATGTGGCTATCAAAAACGAAAGGAAGCGCAAAAAGCGCAAAAGGTTCAATGCAATGAAAGCACCAAAGACACACAACATTTTATCTCCGGAATACGAATGTATGTCGAGAGACGCAATTCGTCAACTTCAGGGAGAGCGGCTCAGAAAAGTTGTAAAAAGAGAATACGATAACGTTCCGATTTACCGTGAACGTATGGACGCCAAAGGTATAAAACCGGAAGACATCAAGGGTGTTGAAGATTTACGTTATCTTCCCTTTACTAATAAAACAGATCTTCGCGATGAATTTCCGTTTGGACTTCTTGCAGCACCGAAAAGCGAGATAGTAAGAATTCAAGGATCATCCGGAACAACCGGTAAGCCTATCGTTTCGGGTTATACTCAGAACGATGTTGACGTATGGACGGAAATGGTAGCAAGAGCGCTCGTTGCCGCAGGCGGTACAAAAGAGGACATAGTTCAGGTCTGTTATGGCTACGGACTTTTCACCGGAGGTCTCGGTGCACATCAAGGTGCAACTAAAATAGGTGCAATGACAGTGCCGATGTCAAGCGGAAATACACAGCGTCAGATAATGATGATGAAAGAACTCGGTTCAACAATGCTTTGCTGTACACCTTCATATGCTACATATCTTGGTGAGACAATAAGGGATATGGGTATAGATCCCAAAAAAGAACTTAAACTTAAATCCGGATGTTTTGGCGCTGAGCCGTGGTCGGAGGAAATGCGCGGAAAAATAGAAGAACTCCTCGATATAGATGCCTGCGATATATACGGACTTACCGAAATAGCCGGTCCCGGAGTTGCGTTTGAATGTCTCGAAAAGAAAGGAATGCATATAAACGAAGACCATGTAATTCCTGAAATAATCGATCCTGTTACCGAAGAACAGCTTCCTTACGGTACAGCAGGAGAATTAGTATTCACCACAATAACAAAAGAAGGTATGCCGATGCTCCGTTACCGTACCCATGATATCTGTGTAATTAATGCCGAACCATGTGCATGCGGAAGGACAACTGTTAGAATGGGCAGGATCACCGGAAGAACAGATGATATGATGGTAATCCGAGGGGTAAATGTATTTCCGAGTCAGATTGAATCAGTAATAGTTTCCGTTAAGGGAGTTGCCCCGTTTTACATGATAATAGTCGACAGAGTAAATTATACCGATACCCTTGAGATACAGGTAGAACTTGACGGAGAAAATTTCTCAGATACCGTTTCAGATCTTGAAAAGATACGCAATGAGATAGCGGAAAAGATAAAATCAGTTGTCGGTATCAGTGCGAAAATAACGCTTGTAAATGCAAAATCGCTCCCGCGTTCTGAAGGTAAGGCAAAGCGCGTAATAGATAACCGTAAAATTTAAATGGAGATATTGCACTTATACTTTGACAAAAGAGTTTAAAGAAATACGCATATGTTCAGAAAGGAAAAACAAAAGATGAAAAAACTCCTTATAGGTAACGAAGCGGTTGCCAGAGGTCTTTACGAAGGCGGAATAAATGTAGTTTCCAGTTACCCGGGAACTCCATCAACAGAAATTACAGAATTTTTATCAAAATACGATGACATTCATTCAGAGTGGGCACCAAATGAAAAAGTGGCAATGGAGGTAGCATTTGGCGCATCCCTTGCAGGAGCAAGATCGGCTTGTGCTATGAAACATGTCGGACTTAATGTTGCTGCAGACCCGCTGTTTACTCTTTCTTATACGGGTGTTACCGGTGGTATCGTTATATGTGTTGCAGATGATCCGGCAATGCATTCTTCGCAAAATGAACAGGACTCGCGGCATTATGCAATAGCGTCTAAAATACCAATGGTCGAACCTTCTGATTCCCAGGAAAGTTACAGCTTTTCTAAAGCGGCATTTGAACTATCAGAAAGATTTGACACACCTGTTATTCTTAGAATGTGTACGAGAGTTGCACACTCACAAAGTATTGTTGATATAGGTGAGCGAGCAGATATACCGATCAAGGAATATGTAAAAAACGGAGCAAAATACATAATGATGCCCGGAAATGCAAAACTCCGTCACCCGGTAGTTGAAAAGCGTACCGAGGAATTAGCGAAATACGCAGAGAATTGCCCATTTAATAAAATTGAAATGGGAGGAACGGACATAGGTATAATTACATCGGGTACATGTTATCAGTATGTTAAAGAGGTATTTGGGGATACGGTAAGCGTACTGAAACTCGGCATGATCAATCCGTTACCCGAAAAACTTATAAAAGAATTTGCATCAAAGGTAACCCGTCTTATAGTTATTGAAGAACTTGACAGTATAATAGAGACACATTGCCGTAGTTTGGGGATAGAGGCAGAAGGGAAATCGCTTTTTTCTCCGATAGGTGAATACAGTCAGGAAACCGTTGCAGATGTTATACTTGGGAAAAAGAATGAGACGGTAAATATAAACACTAAGATCCCGGGACGTCCTCCTATGATGTGTGCAGGCTGTCCGCACAGAGGTATATATTATTCACTGGCAAAAAATAAAATAACAGTTCTTGGAGATATAGGATGTTATACTCTTGGTGCGGTTCCTCCGCTTTCAGCTATCGACTCGACGCTTTGTATGGGTGCATCGGTTTCCGGACTTCACGGATTTAATATTGCAGATGGCGGCAAACATAAGACGGCCTGTGTAATAGGAGATTCAACATTTATACATTCAGGTGTTACCGGTTTGATAAATATAGCATATAATGCAACAAATTCAACAGTAGTTATTCTTGATAACTCAATAACCGGTATGACCGGACATCAGCAAAATCCCACAACAGGCTACAATATTAAAGGAGAACCGGCGTCAAAGGTAAGTCTTGAAGATCTTTGCCACTCTGTAGGTATCAAAAGAGTAAGAGTCGTTGATCCGTATAACATAGCGGAGTGTGATACAGCAATAAAGGAGGAGACAGCGATCGATGAGCCGTCAGTAATTATTTCCAGACGTCCCTGCATCCTTCTTAAGAATGTAAAAACACATTCTCCCGTAACGGTTGATCCGGATAAATGCCGCGGATGTCGTAAATGTATGAGCCTTGGATGTCCCGCTATTTCTTTCAAGAATAAAAAAGCAGTAATAGACCATGTTCTTTGCGTAGGCTGCGACGTATGCAAACAACTTTGCAGTTTCGGTGCAATAGAAAGCGAGGAAAGAAAATGATGAAGACCACAAGTATAATGATAGTCGGAGTAGGTGGGCAGGGAACTTTGCTTGCGAGTAAACTACTAGGAAAACTTCTTCTTGGGGAAGGGTATGATGTAAAGGTTTCAGAGGTACATGGAATGAGCCAAAGAGGCGGTTCTGTTGTTACATACGTAAGATACGGAGATAAAGTATACTCTCCGGTTATAACAGAGGGAGAGGCGGATTTCATAGTATCATTTGAAAAATTGGAAGCAGCACGTTATGTCTCATGTTTGAAAAAAGACGGTAAAATCATTGCCAACAATCAGGAGATCGACCCAATGCCGGTAATTGTCGGGAATGCGGAATATCCTTCAGGTGTTCTTGAAGAGATGAGGTCGCTTGGGATACATGTTGACGAACTTGACGCACTTTCTCTTGCGGAAAAGGCAGGAAGTGCGAAAGCAGTAAATATAGTCTTAATGGGCAGACTCGCAAAATATTTAAATATAGAAAAAGAAAAATGGCATAAGGCGATAGAAAATACTGTACCGGAAAAATTTAAAGAACTTAATTTGAAGGCGTTTGATTTAGGGTATAATTATTGATAAATATATATACATGAAAGAGAGGAACAATATATGACAGTACGTCAGATTTCGGTATTTATAGAAAACAAGCCCGGAAATATGGTTAAAATAACCGATGCCCTCGGAAATGCGGGTGTCGATATAAGGGCAATGTCTCTGGCGGACACTCAGGATTTTGGGATACTTCGTCTTATAGTCGATGATACAGACAGGGCAAAGAAAGCACTTAAAGACGCAGGCTGTATAACGTCGATTACAGATGTTATAGTTGCAGAACTTCCAGATGTTCCGGGAGCAATGACAAAAACTGTAAGACTCCTTGCCGAACACGGTATAAATATTGAATATATATATGCGTTTATTTCGCAGGAAAAAAACAAAAAAGCATACATAGTCTTTAGAATAAAAGATACAGAAAATGCATCCAAGGTTCTTACTGATGAAGGAATTGTACTTGCTGGAGAAGGTGTAATCTAAGAAAGTATAAGTAAGGTCCAAGAGGTTTTTTTGCATTAATCAAATAATATACGGATAAGGGTGAAAAAAGGAACGTTACTTTAATGGTAACGTTCCTTTTTTATTTTAATATTAAATCATTAAAAATGTTAGTAAGAAAATAAATTTTTAGATAATACCGGTTTTTTGTAAATTAATCACTAACATAATTTCGTTTTTATGTAAACATACATTTTTGTAGTTTAATTTATATTATAAATCCCGCATTAAATAATTGTTTAACCTGCAGTGCGGTTTTATATTTGATTTTTTTATGGTTTTCAACTAAAGCAACTCTTCTATAAATTCATGAATCCGATCAGGAAGCGAGGATGCCTTTATAACTTCTGAAAAAATTTTTTCAGCCATGGCTTTTGTTCTTGCAATATCATATACAAGAACTGTCTTTGCGGCATCCATTTCCAACTGTACAGAAAGAATGGAATAGACCGTGTTAAATTCATCGTTATCATTTTTAAAAACTGCAGGTGAAGAAATTAACTGATAAACCGGTTGCTTGGTTTTTGAAAACTCCTTGGACATTTTGCTGTTTTAAAATTTGCCTTTCTATAAAATTTATAAAAATATTTTTTGTTGCTCCTGAGGGGTAAATAACTTAGGAACGAATTTATTATATACCAAGATTGTATATTCTTTCAACTTGCAAAAAAATAATTTTTTTGAGAAAAAGATCAAAAATTTATATATTAATGTATAAATATTCCATAATTATTAACATATAAATAATTTTTCAATAATAAATTATGAAATATACAATAAAATACAGAAAATAACTGAAAAAATAAGAATGTTGATTTTATAAATATGCAAAATATAACATTTAGAGATAAAATATTATTTTTTTCAAAGAAAAAATGAATAATGCAGTATAATTGAATAAAAAAAGGATAATTTTAAAAAAAATTTATGTTATTACATAATTGAGAATAACTAAATAAGATTTTGAACGTCAGAAATGCAATTGACAAAATAAAAGAATTATTGTATAATCATTTTTAAAGAAGATAATTTAATGAAGGAGTACAATAAAATGATATATACAATAGAAAATGATGTAATCAAAGTTGATGTTTCAGACATTGGAGGAGAACTTCAAAGTATAATGCTTAAATCTGATAAGACTGAATACCTTTGGCAGGGAGATCCTGAATTTTGGACCGGAAGGGCAACAAATCTTTTCCCAATATGCGGACGCCTTACCGAAGGAAAATACATATACAAAGGTAAAACATATGAAATGAATATTCACGGATTCATAAGACATGCCGTTCTTTCTGCCGAAACAATTTCAAAAACAGAGATAAAATTTACACTTAAATCAAATGATGAACTGAAAAAGCAATATCCATTTGATTTTGAATACTCAGTAACATATTCATTAAACGGTACTGAAGTCACCTGTAGTTACGATGTAAAAAACACTGGAAAAGATTATATGTATTTTGGACTTGGGGGACACCCGGGATATAATGTTCCGTTAACTGATGGTGAAAAATTTGAAGATTATTACCTTGAATTTGACTGCGAAAAACCTATAAAACTTGTCTGTATGTCTCCGCTTTTTTATTTAGGAAAAACGGAGCCGTATCCGCTTCGCGACGGTAAGATCATAGACCTTGAACACAGTCTTTTTTCAGAGGACGCGAAATTTTTTACAGATATGTGCAAATATGTAACATTAAAAAGCAGGAAAAGTAATAAATTTGTACGTATGGAATACCCCGGAATGAAATTTCTTGGGATATGGCATAAGCCGAAAACCGAAGCTCCGTATATATGTATTGAGCCATGGACATCGCTTCCTTCGTATGACGGAAAATTAGATGATCTAGAAACGAAGAACGAAATGACAAAGATATCCGCTGGCGAATGTTATAATAACGGTTTTAAAATAATTGTAGGTTAAGAAAAATAGATTAAAAAAATAGGAAGGGCAAGAAAAACAAATGGGACTGTTTGTACCCGATTTTTATTACGATACGATATATGATGTAAAACCCGAATTGCTTAAAAAAAGGGGAGTAAGATGTATAATACTTGATATTGATAACACGCTTGTTCCGTATGAGATACCGGAGCCTACCGAAGAGGTGAGGGCTTGGTTGAAACTTATGATTGACAACGGAATGAAAATAGCATTTGTTTCAAATAATCATTCAGAACGCGTTGAACTTTTCAACAAAACGTTGTGTTTTCCCGCGTTTCCGGACAGCTGGAAGCCGTTAAAAAAAAGTTGCCTTCGTGCACTTGATGCTATGAAATGCAGTGCCCAAAATGCAGCACTTATCGGAGATCAGGTATTTACTGACGTACTTGCAGGGAAAATCGCAAAATTAAATACTACGATCTTAGTCAAACCGATAAAGGATAAGAAAAACATTTTTTTCCGCTTTAAAAGAATGCTTGAAAAACCAGTATTGCATAAATACAAGAGAAGAGAGAGCAAAATAAACGGAAAGAAAACGGAGGAAAAGTAAAATGGGTGCAACGTTCGGACCTGCCGGGAACAGTGAAAGTTTTTACGAAGCGGGAAACAAAAGTACATTTCAAGCACCGGAGTGGCTCAGAAATATCGGACTTGATGCTTATGAATATCAATGCGGTCAGGGTGTTCGGGGATCCGATGAAACATTTATAAAAACAGGACAGGAAGCAAAAAAATACGGGATTGCACTTTCCTTGCATGCACCGTACTTTATTTCGCTTTCAGGAGTTGAAGAAGAAAAACGCCTGAAAAGTATTGATTATATAAAGCAGTCAGTACATGCGGCAGAACTTATGGGAGCAACAAAGATAGTTATTCACACAGGATCGGCGGCAAAAATTTCAAGACAGGAAGCGGTCAGGCTGGCAAAGGATACCATGTACAGAACTCTTGAAGCGATTCCCGCAACACAGGTTAAACTCGGACTTGAAACCATGGGAAAAGTAAATCAACTGGGTACACTTGATGAAGTAATTGACATATGCAGCATAGATAAAAGACTATACCCTGTGGTCGATTTCGGACACCTTAACGCACGTGAGGCAGGAGGAGTATTTTTAACACAGGAAGATTATAAAAATGTATTTGATAAAATAGAAAAGGGACTGGGTGCAGAGTATGCAGATACACTTCACTGTCATTTTTCAAAAATAGAGTATACTGTTGCCGGTGAGAAAAAACATTTAACGTTTGCCGATACGGTTTACGGACCGGAATTTGAGCCTTTGGCAGAAGTTCTGGCGAAAGAAGGTTACTCGCCGAGGATAATTTGTGAATCAGACGGAACTATGGCCGAGGATGCACTTATAATGAAAAAAATGTATGAAAATGCAAGGAGTAATTTATCCAGATAAAATTTTTAATTAAAACTAAAAGCAATCGGAGCGGCTTATTGAATAAATATTTTTACGATTAAAGTATTAAAGATTTTTACGTGATGATATTTTGCCTGAAAAAGGTAGCCGAAAACCGGTAAATGATCGGAGGAAATTTTGATTTATGACGAGAGTTGATGCTTTCAGAGATAAAATGCCCGAGAATATTGATGCTGCACTTATAACTGATGAACTTAATATCAGATATCTCAGCGGAGTTAATTATACCGACGGTTTTCTTCTAATAACAAGAAAAGATGCATATCTTTTTGCCGACAGCAGGTATATTGAAGTGGCGAAAAAAAAGGCAATAAAAGATTTTAAGGTAATGCTCCTTTCAGGCAGAAAAAGCGCACTAATAAAGCCGCTTATTAACATTGGAAGTACGATAGGATATGAAAATTTCAACATGACGGATGCAGTACTTGAAGGTTATAAGACCGCCATGAAGGAATACAGGTTCACCCCCCTCGGACGATTGACAGAAGAACTTCGCAATATTAAAGATGAAAACGAAAAAAAGTTTGTAATAAAGGCACAGCGTATAGCAGAAAAGGCATTGAAAAAAATACTTGGGATTATTTCCACTGAAGTGACCGAATCCGACCTGGCGCTTGAACTTGAATATTTTATGCGGAAAAACGGAGCAGACGGCATTGCATTTGATACGATAGCAATTTCCGGAAGTCATTCATCAATGCCGCACGGAGTTCCGGAGAGAAGAAAGGTAAAAAAAGGTTTTTTGACATTTGATTTCGGAGCAAAATATAACGGATACTGCTCTGATATGACAAGGACAGTCTGTGTGGGTGCTCCGACCGAAGAAATGAAGCGTGTTTATAATACAGTAATGCAGGCGCAGAAAAATGCGATAGAGTTTATAGCGGCAGGAAAAAGATGCTCGGATGTAGACAAAATTGCAAGAGATATAATAGAAAATGCAGGATACAGAGGTGCATTTTCCCACAGTCTCGGTCACGGAGTAGGCCTTTATATACATGAGCCTTTATCACTTTCGCCTCTTTCCGAAGGAATTTTGACAAAAGGAAATATAGTAACTGTAGAACCTGGTATATACATTGAAGGAAAATACGGTGTACGTATAGAAGATATGGTGTATATTACAAACGAAGGAAATGAAAATCTGACAAAATTTAATAAGGAATTAATTGTTATATAAATTTATATAAATTTAAGTAAACCTATAAAAATATTGACAAAACAAATAAAATGTATTATAATGCAAGTATAATTAAAAAACAAAGCGTATAAGAACTACCGAATTTAAGTAAATTTAGAAAATGACTTTTATTAGTCACGAGCATAAAATGTTGAAAAAATACATTTTGATGTTAAAAAAATATATTTAAAAATCCATGCAATGTCTTGACAAAACAATATTTTTTTGGTATAATAAAGTCAACAAAAGGGAGTAGTTACATTGCCAAACGGTGGTAATGGGGTCGTTCCGTCAGCACAGCATTAATGCTCGGGACAGACAGATTCACTTTCGGAATCGAACAAGACTTTACATTAAGCATAATTATGCCAAAGTGTAAAGTCTTTTTGTATTTACGAAGCCGTAGGTAAAAAAACAAGCATCTTTTGAATGACTTGCGTAAGTTAAAAATAAAAACATAAGGAGAAAAATATGATAATAGGAATTGTAATTGCAGCAGTGTTATTGATTATTTTGTTGATTCTCGGTTATATGAAAGCACCTCCGGATACGGCATACATAATTTCCGGACTGGGAAAACGCCGCACACTTATCGGAAAAGCCGGATGGAGACTTCCGTTTTTTACACGTGTAGACAAACTTTCATTACGAGTAATGCAGGTAGACGTTAAAACATCGGAAGCAGTTCCGACCATAGAGTTTATCAATGTAAACGTTGATGGTGTTGCAAATATAAAGATATCTTCAGATCCTGTTTTCCTTGAAAGAGCAGCAGAGTCGTTGCTGGGGATGAAACGCGAGGAGATGATATTCCTTGTAACGCAGGTGCTTGAAGGTAATATGCGCGAAATAGTCGGCTCTGTGGGTCTCAAAGAAATGGTTCAGGACAGACAGGGAGTCGCAAAAAAGATTACCGAAAATGTTCTTCCCGACATGGAAAAACTTGGAATTGAAGTTGTAAACTTTAATATACAGAATTTCAAAGACGGAGCAGGAACAATAGAAAATATGGGTATTGACAATGTTGAGCAGATAAGGAAGACAGCACAGATAGCAAAGGCAAATGCCCAAAGAGATATTGCAATAGCAACAGCAAAGGCGGAGGAAGAAGCAAACGCCGTAAGAGTTGAGGCAGAAAAGCGAATAGCAGAGCAAGATGCAGACCTTGAAGTTCAAAAAGCAGATATGCGTGTAAAAGCGGATACGAAGAAGGCAGAGGCAGACGCAGCATACAGTATTCAACAGGAAAGCCAGCGTAAGACAATTGAAATTACCAAGGCGAATGCAGATATTGCAAGGACCGAAAAAGAGGCAGAAATTGCCGAAAAGGAAATTGCAATTAAAGAAAGAAAACTTGACGCAGAGGTCAGAAAACAGGCAGACGCAATGAAGTATAAGGCGGAAAAAGAGGCAGAAGCCCTCATGATCAAGAGACAAAGAGAGGCTGATGCAAATGCATATGAAGCAATTAAAGAAGCCGAGGCAAAAAAAGCGGAAGCAGATGCTCTGAAATTTTCTATGGAACGAGAAGCGGAAGGTATACGTGCCAAAGGTCTTGCAGAGGCTGAAGCAATAGAAAAGAAGGCAGAGGCTCAAAAGAAGATGGGAGAAGCATCAGTTATTGAAATGTATCTTAATGCGCTTCCCGAAGTTATACGTAATGCAGCGTCCCCGCTTGCACAAACGGATAAGATCGTAATGTACGGTGAAGGCAACTCAACAAAACTTGTAAAAGACGTAATGAACAGCGCGGGTCAGATCATGGAAGGTATGAAAGCATCTACAGGTATAGATCTTAAGGAACTTATTTCCGGAGTTGCAAGGGAAAAAAGTGCGGTTGTTAATCCGGAAAAGCCGGTAAATAACATGTAAAAAGCAATTTAAAAGCATGTTAAAGGGTGATAAAAATAAAAGAACGGTTGAATTCCTAAAAACGGATTTTAACCGTTTTTTAATTGAAGAATAAAATATAAGAAACATAAATTATTACGTTTTTGTAAATTTTAAAAAAAAGACTTGATTTATTTTGCCAGATATGGTAAAATACCATATAAAAATTCACACACAGTTTGGCTTTGGTGTGGGGTAACTCATGAACATACGTACTGTGGTGGAAAAAACCAAAGGAGGACATAAAAAATGTCGGTAATTTCTATTAAACAACTGCTTGAAGCAGGCGTCCATTTCGGACATCACACAAGAAGATGGAATCCTAAAATGCAAGAGTACATCTTTACGGAGCGTAACGGGATATACATTATTGATCTTCAGAAAACTGTAAAAAAGTTTGAAGAAGCATATATGTTTATGCGCGACGTGTCTGTTGAAAAAGGAACGGCACTTTTTGTAGGAACAAAAAAGCAGGCAGCAGATGCAATTAAGGAAGAGGCGCAGCGTTGCGGAATGTATTACGTAAACAGCCGTTGGCCCGGCGGAATGCTTACAAACTTTAAAACGATAAAGAAAAGCATTGCACGTCTTCATCAAATTGAAAAGATGGAAGAGGACGGGATTTTTGATGCTCTTACAAAGAAAGAGGTTTCCAAGCTTCTTAAAGAGAAGAGCGATCTTGAAAGAGATTACGGCGGAATAAAGAACATGGAAACACTTCCTTCCGTGATTTTTATTGTAGACCCTCGCAAAGAAAAGAATGCGGTAGCAGAAGCAAAGAGACTCGGAATACCTGTAGTTGCTATTGTAGACACTAACTGTGACCCTGATGATGCAGATTATGTAATCCCCGGTAACGACGATGCCATCAGAGCCATAAAACTCATCGCTTCTGTTCTTGCAGATGCCATCATTGAAGGCAGACAGGGAGAGCAGACAGAGGATGTAGAATCAGTCGTCGAAGAAGGCGAAGAAGAGGCAGAATAATTTTTTATACTCAAACACATAAAAATACAGTGCTGCCTTATGTAATGGCAGTAGAATGGAGAAAAAAATGGCAGTTATAACAGCAAAAATGGTTGCCGAGCTCAGAGGAATGACCGGCTGCGGCGTAATGGATTGTAAAAAAGCACTTGTAGAGACAGATGGGAATTATGATGAAGCTATAAAGGTTCTTCGTGAAAAAGGGCTTGCAAAAGCAGATGCAAAGCAGTCAAGAATAGCATCTGAAGGACTTGTAGATATCATGCTTTCCGATGATAAGAAAACGGCAGTTATGATGGAGGTCAACACTGAAACAGACTTTGTTGCAAAAAATGAAAAATTTCAGAGTTACGTAAAAGGACTTCTTCGTACTGTTCTTTCATGCAGACCGGTTGATGTAGACGCGCTTATGGCATGTAAATATGACGGAACTGATGATACAGTTGAAATAACACTTAAAGAACAGACATTTATAATAGGAGAAAAACTCAGCATTCGTCGATTTGTCGTTAGAGAAGGAATAATGTCCACATATATTCACGGTAAGGGAAGCATGGGTGTAATTGTCAATTTTGACACAGATGTTGCAGATAAAGAAGGGTTTGCCGAATATTCCAAAAACATTGCACTTCAACTTGCGGCTAACCCATGCGAGTACGTTGATCGTAACGCAGTTCCGCAGACGGTGATTGACTCAGAGCTTGAAATTATAATGGCACAGATAAAAAATGATCCTAAAAACGCCAATAAACCGGAGCCGATTGTCCAGAAAATGGCCATGGGTAAGATGGGAAAATACTACGAAGAACATTGCCTTATTGAGCAAAGTTACGTTAAAGACGATTCAATGAGTGTTGCCCAGTATACAGAAGCGTCCGCAAAAGAAATGGGCGGATCTATTAAGATCACAGGTTTTGAATGCTTTACAAAGGGTGAAGGACTGGAAAAGAAAGAAGACAACTTTGGTGAAGAGATTGCAAAGATGCTCAAATAATAAGTTGAAAGATTAATTAAAAAGTACACCGAAGACGTAAAATTAGCTGCGATGTAAGCACATAAATTTTATGGTCGCGTCCAAATCAATCAAAAGAATTAAAACGGGTATTTTCCAATTTTGTTGGAGGTACCCGTTTTTAATATTATAAAAATTAAAAAATAAATATTAATAAAATGCTTGCTTTTTTATAAAATATATATTATAATATATACAATGGGAAAGTTGTGCAAAATTTTAAAATAAAAATAAAACAAAAAGGAAGAAAGGAAGAATTTTTATGGAGATATCCAGTGAATTATCCCCCTTTTATGATTATGGTGATGAAAAAAAGATAGTCAAACTTTTAAAAAAAAGCGGATTCACCGCATATGATTTCAGTATGATCGATTACAATACTCACACTCAAGCGATAATAGGCTGTGAAGATTATATTGAAAGAGCGTATTCACTGAGAAAGTATGCGGACGAAATAGGTATAAAGTGTAATCAAACGCACGCTCCGTTTCCTTCGTTGATTAACGGGAATTATGAATATAATAAAAAAATATTTCCGTATCTTGTAAAAGCGATAGAGGTAAGCGGAATATTAGGTGCCAAAAACTGTGTTGTACATCCTTGCAATACATTTTTCGCTGAGAAAAATGCAGAATTTTACGAAACGTTAAAAGAATATGCAGTAAAAAATAAAGTACGAATTTGTACCGAAAATATGTTTAACTGGGATAAAGAAAGTAATAAAGCCACAGTTGCCGCTTGCGCAACAGCAAAAGATTTCAAAGAACTCCTTTCACTTCTTGACAAAAATATTTTCGGTGCATGCCTTGATCTTGGACATGCGGAGTTGATTGAAAACAAAGCAAGTGCAGTAGAAATGATCCATGAGTTGGGTGACAGACTTGTGGCACTTCATATTCAGGATAATGATAAACATTACGATCTACATAATCTTCCGTATACAAATAAACTAAATTATGAAGCAATACTTAAAGCATTACAGGATGTCGGATACAAAGGAGATATAACGTTTGAGTCAGGTAATTTTATTTGTAGACTTCCGACAGAGTTATACCCTGCAGGAGCAAAATTCATGGCAGATATGGGAAAATATTTTAAAAAAATAATTTGTGATAAGACCTGAAAAAACAAACCGATGGATATTTTGGAAAAAATATAAAAAAGATATATATCCGAATTTGAAAGGACGGTAAAATAAAGTGGAAAAACCGATATATAAACGAGTTCTTCTTAAACTTTCGGGCGAAGCATTGGCAGAAGGATCAAGCGGGCTTTACAATTACGGTTTTATAGATAAGATAGCGGAACAAATAAAAAAATGTTTAGAAACAGGATCTGAGGTAGCGTTGGTCATTGGCGGCGGAAATATATGGCGCGGCAGACAGGGCGGAGGAATGGACAGAGTTCGTGCAGATAAAATGGGAATGCTTGCAACGGTCATGAATGCAATAGCAGTCCAGGATTCACTTGTAAATGCGGAAATTGATACGGAAATAATGACGCCAATAATAATACAAGGTGTAAGCGAACAATTTTCAAAAGATAAAGCGATAAAATATCTTGAAAGCGGAAAGGTCGTAATATTCGGAGCCGGAACCGGTAATCCTTATTTTTCAACTGATACAGGAGCGCTTTTGAAGGCTGCAGAGATAGGAGCAGATGTTGCACTTTTTGCAAAAAACATAGACGGTGTTTATACTGCCGATCCAAAAAAATATTCAAATGCAGTAAAACTTGACAGTATCACGTATGATGAGATAATAAGTAAACGCCTTGGAGTAATTGATATGACAGCAGCAGTATTCGGAATGGATAATAAAATGAAAATATTGCTTTTCGGACTAGCAAATCCGGAAAATATTTTTAAGGCTGTTAAAGGTGAAAAGATAGGAACGCTTTTGACATTTTGACTTTACAGGAAAGACAGGAAAAAATTTTGATGAAAAAAATTTAAAATATAGTGGCATGAAATTTTCAGAAAAATAAAATCACAACATAATATGGAAAGGAAAAAACGCAATGAAACTTAACACAAAAGAATTTGAAGAAAAAATGCAGAAATCAGTAGTAGGTTTTGAAAAGGAGCTTGCAACTATAAGAGCGGGAAGAGCAAACCCCGCGGTTCTTGATAAAATAACAGTCGATTACTATGGAACTCCTACACAGATAAGCGGAGTTGCTTCGGTTTCCGTTCCAGATGCAAGAACTATTATGATCACTCCATGGGATATGTCCCTTTTAAAGCAGATCGAGAAAGCAATTCTTGCTTCCGATATCGGTATCGTTCCGCAGAATGACGGAAAGGCCCTGCGTATAGCATTTCCTCCGCTTACCGAGGACAGAAGAAAAGATATAGCAAAACAGATCCAGAAAATGACAGAAGAAGCAAAAGTTTCAATTAGAAATATACGAAGAGATGCAAACGATAAGTGTAAAGAAATGAAAAAGAAAAGCGAAATGACAGAGGATGAGCAAAAGGCTTCCGAAAAACAGATTCAGGATATGACAGATAAATATACAAAAAATCTTGAAAAAATCTGTGCTGAAAAAGAAAAGGAAATAATGTCGATTTAAGTCCCGGCATTTTACAGTAACGCCGCAGATAAAATACTGATTACTCCGATGAAATTTTTGTGGTGCGGATACGCAAATCAAAGGGGATTTATTTTATGAACGAAAGCAATGAAAGTCCTGTATACGGTGAAAACGGTGAACTTGTAAAAGTGGGTTCTGACTTAAAGCATATCGCTTTTATAATGGACGGAAACGGCAGATGGGCAAAAATGAGGGGTAAACGCCGTGATTATGGACATACTGAAGGAGCAAAGGCGTTTGAGCGTATTGTTGAATACTGCGGGAAAATAGGTATCCGTGTTATGACAGTATATGCTTTTTCGACCGAAAACTGGAAAAGACCAAAAGAAGAGGTCGATAAAATAATGTTGCTGCTTGAAAAGTATCTTGATAAACTTTTGGCAAAAGTTTCGCAGTACGATATAAAAGTAAAGTTTATCGGAGATAAAATACCTCTTTCTGAAAAATTGAAAAAAAAGATAGCATTGGCAGAAAAGGAAACGAAGAATAAAGGCAGACTTCTTAATATAGCGCTTAACTACGGTAGCCGTGCGGAAATAACTGAAGCAGTAAACAAACTTATAAAACGCGGAATTGGAAGAGTAACGGAAAAAGATATTTCCGATGCACTTTATACAGCCGGAGAACCGGATCCGGATCTTATAATAAGAACAGCCGGGGAGCAACGTCTGTCAAACTTTCTTATGTGGCAGGCGGCGTATTCGGAGTTTTATTTTACAGATGTGCTTTGGCCGGACATGACAGATAAAGATGTAGAGAAAGCGATAAATAATTATTACAAACGAACGAGACGTTACGGCGGTCTTGCATAGTCTCGAAAAAACAAAGGGAGTGGTGTTATGATAAGGCGTATTATAACAGCGGTAATAGGGTTGGCAGTACTTATACCTTTCATAATTTTTTCGGACAAATGGCCGATGTTAGTGTTTACAACAGTAGTTTCTACCGTAGCGATCTGGGAGATTCTTTGCTGTGTCGGGTACAGTAAAAAGTGGTATATCGTAATTCCATCGCTTTTGGTATCGGTAGTGGTTCAAGGACTTGCAAGAACGCAGTTTTTTAATGACGATCAGTATTTGACAATAGTTTTACTTATTTACCTTGGTTTTTCTGTGTTGTTTATGACAATGGCTGTATTTTCGAAGGGAAAGATCAAACTATATGAAGTAACACAAATTTCAGTTATGATTATGTATGTGACTTTCGGATTTGCCGCTTTAGTACTGCTACGTGATTTCGGAGAAGATGGATTCATACTCTTTCTTCTTGCGTTTCTTATACCATGGATATGCGATGCAATGGCATACTTTGTCGGCGTATTTTTCGGAAAACATAAAATGATACCGGACGTAAGTCCTAAAAAAACTGTTGAAGGTGCCATTGGAGGAATAGTCGGTGTTGTTGTATGTACCGTGATATTCGGAGTTGTTATGCAATTGGGATTTGAAAAAAATCCGAATTATTTTGTACTTGTTCTCATTTCATTGGTAGGCGGATTTGTCAGCCAATGGGGAGATCTTATTGCTTCATTACTAAAAAGAGAATACGGAATTAAAGATTACGGAAAAATTTTCCCCGGACATGGAGGTATGATGGACAGATTTGATTCTATAATTCCCGTTTCAATGTTCGTTTATATACTTTGCAGAGCATTTACCGATTATAGGATTTTCAACTGAAATATACTATTGTAAAATACAAAATTCATATTGTGGTTTGATAAATTATTAGAGAAATAAATATTTATTGTAAAAAAAAGAAATTTCAGGTAAAGAAAAAGATAAACTGTAAGATAGGAGATTATCTGAAAAGGTCTGCAAGAAAATTAATTTTAGATCAAGAGGGCGGGAAATGAGTAATAAGGTTATAGCAGTGTTGGGTGCAACCGGTTCTGTAGGAACACAAGCGCTTGATGTTGCAAGGAAAAAAGGTTATACCGTAGATACGATAAGTTGTCGCCGTGATATAAAAAAAGCGGAAAAAGCAATAAGGGAATTCAATGTAAAACTATGTGCGGTGGAAGACAGTGAGGCGGCGAGCCTTCTCAGAGCATCAATTAAAGATACGTGTTGTAAGGTAATATCGGGAGAAGGATCGGCGGTAATCGCAGCGGAGGAAACAAGTGCAGATATCGTAATAAACTCTGTTACCGGAATTGCCGGACTTATGCCTACAGTCAAAACGCTCGAAGCAGGAAAAAAACTTGCATTGGCAAATAAAGAAAGTCTTGTCACTGCAGGAATGTATGTAATGTATCTCGCAGGAAAGAATAATAAAGAGATACTGCCTGTGGACAGTGAGCACTGTGCTGTTTGGCAATCGCTTCGCAGTGGGAAAAAAAGTGAGGTCAAAAGGCTGATACTTACGGCATCAGGAGGCCCATTTTTCTCTTATAGCAGAGAAGAGCTTGAAAAAGTGACACCTGCCGAAGCACTTAAACATCCAACATGGAATATGGGAACAAAGATAACCGTAGACAGTGCAACGCTTATGAACAAAGGGTTTGAGGTTATTGAAGCGGCATGGCTTTTCGGTATTCCGGCAGAAAAAATAGATGTGATAATCCACCGCGAAAGCATAATTCACTCGATGGTGGAATATAACGATAATATGGTAATAGCCCAGCTCGGTGTACCGGATATGCGTTCATGCATACAGTATGCGCTGACTTACCCTGACAGATATGATTCACCTGCGGAGCAACTTGATTTTACAAAAATATCAAAACTTACCTTTTTTAAGCCGGATACAGATACATTCCCGCTTTTGAAACTTGCAAAAAAAGTTTATTCTCTCGGAGGGAGTTACGGCGCGGCACTTAACGGTGCAAATGAAGAAGCGGTCCGTCTTTTTTTGGAAGGTAAGATCAATTTAAACCGGCTTTTCGATCTTGTTGAAACGGCAACGCTTGCCTGTGGGGAAAAAAACGGTTTTTCGCTTTCTGCGGTTTATGATGCAGATGCAAGGGCCAAAGCGTATGTCAGGGAAAGATGTAAACTGTAAAATGAATTCCGGATTTTGTAAATCAAGAAATTTATTTGTAAATTGATATATGTTCAGGGCTGAACCAAATCTTAATCAATTATTAAGCAAAAGGAGATTTAATGGAAATAATCAAGGTTTTTTTAATAACCGTGATAGTATTCGGCGTCCTTATATTTGTTCATGAATTCGGCCATTTTTTAGCTGCAAGAATATTTGGTGTGCGTGTAAACGAGTTTGCAATAGGCATGGGGCCTAAACTATTTTCATATAAAAGCAAAAAAAGCGGTACCTTATATACTATCCGGGCTCTTCCGATAGGAGGATACAATAGTATGGAGGGTGAAATCGAGGAATCCGATGAAGACGGAGCGTTTTGCTCCAAACCGGTTTGGCAAAGGATGATAATAATACTTGCCGGAGCATTTATGAATATATTGCTCGGTTTTATAATAATGCTGATAATAGTTCTTACAACGAAAAATTATTTATCAAATACTGTAAATGTATTTAGGGCGGACGGCGCGGAAGGATATATTAGCGATTATCAAGGGCTTAAGTCAGGTGATAAAATAATAAAAGTAAACGGAAATAGGACTCACATAGCCGATGAAGTAACCTACGCAATATTTAAAGACGGAGTTGAGCCGGTAAACGTAACCGTTATACGGGACGGAGAAAAGATTGTGATAGAAGGAGTGCAATTTCCGACCGCATCGATACAAGGCCAGGTTTACGGTGTGCGAAATTTTTCTTTAAACGTAGAAAGAAAAAATTTTACAAACACCATGAAGCATACATTTTACGGAAGTATCAATTCAATAGTTCAGGTATTTGATGCGATCAAAGGTATTATAGTCGGTAAATACGGTTTTAACGATGTATCCGGACCTATAGGTGTCGGAGAAGCGCTCGGAGAGGCGGCGGCTATCGGAAATTCGACACTTCTGATGTTGGTGGTCTTACTTGCGATGAATATAGGAGTTTTTAATTTGTTGCCTATACCTGCGCTTGACGGAGGACGCTTTGTATTTCTTCTAATTGAGGCGATCTTCAGAAAACCGATACCGAAAAAAATAGAAGAAAATATTAATGCAGTTGGGATGCTGTTGCTTTTCGGTCTTGTTATTATAGTTGCATTTAAGGATATTTTCAAGGTGTTCATCTGACAGTACGTGAAATATAAACCTGCCGTATGGTTTAATGTGCTTTGAAATTTTGAGGAATAAAAATGATAATAAACAGAAGAAAAACAAGGACGGTAAAGATCGGAAAACTTTTGGCCGGAAGTGGATACCCGATTTACGTTCAGTCAATGGCCAACAGGCCTGCGAGTGATATAGATGCATGCGTACAGCAAGCGATTGAAATGCAGAAAAACGGATGCGACATTTTCAGATTTGCCGTACCTGAAAAATCTGCGGCAAAGGTTTTTGATGCGGCAAAAAAAGCAGGTGTTACAATGCCGCTTGTTGCTGATATTCATTTTGATTATAAAATTGCCCTTGAATGCGCAGATGCCGGAGCAGATAAAATTCGTATTAACCCGGGAAATATCGGAGATGAAAGCAGAATAAAAGAGGTCGTAAAGGCTTGCAGGAGGAACGATATTCCGATAAGGATAGGAGTAAACTCCGGTTCACTTGAAAAAGAGATATTGGAGAAATATGGCTCTCCCACTCCGCAAGCTCTTGCCGAAAGTGCGATGTATCATATATCTTTGCTTGAAAAATTTGATTTTTACGATATTATAATATCAATAAAAGCGTCCGATCCAACAGATATGATAGCGGCAAATAAAATCTTGGCAAAAAAATGTGATTATCCGTTACATATCGGAGTGACCGAAGCAGGAAGTGAAAAAAGCGGGACTATTAAAAGTGCCATAGGTATAGGAGCATTACTTGCAGAGGGAATAGGAGATACTGTTCGGGTATCACTTACCGATGATCCGTTAAAAGAAATAGAAGCAGCAAATAACATTCTTAAAGCAGTCGGATACAGCAAAACGGGTATCAGCCTTGTTTCCTGTCCGACATGCGGAAGGACCGCAATAGATTTGATTTCACTTGTCAGAGAATTTGAGAATAGGGAAAATGAAATCAAAACCCAAACCAAACTTACCGTTGCGCTGATGGGATGTATTGTAAACGGTCCCGGAGAGGCAAGAGAGGCAGATATAGGAATTGCCGGAGGAAAAGGCGAAGCACTTTTAATAAAAAAAGGAAAAGTAATAAAAAAAATACCGGAAGGAAAAATAATAGATACACTTATAAATGAGATAAATAATATGTGATTTTGTATATTTGTATAACAAAAACTTAAAAAATATTTGCGGTGTCAGGCGGAAAAATAATTTAAAAACAGTAAATATTACATTGTAATTTTATTTTAAGTTTTTGTATTTGAATTAGCCTTAAAGATAAAAGTACGCATTTGAAATATTTGATATGCGTTAAAATAAATATAATTAAAGCCGTATAAATTACAGTACGGTATTACGATATAAAAAAACCGTTTTTAAACATTTCGGGAAAGGAGGGAAAAGAAATGGCAGAGAAAACACTGCGTGAACTGCTTAAAAGATATGATCCGTCGTCACTTCAGCGTGAGATGATAGATTCTGCAGGTAAGTATACCTGTAAAGTGGACAAGCAGCGTAAGATAATGATAATAAAGGCCGATTTCCCGAGAGTATATAAAAAAACGGAAGTAAGAAGACTTGAAAATGAAATAAAAGCAGCGTATGAACTTAACTTTGTACATGTGATCACGCATTACGGCAGAAAATTTTTTAAAGATTCTTACATAGACGAATTAATGTCCGAACTTGAATTCAGGTGCGCCGTTGCAAAAGGATTTTTCTATGATTTTGATTATACTGTTGATAATGAGAACAGCAAAATAGAAATAAGAATAGGATTTTCAAACGGAAGCATCGATATAATGAACGATGAAAGGACTCCAGCAACAGCATCAGAAATACTTAAGGACGAGTTTGATCTTGATTATAAGGTTGAGATAATCAGGGACATGGGAAAAGCAGAAAAACTGAATTCCAGAATAGATGAAATGCGCCGTAAGGCGGAAGGTTTGGAGAGGATTGCAGTTGCAACGGTCCCGCAAAGTGCTTCTGTGAAGAAAAACTGTGTCGGGACAAGTTATATAAATGAAACTACCGTGCAGAGCGGGAAAATGCGCTTTAATATAAGTGATAAAACGCTCATCTTCGGTGATGAATATGAAGTAAAAAATTTTGATGACATTGATAAATCCGGAAATCTTGACAGAAGAATAAAAATTGTTATAGGAAAACTTTTTCCGATGGAAAGCAAAGAAGTCGGGCGGGGGAAAAAACTTATACTTTTTTTTGGAATAACCAATAATGAGGCATCTCTTCCATGCAAACTTGAAATGGAAATAACCGAAGGAAAGAAATTTTTTGATAAGATATCTTCATGTCCATCGGTAATAATGCGCGGTATGATTGAAGAGGATAAATATTCCGGGGAAAACGAATTTCATCCGTATACAATGTATGAGGTAAAACAGGTACCGACGAGAAAAGACAGTGCCGAAAAGAAAAGAGTAGAACTTCATCTTCATACCCAACTTTCACAGATGGATGCTGTTTCAGATCCTAAAGCGGTCATAAAACTTGCAAAGGAATTTGGACATCCTGCAGTTGCTATAACCGACCATTCGAACCTGCAAGCGTTTCCTCCTGCAATGGAAGCATTAAAAAAATGCGGAGGAGGAATAAAGGTAATATATGGAGTTGAAGTTTACCTTGTTGATGATACTGCAAAGGCGGTTTACGGAGAAAAAGAAGCGGTATTTACAGATGAATTTGTTGTTTTTGATATAGAAACGACAGGTTTATCTTCTGTTACGGACAAGATAATAGAGATCGGAGCGGTAAGATGCAGAGGTGATGAAATACTGGATCGGTTTGATACTTTTATAAATCCTGACATTCCGCTTTCTGAAGAGACCACGAAACTTACTTCAATAACAGATGATGATTTAAAAGATGCACCGGGAATAAAAGAAGCGCTTACAAAGTTTCTTGATTTTTGCGGTAACAGCGTTCTTGTAGCGCACAATGCGTCGTTTGACACAGGTTTTATAAGAACGGCGTGCAATAAAAACGGACTTGAATTCAAGTCTACATATCTTGATACGCTTGCAATATCCAGATTCGTAAATGCAGACTTGAAAAAACACAACCTGGATGCATTAAAGGCATATTTTAAACTTCCGGAATTTCAACATCACAGAGCCGATGCAGATGCGGAAATTACTGCAAAAATATTCCGTCTCATGTGCCTGAAACTCAAAGAGGACGGAATAACGGATATAGTAACACTATCCAGAGCCATGTCGGATAGGTCAGATCCTAAAAAAATCAAGGATACATATCATTGTATTTTACTTGCAAGAACACAGGCAGGACTCAAAAATCTATATAAGATTATTTCCAAAAGTTATCTTGATTATTTTTACTATCATGCCCGTGTACCTAAAACTTTGCTGAATGAATACAGAGAAGGAATAATTGTAGGTTCGGCGTGTGAAGCAGGCGAACTTTTTCGCGCGATAGTAGACAGTAAGCCAAAAGATGAACTTAAAAAGATAGCAGAGTATTATGATTATTTTGAAATACAGCCGCTTTGTAATAATGCATTCATGATAAATAAGGAGGGAGAACCATATCCTGCTCCCGGTGATTACAGCGCAGAAGGCTTTGAAACATTAAGAAACTTTAACCGTAAAGTGGTAGCACTCGGGGAGGAACTGGGTAAGCCAGTCTGTGCGACATGCGACTCTCATTTTCTGAATCCTGAGGATGAAATATATCGTCAGATCCTGATTCATGGTAAATTTAAAGATTCAGACAGAGATACAGGTCTTTATTTCAGAACAACCGAAGAGATGCTGAAGGAATTTGATTATCTCGGGCAGGATAAGGCGTATGAAGTTGTAGTTGAGAATACCAACCTTATTTCTGATATGATAGATGATGGTATACTTCCCATACCTAAAGGAAGTTATACCCCGAAGATTGAAGGAGCGCCTGAGGAACTTCAGTATATCTGTTGGAAGAGGGCGCATGAATGGTACGGAGATCCATTGCCGCAAATAGTTGAAGACAGGTTGAACAGAGAACTAAAACCTATAATAGATAACGGATTTGCCGTTCTTTATATGATAGCACAAAAACTTATTGCAAACAGTGAAAGTAAAGGATATCTCGTTGGATCCAGAGGATCGGTCGGATCTTCATTTGTCGCTACGATGGCAGGAGTTTCCGAAGTCAACCCTTTGCCGCCGCATTACCGTTGTCCGAAATGTAAAAACAGCGAATTTTTCGTAAACGGTGAAGTAGGATCCGGGTTTGATCTTCCGGATAAGAACTGCCCAAAATGTGGGGCTAAATACATATGTGACGGTCACGAAATACCGTTTGAAACTTTCCTCGGATTTAACGGAGAGAAATCACCGGATATAGACCTTAATTTTTCAGGAGATGTTCAAGCGGATGCACATAAATACTGTGAGGTACTTTTCGGAGCGGAAAATGTTTTCAGAGCGGGAACACTCGGATCTATTGCTGAAAAGACGGCATTCGGGTTTGTAAAAAAATATATGGAAGAGACCGGGAAAAATTTAAACAAAGCCGAGGCTCAGAGACTTGCAAGCGGATGTGTAGGAGTTAAAAGGACTACCGGTCAGCATCCGGGAGGAATAGTGGTTATTCCGCATGAGTACGAAATATATGATTTTACTCCGGTCCAGCATCCGGCGGACGACCCAAACTCAGATATAATAACTACGCATTTCGATTTTAACCATTTACACGACACGATCCTCAAACTTGACTGTCTCGGACACGATGTGCCGACAAAATATGTTTATATGGAGCGTTTTTCCGGAGTTAAGATAGCAGATGTTCCAATGAATGACAGAAAAGTGTATGATCTGCTTTTGTCGCCGGAGCCGCTCGGAGTTACCGCTGAAGAAATAGATTCAGAAACGGGAACATTTGGTCTTCCCGAACTCGGTACGCCGTTTGTACGTCAGATGCTTATTGATGCCCAGCCTAAAACATTTTCGGATCTGTTACAGATTTCCGGACTTTCTCATGGTACCGGTGTTTGGCTGGGAAATGCAAAAGAACTTATTTCGAACGGGACTTGTACTATTTCGCAGTGTGTCGGAACACGAGACTCAATTATGGTTTATCTTATTCACGCAGGTCTTGAACCCGGGGATGCATTTAACATAATGGAGACCGTTCGAAAGAAAAACAAGTTTTTAACACCAGAAATGATGGCACTTATGAGAGCACACAATGTTCCCGAATGGTATATAGATTCATGTAATAAGATTGAGTACATGTTTCCGAAAGCACATGCAGTTGCATACGACATTTCTGCAATAAGACTTGGGTGGTATAAAGTTTACTATCCTATTGCTTTTTATGCAGCAATGTTTACGGTCGCGCCGGGTGGATTTGACGGTGAGATAGCTATACGCGGTAAAGAGTATGTAAGGAATCAGATAAAAGAGATAAACAGCAAGGGAAAAGAAGCCACGGCAGCTGAAAAAGATCTTATACCGATTTGGCAACTTGTCGTGGAATTTTACGCAAGAGGATACAGTTTTTTACCAGTTGACCTTTACAAATCCAGGGCAAAGGTATTTGAGCCGGACGGAGATAAAATAAGAATACCGTTTTCAGTACTTCCGGGACTTGGTATAAAAGCGGCAGAAAGTATAGAAGCAGTAGCTTCAAAAGGCGAGATATTCTCGGTTGAAGAACTTGCCCAAAAGAGTAAGATTTCAAAAACACACATAGAAATACTAAAAAGGAATCATGTTCTTGACGGACTGAACGATACAAACCAAATGCGATTTTTTTAAACAGACAGAGAAAATAAATTTTTAAAATCTTTGGATGTAAAAATTACAAAATAAAATAGGTAGACAATAAAAGTATCATCGGACAAAATCAGAAATTTAAATGTGAAGGATTTGTCAAGAACAAATTTTAGAATTACATTATGAAAAATTAAATTTAATTTATAACAGGTGTTTTGAAATTCGGAGAATTTTTCAAATGAGATAATAAAAGGAGAAAATAAAAATGTCTGGTAATAACAGAAATATACCAAGCGGAACAAGGGATATAATGTTCGAAGAAGCAGATCTTTTTAGAAGTCTTGAAGTAAGACTTACCGAACTTTATACCAAAAGAGGTTTTTCCGAAATAATGACACCGGCAATTGAGTATTATGATGTATTTGAAACGGGAAGCACAATGGCGCAGGAGGAGATGTATAAATTTACATCACCGGAAGGTCGTCTGCTTGTGCTACGCGCGGATAATACGACTCCAATAGCAAGAGCTGTAGCATCAAGACTTTCGGAACACATACCAACAAAACTTTTTTATCATCAAAAGGTATACAGGTTAAGTTACGGAAATAAAGGCAGGAAAAGCGAGATAAGCCAAAGCGGAGTAGAGATACTCGGCTACGGTGGTATTCAAAGCGACTTGATTTGCCTGATAACCGCTATAGAGACTCTTTCAAAGATAAGCGAAGATTATAAACTTGAACTTGGACATGTTGGTTTTTTTAACGCACTTATATCCGATTGTGGTTTATGTGAGGAAGAAGCGGCAAAAATAAGGCGACTTGTTGAGAGAAAAGATGTAAATAAAATTTTGGGACTTGATGTTATAAAAAAGATACCGTTTCTTTTTGGAGGAAAAGAAGTATTTAAAGATGCTGAGAAACTTGCAACTGGAAATGAAAAAGCCATGCATGCTCTTTCATATCTAAAAAAACTTTACGAAATTCTTTGCGATGCCGGATATGAGGATAAGATAATGATAGACCTCGGAATAGTTCATTCTTTGGATTATTACACAGGGTGTGTATTCAGAGGATACATGGACGGTGCAGGAGAGCCTGTGCTTGCAGGAGGAAGGTACGATACACTTATAAGTAAATTTGCAAGCGATATACCGGCGACCGGATTCGGGGTAAATATAAGCGAGATAGCAGAGACATTAATACGAAAGAATTCACCTGAAAAAAAGCGTTTTCATACCCTGATAGCATTTGACGAAAAAAGTTTTAATAGTGCACTAAAATTTCTTGAAGATACCGAAGGGGCGGTACTTTCGCATATAGGAGGCGAAAAAGAAAACATTGCATATGCAAAGAAGGAAGGATTCAGCAGACTTATAATGTTTGAAAAAGGTGAGAAAAAAACAATTGATATAAAATAGTCTTTCAGTCAGAAAGGAAAAGGAGTTATGTTAAGGCTTGCTCTTACGAAAGGAAGAATAGAAAAGAGCGCTTTGCAATATCTTGCAAAAGCGGGGTACGACGTATCGGAACTTGACGAAGAAAAAAAAGGAAGAAAACTGCTTTTTAAAGTAGGAAACGATATAGAAGTTGTATTGGCAAAGGCAGCTGATGTTATAACATATGTGGAGCACGGGGTATGTGACGGAGGAATAGTGGGTGAAGATACCATAATGGAAGCAAACGCATCCATATACGAGCTTCTTGACCTTGAATTTGGCAAATGTCGCTTTGCGTTAGCTGGAATAAAGGGTAAGAATTTTTACGACGGATACGGGCATAAGATAGTTGCTTCCAAATATCCGCATGTTACAAAAGAGTATTTTGATAGTAAAGGAATTGATGTTGAAGTAGTAAAGATAGAGGGAAGTGTTGAACTTGCACCGATACTGAAACTTTCCGATGCTATTGTTGATATAGTTGAAACAGGATCTACACTGAAAGCAAATGGACTCGAGGTTTACGAGGATGTTGCGGACATTTCAGCAAGATTTATAGCAAACATATCCCGTATTAAAATGAAAAAGAAGGAATTTGATACACTTATCAGAGCATTGAGCGGTGTTGTTGAATCAGAAAGAGCATTAAACAAGGAGAAGAGTAATGTTTAAGGTTTATACAAAGGAAAATGTCGGAAATCTTATCGAACTTTTGAAAAAAAGAGCTGGCATTGATAATTCTGAAGTAGAAAAAATAGTAAAGGAAATAATTTCAGAGGTAAAGTTAAGGGGAGACGAGTCACTTTTTGAATACAGCGAAAAAATAGATAAAGTAAAGCTCAATAAACTCCGTATAAGTGAAGAAGAAAAGAGAGTTGCAATAGCTAAAGTTCCGGAAGAACTCAAAGAAGCAATGAAAAGAGCGGCAAAAAATATTTTTGCATTTCACGAAAAACAGAAAACAGTGAGTTGGATTGATAATAAGGACGGAAAAATTATGGGACAACGTATAATTCCGCTCAAAAGAGTGGGGTTGTACGTTCCAGGAGGAACTGCGGCATATCCATCTTCAGTACTAATGAATGCCATTCCTGCAAAAGTTGCCGGAGTTGAAAGTATAGTAATGGTTACACCGCCCAAAAAAGAAGGTATAAATCCGGCAGTGATATATGCAGCAGAGCTTGCAGGAGTTGAAGATATTGTAACAGTTGGTGGAGCACAGGCAGTAGCGGCTCTTGCATATGGTACTGAAAGTATAGCACAGGTAGATAAAATTGTAGGACCGGGAAATATATTTGTTGCTACCGCCAAAAGACTTGTCGCAGGTACAGTTGATATAGATATGTTTGCAGGACCGAGTGAAGTGCTAGTCATTGCGGACGAAAAAGCAAATCCTACATACGTTGCTGCAGATTTTATGAGTCAGGCAGAGCACGACCCGATTGCGGCATCAATACTTGTTACGACGTCAAAAAAACTTGTTGAAAGCGTAAAAGAAGAAATAGAAAGACAACTTTCTTATCTTTCACGCGCCGAAATAATTAAGAATTCACTTATTTCTTACGGTTCTGCAGTAATAATGGACAGTCTTGAGCAGGCCGCGGAAATTTCGGACAAAATTGCTCCCGAACATTTGGAACTTATGGTAGAAAATCCGTTTGAACTTTTGGGGAAAGTCAGAAATGCCGGATCGGTTTTTTTAGGAGAGAATTCTCCGGAGCCGCTTGGAGATTATTATGCAGGTCCAAATCATGTTCTACCGACAAACGGTACAGCAAGGTTCTCTTCGGCACTTTCCGTTGACAGTTTTGTAAAGAAATCAAGTTATCTTTATTATTCAAAAGAGGCGTTGAGAAAATCAGCTGACGATATAATAATGTTTGCGAAAGCGGAGGGGCTTACAGCACACGCAAATTCAATAGAGGTAAGAAAATGAATAAATACATACCTGAAAGAGTAAAACAGATGTCTGAATATGTTCCGGACGTTTCCTGTCCGAAAATAAAACTTGATGCAAATGAAAATCCGTACGATCTGCCGGAAAAAGTGGTTGCGGCTATAAACAAAGCGGTAAATTTTGAAAATATGAACAGGTACCCTGATCCGGATATGAAAGTACTTCTTTCTTCCTACGGTAAATACATAGACACTGATACGGAAAGAATGGTTGCAGGAGACGGTTCTGACGAACTTATTGCACTTATAATCAACACATTTCTTGCTGACGGAGGAAAAATAGTTATTTGCGAACCTGATTTTTCCATGTACCGTTTTTATTCAGAGTTTGCCGGATGTCATATAGTAAGTTACAAAAAAAGCGACGGTATGGACATAGATTTTCCAGAACTGAAAACTCTCTGTAAAAAAGAAAATGCAGGACTTGTAATAATATCTAACCCTTGCAATCCTACAAGTGTTATTTATGATAAAAAAACGCTTCTTGATTTTACGGATAATGTCGATGCAATTACCGTAATTGACGAAGCATATATGGAATTTGCACCGAAACAGGAAAGTGTTATACCGTACACTGAGGAGAGGGATAATCTGATCGTGCTTAAGACAGTATCTAAAATAGGACTAGCAGGGCTTCGATGCGGATTTGCAATATCAAACAGAGAACTTATTTCTGCGCTGAAAAAGACAAAAAGTCCTTATAATATGAATACCGTTACACAAGCGGCAGTTGCGGCTGCGATAGATAACATTTCGGAATTTGAAGAAAATATAAACATTATAAAAAGAGGGGTAAGATATCTATATACCTCTCTTAAACCACTTGAAGAAAAACTCGGGTTCAAAATAAGAGAAAGTAATGCAAATTTTGTTTTTCTTCGCTTTGAAAACAAAGAAAACGGAAATAAAATTGCAAATATTTTAAGGGACAAGGAAATAGCGGTAAGAATGACGGGCGGAGGTATCAGGATAACCTCTGGAAAGCCGGAAGAAAATGAAATATTAGTAAGAGAAATGAAAAAGATATAAGGAGTATCAAAAATGAGAACAGCAGAAATGATAAGAAACACAAAAGAAACAAAAATAAAGATGTCACTTTCTCTTGATTCCGAAAAAAGCGGTCTTGAGGGAAGTAGTGGTATAGGGTTTTTTGATCATATGCTTAATTCTTTTTGTGTACACGGCGGATTCAATGTAAAACTCGAGATGAGCGGGGACCTGCATGTAGACGCTCATCACAGTGTAGAGGATGCCGGAATAGTTCTCGGTTCTCTTTTTTCCGAGGTACTTAAAGATAAGAGCGGTATAAAACGCTATGGTTTTTCATATGTACCTATGGACGAAGCGCTTGCGTTTGCGGCAATTGATATAAGCGGTAGACCTTACGTTGCATATAATGTACCGCTGACTGCGGCAAATGTCGGTGATTATGATGCACAACTAACAGAGGAATTTATGCGTGCTCTTGCGTTCAATATGGGTGCGACGCTGCACATAAGACTTGAATACGGTGTAAATGAACACCATATAACAGAGGCTGTTTATAAATCGGTCGCAAGAGCGGTAAGGGAAGCAGTTAAGATAAGCGGTGGCGGCGTGCTTTCAACTAAAGGATTGCTGTAATGTAACTACAGAAAAGGCTGACTTTACGAAAAAACAGCCATAAAAGACTGATCGGAGCATAGAAAGATGAAAACAGTAGGAATAATAGACTATGGAATGGGCAATCTTCATTCGGTTGAAAATGCATTCAGATACATAGGTATAAATACATTTATTTCCAACGACAAAAGCGAACTTTCCAAGGCAGACGGACTTATTTTACCGGGGGTAGGCGCATTTCCGGATGCAATAGAACTTTTAAAAAAACTTTCATTTCCGGAGTTTATAAACGCACAGGCAAAGGAAAAACCGTTGCTCGGAATTTGTCTTGGAATGCAATTGTTATTTGAAAAAAGTTATGAATTCAAAGAGAGCAAGGGGCTTGGTTTTATAAATGGTGAAGTGGTAAGATTAAAAGCGGGGCAAACCGAAAAAAAATATAAGATTCCGCATATAGGATATAACTCAATAAGAAAGATAAACGACTCTCCGTTGCTTAACGGGATCGATGACGGAACATATTTTTATTTTGTCCATTCATATATGGGACAGTGCCGTGAAAAAAAACAACTGACGGCGGTAACAGATTACGGTGAAGAAATCACCGCAGTGGTTTGCGAAGGGAATGTGTTCGGAACACAGTTCCACCCTGAAAAAAGCGGCGAAGCAGGTCTTGATTTACTTTCGAATTTTGGTAAGATCCTTTAAAAGATTTATATTATAAAGTATATAGAGACGGAAAAAATCTGACAGGCAATAAAAAATACCTGTATTATATCATAAAAACTAACAAAAAGGAAAATATAAATGATTATTTTACCTGCAATAGATATACTTGACGGAAAAGCAGTAAGGCTTTACCGGGGCGCTTACGAAACGGCAGAAAAGGTTGCAGCAGATCCGTTTGAAGCGGCAAAAAAGTTTGAAAATGAAGGAGCAGAATACCTCCATCTTGTGGACTTGTCCGGAGCAAGATCCGGAAGTACCGAAGGGCGTGAGATAATAAGCGCAATAGCGCGTTCGGTAAGCATGAAGACCGAGGTTGGAGGCGGTATCCGTTCAATGGAAACGGTGAAAAGTTACCTTGAAAACGGGGTAGACAAAGTAATTCTCGGGACAGCGGCGATAAAAAACAGGTCGCTTCTTTGCGAAGCGGTTGACAGGTACGGAGAAAGGATAATAGTCGGAATAGATGCGAGAAACGGAAAAGTAAGCGTTTCAGGATGGACAAACGACTCCGACATAAATTATATCGATATGGCAAAAGAGTGTGAAAAGATCGGTGTAAAAAACATAGTTTTCACGGATATAAGTCGCGACGGATCCCTGCAGGGACCTAATATCAGAATGCTAAAAGAACTTTCAAACAGCGTAAACTGCGATATAACTGCCTCAGGCGGTATCAAAAGTATTGATGATATAGAGAAACTGAGAAAAATGGATCTTTACGGAGCGATATGCGGAAAGTCGCTTTACAGCGGTACATTGGATTTACGTCAGGCTATAGAAATGGCAAAATAACATCTTATAACAAAGCAACGACGATAAATACCGACAAATATATAAAATATTCAGGAAAGTATAAGGTATGATAACAAAAAGAATAATTCCCTGCCTTGATGTAAAAAACGGCAGAGTAGTAAAGGGAACTAATTTTGTAGATCTGCGTGATGCAGGTGATCCGGTAGAAGCAGCAAGGCTATATAATGAACAAGGAGCGGATGAACTTGTTTTTCTAGATATAACGGCATCCAACGAAGAAAGAAAGACTATCGCAGATGTTGTTGAAAGGACTGCAAAAGAAGTATTTATGCCACTGACAGTGGGAGGCGGAATAAGAAGTGTTGAAGATTTTCGTACTATACTTCTCGCCGGGGCTGATAAAGTGGCGGTAAACTCTGCTGCGGTCAAGGATAAGTACCTGCTCAGCCGTGCCGCAGATAAATTCGGTAATCAGTGCGTTGTAATTGCAATTGATGCAAAGAAGTCGGGAACCGGTTTTAATGTATATATAAACGGCGGAAAAATCGACACAGGAATAGATGCTATTGAGTGGGCAAAAGAGGCTGAAAAACTTGGGGCAGGGGAGATACTTCTGACAAGTATGGATGCTGACGGTACAAAAAAAGGGTTTGATATCGCACTTACAAAGGCGGTAACAGACGCTGTTAATATTCCGGTAATTGCCTCTGGCGGCGGTGGTACATTACAACATTTTGAAGAAGTATTTAAAAAAGCAAATGCAGATGCGGCGCTTGCAGCATCATTGTTTCATTACAAAGAACTTACTGTCGGCCAGGTAAAAGACAATCTTATAGAATGCGGAATACCGGTAAGAAGATAAAATATCAAAATATGATTTCCGTGCATACGATCTTGAAATAAAACATTTAAAGGAAGGTTGAAAAATGGAAGATTTGAAGGTTTTTTTTAAAAAAGGAGAACTTATTCCTGCAATAATACAGGATCACAGGACAAAAGAGGTTCTGATGCTCGCATACATGAACGAAGAGTCGCTAAAAAAAACAATGGCTACTGGTTACACGTGGTTTTACAGCAGGAGCAGAAAAGAACTTTGGAATAAAGGTGCGACTTCCGGGCATACCCAGAGAGTATTGAAGATCGACTATGACTGCGACGAAGATACGCTTTTGATATATGTTGACCAAAATGGTGGCGCATGCCATACGGGAAGCAGAAGTTGTTTTTACCGAACATTGCAGGAAAATGAAAATGTCCCGGATACGAACCCGATATTATCGCTTTCTAAGGTAGTAGAGCACAGAAAGACCAACCCCGAAGAAGGATCTTATACATGTTATTTATTTGAAAAAGGACTTGATAAGATTCTTAAAAAAGTTGGAGAGGAATGTGCCGAAACCATAATTGCGGCAAAAAACGGCATAAAGACTGAACTTACCGGGGAGATTGCAGACCTTATTTATCACCTTACCGTAATGATGAGCGAATGCGGACTATCTGTAACCGACGTTATGGATGAACTTGAAATCAGATCACATAAAATAGGAAATCTGAAAAAAATGAAAGTTGTTGATAAAAATACATGATCGTTTTGCACAATTCTTGAATATAACATTTTAGAATTTATTAAAAAAATCGGATATACCTTAAAAAATAGTATATCCGATTTTTTATTTTACTGTTTTTAATTTAAGAAAATTAAAGTAAAAATAGAACTTATATTTTTTTTCTTACACCGATAAGTTTCAGAGCGGACTCAAGTTGCTCATCTGAAATATATACCGAGCCACCGGAGTAACGCGCACCGTTATAGAGTTCAAAAAGTTTGTAATCAAAGGTATAGTACTCTAATTTCATATCATTGCGTATTTCAAACGGGGTGTTAAAGGGAAAATATTTGTACCCTTCCTTTACTGCTTTTGCTATATACTTTACGTAAACAAAACGTATTCTTTCGGAATTGTCCTCAAGTTCACGCCATTTTAAATTGCTTTTTACTTTTTTCTGCCTTATACGTGCATCTCTGTCACCGAAAATAAAACTTTTTTCATCGCGGTGACGTTTTTTCGGTTTCGGTTTTATTCCAAATGCACGAAGTACTTTTGTCGATATGCGTGTTATGCTCTTCGTAACTTTTTTGACAGCCCTGAAAAGTTTTTCAAACAGAGTTCTTTTGAGAGATTTCGGTATCAGTTTACGAAGTGAAATAATCGTTATGAACGCAAAAATGACAGTGAAAATGTATGTTAACTGCTGAATGTACCGAAAAAGAGTACTTGTTTTTGCCGGAGCACTTAACCACATTGAAATTTCAAGCATTGTAAATGACAAAGAAGCAAAAGCGGAGGTGTAAGCAATTTTGGCTTTATCAAAACGGTGTTTCAATTATTTATATCTCCTAACAAAATAATGGTAACATTGTTTCCGTATCTGCGAAGTTGATTTGCAGCGTTGTCTATGGTTTCATTACAGTAAGTGCTTATTATCAGGACTTCAGAATCGGACAGCCCTCTTATTATGTCGTTTTTAATAATTGACATAAAGGAACTTCCGCCTTCGATTAAAGTTATAAGAGACATTTGTCGAAGAATCTCTTCATAGTTGACTGCTCCCTGTGTCATGGGGTAAAAGATGTGTGTTTCTCCGGTTTGAAGTGTACTGTTAGCGGCAAATCCGACTCTGTACCCATACTCAAATGCTTCTCTTAAAATAGCGGCGGAATAGGAAAGACCTTTTTCCATTAATTGTTCATAATAATATCCTGCCATCGGTGCGTTTCCGTCCGTCTGGAAATTAAGATATACCATAAGGTTACGGTTAGAGCAGAAATCGCGGTTATTTACACGTATTCCTTCAAAACCGAGTTTTCCGCTTCGGGCCGTTGCTTTGAAATTTATGCTGTTAAAACTGTCTCCGAAACGGTATTCGCGAATACCGCTTAATGAAAACGGGTCACGGATAAGCCAAGTTCTGCTGTTTGTATCTCCCTGTAAAGTACTTGCCGGAATCGGCAGATCGTTTGTTTTTAAAAGTGCCGGGTAGATATAAACATTAGCCGGTGCGGAGATTCTGCGTTCAGCCCTGGTGCAAGATGCTGTTATAGTGTCAAGTTCATAATAGCCGCGCTTTAAGAGTTTTATTCTGTGTTTACGCTTTATACGCATAAAAGGCATGATAAGAAAGAACCGGCTTGTTGCAAACTGCATATTTTCGTCAAGTGAAAGTTCATAACCGTCATATTGAAGTTGATTATATATGTAATATTCGATTGTAATGAAGAAAAGGGGAAGAAAGCTTTTATTTGTAATAGTTTCTGTAAGTAAGATTTCATCTCCCTGATAAGACCCTTTTTCTGAAAATTTTCTTGCATAAGAAATTTTTTTCAGGGCTTTTGCACGGAGAAAGCAGTACAGAACATATAAAAGAGCAATACCGATAATTACGGAAACTGCAATTAAAATGTATAAAAATACTTCGTTTTCGAATATCCATAGATCCTGCTTTCTTCGTAAAGTAGGCAGGGATTTATAAAAATTTATATTCATCTTCCGGACCAGCCGAGAGAAGTTTCCGTTGGTACGGGAAGTTGACCGACTATTTCCTTTATAATATTTTCTGCGGCATTGGCTTTGATTTTTGCCGAACCGGTAAGTATAATTCTGTGGGTGAGAGCGGGTATGGCTGCTCTTTTTACATCGTCAGGAATAACATAGTCTCTGTTGTCGATTGCTGCAAAGCCTTTTGCTACACTCATAAGCGCCTGAGAGCCTCTCGGGCTGACTCCCAACAGTACATTGTCAAAGTTTCTTGTAGCCTCAGCAATTGTAACTATGTAACTCATAATGTCTTTGTGAACATAAATTTTTGAAAGTATTTCCTGTGCTTCGTTAATTTCGTTTGCCGTTGCGACCGGTTTTAAGTCATCAAGCGGACTTGAAACACAGAATCTTTCAAGAATTCCTACACCCTCTTCGTGGGAGGGGTATTCCATGCTCATTTTTATGATGAAACGGTCAAGTTGTGCTTCGGGAAGCGGGAAAACACCCATGTTTTCAACAGGGTTTTGGGTTGCAACTACCATAAAAGGACTTGCAAGTTTATAAGTTTTACCGTCAATAGTTGTTTGTTTTTCTTCCATACATTCAAGGAGTCCGGATTGCGTTTTGGGAGTTGCGCGGTTTATTTCGTCTGCGATAAGAAGATTTGAAAAAACGGGTCCCGCAACAAATTCAAATTCAGACGTTTTCATATTAAAAAAATTTATACCGGTGATGTCAGAAGGAAGAAGGTCCGGAGTGAATTGTATACGCTTGCTGGTACAGTCAATTGATGCGGCGAGGGATTTTACAAGCATTGTCTTTCCTGTTCCGGGGACGTCTTCAACCAAAACGTGGCCTTTGCAGAAAAGAGCGATCAGAAGGAGGTCAATGGTACTGCTTTTACCTACAATAACTTTTTGAATGTTGCCTTTGATTTTTTGGTAGAGCGGATAAATAGTGTTAGCCATAATAACTTTTTCCTTTGCAAATTTAAAATTTTTTAGAACTTGTAATTTATTTTAATTTATATTTACTTATATTATAATTTTATGCTTTACGCCGTTTTCAGTGGACCTTTTCTTCCACTTCCTTTATTGCTTTTGAAATAAATTCATCAACCGTGATAGTCTCCGCTTCATCTTTGCGGTTACGCGTTGTAACAGTGCCGTTTGAAGCCTCCTTTTCACCGAGAATAAGTATATACGGAACTTTGGACATTTTGGCTTCGCGAATGCGGTAACCTATTTTTTCGTTTCTGTTGTCTATTTCAACTCTGAGACCTGCTTTTTCGAGTTTTGCAACTACACTGTAAGCGTAGTCATCAAACGTATTGGAAACTGGAAGAACGGTTATCTGTGTAGGAGCCAGCCAAAGCGGAAAAGCACCTGCGTATTTTTCGATAAGCAGAGCAAGAGTACGTTCATAACATCCTATGCTGGTCCTGTGTATAATATAAGGATTTTTACTTTGACCGTCAGAATCTGTATATTCCATTCCGAATTTTTTTGCGAGCATCTGGTCTATCTGGATCGTAATAAGAGTATCTTCCTTGCCATGAACATTTTTTATCTGGATATCAAGTTTAGGACCGTAGAACGCAGCCTCTCCTAAACCTATCTTATAAGGTATTTCAAGGTGGTCAAGGATTTTTTTCATAGTGCCTTGAGCCTCATTCCACTGCTCCTCGGTTCCGATATATTTTTCCTTGTCGCTCGGATCCCACTGAGAAAAGCGGTAAGAAACATCTTCGTAAAGGCCGAGTGTTTTAAGCATGAATATTGCGAGTTCAAGACATCCCTTGAATTCCTGTTCAAGTTGAGCGGGAGTACACATGAGATGTCCCTCGGAGATTGTGAATTGACGCACTCTTATGAGACCGTGCATTTCACCGCTGTCTTCATTACGGAAGAGGGTGGAAGTTTCATCATATCTTAAAGGGAGGTCGCGGTAAGAACGTTTGCGGTTTAGATATGCCTGGTACTGAAATGGACATGTCATAGGACGTAAGGCGAAGCATTCTTTGGTTTCGTCGTTGGGGTCGCCAAGGACAAACATACCGTCAAGATAATGATCCCAGTGACCTGAAAGTTTGTAAAGTTCTCGTTTTGCCATATATGGTGTTTTGGTAAGTTGCCATCCTCTTTTTGCCTCCTCGTCTTCGACAAATCTTTGGAGGATCTGTATAATTTTTGCGCCTTTCGGTAAAAGGATGGGAAGACCTTGACCTATTATATCTACCGTTGTAAAAAGTTCAAGTTCACGGCCGAGTTTATTGTGGTCGCGTTTTTTTGCTTCCTCAAGTTGTTCAATATGAGCGGTAAGCAGTTCCTTTTTCGGAAATGCAACGCCGTAAATTCTTTGGAGTACTTTGTTTTTTGAATCGCCTTCCCAATAAGCACCGGTAATCTGAAGTATTTTAAATGCTTTTACGGCTCCGGTAGAAAAAAGGTGTGGACCTGCACAAAGATCAACAAAATCTCCCTGTTTATAAAAAGAAATTTTTTCATTTTCGGGAATTCTGTCAATGAGAAGAATTTTATACGGTTCGTTTTTCTCCTTCATTAAATTTTTTGCTTCATCTCTCGGAAGTTCAAAGCGTTCAAGTTTTTGGTCAGCTTTGACTATTTTGGTCATTTCTGCTTCAATAACGGATATTTCATCTGCCGAAAAAGGCTTTTCTCGGTCAATGTCATAATAAAAACCTCTGTCGGTAGAAGGACCTATGGTAAGTTTTGCATCAGGGTATAGGTTTTTGACCGCTTGAGCAAGTATATGGGAAGCGGTATGCCAAAATACTTTTTTACCTTCATCATCATCAAATGTCAGCGGTTTTACAGAGGAGTTTTCAGAAATTTCGGTCGACAGATCAACTGTTTTTCCGTTCAAGTCAGCCGCAAGAACATTTTTATTCATAAGTCCATGTTCTTTTAAGAACTCATATGCTGTCATTTTTTAGTATCTCCTTTAAAAATTGCTTATTTTTACCGTTAAAAGATCTTTCCGTAAAGCGGAAGTCAATGTTTTACGTTAAATCAAGAGTATATTTTACTGTAAATAATAAAAAACGCCATTGACCCGCAGTACAGAAAGTACGGGGTGCAAAGACGGCGCTTTACACGGTTCCACCCGATGTTTAACTTAATTAATATTTAATTGTAGTTAAAACGGTGGTATCGATTTAAATCAAACCTGAGACGATTTCAGCATATACGTCTCTCTCTGACAGGCGAAATTAAATGACATGTCCGTTTAAAACCTTAAGTGAATAAATTACGTTTTATTTAACAATAAGGGGTTGACTTTTTAACTTAAAAGTAGTATAATATACTCATATTTTAATATGCACAAAATTTGATCACTTAGGTGATATTATTTTATCACAGTTTTGGCCTTTTGTCAATAGTAAATTTAAAACTTAATAAAAAGGTTGGTGTGAGTATGCCGAATTATTTAGCGGTATTTCAAAACGGCGGAATTTCGGAAATTGAAAAGAGATACATTTCGAAAGAAATGATGCTTCTTAACGATAAAACAGCCGAATACGGTATAACACTTTCCGAAAAGGATTGCGCTGATATTGCGGAGTGCCGGTATGAATCGCTCAAAGAAAATGAGCGTATAGAGGTAGGACTCGGAGCAGTACAGAAAATAATAGAATCATTTTGCGACAGCGGATACGTAAGTCAAAATAATTTTACAGAGATTGTAGAAGGACTTCTGGAATGTTTTTACATGATAAAAAGCGAGACATTCGATAAAGTAAGTGATGAAGAGGTCTTGGATTTTTTGAAGTATTTGTTTGAAAATGAATGCGGCGGAGAAGTATCAAAAATATATGACAGCGCACTGCTGGAGAACTTTATACGGGAAAAAAACAGTTACCCGCAGCAAAAAAAGACAGGTTATTACGATTAAAAAGTGTAAACCATAAGATTTTGCATATATGATTTTTTATAGAAAAGAAAGTGCGAATTGCGAGATAACCGAGGGTCAGATCAAGGAGGAATTTTCAGGTGAACAACGAAATAAAGGTTTACGGCGAGGAAGCCGAAAAAAAAATTGACAGAGCAAGGCTTAACTATGCCGAATATACATTATCTCTTCTTTGTGAAGCCGAGAAGATCGGATTAATAAGCGCTGAAGAAGAAGAGTCACTAAAAGCAAAGATCTTTAACGGATTAGCCTTTGTTATTGATGAATATACAAAAGGAAAAAGTACCTCAGTTTCAAATGACAAAGCAAACGAACTGATGTCCTCGCTTCTTTATAATATAGACGCATATCTGATATCCTTTGAAGATCCGATGAAGGCATTTGAAGAACTTCAAAATAAAACCGTAAATTATCTTTTTGACGCAGGCGGAGTTGCTCTTAAAAGGGTAATGGCAGATTGCACCGCTATACTTTTTAAAAACAAGAAAAACAGACTTCCGGGAGGTTCCGATATATATAACAGAGCGCTTGACGAAGATATAAGAGCGTTTACAAAGGCGTATAACATACGTTTCGGTGCACATAGAAACCCCGTTGTTCCGAGATACAAAACGGCACTTACTCCCAGAGGAAGCGGAATAGTAAGAATCAAAAAGTATTTAACAAATCTGCTTATCGAGAATAAATTTTGCCGTTGCTATGACAGCGAGGAGGTAAAAGCAGTAATAGCATTTGAAGTTTTGCGTGCAAACGATATGGAGAGCGATGTCGGAAACCTTTATGTACCGATACTTATATGCGCAGTAATCTGTCAATTTCTTATGCCAAATGTCCCACATGTGCTCCTCAGCGAAGACGATGTAAATAATGCCGAAGAAATGTTAGATGAATATAATCCCGATGAGATCAAGAATGTTTTGAATATTGCTTTTTCCAGACTTCCGTCGGAAAACATTGAATATCACCAAAAGGTATTTGAAAGCAAACTTCCCGACATTATTCATGCAGTTAAGAAAAAGACGCTAAGAACACTTGTCGCGTATCTTCCAAAGGAAAGAAAATGATTATAAAAATTAGGCTGAAAACGCGAAAGGAGCGATATGGATAATAATTTCGGTCAGGATAAAAAAAATGATACAGATAATGAAAACGATTTTGATAAAGATAAAAAAGACGAAAGACCTTGGTTTTTAAAGCCATCTGTGGTTGTAAACAAAGAATATAACCCCTACAGAGACGGTGAAACCGTATTTGAAGAAACCATAAAAAAAATTCCGGGAGCGTTCATAGGATCGGCGCCGCTCCCAAATGAAAGCCGGGAATCGTTTTATTACAGAAAGAATATTGAAATGAATATTGCAAGAACAGAGGCCCAAAAAGGACTCAGAAGAAGTTCGTGCTACATTGCAGTCATAATTCTTCTGTATTTGTTTCTGACAAATTTTATTGCCCTATTAACTGTATTTTCCTTTGATTTAAACGGTTATATTAATGTTGATACAGTGGTAACTATTATACAATATGTGTTTATTGCGCCTGCTGTTATAATCATTGCAAATATAGGGCAAAAGCATAAGGTATTTAATTTATTTAAAAAGCCTGAGGTTTCCGGTTTTTTTATATTTAAATGGTGCGTCATATCAATCGGGGCCACATATTTGGTTTCATTTGTGGGAGACATAATATTTGAAGTTATTCAGTTATTTGGGATATATGTAAATGATCTTGTTTCTCCACTGCCGAGTACACCAACGAATCTCTTAATATATTTTTTTGCTGTTGTAATAGGTGCTCCCTTGTTTGAAGAGATACTTTTCAGAGGAATATTTTTAACGCATCATTTGAAATACGGTTCGTGGCATGCAATAACAGTGACCGGGCTGCTTTTCGGACTTCTTCATCAAAACCATCAGCAGATTATTTATGCAACGGCACTTGGGTTGTTATTTGGGTATATTGCTGTTAAATCGGGGTCGTTGATTCCGTCGATCGTGGCACATATGTCAGTCAATCTATATTCGTTTCTGATAACTTTATCATTATATTTCACAAATTACAATGATGTGTTGGAAGGTAATGCGTATAGCATTGACGGCCCTGTAGCGGCGCTTTTGATTTCCGGGATATTGAATTCACTTGTGTATTTGTTAATGTTGGCGGCAATTGTGCTGTTTGTTTTAGAGATAGTGTTTAACAAAAAAGAATTTGTTTTACCTAAAGGCGACAGTTTTTTAACATCGGCAGAAAAGCGGACGGCATTTTTTGGATCTGTTGCCATGATAATTGTACTTGTATTACTCGGTATAAGTATAATGTTAAATTCATTTATAGATATTGAAGCAATACTTCAAATGATAACGTAATATTATTTGAAAACAGTCTGCAAATAAATTTCTTTTGCAGACTGTTTTTAATGCATAAATTTGAATACGACCATGCAACTAAAAATAAATTTTTTGAAGTAGTAAAATAAAGCACTGATTTGAAAACAACATTTTTTTTGTTTGATACTAAATTTTAAGGTAATAAAAATGTTGTTTTTGTTGTGATTAAAGAGAAATCAACAAAAAACAAAAAAAATAAAGAAAAAAGTATTGACAAAAGTACATTAATATGATATAATGCATGGTGATAAAATTTGAATTAAGAAAAAACAACGAAAAACCACAATTTCAGAGAAAGGATCTCGTTAGGAAATGAAATTCTACACAAAGCCGATTGAAAAATCACCGAGAATAGATAAACTTGTTAAGGCTTTATATGAAAAGATGCCTGAAATCGAGGCGGACAGAGCGGTCCTGCTCACCGAATCTTATAAAGCAACGGAAGGCGAACCAATAATAACAAGAAGAGCAAAAGCGTTTGAACATATACTCGAAAATCTTCCTATTGTTATAAGGGAAGACGAACTTATAGTAGGTTCTGCTACAAAAGCACCGAGAGGGTGCCAGGTTTTTCCAGAATATTCATTTGAATGGCTTGAATCCGAATTTGATACTGTAGCAAAAAGAAAAGCAGATCCCTTTTACATATCCGAAGATACGAAAGAAACTTTAAGTAAAGTTTATAAATATTGGGGCGGCAAAACAACGAGCGAACTTGCGACATCATATATGTCGGACGAAGCGCTTTTGGCATTCAGACACAATATATTCACTCCAGGTAACTATTTCTACAACGGTGTAGGCCACCTGACTGTCGATTACCCGAAGGTACTCGCAGTCGGATATAACGGAATAATTAAGGAAGCGGAAGACGCACTTGCATCTCTTTCGCAGGGAGACGCAGATTACGCAAAGCGTAGTCATTTTCTGAATGCGGTCATAATAAGTTGCAGAGCGGCGATAAAATATGCAAAACGGTATTCCGTCCTTGCCGCCGAAAAAGCAAAGGGAACGCAGGATCTCAAACGCAGAAAAGAGCTTGAGATAATTGCCTCCAATTGTAACGGCCCACTTGAATACGGAGCAAATAGTTTTTACGAAGCCTGCCAATGCTTCTGGTTCATTCAGATGCTCCTTCAAATAGAATCCAGTGGACATTCGATCTCTCCCGGCAGATTTGACCAATATATGTATCCTTATTATAAAGCAGATCTTGATAAAGGTATCATAACAAGAGAGTTTGCACAGGAAATTATGGACTGTGTATGGGTAAAACTCAATGACCTCAATAAATGCCGTGATGCGGCATCTGCGGAAGGCTTTGCAGGTTACAGCCTTTTCCAGAACCTGATTGCAGGAGGTCAGGATAAATACGGAGTCGATGCAACAAATGACCTTTCGTTTATGTCGATAACGGCGACCGAGCATGTTTTCCTCCCGCAGCCTTCATTCTCGGTAAGAGTATGGAACGGCAGCCCGCACGAGTTTCTTATAAGAGCGGCGGAACTCACCAGAACGGGTATAGGATTCCCTGCATATTACAATGACGAAGTGATCATTCCCGCACTCCAAAACAGAGGACTTTCTCTTGAAGAGGCGAGAGATTATAATATAATAGGATGCGTTGAACCGCAGAAAGCGGGCAAAACAGACGGCTGGCATGACGCAGCATTCTTCAATATGTGCCGTCCGCTTGAAATGGTATTTTCGAACGGATACGACGGCGGCGTCAAGATAGGTCCCTCTACCGGAGACGTTGCGAAGATGACGACTTTCGAGGAGTTCAAAGCCGCATATCAGACGCAGATGGATTTCTTCATTGAAAAACTTGTCAATGCAGACAACGCGATAGACGCGGCACACGCCGAAAGATGTCCGCTTCCTTTCCAGTCTTCGATGGTCGATGACTGCATAAAAAGAGGCAAGAGCGTACAGGAAGGCGGAGCGGTATATAACTTCACCGGCCCGCAGGGATTCGGAATAGCAAATATTGCCGACGGTATGTATGCCATAAAAAAACTTGTTTTTGACGATAAAAAATATACATTGTCATTCTTCAAAGAGGCACTTGAAAACAACTACGGTGAGGATATGGACAGCGGAATGGCGGAAAAACTTACCGAGACCGTGGTTAAACAGATAGCGGAGTCTGGAAGAGAGATAAACGAAGACGTTATCAGGATTGTATACAAAACGATCAGAGAGAACAAAGCCTCCGAAGAGGATAAGAAAAAGTACAAAGCACTGCGTCATGATATCGAAAATATATTCAAATACGGAAACGATATTGAAGAGATAGATACATTTGCAAGAGAGATGGCTTATACATATACAAAGCCGGTCGAAAAATACAAAAATCCGAGAGGCGGTACATTTCAGGCAGGACTTTATCCCGTTTCGGCGAACGTTCCGCTCGGTGCACAGACCGGCGCGACCCCGGACGGCAGACTGGCATATACTCCTGTCGCGGACGGCGTGTCACCTTCTGCGGGAAGAGATACGAAAGGTCCGACCGCGGCAGCCAACTCAGTATCGAAACTCGATCATTTCATAGCGTCGAACGGAACGCTGTTCAACATGAAATTCCATCCGTCTGCGCTTGAAGGTCAGAACGGACTTGAAAGTTTTGTGGCACTCGTCAGAGGTTATTTTGATAAAAAAGGAAGCCATATGCAGTTCAATGTCGTAAGCCGCGAAACACTTAAAGACGCTCAGAAAAACCCGGATAAATACCGTTCACTCGTTGTCAGGGTCGCGGGATACTCGGCACTCTTTACGACTCTTTCCAAGAGTTTACAGGATGACATCATAAACCGAACCGAACAGCACGGTTTTTAAGTCTACGGAAAGGAAAATATCAGATGGAAAAAGAGCTGCTTAAAGTCAGCGGCAGAATATTCAACATTCAGCGCTTTTCCATACACGACGGACCGGGAGTAAGAACGATAGTCTTTTTGAAAGGCTGTCCACTACGTTGCAGATGGTGCTGTAACCCGGAAGGCCAGGAATGGAAGTTTCAGGACATGACGGTCGCCGGAAAGATAAAGCCTGTCGGACAGGACATCACGGTGGAAGAGGTCATGGCAGAGGTAGAAAAGGACCGCGTGTATTACAGACGGTCGGGAGGAGGGCTTACTCTTTCCGGAGGAGAGTGTCTATGGCAGCCGGACTTTTCGGAGGCATTGCTAAAATGCTCAAAAGATATGGGAATAAATACCGCGATAGAAACCACCGGATATGCCGACCTTGAGATTGTAAGACGAATAATAGCAAATGTTGATACGGTGCTTATGGATATAAAACATATGAACGGGGAAAAGCACAGGGAGTTTACTACAAAGGATAACGCTCTGATACTTGAAAATGCCGTACATATAGCAAAGGAAGCAAAAAAACTGATAATAAGAACGCCGGTAATACCGACATTCAATGATACCGAAAAAGAAATATCGGATATAGCGAATTTTGCGGTCTCACTGAGGGCCGTAAAAGAAATGCACCTTCTGCCGTACCACAGGATAGGATCGGACAAATATGCGGGACTCGGAAGACAGTATACGATGAGTCATATAGAAGTCCCGACAAAAGAAAAAATGCAGATGCTTCTGAAAGCCGCAGAGTCGAGAGGAATAAAGGCACAGATAGGCGGCTGATCTGCATTCTGCAAATAAACGGAGCGTGTGTTTGAAAACAGCGGTCCGGACGGAGAAAAACAATGGCTGAAAAAGAATTTTACGATAATTCGCTCAAACAAAGGATAATACAGGAACTTGTACCCGGAAAACAGGTAACGCTGGCACATATAATAGCAAATCCCGACGAGATACTTTACAAAAAACTCGGACTTGATCCAAGTGTGGAGTATTCGAAATCCGCGATAGCGATAATAACATTCACTCCTGCGGAAACGGCGATAATAGCTGCTGATATAGCGATTAAGTCATCGGGAGCGACGCTCGGATTTGTTGACAGATTCAGCGGAACGGTAATACTCACGGGAACATATTCAGAAGTTGAAGCATCGCTTAAAGCGGTGACGGAATACGTTGAAAAAACGCTTGGGTTTACGGTATGCAGGATAACCAAGACTTAATGAAAAAAACACTTTTCGTAGGACGTCACGGTGTCGGAAAAACGACACTGAAACAGCGCCTTATGGGACTTGAGATCAAATATGAAAAAACACAGTATATGCTGTACGGGCGGTGGATAATAGATTCTCCCGGAGAATATGCAGAGGTACACGGACTCGGTGCCGCTCTTGCGATATACTCGTATGAGGCGGACGTGGTTGCAATGCTGATATCGGCAGACGACGAATATTCGCTCTTTCCTCCGAATGTTGCGTCCATGATAAACCGGGACGTGATAGGAATAGTGACAAAAATAAGCAAATGTCCGCCGGACAGAGCGGAAAACTGGCTTCGCCTTTCTGGATGTAAAAGGATTTTCAAAGTAGATTCGCATACCGGAGAAGGTGTTGAAGAACTAAAAACCTACCTGCGAAAGCAGAAATAATATAATGGTTTATAATTAAAATAAAAAGTTTATTTATAATTTATAAGGAGAAATAAAAATGGTAAACGAGTACGAAATCAAAAAACAGATATGCGACATAGGAAAGCGTATCTACAATAGAGGAATGGTCGCTTCAAATGACGGAAACATTTCCGTAAAACTCAGCGATAATGAGTTTCTCTGCACACCTACCGGAGTTTCAAAAGGCTTTATGACTCCCGAATACATATGCAAAGTAGACGCAGAGGGAAAAGTTATACAGGCGAACCCCGGATTCAAACCCTCTTCCGAGATCAAGATGCACATGAGAGTCTATCGCGAAAGACCGGATGTCAATAGCGTTGTTCACGCACATCCGCTTTATGCAACATCTTTTGCTATCGCAGGTATTCCGCTTACCGAGCCTATTATGCCTGAGGCGGTTATAGCACTCGGATGCGTTCCGATCGCAGAGTACGGCACACCGTCAACAGAGGAGATTCCGGACGCCGTTTCCAAGTATTTGCAACATTATGACGCTGTTCTTCTTGCAAACCACGGAGCACTTTCCTTCTCCGATTCTCTTCTCAATGCTTATCACAAGATGGAGTCTGTTGAGTTTTACGCTCAGCTCCTTTACCAATCAAAGATGCTCGGCGGTCCGAAGCAGCTTTCAGACGCTCAGGTACAGAGACTTTACGAGATACGCCGTCAGTTCGGCATGAAGGGTAAACATCCGTCCGATCTCTGCCCAAATTATAAAGCAGGTAAGCCCAGTTGTCACGGTTGCGGAGGAAGCGGTTCCGAAAAGAAATGCGCAGATGCCGATACGGTAGCCCTTATCACAAAACTCGTTCTCGAACAGCTTGGCAAATAATTTCTGATCATGACCGAAAACGAAATAAAAACGATAGTTCAAAAGACACTTGACAGAGTAAAAGTTCAAAGGATCGCACCTGAAAAAATGACACTTAAACTTGCAAAAGAACTTACTGCGGCCGTCCAGAACGAAGCGGTGAAAAAAGGCGTCAAAGCAGTGGTCTGCATTGCTGACAGTGCTGGAAATCCGAAGCTTGTCGAAAGTATGGACGATGCGTATATAGCAAGTTACGATGTGGCGCTGAACAAGGCTTATACATCGGTCGCACTAAAAATCTCGACAAAAAAACTTTCCGTCTTGGCTGCTCCGGGAGGCGAGCTTTATGGAGTACAGTTTACAAATGGCGGAAAGATAGTGATCTTCGGAGGCGGAGAACCTCTTTGCGGAAAAAATGGAGAGATTATAGGCGGGCTGGGAGTCAGCGGCGGAACCGAAGCGCAGGATACCGAACTTGCGGCATTTGGAAAAGTGTATTTTGAAAAAATAATGCAGTAAAATAAACGTTCTGCAAAACCGATATATTGAAGAAATTTTGTAAGACAAAGAATATTGATAAAACTCCAAAAAAAGTTCACGAAAGGAAAATACGGAATGGATATAAAATCCGCTGATATCGAAAAGATAGTAAGAGATGTGCTTGCCGGACTCGGAAACGGTGTAAACCCGGTATCCTCCGCCTCGGCACCGAGTGCGGGAAAAAGCCGTGTGGCAATGCTCACAAAGCCGGAGCACTTCGATATACAAGAATACCCGATACCGGAGCTCACAGATGACGATATACTCGTTAAAGTCGAGGGCTGCGGTGTGTGCGGAACCGATGCACACGAATTTAAGAGAGACCCATTCTCGCTTATTCCCGTCGTTCTCGGACACGAAGGAACCGGTGAGATAGTAAAAATGGGAAAGAATGTCAAAAAAGACAGCGCAGGAAAGCCTCTTAAAGTAGGCGATAAGGTAGTTACCTGCATGATATTCAAGGATAATCCGGATATCACCATGTTTGACCTTAACAAACAGAATGTCGGAGGTGCGGACGTTTACGGACTTCTTCCCGATGACGATAAGCACCTTAACGGCTGGTTTTCCGATTACATACTTGTACGAGGCGGCTCAACGATATTCAATGTAAGCGACCTTGACCTCGACAGCAGAATACTTATAGAGCCTTGCGCAGTACTTGTTCACGCTGTTGAAAGAGCAAAGACGACCGGTATACTCCGTTTTAATTCCAGAGTAGTAGTTCAGGGATGTGGTCCTATCGGACTTATCTGCATAGCGGTTCTTCGTACGATGGGAATCGAAAATATAGTAGCGGTCGACGGCGAGTCGAAGCGCCTTGCATTTGCAAAAGAGATGGGCGCAACAAGATCGGTAAACTTCAAGGAATATAAAGGGATTGAAGCACTTGCCGGCGCGGTTGAAGAAGCGTTCGGCGGACATCTTGCCGACTTTGCATTTCAATGTACCGGATCCCCCGTTGCACACTCAAACATATATAAGTTCATAAGGAACGGCGGCGGACTTTGCGAACTCGGATTTTTCATCAACGGCGGAGATGCTACCATAAATCCTCACTTTGATATCTGCTCCAAGGAGATAACGACGGTAGGTTCATGGGTCTACACACTCCGTGACTATGTAACAACGTTTGATTTTCTTAAAAGAGCAAAGGGAATAGGACTTCCGATGGAAAAACTCATTACCCATAAATTCCCGCTTGAAAAGATAAACGAGGCACTTGAAACCAATCTTAAAATGGAAGGACTTAAAATTGCCATTGTAAACTGAGTATCGGTGAAACGTAATGGGAAAATCAGTAGGAATAATAGAAGTTTACGGTCTTGCAACAGCATTTGTTGCATGTGATGCAGGATGTAAGGCTGCAGATGTTACCGTAGAACCATTTGATAAAAATAAGCCGGCAAATGCCGATAAACTTGAAGTACCGCTGATAGTTGCAATAAAGTTCAGAGGTACCGTCGAAGATGTTAAAGCGGCTATAGATGCAGCCGAAGCAGCGGCAAACGGAATGACAGGAGTTGTTTCAAAGCATATAATAGCCAATACAGAGCATTCAACAGAAAAGATGCTTAAATTAAATGCTTTTGATAAAAAATAAAAATAATTTATAAAAAAAACTGAAAGGTTAGGGTATATAAAAATGGCACTTGAAGCACTTGGAATGGTAGAGACCAGAGGTCTTGTTGCGGCAATTGAAGCAGCCGATGCAATGGTAAAGGCAGCGGAAGTTACACTTATAGGAACGGAAAAAATCGGATCGGGACTCGTATCGGTAATGGTAAGAGGAGATGTCGGAGCGGTAAAAGCGGCAACTGAAGCGGGAAGCACAGCGGCGGCAAAACTCGGAGAGATCGTAGCAGTACACGTAATTCCGCGTCCTCATGCAGATGTTGAAAAAATCCTTCCTTCTATTGATTGATAAGCAATAAGGAAAAACATTTATAATTATGTATGCCAAATGACTGATAACGGTATTTTGGAAATATAATTTTAAAAATAAGAACAAAAAAGTAAAAAGTTTTACAGTTTAACGAAAGGAACGGAAAAAGCATTGGAATCTTTGGGATTTGTGGAGGTAAGCGGTGTGACTGCTGCAATCGATGCACTTGATATAATGTGCAAGAGTGCGGATGTCAAATTGGTTACTTGGGAAAGAAAGCTTGGCGGCAGACTCGTCACAATAATTGTTACCGGAAAAGTATCTGCGGTCAAAGCGGCGGTAGAAAACGCAAATGCTCAGTGCATAAAAAAGCCTTGTTCAAGCGCAGTAATAGCCAGGCCGCATCCGGAAACCGTCAGACTGGTGGAACTTTCTGCAAAACGCATTCAAAATAAAAACAAAAATAAAAAATAAAATAATAAATGATTTACATAACACGGAGGTAATTTGTTATGGCACTCGAAGCACTTGGAATGGTAGAAACTAGAGGACTCGTTGCAGCAATTGAAGCTGCTGACGCAATGGTAAAGGCAGCAAACGTAGAACTTATCGGAACGGAAAAGATCGGATCGGGACTCGTATCGGTAATGGTAAGAGGAGATGTTGGAGCAGTTAAAGCAGCAACCGAAGCGGGAAGTACAGCAGCGGCAAGACTCGGAGAGATCGTAGCGGTACACGTAATCCCGCGTCCTCATGCAGATGTTGAAAAGATCCTTCCTTCTCTTAACTGATTTGAAATAAAAAAGGAGGTAAAAACGATATGGCACTCGAAGCACTTGGAATGGTAGAGACCAGAGGTCTTGTTGCAGCAATTGAAGCGGCTGATGCAATGGTAAAAGCGGCAAATGTGGAACTCATCGGAACAGAGAAGATCGGATCCGGACTTGTATCGGTAATGGTAAGAGGCGATGTTGGAGCAGTTAAAGCAGCAACCGAAGCGGGAAGCACAGCGGCGGCAAGACTCGGAGAAGTTATAGCAGTACACGTAATTCCGCGTCCTCATGCAGATGTTGAAAAGATTCTTCCTTCTCTTAACTGATTTTTATTATGAAAGGTAATTGATTTTCGGCGTTTTCCGGGAAGGCTTTCGCTTTAAAGTGAAGAAACTTCCCGGAGACCGGAATTTATAGAATAATTAAAATTTTAAAATGAGATAGATGCTTGTTTTATGTGCGGAAATTTGTACACGAAAAATAACAATAAACAGGTACTTTTATTCGAAAATAATAAAATTATGTCCAAATATGCGCAGATAAAATAAGTTATTATGCAAAATCGGAGAAATAAAAATGTTAATAGGAAAAGTAGTTGGAAGTGTTGTTTCCACAAGAAAAAACGAAAAACTTATCGGCAGTAAGTTTATGATAGTTGAAACTGAAATGAAAAAAGGAGAAATTCAGCGTGTCGTTGCAGTTGATGATATTGGAGCCGGTATAGGTGAAAAGGTGATCGTAGCAATCGGAAGCGCCGCAAGAATCGGTATTAGTCAGGAAAATGCCCCAATTGATGCCGCAATCGTCGGAATCATAGACAGTGGCGTTGGGATTGTTGAGATCTGACTAATTATTTCTTAACAAAAAATTATCTTGAAAACTTTTAATTTAGTTCAGTATTGTATAAAGGAAAAGATTATGGAGTTAACAGAGCTTAAAGAACTTCTTCGAAAAGAAGGGGTCGTCGGGGCTGGGGGAGCCGGATTTCCGACTTATGCAAAGCTTTCGGATAAAGCGGAAACAGTAATACTTAATTGTGCCGAATGTGAACCTCTTTTAAAACTTCACCGACAGGTATTGGAAAAATACGCCGCGGAAATTCTCGAAATGCTTTCGGAGATCGTTAAGGCAACGGGAGCAAAAAACGGTATTGTGGCAATAAAAGAGCATTATAAAGATGCTGTTGAAGCTGTTCGTTATGAACTTGGCAATTATCCGTCACTGTCAGTTCATTTATTAAAACCGGTTTATCCTGCGGGAGATGAATTGGTCCTTATTAAAGATGTGACCGGAAAGACCGTAAGACCCGGCTCACTTCCGATATCAGTCGGAGTGATTGTATGTAATGTTGAAACGGTTTATAATGCCAGAATGGCAATAAATAATATTCCGGTTACCGAAAAATTCGTAACAGTTGCCGGAGAAGTAAAAAATCCGGTAACGCTCCGTGTCCCGATAGGAACGGAAGTTTCCGAACTTATTGAAGCGGCAGGAGGTGTTACTACCGAAGATCCGGCATTACTTTTTGGCGGGATCATGATGGGGAAAATCGGGAATAAAAGAGATCCGGTTACAAAGACTACAAATGCGATAATAGTTTTGCCGTCCGATCACAGTGCGGTATTGAATAAAAAAAGAAATCCGAGTATTTCTCTTAAGCGTGCAATGTCGGTATGTTGTCAATGCAGAAGTTGCACAGAACTTTGTTCAAGGCATGTTGCAGGGTATCCTGTCGAGCCTCATATGGTAATGAGAATTTTTTCTAACGGTGGCAAAGGAGATCTAAGTATAATACCTGGAGCGATGTATTGTTCAGGTTGCGGACTTTGTGAAACTTATTCTTGTCCGCAGGACCTTTCTCCAAGAGCAATTATTGATGAGATCAAAACGGCGGCAAAGAAAAACGGAATAAAACCGCAATCGGTTGACCTGCTTCCTGATGACCCCCTTTCGGAACACAGGCGCGTTTCAGTTGAAAGACTTACGTTAAGACTCGGTGTTAAAAAATATGATAAACCTGCACCAATAGCGGAAAATTTTAAAACAAATAAGGTAAAGATACTCCTTTCTCAGCATATAGGAGCGCCGTCTGTGCCATGTATTAAAATCGGAGATAAAGTCAAAAAAGGAGACGTAGTCGCTTTGGCAAATGAAGGTGCTCTCGGTGTAAACATTCATGCTTCAATAAATGGAAAGGTAACTGAAGTTACTGAAAAATATATTGTAATAAAGAAACTTGAAGAATAAAAAGATACAGTAAAACGGTTTTTTGAAAGATTTTATAATTAAATAAACTGTTACTAAAACATTTGACATAAAATATTGTTTTTTGAAAATAATACTGAGAATTATACAGAGATCGTTCACGTAAAAGATGATTTTAAAATATTGATGTGATGCGAATGAGTATACAAGTTTAAAAATGTAGTATAAAGGCAATTTAAATAAGTACATATTGAGAACAAAAGAAAATATGTTTCATGAAAGGTTTAAAGAGATGAAAAAAGCTCTCGGAATGATAGAGTTCAAAACGGTTGCATCCGGTATAACGGCAACTGATATAATGTTAAAGACCGCAGATGTTGAGGTCATACAGGCAGGAGCCGTATGTCCCGGCAAATATCTCGCAACGATAATCGGTGAGATCAGCGCCGTAAAATCGGCGATTGAAGCGGCGGAAAATTACGCACCGAATATGCTTATAGATAAGTTTCTCCTCGGCGCTCCCCACGAATCGGTCCAGCCGGCAATATGCGGAGCGAACGAAATAAAAAGCAAAGGCGCTCTCGGTATACTTGAAACATTTACTGCGGCGTCAGCTGTGGTGGCAGCGGATACTGCGGCAAAGACAGCACTTGTAGAACTTATAGAAATAAGACTTGCAAAAGGTATGTGCGGAAAATCTTATGTTCTTATAACCGGAAGTGTATCGGCTGTAACTGCGGCTATAGAGCGTGCAAAGCAGGGAGTAGAAGACGGAATACTACTTGATACCTCTGTAATAGCAGGACCGGACACAAAACTCTGGGACAGTATATTGTAATTAAAATAAAACGGGAGTAAGGTAATGCTTGCCATAGAACGCAGAAGAGAAATTCTTTCAAGGCTCGGTAACGACGGTAAGGTAATAGTTGCGGAACTTGCAAACGAATTTAACGTGACCGAAGAAACTATACGCCGCGACCTTGAACGACTTGATAAAGAAGGATTAGCGTCTAAAACTTACGGCGGGGCGGTAGCGGTACAAAATAACGCACATGATCTTCCATATAAAATACGTTTCGGCGTAAACGTAGACAAGAAACAGAAAATAGCGGATACGGTGGCATCTTTGATCAGCGACGGCGAAAAAATAATGGTCGACGGAAGTTCTACTGCAATATATATTATAAAAAAAATTAAAACTAAAAAAAACATGACCGTAATAACGAATTCGGTAGAAATACTTTTGGAACTTGCAGATAAGCCGGATTTTACGGTACTTTCAACCGGTGGGATGTTAAAAGAAGGAGCGCTTGCTCTGACGGGAACTTCAGCGGAAAAAATGATATCTTCGTATCATGTCGATACTGCAATATGCTCTTGCAAAGGAGTGGATACAGAACTAGGGGTTACTGAATCCAATGAAATGGACACTCTGATAAAACAGGCAATGTTTTCTTCTGCAGAAAGAAAAATACTTGCCGTAGATAATGAAAAACTTGATAAAAAGTCGTTTGTAAAAGTTTGTCAACTTAAAGACATAGATGTACTTGTAACAGACTCTGAGCCGTCTGAAAAATGGAAAGAACATTGCAAGACACTCGGAGTTGAGAACATTTTTTAAATTATAAGCAAATATCGTGAAGACAGACCAACTTTGATTTGAAAGGATATATTGATGAAAATACTTGTACTTAATGCGGGAAGTTCCTCACTTAAATATCAACTTTTCAATATGGAAAGCGGACAAGTGTTGGCAAAAGGGAACTGTGAAAGAATAGGCGCAGGGGGAATCGTTACTTATAAAAAGACTAATGCAGAGCCTTATTTTGAAGAGACGGACCTTGAAAATCATGAGGCAGCACTAAAAATAGTTCTTGAACTTCTTGTTTCAAAAGAGCATGGGGTAATAGATTCTGTAAATGAGATAGACGCTGTAGGACACCGTGTCGCACACGGAGGAGAGCAATGTAAGCAGTCTACAATAATAACGGAGAGTATAATAAAGTATCTTGAAACCCTGATACCAATAAATCCTCTTCACGGTCCGCCGGCGATTTCCGGAATAAAAGCGTGTACTGATCTAATGCCGTACGTTCCTCAGGTGGCGGTATTTGATACTTCGTTTTATTCAGATATGGAAGACTCGAGGTATATCTATCCCATACCGTATGAATTTTATGAAAGAGATAAGATACGACGTTACGGATTTCACGGAACATCGCACAGATATGTAAGCCGAAAACTTGCAGAGGTAATGGGAAAACCGATAGAGGATTTGAAAATCATTACCTGTCATCTCGGAAACGGTTCTTCTATAACTGCGGTACAGGGAGGTAAAGCGATAGATACATCTATGGGATTTACACCGCAGGAAGGAATTGCAATGGGTACCCGTTCAGGATCAATTGATCCAACTGTGGTAACGTATATTATGAAAACAAAGGGCTATACCTCAGATGAAATGGAAGACATATTAAATAAAAAGAGTGGACTTTTGGGAATATCCGGAATATCCAACGATTTAAGAAATATTTGCGTTGCAGCAGAGAACGGAAATAAAAGAGCAAAACTTGCAATGAAGATACTTACAAACGGCATAAAAAAATACATCGGGTCTTATATTGCCGAAATGAACGGATTGGATGCACTTGTATTTACGGCGGGAATAGGTGAAAATCAGTACAATATAAGACATGACGTATGTGAAAACATGTCTTGGCTCGGAATTGAACTTGACGAAGAAAAGAATAAAAATTTTCAAAGAGGCATTCCGTTTGAAATAAGCAAAAAGGAATCTAAGGTAAAAGTATACATTATTCCTACAGACGAAGAATATATGATAGCGCTCGATACTGAAAGATTTGCAAAGAAAAAAAGTAAGCAGTGAGGAAAACAAATAAATAAAAAACGAAAGGTTGGCAATTGAAATGGCGGCTATCTCAGAAGCAGAAATCAGGAAAATAGTTGAAGATGTAATAAAGGGTGTTTCATCAGGAAAAGAATGCAACTATTCTTCTACAGAATATAACGGCAGAAAGTTAATCGGAATATACAACGATATGAACGATGCAATTGATGCAGCGGAGAAAGGGTATAAGGCGGTACGAAACATGACCGTCGAGCAAAGAGAAAAGATCATTACAGAGATAAGGAAACTAATAAAAGAAGAGGCTGCTGTGATGGCTGAAATCGGAGTAAGCGAAACAGGAATGGGAAAAGTCGAGCATAAGAGACTTAAACATATACTTGTTGCGGAAAAAACCCCCGGAACCGAGGATATAGTATCAAATGCAAAAACCGGAGACAACGGGCTGACACTTATTGAAATGGCACCTTTCGGAGTTGTGGGTGCGATAACTCCGAGTACAAATCCGTCGGAAACTGTTCTTTGTAATTCAATAGGAATGATAGCGGCGGGTAACGGAGTTGTATTTAACCCTCACCCAAATGCGATCGCTACTTCAAATTATGCGGTGGATCTTATAAACAGAGCGTCGGCAGCGGCAGGAGGACCGGAAATTCTTGTTTGCTCGATGGTTAAGCCTACAATGGAATCGGCAGCCGTAATGCAATCAAGTCCAAAGATAAAGCTTCTTGTATGTACAGGAGGACCTGGAGTTGTCAAAGCGGTTCTTTCATCAGGTAAGAAAGCGATTGGAGCAGGAGCCGGGAATCCTCCTGTAATAGTTGATGATACAGCAGATATAAAGAAAGCAGGTAAGGATATAATAGACGGTTGTACATTTGACAATAATCTTCCGTGTATTGCGGAAAAAGAGGTTTTTGCATTTAGTAACATAGCAGACGAACTTATTTCCGAAATGCAGAAGAACGGTGCGTATCTTATTACAAAAGAGCAAGCTGATGAACTTATTCCAATAGTACTTAATGAAAAGACAGGGAAAAACGGTAAGGTGAGTAGGGTAGTAAGCCGTGAATGTGTGGGAAGAGATGCAGATGTTATACTTGCAAAGATAGGGATAAATGTTGGTAAGGAAGTACGATGCATAATATGCGAAACAGAATTTTCGCACGACTTTGTCCAACATGAACTTATGATGCCAATACTCCCGATAGTCAGAGTAAGTAATATTGAAGAGGCAATAGATCTTGCTGTAAAGGCAGAACACGGAAACAGGCATACTGCTCATATGCATTCAAAAAATATAGATAATCTTTCAGCGTTTGCGAGAGCAGTTGAGACGACGATATTTGTAAAGAATGCACCCTCATACGCAGGAATAGGATTCGGAGGAGAGGGACATACCACGTTTACCATTGCCGGTCCGACAGGAGAAGGAATAACTTCTGCAAAAAGTTTTACAAGGCAACGTCGCTGTGTAATGGCTGACAGTTTCAGAATTATATAAATTTTATCGGTATATGCAGCAATTGGTATTTTTGCGGTAAAATAAATAAAGAATAAATCTAAAAACGGAGAACACCATGAAATACAGTGAACAAGAGATAAAAAGCCTTGTTGAAAGGGTTATAGCATCTGTAAACGGCGCAAAAGACATTACCGCACCGGAAGGAGATGTTTCGGTTGGAATTTCCAACAGACATATTCATCTTACAAAAGAACATGTGGAAATTCTTTTCGGAAAAGGTTATCAACTTACGAAAATAAAGGATCTTTCTCAGCCCGGGCAGTTTGCCTGCAAGGAGCAACTTACCATAATAGGACCGTCCATGAGACCTATTGAGGGAGTCCGCGTTTTAGGGCCTGAAAGAAAGCAGTCTCAGGTAGAGATATCAAGAACTGACAGTTTTATACTAAAAGTAAAGCCTCCGGTCAGAGAATCAGGAAGCCTTACAGGATCGTCACCAATAACTATAATCGGACCCAAAGGAATAGTAACACTCAGTGAGGGCTGTATAATTGCAAATCGCCATATACATATGAGTATTGAGGATGGAGCACATTACGGTGTTTCAGACGGCGAATATGTAGATGTTGAAATGGGAGGAATCCGAAGAAGTCTTTTCTATGATGTGCAGATAAGAGTGAATAAAGATTTCAGACTTGAGATGCATATAGATACAGATGACGCAAACGCTGCCGGTGTTTCAAACGGTGATAAAGTAAAAATAATCAAAAGACCGTAAGAAATAGTTTTTGAAAAGCGACAATAAAAATATGTTCGTTGCTGAAGATAATTGCGGTATTTAAAAATTGCGAAAAAAAACCGCCACATGTAAGTTTTAACATGGGGCGGTTTTTTAGGTTAACTTCTAAGTTTGAAAGAAGAACAGTCAGTACACTGTATAGCAGTGGGATTAGACTCGTGTGTTACTACTTCGATCTTGGAAAGAGAGCAGTAATTTTCATTTTTGCAGTGATGTTCGCACTGAGTAACAGTACATCCTATAGATTTGTTTGCAATATCGCAACTATCGCTGCTGCAACATCCGTTTTTGTATTCCATGATTTTTCTCCTTAACTTTAAAATAAGGGATTTTCCCTTTGATTAGATTATGTGCAGTTTGATTTATTTTATGTAAGTAAATTTAATTTTTTGCTTGACAAATAAAAAAAATTTTAGTATATTTATTTCGGGAAAATAATAAAATAACCATGGGGGAAATTGAAATGATAGTAGGAGCGCAACTTTATACTGTAAACCGATATTGTAAAGATTTGAAATCCTTTTCGGAAACGCTGAAAAAGATATCAGATATGGGATACACAGTCATTCAGGTTTCAGGGACATGTGATTATGAAGGAGAATGGCTTAAGGAGGAACTAAAGAAAAACGGACTTACCTGTGTATTGACCCATATTCCATATGACAGGCTTATGAATGATACCGATAAAGTAATAGCAGATCACAAAATTTTCGGATGTAAATATATAGGATTAGGAGGACTTCCGAATCTTTGGACAAAAGAAACAGAAAAGTTTCCTGTTTTTTTCGATGAATTTGTGACTAAAGCAAAGCCCGTAGCGGAAAGAATTAAAAACGCAGGATGCTACTTTATGTATCACAATCATTCACAGGAATATTTAAATAAAGCGAGAAACGGCGATCATTATATGAAATTTCTTTCGGATTCGTTTTTACCGGATGAAATGGGATTTACACTTGATACATATTGGGTAAAAGCCGGAGGATATGATCCGGTGGACGAGATAAACCGTCTTGCAGGCAGGTTACCGTGTGTTCATTTTAAAGACATGAAGATAACAGAAACCGGTGAGCCTCGATTTACATGGTGCGGTGACGGTATACTTGATTTTGCATTGATAGGCGAGGCTCTTGAAAAAGCAGGTACAGAATACGTCCTTATTGAGCAGGACAAAACTTTCGATGACGAGCCGGACCCATTTAAATGTCTTGAAAACAGCAAGAAATATCTTGAGTCTATAGGATTCAGGTTTTAAAAGAAGTATACATAAATAAGAAAAATAAAAATATTGAAATAAAAAACATAATTAAAAAAGAACTTAAATAAATATTTAAATCAAAAACAGTTGTTGTTCACAAAAAATCGAAGAGATTTTTAGTTAATATGTAAGAAAATTACTGCGTTTATGCAAATTTTATAGTTTATTAACAAAAAATAATTTTTTTTATGATAAACTGTATATGTAGAAAATTACTATATAAAGGAGTAAAGTAATGAACAAAAAAAGAAGACTTCTTATTTTTCTGCTTGTTTTTGCTATGGCGGTTCTTCCTCTCTTTGTTACCGGTTGTCGTAATAACGATGATGACGATAATGTGAACGTAAACGCTGAAGATGATTTGCCGCCGTCGTTTGATGGAAAGCAAAATATTTACGGCGGAAAAAAATTCAATGTTCTTACCCGTGAAGACAGACAGGCAAATCAGGCGTGGAATATAGTTGATCTTGTTCCAAATGAGGAACTGGGTGATGAGGCCATAACAAAATCTGTTGAAGAAAGAAATAATAAAATAAAAAGATATTTCGGTGTTTCAATAGCAAGAGATAAAGTGGCATCAGGTGAACTTGCCAAGAGGGCAACCACGCTTTGCCAGCAGATGAACGATGATTACAGCGTATTCAGACTTGATCTTAAAAATGCTTTAACGCTTGCTCTTACCGGGTACCTTTTGGATCTTAATGAAGAGAGATACATAGACCTTTCGCAACCATGGTGGGATGACGGTATAACTGAGTCACTTCTTCTTTATGACGGAGCATATTTTGGTCTTGGAGACGTATGTACTGTCGATGACGATGCAACATGGGTTGTTCTTTTTAACAAAAAAATATTCGAAGAACAATATGATTCTCAGGTCATTTATAACCTTGTAAAAGACGGTAACGGAAAAAGCGGCGGATGGACGATAGATCGTATGAAATCTTATGCACAGGAATTTTCCCGTGAGGAACAAACAGAGGGAATTCACATTTACGATAAAAACTATACCGGAGGCGGAAGGTACGGACTTACCGTTCAATGGGAAGTTGCCGAGGCACTTATGGTAGCAAATAATTATACCATAACAAAACTCGACGAAAATGATCCTATGAAGGTCAGAGAAGTGGGAGCAGATGCTCTTTATGCTGCAGTTGACACAGTATTTAATTTTATGGGAGGCGAAAATCCTAACCAATCTTGGCTTCTTGTTGCTGAACATATTGACTCTGGCGGGCAGGATATGTATGCGGAATTTATCCGTCCTATGTTTATGGCTGACCGTTCCCTTTTCTTTATATGCCATGTAGGAACGATAGGTCTTATCAGAGAGATGGAAAGTGAGTTCGGAATACTTCCGATGCCAAAACTTAATAATAACATTACAGATTACGGTAATACAATTCAGTACGGCTATGCTGACTGTTATGTCATTCCTAATGTAGGTAATGCAAGCCAGGCTGAATTTTCTTCATATATTCTTGAGGCTCTTGCATACTATTCAAGTTCAGAGTATGATGATAATAGCGGAGAGAAAGCTTCTCTCACATACGCTTATTATGAGACAGTTCTTAAAAGAAAAGCAGTTCGTGATGATGAATCTGTTGAAATGCTTGATTTGATATTTGAGAACCGCATATTTGATATATCGCTTGCACTTGATTTAAAAAGTATTAAATCGGTTATAAGTGAGACAATGCAGGGAGATAATAACTCATTTATGTCAAAGTATGAATCTGTATCTCCGAACGGTAACGGAATATACAACGCCCTTACAGAAGAACTTAAAACAATAATAGAATTAGCATAGCGAAATGAAAAAGCCCTTGCAGATCTGCAAGGGCTTTTTATTTTTTTATAAAAATATTGTAACTTAAAAATCAATTTTTTGGGGGCAAAAAATAAAAAAAGTAAAATAATTTAAATTTTAATACGGAATTTTAAAATATAAAAAAAAACAATGAAAATTATGATTTTTTTACCGAAAAAAGAAAAATGACCTGGATATTTTGAATGTCTGTAACATAATGTTAACAAAAAAACGTAATTATTATAATAAAAATATATTATAATATAAAAGCAATACGTAAAAATGTAAATATTTAACAGTTAATACAAAGCAAAATACAATTACAAAGGTCAGTCATAAAAACTAAACCTAATGGTTATTGATTTTATGAATTTGTATGCTTTGTCAGGGTATAATAAAAATCAGAAGAAGTTAGAAACAATAATAAATTTTTATAGTAAGAGTACCAAAGAAATTTTTAAATTATTTGCAAATTGATCTGTGAAAATTTTTTTGTAAGATATACGTTTTGCAAAGGACCGTTTTGAAAAAATTTTGATTTATATAATGAAAAAACAAATCACAAAGTTTTTTCAACATAACTAAGAATTTATGCCATAATACGGCAGAACGGAGATTTTAATGGATATTTATAATGAATGGAAAAAATATGCAACATTAGATGAGGATATTCAAAAAGAACTTAACGATATAGCAGGTGACGAAAAAGCAGTTTTCGAGCGTTTCAGATGTGATCTTACGTTCGGCACAGGAGGGCTTAGAGGAATTATTGGAGCCGGAACAAACAGAATGAATATATATACCGTCGGAAGAGCAACCCAGGGTTTGGCAAATTCTCTTATAAAAAATAACAGAACGAAGAAGAAACTTTCTGTAGCGATAGCGTATGACAGCAGAAACAAAGGAGAACTTTTTACCAAAAGGGCTGCATCAATATTGGCTGCAAACGGAATAACAGTATTTGTATATTCCGAACTTGCTCCAACTCCGGCGCTTTCTTTTGCAGTAAGATATTACGGATGTGATGCCGGAATATGTGTTACCGCAAGTCATAATCCGGCAATTTATAATGGTTATAAGGTATATGGAAACGACGGATGTCAGATAGGTCCCGCAATAGCAGATTCAATACTTGAGGAAATTGGAAATACTGATATATTTAAGGACGTAAAGACATTAGATTATGATGACGCCGTATCAAAAGGATTAATTATACTTATAGGCGATGAAGTATTTAACGCATTTATTTCCGAAGTAAAAAAAGAATCGCTTTTTAATGAGACTGTTGCGGAAAGCGAGAAATTAAATATTGTATATACCCCGCTTAACGGAGCAGGAAGAAGATGTGTTACAGATGTACTGTGCAGTAATAAGAATTATAATGTGTCAGTTGTTAAAGAACAGGAAATGCCTGACGGAAACTTTCCAACCTGTCCGTACCCGAACCCGGAGAATCCGGAGGCATTGGTACTTGCACTGAAACTTTGTGAGAAAACGAATGCAGATTTAATGATTGCGACTGATCCGGACTGTGATAGATGCCGTATTGCCGTAAAGGACGGTAAAGGAGGATATAAAGCGCTTTCCGGAAATCAGACGGGAATACTTCTTATTGATTATATTGCAAAACGCAAAAAGGAACTTGGTATATTTCCGAAAAAACCAATAGTCGTAACAACAATAGTCTCGACAGTTATGGCTGATAGTGTTGCCGAAGCAAACGGTGTTGAACTGCGCCGTGTTCTTACCGGTTTTAAGTATATAGGTGAGCAGATAGCACTTCTTGAAAACGAAAACAGAGAAGATGATTATTTATTTGGATTTGAGGAAAGTTGCGGATATCTTTCCGGCGGTTATGTAAGAGATAAAGACGGGGTAAATGCCTCCATGCTTGTTGCCGAAATGGCACTTTATTATAAAAAACAGGGAAAGACGCTTTTAGAGGTATTTGATGAACTTTGCAAAAAATACGGGTATCATGTAGAGGGACTGCTGAGTTTTTCTTATGAGGGAGCAGATGGGGCGAAAAAGATGCAGGAAATTATAAGAAAACTCAGAATCGATCCTCCTAAGTCGTTTGCAAACAGTGCTGTTGTAAAGATAATAGATTATCACAAAACAGGGCTTAAAGACGGAGAATACAACTCAGATACAAAACTTCCTGATTCGGATGTACTTGAATACCGTACAAAAGACGGGTATAAAGTTATAGTACGCCCTTCGGGAACAGAGCCGAAGATAAAAGCATATCTTTTTGCAAGAGGAAGGTCGGAGAAAGAATCAGAAAAAATTCTGGATGAAATAAAAAAAGATGTAAAACTATAAATTACTTTGTTAATAGCAAGAATCAGTGCAATTATGTTTAAATGTGTTCTATATTAGCAATAAATGTCGTTAATTGCTAAAATAAGACAAAATATAACAATTATAATTAAATAAAAAGTAATGCTTGATAAAGTAAGGAAAAATAAAAATGGAAAAAGTAGCGGTAATAATGGCGGGAGGCAGAGGGGAGCGTTTATGGCCGAAGAGCCGTAAAGACAAACCGAAACAGTTTCTTTCTCTTTGCGGAGAAAAAGAAGCACTCATAGTTTCTGCTGTAAACAGAATGAAGATGCTGATCGACATAAAAAATATATATATAGTTACGGGAAGTGATTACTTTGATATAACAAGAAAATTTCTTCCCGATATTCCTGTGGAAAATATTATATGTGAGCCAATGAGTAAAAATACAACGGCATGTATAGGATATTCAGCCCAAATTATAAAAAAAAGATACGGGGATGCCATAATGATGGTTGTTCCGTCGGATCATGTAATAAAGAACGTGGATGCATTTGTATCCGATCTTAATAAGTGTTGTGAAATTGCGGAAAGGGATAATACAATTGTAACTGTAGGCATTACACCGACAAGACCGGAAACAGGATTCGGATACATAAAAATTCATAAGAATAAACCTGTGGAAAATGTCGAACTTGCATGGAAAATGGGAAGGTTTGTTGAAAAACCCGAACATAAAACAGCAGTAAGATATATAGCGTCCGGGAGTTATCTCTGGAATGCCGGAATGTTTGTATTTCCTGTAAGTTATATGCTTCGTTGCATAAAACGGTTTCATCCTCACAATAGCACATGCCTTGTTTCAATAGGTAAAAACATAGGAAAAAAGAACGAACAGGCAGTAACACGCCAAATGTTTGAAAAAATGGAGCCGATTTCCATAGACTATGCGGTTATGGAGCACATAAGAGGGAGCGTTACCGTGCAGTCGACATTTGATTGGAACGATGTAGGAACATGGGCAGCAATACCTGAGATTCAAAAACCGGATGAAAACGGAAACTATGTCACCGGAACAGTTGCGTCATTGGAAAGCACCGGCAACATAATCGAGGTACCGGAAGGGAAAGCGGTTGCGGTTCTTGGGGTTTCGGATTTAGTGATAGTAGAATCGGGGAACGCACTACTTGTATGTCATAAAAATTATGCACAAAAAATCAAGGATGCAACAAAGCAGTTTATAGATGCGCCGGAGTATTTATGAAAATAAATTTTGATGCAGAGCCAATATGTGCTCTACAGCCTACCGGTATAGGTATGGTTGAAATAGAACTCTGCAAGCGAATGATTAAAGAGTATCCCGAAAACGAATACCTTTTCACATTTTTTTCATTAAGATCAACTAAGGAAAAAAAGAAAAGAATAAGGGAGAGAACAGGTGAAAATGTAAAAGTAAAGGCATTTCCGCTTTTATCATCGGGACTGTACAAAATAATAAATACGTTTTTTCCCTTGCCATACAGAATATTTTTCGGTGGGAAAAACGATCTGACTCATTTTTTTAATTTTATTATTCCTGTTGGAGTAAAAGGTAAAAAGGTTTGTACAATTCATGATCTTGCGTTTAAGCGTTACCCTGAAACTGTTACGCTTAAAACACGTAAATTTCTTGAATTAAGAATGAAAAAAACAATTAAAAGAGCAGACAGTATAATAGTTGTTTCAAAATTTACCGCAAATGAACTAAATGAACTTTACGGGGTTCCAGAGGAAAAAATTGCGGTAATTTATAACGGTGTAGATTTTAATTTATATAATGGGAACGTAGAATACACAAGGATAAAAGAAGTTTTGCAAAAAAGAGGCCTTGAGTATGAAAAATACTTTTTTTATTTGGGAACGATAGAGCCAAGAAAAAATATAAAAAGAATGGTCGGCGCATATGCCGAATGTGTGAAACGACTTAAAGAAGAAGGAAAAGAAATTCCTAAATTGGTTCTGGGCGGTAAACTTGGATGGTACTATGACGAAATTCTTGAAAAGATAAAAAACGAAGACATAGAGGATAATATAAAACTTCTGGGATACGTTGATGAAAAAGAAAAACCAGAACTTTACAGTGGTTGTCTTGCATTTTTGTTTCCTTCGCTTTATGAAGGGTTTGGTTTGCCAATTGCAGAGGCAATGGCGTGCGGTGCTCCCGTATTAACATCTGATTCGACATCTCTTGCGGAAATAGCGGGTGATAATGCGATACTTTGCGATCCGTTATCAGAAAAAGATATAGCAGAAGGAATATACAGGCTTGCAACTGAGCCACAGACGCGGGAAAAATTTTCAAAATGCGGTCAGGAACATGTAAAACAATTTAATTGGGATGCGTCCGCTGAAAAACTATACAGATTATATGAAACCGTTTTAAAAGAAACAAAAAAAAATAAAAATACAAATGCTCGGAACGGAGAAATATGAATACCGAAAAGGAAATGATACAGTCCTCCGGTACTGAAAATAAAAAAATTAAAATGCTTCATGCGGCTAAATGGTATACTCCGGTAGTAGGAGGGATAGAGACGGTAGCAGAGGCGATAACGGGAGCCATGCACGGGGTTGTGGATATGTCAATACTTGTATGCTCAGAGCATAAAGAAAGAGAACTTTGTCTTACACTTGAAGGAATAGAGATATACAAAGCCAAAACTCCAGGAAAACTTTTTTCAATGCCACTGTCGTTTGACTATATAAAAGCATTCAGAAAAATGTCCAAAGACGCAGACATAATTCAACTACATGCGCCGTTTCCGCTTTCAGATTTTGCGTTATTTCTTTCAGGCGGAAGGAAAAAATCAAAAAAGGTAGTATGGTGGCACAGCGATGTTGTAAAGCAAAAGAAGTTGATGTTTTTTTATAAGCCGCTTATGAAATGGATGCTCAGGAAAGTAGATAAGATATATGTAGCAAGCGAAGCGATTATCGCACAGTCGAAGTATCTTGGAAAATATAAGGAAAAGGTAGAGGTCATTCCTTTCGGCATATCGATAAAAAAATATGAAAAAGCAGAAAAAAAGCCGATACTTACCGAAAAACTGAATGACAAGAGCAAAATAAAACTTTTGTTTGTAGGCAGATTGGTTTCTTATAAGGGAGTAGATGTTTTGCTTGAAGCAATGTCAAAAACAAACGGAGCGGAACTTTTTATAATCGGAAGCGGAGAACTTGAGAACCAATTGTTTGCTCAAACCGAAAATCTGAGAATAAGTGAAAAGGTCCATTTTCTCGGAACTGTTGAAGAAAATGATTTAAAGAGTGCATTTTCCGATTGTGACATTTTAGTGCTTCCGTCTGTTACACGTGCAGAGTGTTTTGGTCTTGTGCAGATTGAGGCAATGGTATACGGCAAACCGGTAATAAACACATCTTTGCCAACAGCGGTACCGGAAGTAAGCATAGATAAAATATCAGGACTTACAGTGTCTCCCGGGAATTCTGATGAACTTGCATGTGCAATAAATAAATTGGTAAACGATGAAGAATTCAGGGAAGAATGTGGCAGGGCAGCAAGAAAACGCTGTGTAGAGCATTATAACATTGATATAATGCAGGAAAAAATACGGGCATCATATATGGAAATACTGTGCAAAGACGGTGTTAAATCCTGACGAAAGGAAAGAAATAGATGGACTCTAACACAAAAAATAACGATAGGACACTTGAGGTAAAAAAAACTGGGCAGGGAGAAGGTTTTTTTCAAAGTGTAAGGGAGATATTCAATTACCGTGAAATGATAAACGCATTTATACGCCGTGATTTAAGAGGGCGATATAAAGGCTCGGTGCTTGGATTTCTCTGGACATTCATAAACCCGCTCCTGCAACTTTGTGTATACAGTATAGTTTTTTCGGTAATACTTAATCAACCGGAGGAAAAATATTATTTGTTTTTGTTTGTTTCACTCATACCGTGGATATTTTTTTCATCGTCGGTACAGGGAGGCTCAACGTGTATAATTGCATATAAAGATATGGTAAAAAAAATATATTTTCCAAGGGAAGTATTGCCGATAGCAACAGTAACGACCAATTTTGTAAATATGTTGCTTTGCTTTATAGTCATATTCGGGGTTGTTATTTTTTCCGGTACACCGCTTAATCCGCTGGCACTTTTATGTCTTATTCCTGTATTTGCAGTAGAATATATATTGGCGCTTGGCATGGCGTTTTTAGTATCGGCCGTAACCGTTTATCTGCGTGACATGGAGCATATACTCGGTATCGTTTTGATGGCTTGGCAGTATCTTACTCCTGTTCTCTATGGGTTCAATATTGTTCCGGAGGAGTTTAAAGTGTTATTTTCCCTCAATCCCATGACTCCCGTTATCACTGCATACAGAGATATTCTTTATTATCATAAGATCCCTGACCTATTTACACTGGTTTCCGCGTTGATAATGGGTGTAATAATATTGATAATAGGTTGGATTACTTTTTCAAAACTTAAAAGACGTTTTGCCGAAGAACTTTAATAGTGATTTATAAAAGTTTGTCTACTGAAAACCAGCGGACGAAATAAGGATTTACAAAAAATAAAAAATTTTTAAGCAAAATAATAAAAACTGTATAAAGGAAAAATTTGTAAAAATAATATTTCGGGAAAAATAGCTTATGAAAGGAAATTAACTTCAAATAGTGAGTAACTTACATATGTAAGCGGCTTTCGTAAGTAAGTAAACAGAATATATATATATGGAAATAAAAGAAACAGAGAAGAAAGAAGTTCCTTACTTTATAGAAATTGATGATGTATATAAATCTTTCAGGGTATACAAGGACAAAGGAACAGAATTAAAGGATAAAATTCTTTTTAAACACCGTAATAACTATACACGGCATAAAGTTATTGATGGAATAAGCATTAAGATAAGACCGGGTGAAGCAGTAGGCTTTGTGGGTCATAACGGCTGCGGAAAAAGCACGCTCCTTAAAATGATAAGCCGCATAATATACCCTGATAAAGGTACAATAACGACACGCGGACGCATTTCCGGTCTTATAGAACTCGGTGCAGGTTTTCATCCTGATATGACCGGGAGAGAAAATATATATACAAATGCCGCGATATACGGTCTTTCAAAAAAAGAAATAGATAAACGTCTTGAAAATATAATTGAATTTTCGGGGCTTAGAAAGTATATAGATACCCCAGTACGTACCTATTCATCAGGTATGTATATGAGGCTGGGATTTTCCGTTGCAATAAATGTAGATGCCGAAATACTTCTTATAGACGAAATTCTTGCCGTAGGAGACGGAGAATTTCAAAATAAGTGTTTCAACGAACTTAAAGCGATAAAGGAGCGCGGTAAAACGATAGTCATAGTAAGCCACTCTCTTGATCAGATAGAGGAAATATGCGATAAAAGTTACTGGATAAATGACGGTGTTATAAAAATGGAAGGATCCCCGAAAGATGTTCATGCTGCATATCTTGCCGGGATAGGAAATCCGGGAGTTGAAATATGAATGCCGAAAAAAAACTGAAAAAAGAATCAGCAAACATTATTAAAAAATTTTTCCTGTTTGGTTTACTTGGAGACGGAACATTAGAGGAGGCACTCTTATTATGGATTGCAGTTGCGGTTTGGTCATATTTTTATTTGAGTGCGGTAATGATGATAATACTGCTTGTAGCAGTGCTTATAATTCCCAAAACATTTAAAGCAATAATGCGGGAAAAGAAAATGTTTTATTTTGGAGTAATTATAGGAAGTTACTCTTTTTTGGTGTCGGTCATAGCGAAAAATTTTATCGGGATGGCAATTTCCTTTGGTGTTTTTATGGTAATAACGCTTGGAGCATTTGCAAAAAGTGTAATGACAGAAGAAAGATTCCAGAAGATACAGGTTATCAGTTGTATAGGCAGTCTTTTATTTTTTATTGTATCGGTTTTTCAATATTTTCTTTACGGAAGTAATATTTATTATAAGCCTGTATCACTTGCGTATAATGCAAATTACTACGGGACACTTGTTACCATGATGTTGATAATATGCGGATATAATGTTTTTTGCAAAAAAGAAACAATTGGGAAATCTGCATGGTACAAACAGTCTAAAATATTTTATATAGTATTTTTTCTTTTAAACTGCGCAGCGCTTATTATAACTGAAAGCCGTTCATCACTTTTGGCATTTATGGTCTGTTGTGTTTTTTATCTTTTGTTAACAAAGCACTACGTAATATTTTTAATTTCATTATGCATTACTGGAGGAATATGGGCAGGATTCTGGTTTTTTCCGGAATTTCTTCCGTGGGCGCACTCAATTGCGTCGTCATTTTCGGTAAGATCAGAAATATGGAAAAAAGCGCTCGGATCTTTTTCGCAAAACGCATATACAATGATTCTCGGCAGAGGTCCCATGACTTATTATCTGGTGAAAGACCGTGAAAATCTTGCTGTTACAGGAGATGCGATAACTTATCACGCACACAATATATATTTTGATTCTTTATTAAATGTGGGAATAATCGGGACAGCACTGTACCTTCTTTTAGGGATATATTTAGTCAGGGAAATATTCAAAAGCCAAAAGGCCGGAAACGGAAAAGCATTTATTATAGGTATTCTTTTTATAATTGAGATCATGGTCCAAGGGGTAGCAGATGTCACAATTATGTGGTATCAAAGCGCTATGCTGTTTTTGCTTTCTTTTGCACTTGTCGGTAATTCAAAGGCCGATTTTACTCTTAAAAAGGACCGTTAAATGAACGGAACAGTAACTTTGATCAGAGGCCGGAATAAACTCAAACTTAATGCTTATAAGAAAAAGAAAATAAAAATAATAAAAATTAATATCCGGGAGAATAAAAAATAAAGTAAGGCGGATAAGTACAAAATATGTACACCGCCTTTTAAAATTGCAAGAAAAACAGTTTTTAAATTATTAAGGAGAGTAAGATTATTAAATTTTCGTGTAGCAAAAAAACAATTTGTTTTTATAATATACACTTGACTTTTAAAAAAAAATGTGGTATATTGACTGTAAAAACTCAACAGTAAGAAATAAAGGGAGATACCATGGAACAAAATTATAAATTAACAAAATTCAGTTGTTATTATACATATTTGGCAAGTGCATCTGTATTCAGTTTACCTCCGATGCTTTTTTCAACATTCAGGGAAATGTACAACATTTCTTATACGCTTCTCGGCACGCTTGTGCTTGTAAACTTTTGTACACAACTTGCAATTGATCTAATATTTTCATTTTTTGCAAAGCATTTTAATATTCGGATGACCATCAGGATAATGCCGGTTTTGACATCTCTAGGACTTGCCATATATGCAATTGTACCGACACTTTTTCCAGATGTTGCATACTTAGGTCTTGTTACCGGCACCTTTATTTTTTCTGTCGCCGCAGGACTCAGCGAAGTACTATTAAGTCCGCTTATTGCAGCAATTCCGTCAAAAACACCGGAAAGGGATATGAGTACCCTTCACTCGCTGTATGCATATGGTGTTTTCAGTGTTGTATTGGTCACTTCATTGTTCATAAAAATTTTCGGGACTGAAAATTGGATGTTTTTAACGCTGTTTTTTGTTGCTTTACCGATAGGTTCAGCGATTCTTTTTAGGATATGTTCTATTCCTGGACTTAATATTTCGAACGAAAATAAAGGTGAAAGAGCCAAAGTAAGAAATTTTGGTCTATTTCTGTGTGCAATTTGTATCTTTCTCGGAAGTGCAGCAGAAAACACTATGACCAACTGGATCTCAGTTTATATGGAAAAAGCACTTAATATTTCAAAAGCAATTGGTGATATAGTCGGTATAGCACTTTTTGCGATTTTGCTCGGAGCGGGACGTACTTTGTACGCAAAATACGGTAAAAACATATCAAATGTACTCCTTGCCGGTATGATTGGTGCAACTGTATGTTATCTTATTGCAGGTTTTTCCAATAACATGATAATTTGTGCCGTAGCCTGTGCTTTTACCGGATTTTGCACCTCGATGCTTTGGCCTGGCACGCTTATTTTGATGGAAGAAAAAATTAATAATCCCGGTGTAGTTGCTTATGCATTAATGGCTGCAGGCGGTGATTTTGGTGCCTCAGTAGCACCTCAAGCACTCGGGATAGTAGTAGATAAGGTTTCTGTCAGCCAGTGGGGAACTAATATGAGCCAGATGCTTTCGATAAATACAGAGCAGTTCGGTATAAAGGCCGGGATGATTTTTTCATCTGTATTTCCTATTCTCGGTGTTGCGGTTATCATTTTTATAAAACGGTATTTTCCAAAGCAAAAAAATACAGAATATACATTATTGCCTGAGGGTGACTCGTCAGAAATTGGTAAATAAATATCACCCTATATAAAAAACCTTCAGAAAAATTATGATTTTTCTGAAGGTTTTTTATTAAAAAATAAAATTTTTATTTTATGCAGGTATATGAAATGTATTTGTAAAAAATTAAATCCGGGAATTAAGAAGGAATATGGGTTGATAATTGGTTACTTTTGGTTGTATCACGTAAATACAGTTTTGTAGGTAGAATAATATGTTCCTTTACTGTTTCGTCGGATAAATTGTCTGTATTCATTTTTTTTGTAAGAAGAGCAGAGGCGATATGTGCCATTTTTTTCTTCGATATGCTAACTGATGATAGCATAAGCGGAAATGAATATTCTGAACAGATATTATCAAACCCGATAACAGAAATATCCTTCGGAACATTTATGTTTAACCTGTTAAGTACACTTATGATTTGATAAGCAATTATATCGTTAAACGAAAGTACAGCAGTACAATTCCTGTTGAATTTGAAAAACTCATCAATAATTTTAACGTTATCTGTATTTTCGCGTACTGATAATTTAATAATATTTTCCTTATTAATTTCAATGCCTGCTTCGTCTAAAGCACGGCAATACCCGAGATACCGTTCACGATCGGATGATATTTTTCCGCCGACCCTTACACAAGCGATATTGCGGTGACCGTTATCTATCAAATATTTTGTGGCAATATAAGCCCCGTTAATATCATCGCAAACAACGTAATTTGTATTTATCTCGTTATCAAAATGCCTGCCGATGAGAACAAATGGAATTTTTGATTTTTCAAGCAATTTAATACCTTCAATGCTGTTTTGGACAGGGCAGATGATAACACCGTCAACATTCTGGGATATAGATAGTCTTACGGCATTTATTTCATCTGCATCACGCTCATTTGTATTTATAAAAATGGGTGTAATCCCTTGGTTTCTAAAATGGTCTTCAATTTCTCGGAACACTATGGAAAAATGTGGATTAATAATATCGGGCAGAATAATAGAAATCATTTTGCTTTTTCCGGATTTAAATCCACTGGCTTGGATATTTGGAATATAATCAAGTTTGTCGGCAACGCTACGGATTATTTTTTTTGTTTCTTCCGAAATGTCCGGCAGGTCGCGAAGTGCGTGCGAGACAGTATTGACCGAAAATCCGGTGGTTTTTGCAATATCCTTCAATCGGGTTTTCAACTTGTGCCCTCCAATAAAAATCAATTTTAGTTAATTATAACATTAATTTTTTAATTTGTCAATCAACCAATGTTTTACTTGTTGCGTCGTAAATAAGATTTTAGAAAATAATTTTATTTTACATTAACGTTAATTTTTAAAATATATTATAAATGATATGATTATAAATCATTTGTGTGTAATTTTTGTGGTTAAAATTAAAATAAATAATACTTAAAACAAAAAAATAGAGGTATTTATGTGTATATTGTACTTGACAATGTAAAGAGCATATGATATAATAACATTAACGATAATGTAAATTTATAAGGAGCAAGTAATAAAATGAATGAACAGTTATACCGCTATTATATAATTGAACGAAATCATAGGGCGTTTCGTAAGGATGCTCCGATGGAACTTGCCGAAAGATTCAGTTCTGAGGGATGCACTCCAGTAGAGAGAATGACAAGGAGATTTGAGTTGATGTGCCAATGGGAAACTCCGCGTATAATGCCTTTTGAACAAATTGTAATGGTACGTACAATAAAAAAGCAGCCTGACATATTTACCGAATCTGAATGGTCGGAAATTAAGAAAGAACACTATATCCATGAACTTGGTTATGTTTCCAACCTTTCACTTGATTATGAAAAGATAATTGCTTCCGGACTTGCTTCGGTGCGTGAAAGTGCAGATGAATACGGCAAACGCGTTATAGATGCGTTGTTTTATCTTTGTGATGGTTATCTTGAAACAGCACGTGAACAAGGAAGGTCCGATATAGTAAAAATACTTACACGAGTTCCGAGATACGGAGCAGAAAATTTTCATGAGGCCTTGCAGATGTTCAGAATATTACATTATGCACTTTGGCTTGAAGGTGATTACCACAATACAGTAGGCCGTTTTGACCAGTATATGTACCCATATTTTAAAAAAGATATGGAAAAAGGCATATATACAAAAGAAAGTGTGCTTGAATTGATAGAAGATTTTTTTATTTCCTTCAATAAAGACAGCGATTTGTATGCAGGTGTTCAGCAAGGAGATAATGGTCAAAGCATGGTTCTCGGCGGCAGAACAGCAAACGGAAAAGAGGGGTTTAATGAACTTTCCGAACTTTGCCTTGAAGCGTCCAGAAATTTGAAATTGATAGACCCGAAGATTAATCTCCGGGTAAATAAAAATACACCTCTTGAAATATACCTTAAGGGTACCGAACTTACAAAGGTCGGACTTGGATTTCCACAATATTCAAATGATGATATTGTTATTGATGGTTTGACAAGGCTTGGTTACGATTATTCCGATGCAGTGGATTATGTAGTTGCCGCCTGTTGGGAGTTCATTATACCAAAAGTCGGGAATGATATTGCAAACATAGGAGCAGTAAATTTTCCCCTTATAATTGACCGTGTATTAAGGCGTGAATTACCAAAAAAAGTCAATTTTGATTTATTGATAGATGCAGTAAAAAAAGAGATAAAGTCAGAGTGTGACAGGATTACGGATAGTATAAAAAACGTATGGTTCATTCCGTCTCCTTTTCTTGATTTACTCAGAAGTGGGAAGAAATACAATAATTTCGGACTTCACGGTTGTGCAGTTGCCTCTGCTGCCGACGCATTAGCGGCAGTAAAAATGTATGTCTATGATAAAAAAACAGTCAGTGCCGAGAGACTTTTGCGAGCACTTGATGAAGATTACAAAAATGACCCGGAATTATTGCATATGCTTAGATATGAAGCACCAAAAATGGGGACGGATGATGACTATGCCGACAAATTCGGATGTATGATACTTGATGCATTTGCAGATGCGCTTGAAAGAAAGAAAAACTCTTTAGGAGGCATATGGAGGGCAGGGACCGGAACGGCGATGTACTATATTTGGCACGCAAGGGAGTTGTCAGCCACAGCAGACGGAAGGCGTTGCGGCGAGCCATTCGGCACTAATTTTTCACCTAACCTGTTTACTCGCGTACCTGATCCGATTTCAGATATTGAGTCATTTACAAAACCGGATCTAAAACGCGTTATCAACGGAGGGCCCTTGACACTTGAATTTGCTGCGGGAATATTCAATAAGGAAGAAAACTTGAAAAAGGTCGCAATGTTGATAAAACATTTTGTAGTTCGCGGAGGGCATCAGTTACAGTTGAATTCAGTAGATCTTGATGAGATGAGGGATGCGCAGATAAATCCTGAAGATCACAAACAACTCGTAGTTCGTATTTGGGGTTGGTCGGCTTACTTTGTTGAACTTGATAAAGAGTATCAGGATCATGTTATGATGCGGCAGGAATATTCGGTATGAAAGGTTTGATATTTGATATAAAAGATTTTGCTCTTAACGATGGAGACGGTATACGCACTACGGTTTTTTTAAAAGGTTGTCCATTGCGTTGCCGTTGGTGCCACAATCCGGAGGGATTGTCACCGAAAAAGGAGTTGTATTTGAGGCGCAACGGATGTCTTAATTGTGGGCTGTGTAAACGCCCATGTTCACATTACGAATGCAAACCTTTTGGAAGGTGTTTACATATTTGTCCGAAAAATCTTGTTGATGTAGCAGGAGTTGATTGGGAAAGTGAAGCGCTTGCAAAAAGATTGCTAAAAAGGAGCGATATTTATATTGAAACGGGCGGCGGAGTGACTTTGTCTGGAGGAGAACCGCTTTTGCAGTTTGAATTTTGTATCGAACTTATAAAAAAACTAAAAGGACGAATTAATATCGCAATAGAGACATCTGGATATGCGGATAGCGAAATATTCAGAAAAGTTACCGAATTATGTGACCATGTATATATGGATATAAAACTTGCGGACAACGATATGCACAAAAAATATACAGGTGCCGGTAATGAAAAGATATTTAAAAATGCCGAATGGTTAATTCAAAGCGGAATAAATCATACTTTTCGTACGCCTCTTATCCCCGGTATAACAGATACAAAGGAAAATATTTTTGCAATCAGGTCAATAATAGGTAACAGTCCATGGGAAAAACTGCCTTACAATACTCTCGCCGGTGCAAAATACAGTAGTGTTGGTAGGGAATATATGTTGTGAATTGTATTTTCGTGCACAAAAAAGGGAAACACGCAAGCCAGAAAATAAATTTAATAAAATTTTTTGTACTATTAAAAACATGTCAAATTATATTGAAGACCGAAAGAATGGCATACACTTTAATTGCACCTGGATTTAAGTATATATATACGGTATTGCCGGCAGAATTATTTTCTAAAAAATGAGTAAATAAATTCTTATCCATGAAACTGACGGATTTATTATCCAATAATATTAATCACCAAAAATTTTTATTAAAGAAAAATACGAACCTCGATTTTTCATGGTTCATATTTTTAATGTTTGGTATGTGGGTTCATAACGGATTTGAAAAAGAAAAAGTGTCCGTATCATCAATTACGAACACTCAATATGGTGCGGGTAGCAGGACTTGAACCTGTACCTTCGTGAAAAGACTGGAACCTGAATCCAGCGCGTCTGCCAGTTCCGCCATACCCGCATATAAAAAATTATCGGTAATTTTTGAACAAAGAATTTAACGTAAAAAGGTTGTATAATTATTACATAAACGCGATGTTACCGAATCTACCGTATCTGCTGATTTTTTCTTATTGAATATATTGAAAAATACTTACACATGCCATGTAAAATATTATATTAGTTTTTTAAAAAAAGTCAATAGTATTTTTTAAAAAAATATAAAAAAATTAACAGTTTATATGCTTTAAAATTTTATGAAAATAATAATAATATTTTATTGAAAATATTTGTTAAAAAAATAACGGCTAAAAATTTATGTCTTTTTTTCAAGTTTTTCAACATTATTCAAATCGATGTAACATAAATATTGTATAATATGTTTATAAAAACAAAAGGGGGAAGTAGTTAAAATGAGCGAAGAAAATAAAGAAAATCTTGAACGGTCTGAAAATAAATTTAACGAAATTCCCGGATCCTATTTTTCACCTGAGACTGAAAAAACGCAAAACTCAGAAAACAAAACCAATATCTCCGAAAATAATTTCAATAAAAATTCAGAAGTCGAAAAAAACAATACAGAAAATGGAGATAAGGAATTTGATTACGCTACGATGCCGGGATCTTGGGCAAATTATCAAGCAGGACAGGGAACAAACTTGTACGGAGAAAACGGTGTTTATCCGGAAAATGGTTTTAACAGACCAAGCGGAGAAAAATATTTTTCAAAATACGATACACAAAAAGATCAATCATATTTTGATAATTACAACAGAACGTCAGGCAATTTACCGATGTGGGATAGCGGAAACAACCCTGAAAGCAGGAAGCAAAATCCGAAAAAAATTAAAAAGAAAAATATATTTTTCGGTGTGATCGGATCTGCAGTAGTTGTTTTACTACTTGTCTGTGCGGTGTTACTACAGCAAAATCTGCAAAAAATAAAAAATGATCTAGAAAATCCGTCCGGGGGACCGGAAAACGGTATTCAACAGACCCCCACAGATGAAAACACTGTTACATCAAATAAAGAGCATTTGCAAAACGGAAATTTTGTACTTGAACAGGTCAGTGAGGAAGAACATTATAAATTTTCTTCAGTTTACCAACTTACCGAAAGTACTGTTGTTGCGATTTCTTCATCAATAGGCTCCGGATCGGGTGTCATTATTTCAAAGGATGAAACAAATAATGACGGATATTTTATAGTCACAAACAATCATGTTGTCGAAGACGGAAATGATTTTAAGGTAACACTTTCAAACGGAACAGAATATTCAGCAATATTAATGGGAAGAGATGAAAACACAGATCTTGCAGTTATAAAAGTTTTGACAGAGTCAGAACTTAGTGTTGCATCGCTCGGAAAATCAGAAGAATTACTGGTTGCCGAAGAAGTTTTGATAATAGGAAATCCGCTCGGTACACTTGGCGGAACTGCAACAAACGGAATTTTATCTGCTAAGGACCGCCAGATTACGATAGACGGATACACAATGACACTCATGCAGACTAACGCTGCAGTAAACCCTGGTAACTCAGGTGGAGGAATGTTTAATATGAGCGGTCAACTTGTGGGAGTGGTAAATGCAAAGATTTCTGATGAAACGGTAGAAGGTATAGGATTTGCAATTCCTATAGATTTGGCAAAACCTATAATAGAGGATCTTACAAACTACGGCTATGTAAAGGGAAGGCCTAATCACGGATTTAAAGTTGAATACGGTGCAAATCTGCTAGTAGATTCACGGGAATCTTATTGGGTAACTGAGATCAGAGCCGGTTCTGATGCAGCGGTTGCCGGACTTAAGGTGGATGACAGGGTTATGAGTTTAAAAGTCAACGGAGAATCTTACACCGGGAACAATCTTTCCGTTTACTTAAATACATTGAAGCCGGGAGACGAAATTGACATGGTAGTTTACCGTTACAGTTTTGGTGGATTTTATCCCTCACATGATGTGGTTGAAATTAAAATAACTGTAACTGAATATACAGGCTGATAATAAAAGTTTTTGAAAATCCAAAATATACGATGGATAAAATAATAAAAACAATTATATTCAACACAGTTTTAAAACAAATTTTTGATTAATGATAAATACTGCACAGTAAAAAAATAAGGTTTTGCTGTGCGGTATTTTTTCGGTTAAATACGAATTACAGAGAAATTTGAAAAAATGCAGTTCTGAACTGTAATAAAATACTTCATTCTATTTTTTAGAATGAAGTATTTTATTACAGAATGTTAAAATTCAATGTATTTACTGTTCCAGATTACAGCGGTTTTCATAGGAGCACCCTTAGAATAAATTCTGTTTTCATAAGCATATATTGGATCTGATGTGAACTCATTACGGTCAATAAGAGTTACAATCTCATCATATCTGCTTTCCGGAAGAAGATTGATAGCTTTTTCCATATGACTTTGTCTGAAATTTATGGATCCGAAAATCAGTTGGTTTTTAAATCCGAAAGGCATGGTGTCGTATGTTACCTTAGGACCCAAAGAAAAACTGTCATAGATACCGTTACATCCGAGTACACCTTGCTCAAAAGCGATGCGATGTTCAATGTTGCTTCCGGATGTGCCGATAAATAAAGTTGCCTTTCCGCCGAGTTTGTTTTCGATAGCCTTTGCCATAGCGGCGTCGCTGTCAAAGTTACTTTTTACATATTGTGCACCTGTGACTTCAAGAGCAAATTTTACTTTTTGTGAATTTTCATCGCTTCTTGCGACAAAAATCAGGTTGCTTGTGGGATATTTCTTTTTTATAAGGTCGCCGATGAACATTCCTGTCGTTCCGAGGCCGAATATTACGGTGCGGTCAAAAATATGTTTGACTGCACTTTTTCTTGCTTCTTTTTCAGGTAGACCGGTTTTTGCCATTTCAACGCGGAAATTGTCTGCTTCGCCAAGGTCCTCAATACGTTCAAGTTGAAAAAGCATGCATGCATATGGATCGGAAAAAACAAGTTTTTTTGCAGCACTTATTTTGAGTTTTCCGTTATGCACACAATTTTCCGGAATGGGAAGCAACATATCTGGGTTATAGTAGTTACAATCGGAAAAAAGCCCGTCCGCACCGTCACAGCCGTATTCAAAATAAGATTCTTCTTCTGTGAATCTTGTGGGATCATAACTGTTTCCACCTCTGATAAGCACAACGGCAAATCTGTTTTCGGACGGTACATAAACAACGCCTTCGTGTCCGTTTATGAGTCTATTTTTGCCTTCCGGAAATTTTTTGTCAAGTTTATTTTCTCTTCCCATTTTCATCAGTTCATAATCTGTCCCGCAAAAACCGGCAAAGACTGTTTTACAAAGTATACCGCTTTTTTCCGGTTCGGTCCTGAGCCTGCGTCTTGGAGTATTTTCTATTTCTATTTTACCGTAGCATAAGGGATTTTGCGGATCATTTTGAAAGTAAGTTCCGAAAGTTTCCATTTTATCTACCTCGTTCATACAAAATTAATAAGTTAACCGATTAACATTATAACATATGCAAAATAATTTGTCAAGTAGTCCGACAAATTAATTATTTCAGGAACTTAAAGCAGATCAAAAAATATATACGGCAATAAAAAACGAAATTTGTAAAAAAATTATTATTTTAAAAGCAGAAGAAAAGTATATAAATTTTGTGGGGGGCTGCGTATAAACAGAGCCATGAGAATTAAATTCAGTTTTATGTATTTATAAAAAAACTTTCAAGTACTTGACAAAATCATTAAAGAGATGTATAATCTGAGTAAAGTTAATCGATTTATAAAATTTAAAGTACTGAAAAAAAGTCTGTGACGGTTTTGACCGGATGATATACTGAAATAAATATTTAAGGAGGATATGGCGAATGTCAAGTAAAATAAAAGAAACGGTCATACAGTTTGGCGAGGGCGGATTTCTCAGAAGTTTCGCAGATAAATTTTTTGATGTGATGAATAAAATGGGGACTTACGAAGGAAAAGTTGTGGTTGTGCAGCCAATTCAGACAGGACTTTGCAATGTTTTAAACGAGCAAAAAGGAAAATATAACCTTTTTTTACGAGGAATCTCGAATGGAAAAGAGGTTTGTGAACATACATTGGTTGAATCTGTGAGCAGAGCAGTAAATCCTTATACAGATTATCAGGAGTTTTTTGATTTGGCTGATAATCCGGATTTCAGAGTAATAGTATCAAATACCACAGAAGCAGGAATAGAATACCTGGGGACAGAAAATATCAATGATGCACCTCCTAAGTCATTTCCCGCAAAACTTACTGTACTTCTTTACAGAAGATATCTAAAAGGGCTTAACGGATTTATAATTCTTTCATGTGAACTTATCGACAGAAACGGAGACGAACTGAAAAAATGTGTTGAAAAATATACAGACCTATGGAATCTTGGAGAAGGATTCAAAGCATGGCTTAAAGACAATAACAGTTTTTGCAGTACACTTGTAGATAGAATATGTACCGGTTTTCCAAAAGAGGAGAACGAAAAGGAACAACTATCAAAAATTTGTCCGGGTGACAGACTTATCGATACAGCGGAAATATTTCATCTTTGGGTGATAGAGGGGGATTTTGAAAATGAACTTCCGTTTCAGAAATCCGGTATAAATGTTGTATGGACGGACTGTGTAGACGGATATAAAAAAAGAAAAGTAAGGATTTTAAATGGTGCTCATACATCTATGGTGCCTGCAGCGCTTCTTTACGGACTAAAAACAGTTGGAGAATGTATGAAAGACGTAAACATCAGGAGATTTCTTGAAAAATGTATATACGATGAAATTCTGCCGACGATAGGAGCAAGCGATGATAATATAAACTTTGCATCGTCCGTATTTGAAAGGTTTGAAAATCCTTACATAAAGCATATGCTTATGTCAATAGCACTGAATTCCGTGTCAAAATTCAAAGTACGCGTGCTTCCTACAATGATGGAATACAGAGAGCAAAACGGCAAAAATCCTACGGCACTAACATTTTCTCTAGCAGCACTTATAGCATTCTATAAAAAGGGAACACCGAATGACCTGCCCGAGGTCACCGGATTCATGCAAAGATCAGATATCAAAAAGATCCTGTCGTCAGAAAAGACATGGGGAGAGGATATTTCCGTATTTTTACCGGAAGTTGAGGAATGTTACAAACTTATAAGCGAAAGCCCTAAGGAAGAGTGGTTTAAATGGGTAAAATAAAGATAAGTCCGGAGGACAATGTTGCCGTAGTTACGGAAACCGGTTTCAAAGTTGCCGTAAAGGATATAAAAAAGGATGAAAAAATAATCAAATACGGCTACCCGATAGGTCACGCAACAAAGGATATCAAAGAAGGCGATACGGTCCATACATTCAATATGCAAACAGATCTTTCGGGACAATTGGAATATACATATCATCCTTCTGAATTTAAAGAAGAGAAAGAAGCGGAAGTTTATTTTGATGGTTACAGGCGATTTGACGGAAGCATCGGTGTAAGAAACGATATAATCGTAATACCGCTTGTCGGATGTATAAACCCAGTGGCGCAAAAGATCGCGGCAAGATGCGGTATAACGGCATATACCCACCCGTACGGCTGTTCGCAACTCGGAGATGACCACAAAACGACACAGAAGATACTTTCGGGTCTGGTAAAGAACCCGAATAACGGAGGAGTTCTTATTTTGGGTCTCGGTTGCGAAAACAATACGATGGACAGTTTCAAAGATATCCTCGGCGAGTATGACAGGACAAGAACGGAATTTCTTCTTTGCCAGCAGTGCGGGGACGAAATAGAAGAAGCAGAAAAACTTGTAAATAAGTTAAAGGAAAGGGTAAAATCGGACAGGCGTGAAAAATGTCCGGTGTCAAAACTTACGATAGGCCTTAAATGCGGAGGATCGGACGGGTACTCCGGAATAAGTGCAAACCCGCTTGTTGGAAGTTTTTCCGATCTGTTGGTACAAAGCGGAGGCTGTTCCGTAATGACAGAAGTTCCGGAAATGTTCGGAGCGGAAAAACTTCTTATGGACAGGGCAAAAGACCAAAAGGTCTTTGATAAGATCGTAAAACTCATAAATAACTTCAAGTATTACTTTGAAAGTCACGGGCAGGTAATATATGAAAATCCGTCTCCTGGGAATAAGGCAGGGGGGATTTCGACGCTTGAGGAAAAATCTCTTGGGTGTACGCAAAAAAGCGGAAGTGCACCCGTAAGCGGAGTACTTGATTACGGCGATAAGCCGAATAGCGGAGGTCTTTATCTTCTTAACGGTCCCGGGAATGATATGGTGGCTGTAACAAATCTGGCAGCAGTAGGATGTCAGATCATACTTTTCACGACAGGCCGCGGGACTCCGTTGGGAGGACCCGTTCCGACGGTAAAAATATCCTCAAACAAAGAACTATATGACAAAAAGAGAAATTGGATAGATTTTGATGCCTCGCCACTTATATTCGGAGCCGAAAGAAAAGCGCTTGCAAAGGAATTATTTGATTATGTTTTACGCGTTTCGTCTGGAGAGAGGACGCGAAATGAAATCAACGGTTTCAGCGATATAGCGATTTTCAAAGACGGAGTTACGCTATGATTTCGGAAAAAAGTTTATATTAATCAAGTAAAAATAATAAATGCACGAGTAAATAATTTTGACGTATAGGAGATTTATGATTATGAAAACTGTCAGAATAACTGAGCCAGGACAAATTTCGGTGGAAAATATCGGTGAAGAATTACCGCAATGCGGAAAAAATGAAGCATTGCTCAAGGTCAGATACTGCGGGATATGCGGAGCGGATGTATCGAGTTATACAGGAAATCAGCCTTTTACAACTTATCCAAGGATTCCGGGGCATGAGTTCAGCGCACAGATAGTATCGCTCCCGGAAGGATATGAAGGCGATCTTGAAGTTGGTGAGAACGTAACTGCAAACCCATATTTCAACTGTGGAATATGTTATTCCTGCCGCCGCGGGCACGTAAATTGCTGCCATGACAATCAGACGATGGGAGTACAGCGTGACGGCAGTTTCCGTAAGTATATAACAATGCCGATCGAAAGGATATATAAAGGGAAAGGCCTTGATCTTAAAACACTAGCACTTATTGAACCTTTCTCGATAGGCTGGCATGCGGTATCGTTTGTAGATTTCTCAAAATTTGAAAAAATGGGAGTCAGACCGAAGATACTTGTAATAGGAGCGGGACCGATAGGGCTCTTTGCACTGATCTCCGCAAAACTCAGAGGAAAGTCATGCGGTGCCGAAGTCTATTCTGCGGATCTGCTTGATGGACGCCTTGAAAAAGCAAAGTATTTCGGAGCAGACGTCACTGTAAACACATCGAAAACAAACATAAAAGAATTTACGGCAAAAGTAACCGGCGAGGACGGTTTTGACGTATGTATAGAGGCCTGCGGCGCACCTGAAACATTTCTTATGGCGATAGATTCGGCGGCTTTTGCAGGAGACATAATTTTGATCGGTAACGGAAAGCGTCCGACGACATTTGTTCATTCGGTAATACTGAAAAAAGAACTGAGCATTTACGGAAGCAGAAACAGCCTTCCTGAAGATTTCCGCAATCTTATCGATTATGTATCAAAGGAAAAAGCGGATATTTCATCAATGATAAGCGGAGTTTATCCGGTTGACGATTGCAAAAAGGCGTTTGACTTGCTTGTGTCAAATGACGGGTCTCTTTGCAAACTTCTGATAGAAATGTGAATGTTTACCGTCATAACCGAATAAATTTTTCAGAATAATTTCAGTTATAAGAAAAGGTCACGTTTTCAGGTACTTCAGAAAGATATTTTAATATAGAAAAAATCCGTAATTTTCAGTAAAGTATACTGAAAGTGATGTACAATAAAAAATAACGGAGATATTTTATGATTATTGATGCACATACACATCTTTGGATAAAACAGAACGGCTTTGTAAATGGAAGGCCGGTGAAAGCGATAGGTGGCGGGAGGAGCAATTTTGGAGGTGAAATAAAGCAGATGCTTCCGCCGTACATGAGTAGCGGCGAAAATCCGGCAGAACTTCTTATTTCGAATATGGACTTTGCCGGAGTAAACTGTGCCGTCGTAACACAGGAGTACATAGACGGTATTCAGGACGAATATCTTAAAGAGGTAGCAAAAAAATTCAACGGAAGAATAAAGGTATGCAGTCTTTACAGAGATTACGAGCCGAATGCAGAGATTGGTACGGATCGGTTTGACGGCATAAAGATTTGCGCATCAAGACTGACCGATAAAAATCTTTTAAAGCATATAAAGGTATTTGAACTTGCCGCAAAAAACGGAAAATTCATATCGATAGACCTCGATGAAGGAGACAGACAGTGTGCAATGCTTTCGGAGATTGCGGAAAGTTTTACCGACCTTAAAATCGCGGTAGGACATTTTGGAATGGCCGGAAGAGGAGATTGGCTCAGCCAGATAAAACTTGCAAGAAAAAAGAACATATATATCGAAAGCGGCGGGATAACCTGGCTTTACAACAGCGAGTTTTACCCGTACCATTCCGCCGTCAAGGCAATAAAAACGGCGATTGAAACGGTAGGTATTGACAAACTTATGTGGGGAAGCGACTATCCGAGAACGATGACGGCAATAACTTACAGAATGAGCCTTGATTTTGTTATGAACAGTGATGAACTAAGCGAGACGGAAAAGAAAAAGTTCGTCGGTGAGACCGCAGAAAAATTTTATGTTTTTAAAAAAATGCCTGAGATAAAAAGAATAAAGCACATGGCGGAAGACTGATGTGTTTTATATTAATAATATACGATTATGGAGGAAATAACTATGGCAGCAAAATTTGAAGCAACATTCGATTCACTATATGGTTACGAGTGCCCGGCGTGGTTCAACGATGTAAAATTCGGAATATGGAGCCACTGGGGACCGCAATCGGTGCCAATGTGCGGCGATTGGTACGCAAAAAACATGTACATAGAAGGATCCGATCAGTACAAGTACCATGTAAGACACTACGGACATCCTTCAAAGTTTGGTTACAAGGATATATGTAAACTTTGGAAAGCCGAAAAATTCGATCCTGATGCACTTATGGATCTTTACTACAAAGCGGGAGCAAGGTATTTTGTGGCGCAGGCAACGCACCACGATAACTTCTTCAACTACGATTCAAAAGTAAACAGAATGAACTCCGTAAATGTCGGACCCGGAAAAGACATCTGCTCAATGTGGAAGGCTGCGTCTGATAAATACGGAATGCCGTTCGGACTTACAGAGCATCTTGCGGCATCTTTTTCCTGGTGGCAGACCAATAAAGGATGCGACAAGAGCGGACCGTATGCCGGTGTGCCCTATGACGGAAACGACCTTGAATACAGAGATTTTTATCATGACAACTACGAGCATACTACCGGAAACGCACCGTGGCTCACCCAAAACCAAAAGTTTATGGAATACTGGACAAGGTCGATAAACGAAATGATCGACAAATTCAAGCCCGATCTTTTGTACTCCGACAGCGAACTTCCTTTCGGAGGAGAGTTTTACGGGGTCGGTCTCGAAGCGGTTGCACGTCTTTACAACACGTCGATAGAAAAGTACGGCGAGAACCGTGCGGTATACACACAGAAAAACCGTGACCCAAAAATATATAAGGTGGGAGTTCTCGACATAGAAAAGAGCCAACTTCCCGGAATACAGGAAAAGCCGTGGCAGACTGATACATGTATCGGAAACTGGTTCTACGACGCAAGACAGACATACAAAAAGCCTGGACATATAATCGAAATGTTGGTAGATATAGTATCCAAAAACGGTACCATGCTGCTTAATATTCTTCAAAAACCGGACGGTAGCATAGACGAATGGGCTGTTTATATACTTGAGGAAATAGCAAAATGGAATAAAGTGGCGTCAGAAGGAATATACGGAACGCGTCCTTTCAGAGTATTCGGAGAGGGGGATAGCCGTGTACTTATAGAGGGATTCAAAGAAAATGAGGTTCAGTGGAACAGTTCGGATTACAGATTTACGGCAAAGGATAATAACCTTTATGCCTTTATGATGAGAGTACCTGAAAACAGAGTTGCAGTAATAAAATCGCTTAAAGAACAGGAAAAAGTAAAATCTGTTTCAATTCTTGGTGGAGATAAACTTCCGTTTGAGCAGAGTTTCGGTGTATTGACTGTAAAACTTCCGGAAAAATTGCCCACAGAGTATACAAACTGTTTAAAAATAACATTTTAACTAAAAAGAAAAGCGCAAGATCAAGAGCCTATTATGATATTTTAATATATGATCTGATTAGAAAAAAGGCTTCGTACAGAACATCACGATTCTGGCCGGAGCCTTTTATATTTAAAATAATGCTCATCAGGTTAGATTGATTGTTGATTTATTTAAATGATCTTTTTTGTATTGACACGGCTTGACCGGTGTGATAAAATATATTTATCCGGAAAAAGAATATATGGAGGCCGTGCAAAGAAAATGGAGAAGATCAGTTTGTCTGCGAAATGGATTTGGACCGATGATAATATAACCCCTGATTCAAGGGTAGTATTCAGAAAAAAATTCACTATATGTGAAGTGCCCCCGAGGTGCGAGGCATATATTGGTGCAGATACCAAATATTGGCTTTATATCAATGGTACAGAGGCGGTATTTGAAGGTGGGCTTTTTCGCGAAAGCATGCCCGGGTGTGGATACTGTGACAAAGTCGATATCGCAAAATACCTGAAACCCGGAGAAAACGTCATAAGCGCGTTATGCTGGTACTACGGAAACGGCGGAAGAAACAATACAGACAGTAAAAATGCGGGATTTATATTCGAATGTGCCGCGCTTGGATTATACAGCGGCTCGGATTTTCTGTGCAAAAAACATCCTGCTTACTGCAAGACGGAAGGTACTCAGCCGTCTTTCTTATACGGCGGTCATAACACCGGGTTCGATTCGGAAAAAGATTTCGGAGATTTTACTGCTCTTGATTTTAATGATTCCTCTTTTGAAAACGCAACGGAGTACCAAAACACAAAATTCGGTGACCTTTATATAAGACCGATACCTCTGCATAAGGTCAGCGAAAAGAAAGAGTATGAAGAAGTTTTACTTTCCGAAGGCAGATATGTTGCCGTTCTACCATATGCCGCACAGGTCACGCCGGGATTTTGTGTTGAAGCTCTCGGCGGGGAGAAAATAAGCATTTATACCGACAGATATGCCGTAAACGGAGGTCCGGGAGATGAAATGCACATATATCACGGTCACCGTATCGAATACACATGCAAACCGGGAAAAAACTGTTTTGAAACAGTTTTTTATATATACGGCGAAAAGGTATTTTACGAATTCAGTAAACCTTTGAAAACAGAGAAGTTTTGGTACCGTGAAAGCGGTTACAACTGTGAGATAACAGGAAGGTTTGAATGTGATAATGACATTGTTAACCGTGCTGTCAAAAAAGGTATAAGAACCCTTTATGTTTGTATGAGGGATAATTTTATGGATTGCCCTGACAGAGAAAGAGGTCAATGGATAGGGGATGTTTCTGTACAATTACCTCAGGTCGGGTACGTGCTTGATGGAAACGCACTGCTTTTGGCGAAAAAGTGTATAAATGATTTCATTAATCTTCGGAAGGGAGATATACTTTGCGGGAACGTTCCGGGAGAGAATTATTCCGAATTACCGTCACAGTCGCTTAACGCAATAAGTACACGAGGAATAATTTCAAGTTATTATAATTATGCTGCAGATAAAGATATACTCAGGCTATGCTTTGAACCATGTATCAGATATCTTAAACTGTGGAAAATCGGAGATAACGGATTGGTCATGCCAAGGAAAGGAGATTGGCGTTGGACAGACCATCTATATAATGTGGACGAGGACGTGTGCGAAAACGCATGGTACTATGCGGCACTGAAGTATATGAAGTTTATTTCGTTCGAAACTGAAAATCATGAATATGACGAATTTATTGTTGAAAGAATGAAAAGCATTGAAAAGAATTTCGGTGAAAAATATTGGAAAGGTTCATATTATGCATCATCATGCTTTGTAGACGACCGGGCAAATGCTCTTGCTGTTCTGTCCGGGCTTTGTCCGGAGGAATATTATCCCAAAATAAAAAATGTATTAATAAGCGTATTTAACAGTTCTGTTTATATGGAAAATTATGTACTTGAGGCTCTGTGTGAAATGGGGTATCTTGAAGATGCATATAAACGCATGGCGTCAAGATACTATAATCTTGCAATGAATGAAAATTCAACATTGTGGGAAGATTTTTATATATTAGGGACCAGGAATCACGCCTGGAGCGGTTCTCCGGTTACAATAATGTATAAATATTTCATGGGTATACGTACTGCCGACGGATTAAAGAGCATGACTGTACGTCCTGATAAAAAGGTATTCAGGAAAATGAGTTGTACCGTATCCGGGAAAAACGGTATAATAAATATATTGGTAGACAATAAATCCGGGCATGTTTCGTTAAAAAATAATTCTGATACTGACGTAAATATAATATACTGAAATCTGTTTATGTAGTATACAAAGTTTATTGAACATGCATAGTAAAAAACATTTTAAATATTTTGTCGATAATTAAAAATCCAGCTAAATTTTCAAAATAATAAACAAAAAGCCCCTTTGAAAAAGAAAGAGGCTTAGTGAAAGAGTAAATCCGAAATAAAAATACTTGAGTTTAACCTGACATTGAATGTACTGCTTAAATAACTTTATGATTATTTTTTAATGCTGCAAACTTGTCTTTATCCAGTATCATACGGTGAAGCCCGTCAGAACAAAGAGTTGATTTTTCACCAGAATAAATGTTTGTAAACGCGTTTTTACAGCAAACAGTACGCGTTTTTCCCCTGTTTACCGCACAGATAATATCATCTCTTTTATAAATAAAAAGACCACGTTCTTGGTAAATTATATTGAAAACGCCGTCAGAAAATTCTTTGTTTTCGTGGCGGAACATGCCAAGTGTTTTAAAAAAATCAAGCATTTCGGTGTCTTGATATTTCCAAGGATAAGGCATACGGTTAAACGGATCCCGACCGCCTTCCATTCCTGTTTCATCGCCGTAATAAATGCTCGGGACGCCGGGAAGAGTATATAAAAGAAATGCGGCGAGTTTTAAAAGTTCTTTACTGCGTGTACGGTCCGTGTCACTCATTTTATAACTTGCAAGTTCTTTGTTTGTCATTGATGAGGAGCCGTCACAGGCAAGCACATTAAGTATTCTTTCTGTATCATGAGTTCCAAGGTGATTCATCATGACGTCGGAAACGGATTTGGGATAATGCAGATAAAGTGAACGAGCGGTTTTTGAAATAAATTCAGCGTTTCCGCTTATAATGAAATCTATTATGGCGTTTCGAAGAGGGTAGTTCATTACAGAGTCGAGTTGATAGCCGCGGAAATATTTTCTTCTGTTGCCATAAGCAATTTTGTAAGAAGCGTCCTCCCAGACTTCACCTATTATAACAGAGTCTGATTTTTCTTCTTTAGCAGAAATTCTTAAAGAGTTCAGAAAATCTTCTGATAGTTCGTCAGCAACATCAAGTCTCCAGCCATCAATTCCAAGTTTCAGATAATGCCTGACTACTCCATTTTTACCGCAGATAAAGTCTTTAAAACTACTGCTTGTTTTATTTATGGAAGGAAGGATTTTTATATTCCACCAGCAAGCATAGTCATCCGGATAATTTTTGAAATCATACCAACTTATATAAGGAGATTTTCTGCTTTGGTATGCTCCTACACTATCATATCTTCCGTATTTATTAAAATAAACACTGTCGACTCCGGTATGGTTAAAAACACCGTCAAGTATCAAATGCATGTTACGTTTTTTCATTTCGGAAATTAGTTTTTTAAAAGCCTTTTCTCCACCGAAAGAATCGTCTATTTTAAAATAGTCGCCGGTGTCGTATTTGTGGTTTGAGGCCGCTTCGAAGATGGGATTTAAATATATTGTTGTTACACCGAGAGAAAGAAGATAGTCAAGGTTTTCACATATTCCGTAAAGCGAACCGCCGAAAAAGCAGTTATTTTCAAAATCATCTCCGGGTTTTTCAGGATAATCAGGAATATCATTATTCCAGTCGCTTTTATAAACTGCGTCAGCACGGATTTTTGTTTTGTTTTTCTTACTTTTTGCAAAGCGATCGGGAAAAATTTGATATATGATGCCGCCTTTCAACCAATCCGGCGTACTAAAGTCACTTTTATAAACAGTAATAGGTAAAGCGTCAGAATAGTCCGGAAATATAAAATTTTTGTAACCGGCTGAACTTTTAAATCCGGCAGAAAGAAAATACAGAGCATCGTTTTCCGTTTTAAAGTCTGACTCGTAAACATCGTACCCGTTTTTTAAAGTGCTCCATTCCGAGTTTATCTCTTTTTTTTCTCTGTTTTCATCGTTTTCCATGAAAACACGGAAATCAAATGCACCGAGGGAGCGTAAAACAAAGAATCGGAATTTAACCGATGCTCTTTCCGGAAAGGCAGCCGACGGAGTATATTTTCCGTTACATATTATTTCAAAATAAAAAGAAGGTTTGTTAATCATAAGTAAATACCGGATAAAAATTATTTATAAAAAAGTAAACTGTATTTTATAATTTACGGTAACCCGGAGAAATCAAAAACGTTGCTTTGGAAAATTTCGTTTAGCATGAAATAAATGTATCATAAAAGAAAACCAACCATTACAAATTCAGCATTACACGAAAATTTGAAAAATTTACTGTTATAGAAAATAATTTAGGGAAGTTTGATAAAACGCCGTTTTCCGTATTCTAATGAGTTTAAAGTAAATTTAAAAGAGTAGTAGCAAAAATAAAAATGTAACACCCGAGCAAATTTTGCACGGGTGTTACATTTTCTGAAAAATCCTGTGCATTCAGTCTGTTTTAACAGGAGAAATGTGCCAAATATTATCGGCATATTCTTTTATAGAGCGGTCTGCAGCAAAGAAACCTGCCTTTGCAATATTGTTTACTGACATGCGATACCATTTCTGCTTATCTTTATAATCGGTAAGCATTGTTTCATGTGTTCTGAAGTAGGATTCAAAATCAGCAAGACACATATATGGGTCTGCAACCCCGTACCCGATAATAAGATAATGGAGCATATCTGAGAACGACATACCGTTGAATCCTATTGACAGCCGGTCAACAGCTTTACGTATACGCGGGTTTGTTCTGTAGTAATCGGCGGCATGATAACCCTGTTTCCACAGATCTTCAACTTCTTTGGCATCGAGACCGAAGATATACATATTGTCGTTTCCGACAAGTTGATGCATTTCGACATTTGCGCCATCCATTGTTCCGCAGGTAATTGCGCCGTTTATCATAAATTTCATATTACTTGTGCCTGATGCTTCTTTACCTGCAAGCGAGATCTGTTCGCTTATATCTGCGGAAGGTATAAGGACTTCAGCCATGGTAACATTGTAATCTTCCATGAAGATCACACGGAGTTTTTCACGTATTTTCGGATTTTTCTCTATTTCAGCAGATATCGCCCAGATAAGTCTTATTATATTTTTTGCCATATCGTATCCGGGAGCGGCTTTTGCTCCGAAAATAAAGGTTTGAGGTTGAATATCAAGATCAGGGTTTTCAAGAAGATCATTATAGAGGCTTATAATACGAAGAGCGTTAAGAAGTTGTCTTTTGTATTCGTGCAGACGTTTTATCTGAACGTCAAAAAGTGATGACGGATCAAGTGAGATGCCGGTACGTTTTTTTGCAAAATCGGTAAAACGCACCTTATTGCCGTACTTTATTTTTTCAAGTCGTTCTTTAACGCCCGCATCATCCTGATACTTTAAAAATCCGTTCAAAGCCTCAGGATTTTTGCGATAGTCCGGTCCTATGCACTCATCAAGAAGAGAGGCAAGATCCGGGTTCGAATAGCATAGCCAGCGACGATGTGCAATACCGTTTGTAACATTACAGAATTTGTCTGGATACTTTTTGTAGAAATTACGAAATACACTTTCTTTGAGTATCTCAGAGTGAAGTTTTGAAACTCCGTTTACTTTATTAGATCCGACAACAGAAAGATTAGCCATTCTGATGTTGTTGTCAGCAATGATTGACATATTTGATATTCTGTCCCAGTCACCGGGGTAGAGGTTCCAGAGATCAGCACAGAAACGACGGTTTATTTCCGATATGATTGCGTGAATTCTTGGAAGTCTTATGCGGAACAGGTCTTCGTTCCACTGTTCAAGTGCTTCTGGCATGACAGTGTGGTTTGTATAGGTGAAAACTTTGGTCGTTATATACCATGCAGATTCCCAGGAGTAAGAATATGTGTCCATAAGTATGCGCATAAGCTCGGGAATACAGAGTGCCGGATGGGTATCATTAAGGTGGATCGCGACCTTTGACGCAAAATTATCAAGTGTTCCGTAGAGTGCAAGATGGTCGGCAATAATAGACTGTAAAGAAGCGGAGCAGAGGAAATATTGTTGATTAAGACGTAAAAGTTTACCTTCATTATGGTTGTCGGAAGGGTAGAGAACTTTTGAAATTATTTCGGTATTCGTATTTTGTTCCATTGCTCTTATATACTGACCTTGAGAGAAAAGTGACATGTTAAAGTTTATAACACTGCATGCTCTCCAAAGTCTGATATAGTTACAAAAATCTGCACCTGCGCCGGAAACCATCATATCATAGGGAACTGCCCGGACTTCTTCGCAATTGTCATGTTGAATTTCGAGTTTGCCGTTTTTCCAGGTTTCGGTAATTTTGCCGCCGAATTTGACGATATAAGTTTTATCTGAACGTGGTGTAAGCCAGCATTCACCTTCTGGGAGCCAGACATCCGGGAGTTCTACCTGTGTTCCTTCAACTATCTTTTGACGGAAAAGACCGCATTCATAGCAAATGGAAAATCCGGTAGCAGGATAATCCAAAGCAGTAAGTGAGTCCATAAAGCATGCGGCGAGGCGTCCGAGTCCTCCGTTTCCGAGAGCGGCATCACTTTCTTTGTCGTAAATTTTTGAAAGGTCAAAGCCGTATTCTGCAAGAAGTGAACGGTATGTGTTGTCAAGTCCGAGATTGCAAAGGTTATTTTTCAAAGAGCGGCCTATAAGAAATTCCATACACATATAGTATACACGTCTGGATTTATTTTTCTTAATTGCGTTATGCTGTTCGGCTCTTTTTCGTAAAAGAATATCTTTTACGGAAAGAACTACAGCACGGTAAATTTGTTCTTCAGTCGCTTCTGATGGGTTGCTGATCCCGTAATAGCGTTTGAGTTTAGATTCAACTGCTTCTTTTATTTCCGGATTGACGTTATTTGAATTTTCTTTTTTTTGCGATATTTTACTTTCGGAACTTTTCGTGATTTTAGAATTTTTTTCTGTTTTGGAATTCATTAAGTTATATGCCTTTCTGTTTTAAAAGTTTCTTTTGCTGTTTTATTTTATAGGTTAAAATTACCGTTCCGGAGTAAGGATGTCATTGTAAAGAGCAATATATGACTTTGCCGGTACGTTCCATGAAAAATCTATTTTCATTATTTTACGTGTAAGTGCATTCCATTTGTCTTTGTAATCATTATAAAGCCCTGTTGCTTTACGGAGCGTATATAGCATGTCATGAGCATTGTAACGGGCAAAAGTAAATCCGTTACCTTCTTCTGTTTCATCATTGTAATACTTTATAGTGTCGAAAAGACCTCCTGTTTCTCTGACCACCGGTACTGTTCCGTACTTTGAAGCGATCATCTGTGCAAGACCGCACGGTTCACTCTTTGACGGCATAAGGAATATATCGGCGGCGGCATATATCTTTTTTGAAAGTGCCTTGTTAAATGCAATTATTGCCCGGGCTTTAGACGGATATTTTTCTTCGAGTCGGATAAAGAAATTTTCAAATCCGGGATCTCCTGTACCGAGTATTACAAACTGTACGTTGTCATTTAAAAACTCATCAATGACCGCGGTTACAAGATCAAGCCCTTTATGAGAGGTAAGCCGCGTTATCATTGCGACCATCGGGATATCTGTTTTTTCAGGAAGACCCAGATCTTTTTGAAGAGGAAGTTTATTTTTAACTTTTCCGTCTGGTGCGGTATAAGTTTTGTAAAGGTCAGGATCGGTTGCGGGGTTGTAGTAATCCTCATCAATACCGTTGATTATGCCGGTTGTTTTGAAAGAGTACTGATTGATAATATGGTGCAGACCTGCAGAGTAAGCAGGAGTGGAAATTTCCTTTGCATATGTGGGGCTTACGGTCGTAAGTCTGTCACAGCAAACTATTGCACCTTTTGTTAGATTTATTGCACCGTTGTAATCAACAATCGAAGCATATTCCGAAGCAAGATCAAATACGTCCCCGAGTATTGCATGGTCAAATATACCTTGATACTCTATATTATGGATAGAATGAACAACTTTTATCGGGCGGTAGTTATAATCGATACGGCGGTATACCTGTTTTAAATATATGCCGGCAAGTGCTGCTTGCCAGTCATTCGTATGAATGATATCCGGGAAAAAATTAATTTTCGGAAGTACGTCAAGAACCGCTTTGCAGAAAAAGGCGTAACGTTCTCCGTCATCGTAACTTCCGTAAAGCGCAGGTCTGTTGAAATAGTACTCATTGTCAATAAAGTAAAAAGTTATTCCATTTTTGACAGTAGTAAAAACACCACAGTACTGGTTTCTCCAGGAAAGTCTTACGGAAAAATCAAACAAAAAGGAAATTTCGGGAAGATTCTTTTTCTTTACCGAGCTGTGATATGGTATAATAACCCTGGCGTCTATTCCGTTTTTAACAAGTGCAGAAGGAAGCGAACCTATAACGTCTGCAAGACCTCCGGTTGAAGCGAAGGGCATTGCCTCGGAGGCAACAAATAAAACTTTTGTATTTTTGCTCATTTATCTTCTCCATTCTGCCGTTTTTGACGGCACTTGAAATTAAAAATGCAGATTAATAATTTTAACAAGGAAATTAACTGTGAGACTTTGACAGTTAATAGCCGGTTTTAGGTTAAGTTTTTTATTTGGCAGGTGATGTATTTAGATCATCTTGTTTTTTTCAATGTGAATAGGCATTGTTTGGTGTGCAGATAGGACGACACCTTCACGTATAACTACGTTTTTGTCTGTAACAACGCAATTAAGATATGCGTTGTTGGAAATGACCGTATCCTGAAAAAGAATTGAATTTTTTACAGTTGCACCTTGTCCGACTTTAACACCTCTGAACAAAATTGAATTGTCAACTGTTCCTTCAATAACACAGCCGTCGGCAATAAGCGAGTCAGTGATCAAAGGACTTCCGACATATTTAGTAGGAGCAGAGTTTCTGACTTTAGTAAATATAGGGCGGTCAGCGATTTCAAAAAGAGAACGTCGGATATCCGGGTTTGAAAGAAGCGACATACTTGTTGCATAATAATTATTGAAAGAACTGATAACAGCGCTGTATTCGTTATGATTGTAGACCTGCATACGGAGTTTACCGATATTTTTCCCGATAATATCTCTATGGAAACTTACATATCCGTGAGCCAAAGCGTCATTTACCATAGTTATAAGTAGATCCTTACGAATGACCCAAATATTCAAACTTATATCCTGTGGTCCGGAAATATCAACAGGGTATGTTATTATGTCAGTTATTTCTTTTTTGTTGTTAGATTTAACAATGATGTGGTTTTCATCAATGTAAGAACTTAAATTTACAGACTTGACTACCATTGTTATATCTGCTGATGAATCGATGTGGTATTTAATAAGTTTTGAAATATCTATGTTACATATGACATCGCAGTCAGAAAGGACAATAAGTTCCTCTTGTATATGTGATATGGAAAATATAACGCTTTTAAGTGCTTCAAGACGTGTTGAGTAAAGGGCATTATCATGATTTGCATATGCAGTAATGTAAGGAGGAAGTATTTTAATGCCACCGGTTCTTCTTGCGAGATCCCAGTTTTTTCCGGTTCCTATATGGTCCATAAGTGAGTGATAGTTGTAATGAGCAATAACGTTTATGTTAGTTATATCGGAGTTTACCATATTGGAAAGAGCAAAGTCAATGAGGCGATAACGGCAAGCAAAGGGAATCGAAGCCATTGTACGCTGTCTTGTAAGTTCTGTAATTCTTTGGTCGTGGAGATTCGAAAAAATTATACCTGCTGCATTCATATTAATGACCGTAATGTTCTTTTCCTGAACATAATATCCTTTCCTTATTTTATAGTAATTTTTTAAATAAAATTTGACAGCGCGTTTTCGTTTACCATTGCAGCGATGGGGATTTTCATATTATTTGTTATTTTAAGATTGCTGCCTATAACGGTAATACCGTCGGCATTTTCTTTTGGTGCACCTATGTGAACACCTGCAGAAATGACTGAATTACTGTCGACAATTGAATATTCAACATTTGCCCCTGGTTCAATTACTGAGCCGGGGAATATTATACTGTCTTTAACGACTGCACCCTCACCGATTTTGACTGAGTTAAAAAGAACGGAATCTGCAACAGCGCCAAATATTTCGCATCCTTCAGTAACAATAGAGTTGCTGACGGTACCGCTTTTTCCAATAAAGTGTGGCGGAAGAGGGTTATTTCTGAAATAAATTCTCCAAGATCTGTCATATAAGTTGAATTTTGGATTTTTTCCAAGAAGGTCCATATTGGCTTCCCAAAGGCTTTGTATTGTTCCGACATCCTTCCAGTAACCATTAAAACTGTAAGCAAAAAGTTTTTCGCCTGAATTAAGCATTGCGGGAATTATGTTTTTGCCGAAGTCATTTGAAGATTTAGGATCTTTTTCATCGGCAATAAGGTAATCAAAAAGAGTTTTTTTATTAAAGATGTAAATACCCATTGAGGCCTTTGTACTTTTGGGATTTTTCGGTTTTTCTTCAAATTCGTATACGGAGTTATCTGCGTTTGTGTTCATGATACCGAAGCGGCTTGCTTCGGAGAGCGGAACTTCAAGGACAGCGATGGTACATGCGGCGTTTTTTTCTTTGTGATACTGTAACATTGCATTGTAGTCCATTTTATATATATGGTCGCCGGAAAGTATCAAAACATAATCAGGGTCATATCTGTCAATAAAGTTAATATTTTGGTAAATGGCATTTGCGGTACCTTTATACCAAGAAGCACTTTTTTGAGCCTGATATGGAGGAAGGACTCGCACTCCGCCGTAAACTCTGTCGAGATCCCAAGGTTCACCATTTCCAATATATTCGTTAAGTCCCAGGGGCTGATATTGAGTAAGAACACCGACGGTATCAATTCTTGAATTTATACAGTTGGATAAAGGAAAATCTATTATCCGGTATTTTCCGCCGAATGGAACAGCAGGTTTTGCTGTTTTTTCGGTAAGTGTGTAAAGTCGGCTGCCTTGACCTCCTGCAAGTAACATTGCAACACATTCCTTTTTCTTTATCATAGTATCCTACCTCCTGATGTCCGCATATAGCGGTATTATTTTTAAATGATTAGGAAACAAGTTTATATTTCAACATCATCTGAACTTCCGGGAACAAAATATGCCGCTGAAAGTTTTGGGAGACTCAGAACTGCCGTTTCGTTTTCAAAAACAAGGTCGGACGGAGTTTCGCATTCACCGCCGAACTGCTTGTCCTCCGTAAAGAAAACGCATTTCCAAACATTCTGTACTTTCTTAACTGTTTTTTTACCGGGAGTTTTTTCCGAAAAATCTGGAATTGTAAAATAATAATTGTCGGTATCCACACCGGAAAAATTGAATAAACAAAGCAATTTTTTATTATTTTTTGCCAAACGCATATACCCGAGAAGATTTTTATTTGCCTCATCGGCAATAACCCAACGGAATCCGTCCCAGGAAAAATCGTCATACCAAAGGGGACTGTTTTGCAAATAAAAATTATTTAATGCAGCAGAAAATTTTTGTAAATTTGCATGTTTTTCAAAACCAAGCATGAACCATTCAAGTTGATTTTTATAATCCCATTCTCTGAACTGACCGTATTCACAACCCATAAACATAAGTTTTTTACCCGGATGAGCCATCATATGTGCAAAGAACAGGCGTAATCCTTTAAATTTGTCTTCATAAGAGCCGTACATTTTGTTTATGAGAGATAGTTTTCCGTGTACCACTTCATCATGAGAGACGGGGAGAATAAAATTTTCGCTGAAAGCATACATCAAAGAAAAATTCAATTTAGAGTGGTGATATTTTCTGAATAACGGATCGGTTTGAACATACGAAAACATATCATTTGCGAATCCCATGTTCCATTTGAAATTAAAGCCAAGACCGCCGTCTGAGACCGGAGCGGTTATTTTCTGCCATGCGGTCGATTCTTCTGCTATCATAAGGACATCTGGATGTCGGGCAAAAATTTCAGTATTAAGTTTCTGGAAAAAGGCTATTGCCTCAAGATTTTTATTGTCTCCGTTGGTATTTGGTATCCATTCGCCGGGTTTCCTGTCGTAATCAAGATAAAGCATAGATGCAACAGCATCAACACGGAGACCGTCAATATGATATTTTTCAAGCCAAAATAAAGCACTTGATATAAGGAAACACTGTACTTCATTTCTTGCAACGTCAAAATATCTTGTTCCCCAACCCTTATTTTCAACTCTGTCATCGCCTTGATATTCGTAAAGCCTGGTTCCGTCAAATTCGTAAAGACCGTGTTCATCTTTAGGGAAGTGAGCAGGAACCCAATCAAGTATTATTCCAATTCCGTTTTTATGAAAAGAGTCTACGAAATACATAAAGTCTTCCGGGGTACCGAAACGTGATGTAGGAGCAAAATATGAGCAGACCTGATATCCCCATGAAGCATCGTATGGGTACTCGGTTATTGGCATAAGTTCAATATGGGTATAGCCCATTTTTTTAACATAAGGAACAAGATCTTCTGCAATTTCGCGATAATTTAGGTAAGCATCACCATTGGTAGTTTCTTTGCCGTCCCGTGTTTTCCAAGAAGCAAGATGTACTTCGTAAATATTTATAGGTGTAGAGAATTTTTTATTTTTAGTTACTTTTATCGTATTTTTTCTGTGTTTAAACCATTTTCCATCTTTCCATTTATAATCAGGAAATTTTATTACAATTGAGGCGGTTTTATCAAGAGTTTCCGAAGAAAAAGCGTAAGGATCAGATTTCAGCACGGTTTTCCCATTATGAGTAACAGCGAATTTATATGTGCTGCCCAATGGGATAAGATTGCTGTTTACTGTGATTTCAAAAATACCCATTTCGGTTATACGCTTCATCATATGGGAAATTTTGTTCCAATTATTGAAGTCTCCGACGAGCGAAACAGAGGAGGCGTTTGGTGCCCATACTCTTACCGTAATATTATTGTCGGTAAAATGAAGACCAAGATATTCGTATGCAAAATAATTTGTGCCTTGATGAAAAAGGTATGCAGGTAGATTTGAGACGTTTTCTGAAACCAAGTAATTCACCGTCCTTTAAATTATTTTATCCTCAATTTAATTATATTACTATAAAAAAGTAAAATCAACAATATTTTGTAAATATAAAAGAAAAAGGCTTTTTAATATTTTGTTAGGAAACTATCAATATTAAACATTTTTTTTAGATAATTTCAAATTTTCATATCGACGTTTTGTTGCACTTCCACCGCGTAAATGTCTTTCTGATTTATTGATATCAAGTATTTTTCGGACCGCTTCATAAAGAGATATACTTTGCATGTAAAGTTTTTCGGTTACGTCTTTATGTACTGTAGATTTTGAGATACCGAAATAAGCGGCGGTTTCTCTTACAGTCGCATTATTTTCTATTATGTATTTTGCAAACATTTCGCATCTATCATAACAGGTTTTAAACTCTTTTTTTGAAAAGATTGGCATAAATATAACCTCACAAAAAATATTGGCAGTATTTATACGTCTTATTAAGTTTTTATTAAAATTCTTTTTATAATATATGCAAAAGTATACTTTTTATGAAAACAAAATAAAAAGGACCTTAAAATACCGTTTAAAAGTATATTAAGGACCTTTTAAATATTTAATTATTTGTAATTTTAAACAAAGAAATGTAGAGTGGCAGTCAGATCATTTTTTTAAAAACTTACCGCCATACATTTTCATTATTTAAAAAAGATTAATACATTCCGCCCATATCCGGTGCGGGAGCCGCAGGAGCCTTGGGCTCTTTCTTTTCTGCAACAAGTGCTTCTGTTGTAAGAACTATGGAAGCAATGGATGCAGCATTTTGAAGAGCAAAACGTGAAACTTTAGTTGGGTCGACGATTCCTGCTTCCACCATATCGGTGTAAACTTCTTTTGCGGCGTCAAATCCGTAACCGATCTTACGGCTTCTCATAACTTTATCAACTATAACGGAGCCTTCAAATCCGGCATTTTCGGCAATTTGACGTACCGGAGCCTCAAGTGCGGTTGCGACGATCTGAACACCGACTTTTTCGTCGCCTTCGACGGTGTCGAGAAGCTTTTTAACGGGTGGGATAACATTGAGGAAAGAGATTCCGCCTCCTGCAACGATACCTTCTTCAACAGCGGCTTTAGTTGCGTTGAGAGCATCTTCAATACGGAGTTTCTTTTCTTTCATTTCGGTTTCTGTAGCGGCGCCGACTTTAATAACGGCAACACCGCCGGAAAGTTTTGCAAGTCTTTCCTGAAGTTTTTCTCTGTCAAAATCTGAGGTAGTTGTCTCAATAGCGCTCTTGATCTGGTTTATTCTGTTTTTGATTTCATCCGGATTGCCTGCACCGCCTACTATAATAGTATTTTCCTTTGATATCTTTACCTGTCTTGCGCGTCCGAGCATCTGAACGGTTGTTGTTTTGAGGTCAAGGCCGAGATCATCGGAAATGACCTCTCCGCCGGTGAGGATTGCGATATCGCGGAGCATTTCTTTTCTGCGGTCACCAAATCCCGGTGCTTTGACTGCAACAGCGGTAAATACGCCTTTGAGTTTATTAAGAATAAGTGTAGTTAATGCTTCTCCTTCAACATCTTCGGCAATGATTACAAGTTTATGGCTCATACCGCTTTGAATCATACTCTCGAGAAGTGGAAGGAGTTCCTGAATGTTGGAGATTTTCTTTTCAGTAATAAGGAGCATAGCGTCGTCGATAACAGCTTCCATTTTATCGGTGTCTGTTACCATGTAAGGAGAGATATAACCTCTGTCGAACTGCATACCTTCAACGACTTCGCAATATGTTTCTGCGGATTTTGATTCTTCAACGGTTATAACTCCGTCTGCAGTTACTTTTTTCATTGCGTCAGCAATAAGGTTGCCTATCACTTCATCACCCGCAGAGATTGTTCCGACTCTTGCTATGTCATCAGTTCCATTTACCTTTTTGGAATTTGCTTTAAGTGATTCTACAGCACAGTCAACAGCTTTTTGAATACCTTTACGGATGACCATTGGGTTAGCACCGGCAGTTACATTTTTCATACCTTCACGAATAAAGGCTTGTGCAAGAAGAGTAGCGGTTGTTGTACCGTCACCGGCTGCATCGTTTGTCTTTGTTGCGACTTCTTTAACAAGTTGTGCTCCCATGTTTTCCATAGGATCGTCAAGTTCAATTTCCTTTGCAATGGAAACTCCGTCGTTTGTAATGAGGGGAGAACCGTATTTTTTGTCAAGAACAACATTTCTTCCTTTAGGACCAAGCGTTATTTTTACTGTATCTGCAAGTTTATCAACACCTTTTAAAAGAGCATTTCTTGCTTCTATTCCATGTATAATTTCTTTTGACATATTATTTAAAATCCTTTCAAAGTATTTGAGGTTTAAATTATTCGACTATTGCAAGAATGTCGTTTTGTTTTACAATAATATATTCTTCACCGTCGCATTTTACTTCTGTTCCGGAGTATTTGCTTGTTAGAACTTTGTCTCCAACTTTGACGGTCATAACGGTTTCCTTACCGTCAACGACTCCTCCGGGACCTACTGCTACAACAACAGCGATCTGTGGTTTTTCTTTTGCACTTTCTGCAAGAATAATACCGCTTTTAGTTGTTTCTTCAGCCTCGGTCATTTTTATTACAACTCTGTCTGCAAGTGGTTTAATTATCATTTTTCATTACCTCCGAATTAAATCTTTTTAGCACTCAAAGTATTTAAGTGCTAATACAATGCTTATTGTACTCAGTTTTTTAAAAAAAGCAAGTGTTTTTGAATATATTTCACATTTATTTAACAAATTAACACATTATTTCCGAGTATTATATGGATAATATTATTTTTTAATATTGTTTAGAAGATAAGGGAATTTTTTAAAAGGTTTTTATTGTTTTTGACAATAATTTTCGGATAATAGAAAAAAACTCCATTTATATTTGAGGCTGAAGAAAAAAATTTCTGAATTTTTTCAAAAAACTATTGACAAATGTAATTTAATGATATATAGTGAATATATGAACATATGTTCAAATAATAAAATGAAATAAGGAGTGCATATGATAAAAGAAGAGTTAAAAGAAAAAACAGATGAAAAGTTACTTTATAAAGCAGCAGAACTTTTCAAAGCTTTCGGAGATACCACAAGGCTAAAGATATTATATGTGCTTTTTGAAGGGGAAAAATGTGTTTCGGAAATTTCGGAAGCGGTGAATATGTCGGGTTCTGCGGTTTCGCATCAATTGAAGACACTAAGACAGGCAAGTCTTGTTAATTTCAGAAAATACGGAAAAACGGTATATTACTCCCTTGCCGATGACCATGTAAGCACAATGCTCGGGCAGGGAATGAAACATGTTGAACATATAAACGAAGAAAATAATAAATTCTTAGTTCAAAAATAAACTTGTAAATTTAATTTTTTAATACGTATCAACATTGTTTTAATATTTTAGATAGCAAATTAAGAAACAAACGTACAAGATTACTGTAGACGGAGGTATTACAATGAAAACAAAAACAAAAATTTTTACCGCTTTTATTCTGAACCTTGCTTTTTCAATTTTTGAGTTTATCGGCGGTGCTATAACAATGAGCGTGGCCATAATATCAGATGCAATCCACGATCTGGGAGATGCAATGAGCATCGGTATTTCTTATTTTCTTGAACGAAAGAGTAAAAAGGATCCGGATAAAAAATACACTTACGGTTATGTCAGATACTCAGTATTGGGAGGGGTAGTTACCACATGCATTCTTTTGATCGGTTCCGCAGCCGTTATCTATAATGCGATTTTGAGAATTTTCAATCCGGTTGAGATAAATTACGACGGAATGATTATTTTTGCGGTTATCGGTGTTGTTGTGAATTTTGTTGCCGCATACTTTACGAGCGGCGGACATTCCATAAATCAGCGCGCAGTAAATCTGCATATGCTTGAAGATGTCCTCGGATGGGTCGTCGTTCTTGTCGGTGCACTTGTAATGAGATTTACTGATATTTCTGTAATCGATTCCGTTATGTCCATAGGTGTTGCGTGCTTTATTCTGTTTAACGCTGTCAAAAATCTAAAAGAAGTACTTGATCTGTTCCTTGAAAAGACTCCGCACGGAATCGATATTGATGAGATTGAGCGCCATGTTTCTGGAATTGACGGCGTAAACGGAATTCACCATATACATATATGGAGTCTGGACGGTCAGAATAATTATGCAACCATGCATATTGTCTGTGACGGATACAGTCAAGAAATTAAGGATAAAGTCCGTGAGGAATTGAAGGAACACGGCATAAAGCATGCGACTCTGGAACTTGAGACTGTCGGCGAAAATTGCCACGAAGAAAAGTGTCATGTTGAATTTGAAGAAAGCGGACACGGACACCACCATCACCATCATTAACGGTTGTCTGACTGATTTATGCTAATCATTTATTATAATGTTAAGTAACCAAATAAAATATTGTTTCTATAATAATAACGGCGTCAAGGATATTACTCCCTGACGCCGTTAATTTTTTGTTTTTCGCTACCGGTTTCGAATAATCAATTGGATTCAAATTTATTTTGAGTTAAATTATTGTTTGAACTGGACTTCCTAAAAACTCTTTTTATATTATATAAAGTTAATTATACTTTCAGTTATTAAAATATTTGATCTTTATGCTCTTTTTCTTAGGTGTAAAACCGGTGAAGCAGACTGTAAATGCTTTGCCGTCCGCACCGATTGAACCGCGCATACTTTTAGCATAATAATGCTCACAGAATCCGCCTTCAACGGTAAATCTCGTATGGTCGCCGTATGTAATGCTGCACGGATTATCCTTTTGAAATACATAGTCTCCTTCCCGCGCAATTATGGCAGAGGAATCGTTTTCAAAAACACATCCGGCATTAAACATAATTTCAAATTTACATGGAATGTTATCGCAGGAGCCATTTTCCGTACAGGCATCAATGTCAATTTTTAACTCTCCGTCGGTAAGTTTGAAATTGAAGATAATGTCATAATTTTGCATACCAAGTGACGGACGTTTTTTAATATCCATATCATTCCAAAAAGGAGAACTCTGTTTTTCATCAAACGGCCCCATGTAACCCCAGCGCCTGTGATATGTTAAACGGTATCCGTTATCTGTTTTTTCAAGTGTTTGAGGAGAAAACTGTCCTTGAGATCCAAAGAAAGATCCGGCAAAACGGAAAAATACAGGTTTATTTTTAAACTGAAACTTTGCAAAAAGAGGTCTGCCTTTTATCAGCGTAAGTGTTGCATCATTTATTCTTTGACGCAAGATACCGCTTACTGTATAAAGTTTTTCGTAGTTAAAGCATGGCTTTTTTGTTCCGATACTTAGTTGTTTTTCTTCGTATTCCGGGTGGAGGAGAAACCATATCATATTACAATCTCCGCCTTGGGAACGCATGTAATCGGCCATCCAGGCAAATTCGGGATCTTCCGTCAGAATCGCCATTTTAAGAAAAGGCTCATAATATGCGGTGAATCTCGGGTCTTTTCCGAAATCTTGACGCGTGGAATTAAGAGTATTAATGGTATTATCCGGTTCAAAATATGTCATAATCATACGAAGGTTTCTTGAAACATGATCAAGTAATTCAGGCATACCGAGTTCTTCGGACATCATTATAAGTGACTTGTCGCATACAATGTTGTAGATACCTGCGCTACGCTCTGAAAATTCTCCGTCTGCGTCGCAGTCTATGCCCTCATTGTCAAGAAACTTTTTTATATGTTTCAGATATTTTTCATCGTGAAGGATATTGTAGCAGTATGAAAGAGCGGCGCTGATGACCCAACGGTGATTCGGCGTATGGAAACCTCCGTTTACAATGGCATCTCCCGAGCGGCGCGTAAACTCTTCAAGACATGCCTCCATTTCATTTTCAAGAACTGTATGCTGTGTATCTCGGATAAGCAACGTAAATGCAGGACCGACATCGTGCATACAGAAGCCGTTAAATGTAGGATCATGGAAATTTGTTTCCATAAGATCGAGAGTACCGTCATCGTTTAGGCGTTTTATGGTATGCTTTGCAGCAATGATTGCACGTTCAAGCAAAAGGTTGTTCCGATACCATTTAGAGAATTTATTGTAATATGCACCGATAAGTTTAGATGCAAATATAATGGCATTCGGCTCGGTGTAGCCGTTTACGATATTTGCTATGGCGCCGTAATAAAAATTTTTTTGATCAAGGCATTGGATCTTAAGATCTCTTTCAATATCTTCGTCTATTTTTGATACTGAGGCTTTAAAATGATTAATCATAAAATAAGTTCCTTTCTGACATTAAAAACATTAAAAACTGACCATACAGAAAAAATAATCTATGGAGCAATATAACGAAAACATCGTAAAAAGATTTTATCCTTGTTTTACGCTGTTATATATCATAAGGCATATAAACTATAATTATTTGTCATGTCGTTTTGTTGCAATTCCCTGTATCAACTTGAACTCTTCATCTTTAAAAAGTGAATCTGATTTTATGTCATATCCGGGTATTGCAAATCCTTCATTTGGTTTTGGTGCAATAAAATCGCTTTGTTTTATTTCTTCAACAGGTGTTTCCGCTGAAACATGATCATATGTAAAATTATCCAAAGAGACGGGATCATCTTTAGTATTAACATCGAAATTTGTCAATGTATGCTCTTTTAAACCGCCGCTTTTTGTAGCGATTACAGTTATTTCAATATTGTCACCCATATTGGGATCAAACTTTAATCCAAGTATAAGATTAACATTTGGAGCGGCTTCTTTTCTTATTTTGTTTGTAGCTTCTGTAATGGCGGTAAGAGCCACTTTATCGCTGGAAATAATACTTACTATCATTCCGTCCGCATCTTTTATAGATGTTTCAAGTAGAGGGCTGTTTATAGCCTGTTCGGCGGCAAGCATAGCCTTGTTTTCTCCGGATGCAATACCGACACCGATGTGAGCATCACCGGAATTTTTAAGTATTGTTGTAAGATCGGCAAAATCGAGGTTTATGTAACTATCCTCATTTATAAGGCGGCAGATACTTTGAACGCCTTTAATAAGAATTTCATCTGCAGCTTCAAACGCCTCGGATATTTGGAGAGGCCTATCCGAAATAGAGTTTAGACGTTCATTAGGAACGACTATAAGTGCGTCAACGCATTCGCGGAGTTTGTTTATACCGTCTTCTGCAGTTGCCATACGGGATTCACCTTCACATTCAAAAGGTTTGGTTACAACTGCAACTGTTAGGATTCCCATTTCTTTGGCAACATTTGCAATTACAGGAGAGGCACCTGTTCCGGTCCCGCCGCCCATACCTGCAGTAATATAAAGCATGTCAACACCTTCAAGATTGCGTTTTATGTATTCGATTGATTCCTCCGCGGCTTTTTTACCGCTTTCAGGGTTTGCTCCCGCACCATGACCTTTTGTAGTATGCTTACCTATTGCAATTTTTGATTCGACGGGAGATGAGCGGAGTACTCTTATATCGGTATTTACCGCGACCAAAGTAGCGCTTTTATCTCCGTTTAAATACATACGGTTAACAGCATTATTACCGCCGCCTCCGATACCGAAAACTTTGATATTAACGCGTTGAGAGATGGGATCCTCTTCTTCGTCATCATCCCATCCTTCAATAAAGTTGCTGTCGTGTTCTTTAAGAATTGCCGGCGCGGTTTTTTCGGGAACCTGTTGAACCGGTGGTGTTATTTCATTTTGAATTTTGGTATCCGGAGCAGGATCTGCTTTTTGAATTGGTGTTGCGGGTGTTGCAGGGACCTGTGAACGTGCAGAAGATATTTGTCCGTTATTACCGAAGTAACTATTGTTGTTATACTCAAACATTTATATATCCTTTCTATTGCCGAAAGCAAAGTTAAATCAAAAATAAAATTATATAATAATAGCATACAATAAACGTGGAGATATTTCAAGTGTATTTTATAATTTTTAATAAAAAGTTCACATTTTGAATTTAAGCGGGCAGTTTTTAATATACGGAGATATACTGTACGATATTTTGATAAAATTTAGACTTTTGGGGTTTATAATTTTGCATTTAAAAGCGGTTTTAATAATACCTGAGAAATAATTAAGAAAGGACTATATAAATGACATTTGAAGGATTTTTTTCAAAAAAATATTTTTTCAGTATAAAAAAATAATCAGGTCTTATTGCAAGTAGATTTAGTGAATACCATTTTACAGACAAAAACGGATCAGAACATAAAACAATTACCGGATGATCATATTCTGAAGCCTCAGCACCTGCAAATCGCATAAAGAGAGGAGAAGGATCACTGAAAATTCTTTCAGATGACAGATAAACGGTTATTTTGTTTGCGTCTTTGAGCCAAACGGTAACGGTTTTTTTCCATAGGAAATATTTTACAACACATGTAACTGCGAAAAAAGCCGCAAAAGAAATAAAAACGGGTAAAAGCAGAAGAATAAAAGAGGCAAAAAGCAGTAACAGTGCACTTTTTTCAAGTAGCGAAATTGTAATGGCAGTTGTTCGGATAATAACCGAAATAAGAGTATATTTACGAATTTTTTTGTAAATAGCCAAAATAGATGTGAAAAGGTCACCTTTTTTTATTTTACTGAAGATGTAACCAAGATAACTTTTTGAAGAAAAGTAATCATTTGTTTTTTTTAGATTCAATTTTTTCTCCTTTCGCATATGGTTTTAAAGCAATAAATTGTAAAAATCACAAAAGCGGGGTGAAATTATGGACAAGTTATTAAATTACGGCTTTATTATTGACAAAATGAGGAAAAAGGTATAAAATTAAATAATGTAATGTATAATCCATTAAAATAGGAAGGTTGGGTTTAAATGCAGAAAACAGAATTAACGGAATACGGCGACAACAGTATAAGCAGCCTCCGGGGAGCGGCCAGAGTACGTGAAAAACCTGAAGTAATATTCGGTTCACGTGACCTTGAGGGCTGTATACACGCTTTTTTTGAAATACTTTCAAACTCTGTTGACGAAGCGAGAGCCGGATTCGGAACAAATATAAATGTAACGGCATTCAACGACCGTTCCATAATGGTAGAAGATTTCGGCAGGGGAGTTCCGCTAGGCTATAATGAAAAAGAGGGTAGATATAACTGGGATCTTATATTTTGCGAGATGTATGCAGGAGGTAAATATAAACACGCAAAGGATGGCTCATCCTATGAATACTCTCTCGGAACAAATGGACTTGGTGCCTGTGCGACGCAATATGCCTCTGAATTTATGAAGGTCATTTCATATAACGGAAAAACAAAATCAGAAATAGACTTTGAACGTGGAGAGCCTGTTTCAGAACTTAGAGTTACTGAACTTAAAAAGAGTGAAATAAGAACCGGAACGGTTATACATTGGAAACCGGATAACACAATATTTACTTCCATTAAAATAAAAAAAGAGCGATTTTCAGATATTTTAAAAAGGCAGGCTGTTGTAAACAGCGGAATAAAATTTACTTTTAAGTGGCAAGAAGAAGATGGAAATTTTACTGTCGAGGAATATCTTTACAATGATGGTATTACCGATTATGTAAAGGAATTAGCCAAAAATAAAAGTCTGACAGCGCCTGTATATTGGGAAGAGACTGTTTCCGGAGTAATAAACAACGGAAATGACGGAGACGGAGAGGAAGATGATGACGGAATACCAGTCGGGGAGTCATCAAACTATAAACTCAAAATGTCAGTTGCGTTTTGCGTAACAGCGGTTGAAAATCATATAGAGTATTACCACAATTCAAGTTATCTTGAGCATGGAGGTTCTCCGGATAAAGCGGTCCAGACAGCATTTGTTTACGCACTGGATAAGTATTGCCGGGATAACGGAAAATATGCAAAAAACGAGTCAAAACTTACTGTACGGGATGTTTTGGACTCGCTTATACTTGTAACGAACTGTTTTTCAAATATAATTTCTTATGAAAACCAAACAAAAAAAGCAATATCAAATAAATTCATAAGAGATGAAATGACAGCATTTTTCAAAAAAAATCTGGAAATTTATTTTACGGAAAATCCAATAGAGGCAGAAAAATTTGTAAACCAAGTTTTGATAAATAAAAGGAGCCGTGAAAAAGCCGAAAGCGAAAGAATAAATATAAAGAAGAAACTTACCGGGACGATAGATATTTCAAACAGAGTTGAAAAATTTGTTGGATGCCGATCAAAAGATCCTGATAAGCGAGAACTTTATATTGTTGAGGGAGACTCAGCAATGTCGTCATGCAAGCAGGCGAGAAACGGAGAATTTCAGGCAATAATTCCCGTAAGAGGTAAAACTTTAAATTGCCTGAAAAGTTCGTATGATAAAATTTTTTCAAGTGAGATAATAACGGATTTGATAAGAGTAATAGGCTGTGGAGTGGAGGTGGATAAAAAGATAAAGGGTGACATTCCGAAATTTAATCCGGGAATGCTAAAATGGAATAAGATAATAATATGTACAGATGCAGATGAAGACGGTTTTCAGATAAGGACACTTATACTTACAATGATATACAGACTTCTCCCTTCGCTTATTACAATGGGCAAAATATTTATAGCCGAATCTCCGCTTTTTGAAATAACTACGAAACCGGACGGAAAGATATATTTTGCCTATGATGAAAGGGAAAAAATAAAAATATTAAAAGATATTGGTGAAAAAAAATATACGCTTCAACGTTCAAAAGGACTCGGTGAAAACGAAGCGGACATGATGAAATTGACAACTATGGATCCGGCGACTCGGCGTCTAATAAAAATAACAGAGGCAGACGCTGAAGAAACTGCGGAAATATTTGATACTCTTCTTGGTGATAATTTGACGGCGCGTAAGATTTATATTGCAAACAACGGAAGCAAATATATTGCTGATGCTGACATCTGATTAAATTCAACATAATATGAATTTTACGTACAACCCGTATTAAGTTAAATGAAGTATCATGTGAAATATTGATGTTTAATTAAATAATAAAAAGGACTGAATGCAGATTTAATGCATGACTCAGTCCTTTTGTCTTATAAAAATTAACAATATATAAATTCAAAATTTTCTGAAATATATTTGAACCAATAATTTTTTCAATAAGTTCAGATTAAGAAATCTAATATAATATTTATCAATAAAACATTTATATAACTTTATTTGCTTAAAATAACGCATAAATAGTTAATTATTGATATATTTTGTTTTTAATCAATAACGGATATAAAAATATATAATATAAATTGGATACTTTTACATGTAAACATAAAAAATAAAGTGTATTTTTTTATGTTAATTAATAAAAATATAATTGATTTTATATTTAAAATATGTTATAATTATATTAAGTTTAATTTTTTTATTTATTATATGGCTAATAAAATATATAGCTTATAAAAAATAAATATGGGTATTATATGAAAAAGAAAAACAAAAAAATTTTAATGAAAAAAAAATACCGTAAATATAGTAATAAAAAAGCGGAAAAACTCAAAGTAAAAAAAAGTTTCGGCTCATTGAAGCATGAAAAAAAGAGTCAAGGTATAAAAAAAGGTGCGGAAATGAAGGGGCGATTTTTTGCCACGTTTTCCGGCGGGATATTTTTTGAATTTAAATCAGACGGTAAACTTTATGATGAAAAATATTATATCGACGCAGAAGATACTCTCGGCGCTATGAACGGAGATACAGTTACGGTTTGCACAGTCGGACGCAGAAACGATGTCGTTGTTACAGATATAGAGGAAAGAGCAGTAAAAAAGGTAATAGGAACTATATATTCAGATGAACACAGCGGACAAATGTACCTTGATCCCGAGGACTCAAAGATAAAATTTAATTTTATTGTAAAGGAAGCGGAATGTGAAGAAAAAGCAAATGACGGCGATAAAGCAGAGATCAGAATAAGCGTCTACCCGACAGATATAACTGAAGAAGGAGAAGGAGTTCTCACAGCGGTTTTCGGAGACAGTTGTACGAGAGAAGCAAATTACAGTGCGATTCTCAGCTCTTCCGAAATAATAACATCTTTTGGAAAAAACGCAAGCGAAGAAGCTGCATCGCATGAACACGATGTACTTAATCCGGAAGGAAGAGAGGATTTACGTTCTGACAACGTATTTACAATAGACGGAGCAGGAGCGAAGGATCTTGATGACGCCATCTCAATAAAAAAAGAAGGAGATAATTACATTCTCGGAGTTCATATAGCAGATGTTTCGAATTATGTAAAAGAGGGTACCGAACTTGACAATGAGGCAATGCAACGCGGAACAAGTGTATATTTTGCGGATAAAGTAGTGCCAATGCTTCCTGTGACACTTTCAAACGGAATATGCTCTCTTAACGCCGGAGTGGATCGTTATACCCTTTCCGCATTAATTACTCTTGATAAATTTGCTGAGATAAAGGGCGTTACACTTAAAAAGAGCATAATAAACTCAAAAGTAAGGGGAGTATATTCAGAAATAAATGAGATTATCGATGGAACAGCAAATGAAGAATTAAAGAAGAAATATTCAAGTATTCTTGACGGTACATTGGATACAATGTTGGAACTTTATGAACAATTAAAGCTAAAATTCCAAAAAAGAGGAGCGCTTGAACTTGAAACAGAGGAAGCAGAAATAATTCTCGGTCCGGATGGTAATCCTGTAGACATAATAAGAAGGGATCGTGGGATCGGTGAAAAATTGATAGAGCAATTCATGCTTTGCGCAAATGAAGCGGTAGCAATTTTTCTTACTGAGAGAAACTTACCGTGTGTATACCGTGTTCATGAAAAGCCCGAAATGGATAAAGTTTCCGAATTTATTAATTTTGCTTATAACCTCGGAATAAAAACTGATTATATAAATAAGGACAATATATCTGCAGAATATTTGGGTAAAATATTAAAAAGAGCCGGCGAAAAAGAAGGACTTATGCTCCCTGTTTCTTATATGTTGCTCAGGACGATGAAAAAAGCATTTTACAGCAATATAAACATGGGACATTTCGGACTATCAAGCAAATGTTATTGCCATTTTACCTCTCCTATAAGACGTTACCCGGACCTTGCTGTACACCGCATAATAAGTGCTGTGATTTCAGGTAACGAAACAGAAAATGTAAAAAAGAAATACTCCGCATTTGCGGATAAAGCAGCAAAAAAATCGTCAGAATGTGAGATAAAAGCACTTAATGCCGAAAGAGAAATTTCCGCTCTTTACAAAACTATTTATATGAGTGGACATATCGAGGAGGAGTACTGCGGAGTAATAAGTTCGGTAACATCATTCGGGATGTTCTGCATACTTGAAAATACCTGTGAAGGACTTATTCCGATTAATTCATTGAAAAATAAGTATTTTTACAATTCCGAATCGATGACACTTACCGCAGCAGGCGGTATTAAATATAAAATAGGAGATAAGGTAAAGATAAAAGTAAAAAATGCCGTGATTTCGCTCAGACAGGTAGATTTTGAACTTTTGGATGAACCGGACTGTTTTTCAGAAAAAACGCAGCGGTATATTTTAAGACGCAGTGGTAAAAGGATCAGGTAATTATATCGTTTCTCCAAGATAATGAGTCAAACGCATATCCTGAAGCGCCGAGTTTTTTACGGCTTTGTCCGGTCGGAGTAAGAAATTTATAAATACTCATAACACCGAGCATTACAGTGGCACATACCAGAGTCATGCAAATTATTGATAAAAAATCTCTTTTCATATTATTTCCTTTCCTGATAGATTTTTAAAAAAGATTTTGGCTTTATTAAAGTCTTGATATAAGTATTTCCAAACGCGATCGAGTTATAACATAATATAACGATATTTAACAAAATAATTTACAAAAAAAGTATTGAAAAGAAACGGCCGAGTTTGCGGCGGAAACGAGAAATTTATGGCAATAAAACCCGTAAAAGTAAAAATTGTAACAATGACCAATTACCTAATTAATAAAAATGATAATCTTGATTACACCGATAATGTGAATTTTGACGATGAAATTTTTTCATATGAAACTGAAATGACCGATGATGAAAAACCGATTGTATTTGAAACTGAAGGAATAATGGTGTCGCAAAAAGGATTGATCAAAGTAATATATGACGAATCAGGAATTATCGGAGTAAATAATGCAGAGACGGTTTTCGCATTTAACGAAGATACCCCTACAACAGTTTCTATGTTTAAAAACGGAAGTTTAAGCGCGGCACTGGTATTTGACTCAGAAAAAAAACGGCAGGTTTGTCTTTATAATAACGGACCTTTTTTATTTGAGATCACAGTGAGGACCGATATTCTCGTAAATGAGATAACATATGATCACGGCGGTAAGATGAGTGCAGAGTATACGATTGAAATAAAAGGGATACCGACTGAGTATAACCGAATTTCAGTAAAAATAACCCCAATAGATTAAATTGCAAAAATTTGTTAAACAGTGTACGGGGCAAGAAAAAATATATAAAAAGCGGCAGAAAGGAGGACTCAATGAAACGAATACTAAATACTATGGAATTTAGAGATAAACTTAAAAGCGGATTATCGGGCGGATATATTTTTTTTGGTGAAGAGGAGTATTTAAAGCATTGTTACATAAAAGAAGTAAGAAAAAGCATTCTTGGGGAAGAGGATAACAGCGTATTTCGTCACAGGCGCGTGAGCGCTCTTGAATTTAACTCAGGTAAAATAAATGAGATTTTGATAACAAGTTCACTCGGTTTTTTTTCCGAGGGAAAAACGCTGTGTGAAATACATGAACTTGATTTTAAGGAGCGAACCGAGTCCGAAATTAAAGCGCTTTGCAATACGTTTTCAAACGCTGATCCAAACATAGTTTATATAATTTATACTACTCCGTATGAGTTTGATCCAGGTATTCTGCCGAAGTCGCCTTCAAAACTTTTACAACGGCTTTCAGAATATCTTACTCCGGTTAATTTTCAGAAAGAAAGCGACATAAAACTTGTAAAATGGGCGGCAAGACATTTTGCGGCGGAGAAACTTTCATATGAAAACGGAGTTTGTGAACTGCTGGTGGACCGTTCCGGAAGAGATATGTTTGTACTTTTAAATGAGATAGAAAAACTTTCTGCTTACGTTAAATTTTACGGAGAAGGGATTGTAAAAAAAGAACATGTAGAAACAGTTTCGAGCAGTAATCTTGAAATAAACGCATTTGATTTTTCAAATGCAATAATTGGAGCGGACGCAGACAAAGCATGTCTGATCCTTTCGGATATGGAAAGAAGAAAGGAAAAGCCTATTAATATATTCGGAGCGGTTTCAAAGGTTATATCTGATCTTTATTCGGTCAAGATTCTTGTGGACAGCGGTGCAAATGATAAAGAGATAGCCGGGAAACTTAAAATTCACGAATATAAGGTGGGCATTTATAGAAAAAGCGCTGTAAAAAGAAGCCGTGAAAGATTAAAAAAACTTTTATCTCTTTGTGCACAGACAGATATTAAAATGAAAAGCACATCGCTCGGTGATTATACGGCTCTTGATAAACTTGTAATAATGGCATCTGTAAAATAACAAGAATATAGAAATTTTATAGCCGTAAAGGAAATAAAACGGAGACAAAAATGAAACAATTTAAATTTAAATTCACAGTTGCGTCAAGTATTTTTTTTATAATGAGAAATGTCAAAAAGGCGAGGAAATATATTGCCGATACCGAAAATTATTCTGATATTGACAGGTATAATTTTGCATGTAAAATCATCGAACATATGAGAAAAAGAAGCCGAACAACTACACTTGTTTTCGGAAAGAAAAATCTTCCGGAAAACGGCGGGTATATACTTTATTCAAATCATCAGGGGAAATATGATGCACTGGGAATACTTTTAAATCATCCCGGACCGTGCAGAGTTTTGTGGGAAAGAAAAGCTGCGAGTAAATATCTTGCAAAGGAATGTTGCGGTCTTGTTGGTGGACAAACTATTGATTTTGAGGATATAAAAGACTCAATACTGGTACTTAAGAAGATAGCTGAAGATGTACAGGAAGGCAAGAGGTATCTTATATTTCCGGAAGGCCGGTATGAGGGAAATAAAAATGAGATGCTGGATTTCAGGACGGGGTGTTTTTATTGTTCGCTTAAATCAAAGGCACCTATAATTCCGGTTGCAATTTATGATTCTTACAAAGCAATGGATATAAATAATATATTTAAAAAGGCAATAACCGAGGTTCATTACCTTTCACCTATATATTTTGAGGAATACGGAAAATTTTCAAAATCCGAAATTGCGGACCTTGTAAAGACAAGGATAGCAGAAAAGATGAAGGAAATAAAATCAAGGCGTGAACCGTTACGTATTGAAAGCGGAAAGTAAAATCAAAATAAAAAGGACTGAGTACTCAGTCCTTTTTATTTATCCGGGAGAATAATATCAGATGATTATCGTGTGTTTGAGCTTTTTAAAATTTACGTGTGTTGATCAACTGAAGTTTCTTTTTGAAAATTGTTTTCCGGTGTTTTTCCTTTTTGGATTACCGTTTCTTTTATTGCTTTTTGCTGTTTTAGAGTTATTTGTCCGTCGTCAAAGAGCCCGATTACATTATCAACCGGAAGAGAGAAAGCGATTCCCTGACCGGCTGTTTTAAGTCCGACCGCTTTATAAAGTGCATGGAGAATGTCATCTCTTATTATTTTTGGCACAAGAATCAATACAAGTTCTTTTTCCGGCTGGATCAAAATCTGAAAAAATTTTTCTGCTTCTTTGTTAGCGGTACCTCTGGCATGGATTACAGTGCCGCCTTTTGCTCCGAATTCCTTAGCAGCATCCATTACGGTATCACTGAATCCTGCATTTACAATACATATGATAAGTTCATGAGAGTATTCCATAATTTCAATCCTTTCTTATTTATTTTCAAGAGTCATCCTATTATTACTCAGAAATTGGTAAATGGCGACACCGACGGTACCGGTCAATGGAACTGTATATGCAATTCCTTTGCCGTTTTTTATGGTACTAAATTTTTTTTCTAAGACCGATAATGCTTCGTTAACCTTATTTTCCTGTATAACGCTTAATATAACAGCCTTATCAGAATCTGAAAGTCCGAGAACTCGAAGAGTTTCAGTATTTGCCGTACCGTTACCGTATACATAAAGTTGCATATTAACATCAAAGTTTTGAAGCAGGTCGATATAGAATTCCGCCTTGCTCCTATTAACTATGGTAAATAAAAGTTTTAATTTTTGAGGAGCGGTTTTTGGAATACTTCGGGAATTTTTCGGTAAAGTTTTTTTATCAGTTGCTTTTCGCAAAATTTTTTTATTTTCATTCATATATATTTTTCCTCTTAAAAATAACGAATATCTGAATATTACATAAAGTTAATAATTTGCTCATCATCTGCACCAAGAATACGTTTAATGGCTATATTTTCTCTTACTTTTTTAGTTATAATTCCTTTAAAACCCAAGATTTGAATTGTGATAAGAGGAGTCATTGCGACCATTGCAACTATACCGAATGCATCACCCATTATTTTGCTTTCTCCGTGAAGCGTGTAACAAACACCAATAGCAAGGGGAAGAATGAACGTTGAGGTAAGAGGACCGCTGGCAACACCACCGGAGTCAAATGCAATTGCGGTATAAAGTTTAGGAACAAAAAAAGAAAGACCTAGAGAAATAAAGTAGCCTGGGATAAGGTAATAAAGTATGCTGAAATCAAGGATTATGCGGAGCATTGAAATTCCGATTGAAATTCCGACGCCGATTGAAAGCGCAAAAAGCATTGAGCGTTTTGTAACGGTGCCGTTTGTTATTTCCTCAACCTGTTTATTTAATACATGAATGGCAGGTTCAGCCAGAACAACAACTGCGCCTATTACAAAACCAAAAATAACAACACTTACCGGACTGTTTTTTGCAAGTATTTCACCTATTTTGTAGCCAACAGGCATAAAACCTATGTTTACTGCGGTTAAAAAAACAACAAGTCCGATAAAGGTATAAACGATTCCAACAGTTATCTGATAAAGTTTCTTTTTAGGAAGTTTTAAAAATATCATTTGAAGAACAGTAAAGAAGACTATAATAAGACTTAGTGCGATTGCAACTTCCTTTGTTTTTTCAAATAAAGTTTTAAATATGGTCAACGGAGAGGTATCTACGGGGTAATTGGGTGTACCGTAATCAATATTACCGTTTGCTCCTATACCGAGTAACATAACAGCCAGGATAGGACCTACCGAACACATGGATACAAGGCCGAAACTGTTTTCACTGGCATTTTTTCCGCCGATAGTTGTAGCAATACCGACACCGAGAGCCATTATAAACGGGACGGTTATCGGACCGGTTGTAACTCCGCCTGAATCAAATGCGAGAGGGAGGAAACCCGAATTTCCGTTTATAACTGTAAGAGATGTCAGAGCAAAAAGAATCATGTAGAAGAACATTAAAAGAGAAGACAGATTTACTTTAAATATAATTTTAAATACTACCAAGACAAGGAAAAGGCCTACTCCAGCACCGACTGCAAATATAAGCAGAGTAGAATTCATTATTGAAGATACCTGTTCAGCCAAAACGGTAAGATCGGGTTCCGCAATAGTTATGAGAAGTCCCATGAGAAAGCAGACAGATAAAAGGAGTTTTAGACTTTTTGATTTTGCAAGTCCTGACCCTACATGTTCTCCCATAGGTGTCATTGCGAGATCGGCGCCGAGGTTGAAAAGTCCGATTCCAAATATCAAGAATACAGCGGAAATTAAAAATAAGAAAATATCATTTCCGAGCGAGATCAGAGGAGTTAAGTTAAGAATAAAAACTATAAGTGTTATCGGAAAAACCGAAACAAAGGCCTCTGTAATTTTTTTAAATAGAATATTTTTCAAATTTTGACTCCTTTTACAGAATATAAAAATTATTTTTCCAATATTTCAAATAAATAATCTTTAAGTGCTTGTGTATTTCCGTCAAAAAGATATGTATTTATACCGTAATTTTTTGCACCGGCGATATTTTTCGGATTATCATCAATAAAAATACTTTCTTCTTTTTTTATTTTACACTCACTGCAAAGTATGTCAAATATTTCTTTATTTGGTTTAACGACGCCGTAGTCGGCGGACATTATACATTTGTCAAAAAAAGAGAGTATGGGTATCTCGTTTCTATGCTGGCTAAAAGATTTTGAAATATTTGATAAAAGAAAAAGTTTAACGCCAAATTTTTTTTTGATACCGGTTATTAATTCACGGATCCCATCTGTTTCGGGCAGATTATATAACCAATTTTTATAGATTTTTTCTGCGACGGGGTGGAGTCTTTCGGGAAGACGTGAGCAGACTTCTTTTATAAGTTCTTCGTCCGAAATGGTACCAAGATCCAGTTTGTCCCAATAAATACGGTCAAAAACCGTTTTTTGCAAAAGTTTAGAGTCTGAAAAGTCCGTGACATATTTTTCTGTCATATATTCGGGGTCAAATTTAACCAGGACCTGGCCAAAATCAAAAATAATATTTTTTATCATATAAACACCATACTGTACTAAAATTATTTAAAAAGTATCAGTTAAAATACCGTTGGGTATATTAACGGAATTTCAATTAAAAATCAAACAAATTTGTATTTTATACTTATTGTATCATATAAAAATATATTTTGCAATAAAAAAATAAAAAAACATCACAAAAAATAAAAATTTTGTGATGTCTAAGATTTTATTTGTTTAATTTTTAAAAAGCAGATATTTTTATTCCCACTCTATGGTTCCGACCGGTTTTGGAGTAAGATCAAAAAGAACACGGTTTATTCCTTTGACTTCTGCTGTTATCCTGTCTGTAATGGTGTGTAAAACGGAGTATGGAATTTCTTCTATTGTTGCACTCATTGCATCAGTAGTATTGATTGCACGTATAATAGCCGGCCAACCTTCATAACGGTTGCCGTCTTTTACGCCGACGCTTCTTAGATCAGGAACGACGATAAAGTATTGCCATACTTTTTCGGCAAGACCGCATTTATCAAATTCCTCGCGGAGTATTGCATCAGCTTCGCGAAGTGCGTGGAGGCGGTCGCGGGTTATTGCGCCGAGACAGCGGACTCCGAGACCAGGTCCCGGGAACGGCTGACGGTATACCATTGTATGTGGAAGACCAAGCGCCTCTCCGACAACTCTGACTTCATCTTTAAAAAGAAGCGCCAAAGGTTCAACAAGTTCAAAATTCAAGTTTTCGGGAAGTCCTCCGACATTGTGATGAGCCTTTACGCCTTTACTTTCAAGTATGTCAGGGTAAATTGTTCCCTGTGCAAGGAAAGAAATACCGTCAAGTTTTCCGGCTTGTTCTGCAAATACGTTTATAAATTCACTTCCGATTATTTTGCGTTTTTTCTCAGGATCGCTTACATTTTCGAGTTTAATCAAGAAGCGCTCAGTTGCGTCGATGTAGATAAGGTTTGCATTAAGTGTGTTTCCGAAAACTTTTATTACCTGCTCGCTTTCACCTTTACGCATAAGTCCGTGGTTTACATGAACGCAGACAAGTTGTTTTCCGATCGCTTTTATAAGAAGAGCGGCAACGACAGAGGAGTCGACACCTCCGGAAAGTGCAAGCAGAACCTTTTTGTCACCTACCTGATTTCTTATTGACGTTATCTGATCATTTATAAATTTATTTGCAAGAGCGGAAGTAGTTATTCTTTGCATTGAATCGGGACGTACCATTATTTCCATAAACATAACCTCACTTTAAATCAATTTGTGTAATTGTCAAAATAACCTTGAACAAGTACAATGGGAGTTCCTTTGTCACCGGAACCGCTTGTAAGGTCACACAAAGATCCGATAAGGTCTGTGAGTTGACGTGGAGTTGTTCCTTGAGCAGCCATATTACCTACAAGACTTCCGTCCTTTGCTTTTATGCTGTTGGAAATTGCTTCTTTAAGGGCATCACCGGATAAATTTTTAAAATCGTTATCTGCAAGGTATTTAAGTTTCAGTTCATTAGGCGTGCCGATGAGACCGTCTGTAAATGCTGGAGAAACGACCGGGTCGGCAAGTTCCCATATTTTACCTTTTGGATCTTTAAATGCCCCGTCTCCATATATCATTACCTCAACGTGTTTTCCGGTTGCATTCATTATACGTTCCTGTACATCAAGAACAAAAGGACGGCAGTCGCGGGGAAAAAGTTTTACAGATGTTTCTGTAGATTTATTGGAGCCGAGAAGTCCGTATTTTTCGTTGTATCCGCTTCCATTTACCGGAGATGTAAGTATATCATCAAGCCCCAAGACCATTTTTGCACCGCCTTCTTTTAGTAAACGTTTTGAACGGGCTCTTGTATGTATATCGCAGGTAAGAACGGAATCGGTGTAATCAAGAATTGCTTTTGCGTTATTTGCAAAAATAATTTCTACATCGGCACCGCATTCGCGGATGAGGTCTGCGTAGTACTGAACATAGTCAACACCTGTAAACTCAAGTTTCTGGATACCGAAGATTTCACGGTAACGCTCAAGAGTAAGTACATCGGAGTAAGGATTTATCCCTGCGGCATCTATCAGATCCCAGGTGGCAAGGTGGTTTCCAACTTCGTCAGAAGGATAACTCAGCATCAAAACGATTTTTTTAGCACCCATTGCAATACCTTTAAGGCAGATGGCAAATCTGTTACGCGAAAGTATCGGGAAGATAACTCCGATGGTTTGTCCACCGAATTTTGTCTTTACATCTGCTGCGATATCATCTACCGAAGCGTAATTTCCCTGTGAACGGGCAACGATAGATTCCGTTACGGAAATTACATCACGGTCTCGAATTGTAAAGCCCTCGCTTTCGGCTGCTTCGAGCACACTGTCTGTAACGATCTTTGCAAGATCGTCTCCTTTTCTGATTATGGGACAACGAATTCCTCTTGAGACTGTTCCTACTTTTCTGGTGTTTTGGTTCATTTTACACTGACCTTCTTTTTTAGAATTTAATTGAATATTGAACGATCTGCTGTCTTTTCAATAACATTGTAATTATATCATAAATAAGAAAAATTGTAAAGAGTTTTTTGAAAAAAGTGAAGAGAATTTTAAAATTTTAATATTAATAAAAATAATACGGCTTTATAATAAAAACTTTTAATATAATATTTATAAATGAAAGAGAAAGAATAAATTTAAAAAAATGCTTGTAAATGTTTCCTGAATATGGTATAATATTTAAGTATTTAAGTATAAGATTGAATTTTTTTGAAAGGAGGACTTTTTTTGAAGGAATTTGAAGAAATATACAAAACCTATTATAATGATGTTTACAGATTTATGTTTAAAACATCAGGAGGGAATCATGACCTTGCCGAAGAATTGACACAGGACACATTTTATGAAGCATACCGTTCATTTCATAGGTATAACGGAAGTTGCAGTATTTTGACATGGTTATGTGCAATAGGTAAAAATCTTTGGTTTCATTACCTTCGTAAGCATAAAAATACAACACTTCGACTTGAAGCATTGGAAGAAACGATTTGCGATGATTATGAAAAGACACCTGATGCATGTGCGGAACGTTCGGAAAAAAGTTCTCAGATACGCAAGGCAATCGCTAAACTGAAGCCTAAACAAAGGGAAATAGTATTGCTTAGAGCAAACGGAGATATTTCGTTTGCTGAGATAGCAAGAATAATGAATATTACAGAGAACTCAGCAAAAGTTATTTTTTTCCGTGCAAAAAATCAAATTAAGGAAAGGCTAGAAAATGAAGGATTTTTTTGAAAATAACTGCGACGTTGCAGAAGATCTTCTGCCGCTTTATGCAGACGGAGGCTGCTCCGAAAATACAGCAAAACTTTTACGTAAACATCTTGACGTTTGTCCGGAGTGCCGTAAATATTTAAAATCAGTAAAGAGAATGAAAAGCAAATTACTTGAGGATGACATTCCGGATTCTGCGCCTGATTATAAAACGCTCAGTAAGAAAATAAAGCGGCGTCGTAAGATATATACATCGATCATTACTTCGGCTCTTATTCTCCTTACTGCAGGTGATATAATTTATTTTATAACCAATGACAGATGAATTATATAAATCGTGTCGGTTATGTCCGTTTGAATGCGGAATAGACAGAACGGTAAGCAAAGGAAGATGCGGGCAAAGCGCCGAAGTAAAGGTGGCGTTGGCATACCCGCATCTTTGGGAAGAGCCTACTCTTTCGGGACAAGGAATAGAGAACGACGTAAAAGGCTCCGGCACAGTGTTTTTTGTTGGCTGCAACCTGCACTGCGTGTTTTGTCAAAATGCCGAGATAAGCGGAAAAAATGCCGATGTTGGATCAATATTTACTGCGGGATCACTTGCGGATGAATTTATAAGACTCGAATCTATAGGGGGACATAACATCAACCTTGTAACTGCTACACACTATGTTCCGACAGTTATAAAGGCAATAGAAAAAGCAAGGAAAACCGGGCTCAAACTGCCGATAATATATAACAGTAGCGGATATGAAAGTGAAAAAACGGTTAAAATGTTAAACGGTTATATTGATATATATATGCCCGATTTTAAATATTTTTCAAAAAGACTTGCATCACTTTATTCACATGTACCGGATTACAGAAATATTTGCAGAAAAGCGATAAAAGCAATGTATGAACAAAGAGGAGATCCAAAGTTTGATGAGAAAGGTTTTATGATTTCGGGTGTAATTGTTAGGCACCTTGTTTTACCGGGATCGGATATGGATTCAAGGAAGATAATTTCGATATTATATGAAGATTTCGGGGATGACGGGATAGTTCTTTCGATTATGAATCAATATACACCAATGCCAGGAATGCCTTACCCCGAACTTACAGAAAAATTGCCGGAAAGTGCGTATTTAAGAGTAGTTTCACATGCAGATAAACTGGGATTCAGGTACCTTTATACTCAAAGCGGGGAGACTGCAAGCGAAAGTTTTATACCAAAGTTCAAATAGATAAATTTTTGATAAAAATTGTGTATAAAGGTGAAAAATAATGCTGAAAAGCAATTTTATGTTGGAAATTTAATTTAAAATTATGATTTAGATATTGACAAATAAAAATAAATATGGTAAAATTTACTTTATCATAGGGGAGTAGATGACACTTATATGTGTGGATGTCCGTCATCTCGGCATGTAGCCCGGATATCCTTAATTATTGAGACTTATGTAAAGCAGTGCTATGCTTTTTTTCCTGTTTTGCGTAGCGTGGCTACGCTTTTTGTTTATTTCAAACGGGGAAAATTAAAATAACGTTGAAAAACGGTTTTATATCATTTAAAACAGCCGTATAAAGCGGCAGAATGGAGGTTTGCCATGAAATTTTATTCGGCAGACAAAGATACCGTATTGAAGCATGTCGGATCTGCTCCAAACGGGCTTACATCCGAAGAAGCAGAAAAAAGACTTGCGGAAAACGGGAAAAACAAACTTGCGGAAGGCAAGAAAAAAACATTGCTCCAGAGATTTGTGGCTCAACTTATCGATCCTATGATAATAGTTCTGCTCGGAGCAGCGGCACTTTCTTTTATTACGGAAGTGGTCGTTGAGAAATCATTTCCGACGGATGTTTTCATTATACTTTTCGTTGTAATACTCAATGCGGTTTTAGGAGTTATTCAGGAAAGCAAGGCAGAAGAAGCGATCGCAGCACTGAGTGAAATGACAGCCGCCCAAAGTAAGGTAATGCGAAACGGAATTATTACTCATGTTAAAAGTGAAGACCTTGTAATTGGAGACGTGATAATCCTTGAAGCCGGCGACTCTGTTCCTGCCGATGCAAGAATACTTGAATGTGCGTCTCTTCAAATCGAGGAAGCGGCACTGACCGGAGAATCAGTACCGGTAAACAAAAATGAAGAAATTCTTTCAGATACCGATGATGTACCGCTTGGCGACCGTAAAAACATGGTATACATGGGAAGTACCGTAGTTTACGGAAGAGGGGTGGCAGTTATATGTGCTTGCGGCATGGATACTGAAATGGGTAAGATCGCATCTGCCCTTACGAATGCAAAAGAAGAGGCGACGCCGCTTCAAATAAAACTTAATCAATTAAGTAAAATATTAACGTTTTTAGTTCTTGGGATCTGTGTTTTGGTTTTTGTTGTCGGATTGATAACGGCAAACGAACTTTCTGCAACAGCGCTTCTTGATACATTTATGTTGGCTATCTCGCTCGCAGTCGCCGCTATTCCAGAAGGGCTTGCGGCTGTCGTAACAATCGTACTTTCGATCGGCGTCACAAAAATGTCAAAGAGAAATGCCGTTATAAGAAAACTTACTGCAGTTGAAACTCTTGGTTGCACACAAATAATTTGTTCAGATAAGACCGGTACTCTTACTCAGAATAAGATGACCGTTGTTGACGATTATACACCCGATAAAAAACTTCTTGCAACTGCAATGTCTCTTTGTACGGATGCTGAAGTTGACACAGAAGGTAAGGTGATTGGTGAGCCTACGGAGGCTGCTCTTGTACAGTTTGCGTTTAAAAACGGACTTCCGAAATATGAACTTAAAGAAGCACAGCCGAGGATTAATGAAGCCCCGTTCGATTCCATGAGAAAAATGATGTCCACTGTTCATCAAACCGGTAAAGGGATAATCCAGTATACAAAGGGTGCACCTGATGAAATATTGAAAAAATGCACATATATACTTACAGAAAGCGGTGTTCGCCCTATAACCGATGAAGACAAAGAAAAAATACTTGCAGAAAATAAACGAATGGCGGGTAAAGCGCTTCGCGTTCTTGCAGCAGCATACCGGGAATACGATGATAATCCGAACGATTCTTCTCCGGAAAATCTTGAGAAAGAACTTATATTCATAGGTATCGTAGGTATGATCGATCCTGTACGCCCGGAAGTTAAAGATGCAATAGAACAGTGCAAAACTGCCGGTATACGTGCAATTATGATTACGGGCGACCATAGAGATACGGCCGTAGCAATTGCGGAGGAACTCGGAATACTTACCGATCCGTCTCAGGCAATAACCGGTTCCGATTTAAATAATATGTCCGACGAAGAACTTGCCGCAAAAATTGAAAATTATTCAGTATACGCAAGAGTTCAGCCGGAACACAAAGTAAGGATAGTAAAGGCATGGAAATCTCTTGGTAAGATAGTTGCCATGACCGGAGACGGAGTTAACGATGCCCCGAGTATAAAGTCTGCCGATATCGGTATCGGAATGGGTATTACAGGAACAGACGTTACAAAGAATGTAGCTGATATGATACTGGGTGATGACAACTTTGCGACCATAGTTTCTGCTGTTGAAGAAGGCAGAAAGATTTACTCAAACATAAGAAAATCCATTCAGTTCCTGCTTTCGTCAAACCTTAGCGAAGTCGTGGCGATATTTATTGCAACAATATTCAATTTCACAATATTGAAACCGGCACATATACTTTGGATCAATCTTATAACTGACAGTCTTCCGGCACTAGCGCTTGGCGTGGAGTCAAATGAAAAAGATGCCATGAAACAGCCGCCAAGAAGTTCTACGGACGGCATATTTGCGGGGGGCGTTGCTTATGATGTACTATATCAAGGTTTCGTTGTTGCAATCCTGACATTAACTGCGTATTTGTTGGGTTGCTGTTTGGAAGACGGTGTGTGGGCATGGAATTCTGCCAAAGAATTTTTTGAATGGCTGAAGGCACCTGACGGCGGACATCAACAGGGTATAACAATGGCATTTTTATCACTTTCAATGTGTGAAATTTTCCAATCTTTTAACATGCGTTCAAGACGCGGGTCGATATTTACTATGAAAAAGCAGAATGTTGTACTTTGGGGTGCAGCGGCAGCCGCACTTGCACTTACTACTGCGGTAATATATATTCCGTTCTTTGCAAAAATTTTTGATTTTGCTCATATCAATGCAATAGAGTACTTTACCGCTCTTGGTCTTTCTATTCTTGTTATTCCGATAGTTGAATGTGTAAAGTTTATACAAAGATTTGTAGCGAAAAAAAAGTCCTGAACAGCGTAATAAAATAATAGACGCATATATAAATAAAAATCCATCGAATAAAAAATACGGGTTGAGTTTTAAACACAACCCGTATTTTATTTTTAATAAGTTAAACTCTTACACGCAATGTAATGATCTCGAAATTAGAAACAGAAAGTTTTATGGAATTATTTTCAATTGGAAGATCTGAGATCTTGTTTTCCATAAGGTCACATATTTCTGCTTGCTTTATGTCAAATCCGAATTTAACATTGGTTTTTAATTTTCCGTTAAGCGATTCATATCCCCTTACAATGATTCCGTCTCCGTTTTCGGCGCGTTTGACAGTTTCGATTACAAATTCCGGATTAGAGGAAGAAACAATGCTGAAAGTATCCGGAATTGCACCGTTTTGTTTTCCGACCGGTATTGCAATTAACGGCTGATTAAGCTGATATCCTTCGCTTATCGTATTACCTTCCGCAAGTGTACCTTTATGAGGATAAAGGGAATAAGTAAATTCATTTACACCTCTGTCAGCAGAAGGATTTGGGTATGTAGCACATTTCAAAAGGGAGATACGCATTACATTTTCTTCAACGCTGTGACCGTATTTGCAGTTATTTAGAATGCTGACGCCGTATCCGTTTTCTGAAATATCAATCCATTTATGCGCACAGATCTCAAATTTAGCCTCGTCCCAGGGAGTATTTCTGTGTGTTGGGCGAGCAAGATGACCGAACTGAATTTCACAGTTTACTTCTGGAGCAAGTATATCGACCGGAAATGCTGCTTTAAGAAGGACGTGATCTTCACGCCAATCAACATAATTTTTAAAATCAATTCTTTTAGATTTTTCGGTAAGAGAAATTGTTTGTATAAATGTAGACATACAGTATTTTCTTGTAATTTTTATAGCGGCGTAATTTCCTTCGTTGATGATCTCAATATTGGAAACATCGTCTGCAATCCACTTTTTCTGCTTATGATACTCTGTGATCTCCCATGCATCGTATCCTCTTGGGTAATCTTCGTAAATTTCAAAAACATTGGCTTCCTGACCGGCACTTATAACTTCACGGTCGTTGATTTTGTCGTAAACACTGACTATATGGTATTTGTCATTGAACTCAACTTTTAAAAATTTATTTTCCAGAGAATTTTTATTTGCCTTGACAGAATCTATGGGTTTTATATCTTTTATAACCTTCCAGCCATGTGCCGGGATGGTTTCGTTAACTGTTATTTTTCCGATTTCGGTATCGATTACCGTTCCGTTTACATCAAAAGGACAACTGTTGTATACAAAATAACCGCCGTCGGTTTTTATATTTGAGACAATGTTACTGAGTTTTTCATCAAAAATTTTCTGTCCGTCTCCGATAAGTCCTGCATATTCAATGTCGGAGTCATCGTATACCTCTTTTATTGAAGACCCGGGTATAATGTCATGGAATTGAAGTTTAAGTATATTATGCCAATTTTTATCTATAATGTCATAAGGATATACTGAATTTTTGTTAAAAATTAAGTCTGCAACAGAAACCGTTTCAAGGGACTGATAGAGGAGTTCGCTTTTTCTGTTGTTTTTCTTATTTTTTGCAATTGATGTATATGTTCCTCTGTGCATTTCTAGATAAAGTTCGCCTTTCCATTCAGGAGTAAATCTGAGTTGTTCGGCGTTTTTGAAGAACTGTGCCTTGACATCTTTGATAATGTCCATTCCTGATTTCATCTCAACCTTAGGGAATCCGGGAATACCGTATTTCAGACGATCATAAGTTTCTAGCATGTCAGGAGTTGTTCCGCCTCCGCCGTCTCCGTATCCGAGTTCGAGAATCTGAGTATCGGAATAGTTTTTGTTTATATGATCTTTCCAGCGTTTATACACCACCTTCGGTTCTGCAGTATTGACATAACAGGGGGAAAGCATAGTAAATACTGCACTTCCGTCAATACCTTTCCATACGAAGTTGTCATACGGAAATTTATTTGTCTCGCTCCAGAAGATCTTTGCGGTAAAGAAATGATCGATACCGCTTTTTTTGAGGATTTGCGGAAGAGCAGCTGTGTACCCGAATACATCCGGGAGCCAGAGTACATAATTTTCTTTATTAAATTCTTCACGCATAAAACGTTTGCCGAGAAGTATCTGACGTACGAGGCTTTCTCCGCTTATTATGTTTGTGTCTGCTTCCAGCCACATTGCTCCCTCTGCTTCCCAACGGCCTTCTTTAACTCTGGCCTTTATTTTTTCGAAAAGTTTTGGGTCATTTTCTTTTACATATTGATAAAGTTGAGGTTGGCTGGATATGAAAATATAATCAGGGTACTGTTCCATAAGACGTATGGCAGTTGAGAAGGAGCGCTGTGCCTTTTCTTTTGTCTGCGCAAGGGTCCAGAGCCATGCAACGTCTATATGAGTGTGACCGAGAAGAGCAACACATCCGTTGTTTTTACCGCAAATCTTGTTATAAAATTCGTCGTTCATAAATTTACGCGTTGCCGCAACGCTGTCAGAGTATTCTTTAGACGGAAAGTGACGCAGATCAAGAAGCAACGTTGCCCTGTCAAGAATATTGAGTATCTGGCTGTATTCAATAGAGTCTCTGGGTAAGCAGAGCATTGCATTGAAAGGAACTGTCAGATCATACCAGAGGCCTTCAGAATCAAGATCCACTTCTTTTAAGGTAAAATTAATATGGAATCTGCTGTCAGCATTCATACCGTTATAAAGATATACCCAGACATCATGATGACCTTCTGTTAAAACAGCGTGAAGGTGGTTGACGTCAAAAGCCTGAACAGCGGTATCCTGTCCGTCAAGAAAGAGGGTACACTGCGGGTTCAAAGCATCCCAACCGCCCTTGCCTGTTTCGGCATAAAGACGGTACGCTTTTTTATTTCCTGCTTTAGGAACGTCAACGGAAAATTTGACCCACCAATGGCTGTCTTTGGGAGCCACAAGGTCTTGACCATTATATTCCTCCCAATCCGCGTTATCATCCGGAGGCGTATTGCTGCTTTTATATCCGCAAGGGATAATTTTAATAGGGCCTATATTTTTTGAATTTACAATGATACGGCCTTGAATAACTTTTGCAAGTTCTCTTATTTTTTCGGGAATAAAAGTCATTGTTAAATACTTCCTTTCGTGTGTATTTATTTTCTAAATACATAATACATTAATCTTATTTACAATTCATCTGTTGAAATGATTTAAAAATTATGGTAATATGATATTATGAAAAATAAATAAAGGTGTTTTGAACAGTATACGAACGGAGTTTTGAAATATGAATTTGGAAATGAAACCTAAAAAATTGCTCGCGGCGTATCATGTTGACAGTGAATCGGAGTGTTTGTTGCGGCATGTAAGATGCGAGACGGAATATTTTCGTCCGCACAGTCACGATTATTTCGAGATATTTTTGACGCTAAAGGGAAGTGCAGAGCATATGGTAAACGGTACTTCTTTTTCAGTTGGCAGAGGGTATCTGATCTTTGTTAGAGACAAAGATGTGCATGATTATCTCAGCAGGAGTCAAGGATTTGAATTTGTAAATCTTGCATTTACAAAAAATACTCTTGAGGCGCTTTTTGGGTATCTTGGGAACGGTATAGATTCAGGCCTTTTACTGAAATGTGAATATCCTCCGTCGATAAGACTTACCGAATCGGAGACGGATCGTCTTTATATGAAACTTACTGAACTCAATGCATTGAATTTCAATGATAAAAAAAGACTGAAACTCAGGATGAGAGCATTGCTCGTCGAAATTTTTACAAATTACTTTTGCGATATCCGTCCGCTTGACAGTAAGATTCCCCTATGGCTTGAAAACGCATATGAAAAAATGAAACTTCCGAAAAATTTTATAGCAGGTAAGGAACGTTTTTTCGAACTGTGCGGAAGGACACGTGAACATGCTACAAGAACTCTTGCAAAGCATTATTCTGTTTCTCCTTCAAACTATATAAATGAACTCAGGCTTTGTTATGCTGCAAATTTACTTCGTTCAAGTAATCTTAGTGTTACTGATATTTGTTACGAAAGCGGGTTCGGCAATCTTTCTTGGTTTTACAGTGAGTTTGAAAAAAAGTTTAAAATTTCACCGAAGGCATACCGAAATCAAAAAAATCAATTATTTAAAACTAAAATATAGTTAATGTTTTATTTTTTAGGAAAAAATGTCGGATTTCGTAAATTTTTTTTGATATTTTTATTATTTCTATTGTTTTTTTCTTTTTTTTAATTTATAATTATACTGTAAGTATATTTTGAAAGCAGGAGGAAAGAGTATGGGAAAATTTATTATTAAAAAGACTCCCACGGGATTCAATTTCAGTTTGCTTGCCACAAATAAAGAAAAGATAGCAGTTGCATCGCAGGTATACTCAACAAAAGCGGCATGTAAAACCGGTATAACAAGTGTTGCGAAGAACGCAGTCAAGTGTGTAGAAGAAAACAGGATCGAGGATCAAACACTTAAGGAACCTGAAAAGAAAACAAATCCGAAATTTGAGATCTACTCTGACAAAGCAGGGCTTTACCGTTACCGTCTTATTGCTTCAAATGGCGAAAGTATTGCAATGAGTGAAGACGGATACAAAACAAAAGGCGGTTGCAAAACCGGGATCGCGTCAGTTGCAAAAAACGCAACATGTGCAGAGATAGTTGATGAAACAGTTTAACTAAAAACATTGGGCAGGTACATAAGAGTTTTATTATATTGCAATTATTCTGTATTAACGAAAAATCAGTCTCAAATGTCAATAAAGAGACTGATTTTTTGTATGCAACCGAAAAATGTTTATATTGATTGATATCAAACAAATTTTAGTAACAAATGAAATTTCAAAGGTTTTTGAATGCTGCCGGAGTCGTTATATATATTTCTTTAAAATGACGGTAAAATAATTTTTTGTCATTATAACCTACAAGAGACATAATTTCATCAACAGGCTTGTCTGTGGTTTTAAGAAGTTCTGCTGCTTTTGAAATACGTTTTTCCTTTATGTAAGTGGAAAAACTTTTTCCGAAATTTTTTTTAAGAAGATTTCCAAAGTATATCGGATTGTAAAAACTCTTTGCGGCAATTTCAGAAAGAGTGATCTTTTTGTTGAAATTTTCATCAATGTAGTTTTTAATTTCAGTTAACAGGTAATTTTCATCTGATACAGAAGGTGTGTTAGGTATCTGCATAGAGCGCAGGACTTTTGAAAAAAGTATACGTATACCGCCGTGCATGATGGATTTATATCCGATTTTTTTCTCATTGTATTCCCGTAAAAGCAGATCAATGATCGTGTCAGTTTCTGCTGTTTCATTTCCGGAAAAGTGGGCACATTGACTGAAAAGACCGTTAATGTTTTCAAATTCTTCAAACATACTGTGACTGAAAAGAGTAATAAGACTTTCGGTGTTCACAAGTTCTTTACCAATAAATTCGGGATTTATAAGTATATTTACAAGTTCAAACCCTTCATCTGCCTCATAACTGTGTGTTTGATTTCGGTTTATAAACAAAAGGTCCCCGTGTTTTACACTGTACTTTACTCCGTCAATGTAATGGGCTGCCGTACCTTTTTTCATATATACAAATTCAAAAAAATCGTGCGTGTGTTTATCGCAGAAAGGACCGGTTTTGACTGACTGTACAGTAATGTTTTCCTGATCATCGATCCAATGTTCTTTTTCATAAATTTCCAAAAAAACACCCCACCTATGTGCATAAAGATTATGTATTTGTTAAGGTAACGCCAAAGTTATTTTTAATAAAACTCCGTTATATTCGGATAAATGGAGGTACCTTTAAAATTAAATCTGATCTATACAAATATTATAGCACAGAGGCGGGTGTTTTGTCAATGTATTAAATATACGGTCATGAATATTTTATTTACGCGGGACATGGTGTTAATACGGGAATATAAAACTGTATTTTAACCGTATCAGCCTAAAAGTGTTACGGGTATTGTCAAAGTTACAAAGTGGCCTTCACATGTTATTATGGCGTAAAGATTATTTTTTGCTGATATCTTTTCCGGAGCGGTTATTATGTATTCGTTTACTGCGGGGATTTTATGTCCGGACCTGTACATAGCGTTAAAATTCAATTTTCCGGTTACACTGAATCCTTCCGGTGTGACCCAAAGAATATCAAATATTTTTTGAGATTCCAGAAGCGGAATAATAGAAATTTTCACCTTGATTTGATCGCCGGGCGAAATTTCCGGAGCCTTATCATATTCAATTACGGCATTTGCAAGTATTGAGTTATAAACGGAGTGGTACTTGCTTCTTTTTTCAAGAGACATTGCAAAATTTCTGCCCATGTAGTTTTTAATATCCGCGCCGTTAAAATCTGTCTTTGAGTCGGATACAGTATAACCTTTACGGAGAGGATAACGTATCTGATTAAGGGTTATAGAGTGCATATCCATAACATCGTTTGTGAGTTCAGTACATGTCTTCGGAACGTATGTGGCGCCTTTGTTTACAGAAACAGTTATTATAGAATCACCTATGTAAGCCTTCCAATCAGATGGTATAATTTTTGTGCCGTTAATTATACCGAGAACAGAACCTGCAGTAGCACAGGTACAGTCTGTATCATCACCGCAGTTACAGGCTATGAGTATGGTTTCTTTAAAATCACCTTTGCCGTAGAGAAGACCTATTATTGCGTAACTTACATTTGCAGGTGCCTGGAACCAGCCGAGTTCCGGATCCGATGTTGTCATATCGGTTATGATATTTCTTGTTTCAAGCCAGGTTTTTCCGCCGTCATAGCATTCAAGAACTTTGGTAATATATTGATACATTTTGCTTGTTTCGGGTATTTTGGAAAGTCCGAGATTTATAAGCGCCCGCAGATCGCTGAATATAAATGCAGCGGCTTCTATTGCCGCAACGAAAATAGCGGCATAAGTACCTTCGCCGCTTCCGTGGTCAACCGCGGCATCTTGATAAGCGTAGTATATTGCATTTTCAACATCACCAGGATATAGGCATGCCCAGATTTCCGTTCTTATCCAAGCGCCGTTTGAATGTTTCCAGTGATTGTTGAGTTGACCGGAAATCGGAGGTGCTATACCTCTTCTCATATTTGCTTTTCCAATACCGTATTCGTTCCAGAAAGGGGTTATGAATTCAAGCCAGTATTCGCCGAGTATTCTTGCATTAAGATTTAAAGGACCTACTTCGCGGATGGCTTTAAGCCATATAAGTTGAAGGTCGAGGTCGTCATTTGGTAAAGGTTCGCCTTTTTTCGAAGTAAAACCGGTGCAGTTGTTGATTTGTTGCTTTCCTTCAAACGGAGCACCGATAGTTCCTCCTATGTTTTTGCCGAGCCAACATGCATAAATTTTGTCACGCAGTTCTTTTTTGTTGAAATTGATCATATAAAACCTCCTATTTTTGAGCATTTGCTCTTTTGTAACCCGATTATAACAAAATAAATATTGTATATCAATAGGTGATTTAAAGAATTTAAGTGGGGTATTTACAGAAACAGCAGGAAGAATTTGCAAAAGATATTAATATTAATAATTTTGCGAATATTTTTTAATAAAAAAAATATACACTTAAATATATGAGAGACTAATTACTAAAAATAAAGAGTAATATTAAATTAAGGATGCAAAATAATGAAACTTTCATTCAGTACTCTCGGTTGCCCGGATTGGAGTTATATTAAAATACTCGAAAACGCAAAAAAAATGGGATACGATGCAATTTCGGTAAGATGCATAGAACGTAAAACAGATCTTGCACTTATTCCGGAGTTCATGCCGGAAAACAGAAAAATGACTTTGAGCCGTGCTGCGGAATACGGAATAAAACTGCTTTGCCTTTGTACAGGATGTTTTTTTCACAGTGAAGACATTGCGGAAAAAGGTATAAAAGAGGGAATTGCCGCTGTCGAAACAGCATCTGAAATGGGAATACCGTTTATAAGAGTATTCGGAGATACTGTACCGGAAGATAAAAACGAGAAAAAAATTTTAAATATGATAGCAGACGGAATAGGCAAAGTCTGTAAAAGTGCCGAAGGAACAGATGTAAAAGTGCTTTTGGAGACACACGGTAACATAAATACATCAGAAAGGATTCTTTACATAGCAGATAAAATAAACATAAAAAATTTCAGTATAATATGGGATATAGCACACAGTGACAGAGCATATAAAGACGATATACAGCCTTTTTATGAGGCAGTAAAACACCTTATTTGCCATACTCATATAAAAGACCATATCAGGGGAGGAAAGCCTGAACTTTGCAGGGTTGGAGACGGCGATATACCGATAACGAAAATATTAAATATGCTTGAAAAAGACGGATACAAAGGATATTATGAATTCGAGTGGGAAAAGATGTGGCATCCGGAACTTGCTGAGCCGGAGATTTCGTTTAAGCAGTACGTTGAATACATGAAAAAATGTAATAAAAATTCAAATATACAATAAAACGATGGGAGAAAAAATATGACAAACAAAACCTATGAACTTTACGGATCGGTGCTTAAAGGCACAAAATTTGCAGAAGAACACGGGAACGAGGCATACATACCGTATTCCGATGATTGCACAGCACTTAAACAGCCGATAAAAATAGGCAAATATACTGCGGCAAACAGAATTGAGTATCAGCCTATGGAAGGACAGGATTCAGACCTTGAAGGTACACCTACCGAGCAAACATTCAAAAGATATACCGAACTTGCAAAAGGCGGTGCCGCACTTCTTTGGTTTGAGGCGGTTTCTGTTTGTCAGGACGGGAAAAGCAATCCCTATCAACTTTGTATAACTGATGAGAATGTTTCCGAATTCAAGCGTCTCGTAAAGACTATGAAGGATGCCTGTAAAGAGGCAAACGGATTTGAGCCAATAATAATAATTCAACTTAATCATTCAGGAAGATATTCAAAGCCAAACGGTATTCCGGAGCCCATAACGGCATATTTCAACCCGGATATTGATGATAACCCTAAAAAAATTGCAACAGATGAATTTATAAAGTCACTTACACCTTTATTTGTAAAGTCTGCGCTTCTTGCAGCGGAGGCGGGATTTGACGGTGTTGATATCAAGGCTTGCCACAGTTACCTTATGTCTGAACTTTTTTCTGCGTTTGACAGAAAAGGAATTTACGGAGGTTCTTTTGAGAACCGCACAAGATTTTTTTCTGATGTGACCAAGGCAGTATTTGATGCACTTCCGGAAAACATTATCCGTGCGGCAAGAGTAAATGTATATGATGGTTTTGGAGGAAAATACAGTTACGGGGAATCGAAAGACGGGAAGATGTTTGACCTTACCGAGGCAAATGAACTTGTAGATATTTTTGAAAAGCACGGTGGTCAACTTTTAAATGTAACAATGGGAAGTCCTTACAGAAATCCCGATGTTTCACGTCCATACAGACCGGGACTTGACAAGCCAAAAAGCGATGCGCTTTACGGTCTTTACAGACTTTGGAGGGGTGCAGAAGAGATAAAGAAGGCTCATCCGGGACTTGTAATAGTAAATACAGGAATATCCTGCCTTGGAGAGAATGTTTCTTTTGCAGCCATGGGTGCGGCCAAAGAAGGGATTACAGATTTTGTTGGATTCGGACGTATGTCTCTTGCGTATCCCTGCATTGCAAAAGATATACTTAACGGAAACTTTGATCCAAAGAAGGTCTGCGTCGCCTGCGGAGGTTGTTCGACCCTTAAAAAGAATGTTCTTCGCTCGGGATGTATAGTGCGTAATCCTTATTACAAGGAAATTTTCAAAGATTTTCGCAAAAAAGAAAAATAAAATATAAGTAATAATTATAATCGCGGCGTGAGTAAAATTTTACTTACGCCTTTGATTTAAATAAAACGAATTTGTTAAATGGAGAAAGCAATGAGCAAAATATATAAATCAGTAGATGAATTTATAGGTGGTACACCTCTGCTCGAACTTGTAAATGTTGAAAAAAAATACGGTTTAAAAGCACACCTTTTGGCAAAACTTGAATATCTGAATCCAGCGGGCTCTGTCAAGGACAGAGTGGCAAAAGAGATGATAGAGGACGCGGAAAAAAGAGGGCTTTTAAATGAAAGATCAGTGATAATTGAACCTACAAGCGGGAATACGGGTATAGGACTTGCTGCTGTCAGTGCGGCAAAAGGATATCGTACCGTAATAGTCATGCCGGATAATATGTCGGCAGAAAGATGCAGGCTTATGTCGGCATATGGTGCGGACGTCGTACTTTCGGACGGGAAAAAAGGCATGGCGGGAGCCATTGAAAAAGCAGAAGAACTCGCAAAAAGTATTCCGGGATCCTTTATTCCTGACCAATTCTGCAATCCTGCAAATTCCGAAGCACACCGTAAAACCACCGGTCCCGAAATATGGAGCGATACAGATGGAAAAGTAGATATTTTTGTTTGTGGGGTCGGAACCGGAGGAACTGTTACCGGGGTAGGGGAATACCTTAAATCCAAAAACCCTGATGTAAAGATAATAGCCGTCGAACCTTTGGACTCTGCGTTTCTTTCGACAGGAAAAGGCGGTGCGCATAAAATTCAAGGTATAGGTGCAGGGTTTGTTCCTAAAATACTTAATACCGATATATATGATGAGATAATAACTGTAAGTAACGAAGATGCATATGAAGCAGGAAGAATGATCGGAAAGACAGAAGGGGTGCTTGTCGGTATTTCATCAGGAGCCGCTATTTTTGCGGCAATAAAGTGTGCAAAACGGACGGAAAACAAAGGTAAAACTATAGTGGCTATGTTACCTGATACCGGAGACAGGTATCTTTCCGTTGAAGGATATTTGGGTTGATAAATTTTTCTGTGCCGGATTATGTATCGGATTATTAAACAGCGAAAAATAAACATGCTTTAAAATTTAAAATAAAGAACTGAAACGGTTACAAAAATTTTTTATATGGAGAAAAATATGAAAATAATGATCGCATCCGATATACACGGATCTGACTTTTACTGTGAAAAGATGATATACGCTTTTTATAACGAATGTGCGGAAAAATTGCTTATTCTCGGCGATATATTGTATCACGGACCGAGAAATGATCTGCCTGAAGGTTATGCCCCGAAGTCTGTCATTTCGCGTCTTAACGGTATAAAAGACAGTATTATTGCGGTCAGAGGAAACTGTGATGCGGAAGTTGACCAAATGGTTTTGGATTTTCCGATTTCAGCAGATTATAGTATACTTTACGTTGGGAAGAAAATGATTTTTGCAACGCACGGTCATATCTATAACTGTGAAAATCTTCCTCCGATCCAAAAAGACGATATTCTTCTTCACGGACACACGCATGTCCCGAAATGTGAAAATATGGGTGAATTTATTTTCATGAATCCGGGCTCTGTTTCCATTCCGAAAGAAAATTCTCCTCACGGGTACATGGTTATTAACGATAAAAAAGCCGTTTGGAAGAATTTAGACGGAGAAGAGTATATGGAGTACTTATTTTAAAATAAGAAAAAAAGATATGCTTTAATGCATATCTTTTTTATTTTATTTCATTTAAATAATCTTATAATAATCTTATATAAAATTTATTAAAACTTGAACCTCCATTGGCACTGAAAAATAAATAATCAGACCAAGGGGGGAATTATAAGTTAAAATACTTAAAAGTTATATCAATCAATACCATGGCTTTAAATGTGAAAATCAGAATTGCTTCAGCGCGTTTTCTGTGGCGGAAAGCATATCGCTGTATTTTTTCAATTTTTCTCTCTCACCTTCGATAACAGTAGCAGGAGCCTTTGCAACAAATCCTTCATTTGAAAGTTTCTTTTCTATTCTTTCGATTTCGGAGAGAAGTTTTTCTTTTTCTTTTGTAAGACGTGCAGTTTCTTTTTCAATGTCCACAACATCTGAAAGGGGAATATAAAGTGTTGCATTTGACGTAACTATCTTAATGTCGCTGTTACTGTCGTAAGAAGAAGTTATCCGTACTTCAGATGCGGATGAAAGTTTTTCAAAAAATGATCCGCATCTATTGTCAAATGTATCATTATCGGTTGTAACAATGGTAAGTTTTGCTTTTCTTGACGGAGGAACATTCATTTCAGCACGTCTGTTACGAATTGATTTTATACAGAAAATTATACATTCGATTTTAGATTCGTCCCGTGAAAAGTCAAGATCAGGTCTGTAAACCGGCCATTCACTGATAACAATGCTTTCACCTTTATGAGGAAGTGACTGCCAGACTTCTTCAGTAATAAAAGGCATATAAGGGTGAAGAAGTTTCATGGTTTCACTGAATACATAAGCGATAACACGCATTGCGATTTTGTCACCGGCGCTGAGCCTTTGTTTTACAAGTTCGATATACCAATCGCAGAATACCTCCCAAACAAAATCGTAAAGTTTTGCAAGAGCGATACCAAGTTCGTATTTATCCAGATTTTCAGTTACATCTTTGGTCAAACGGTTAAATTTTGAAATTATCCATTTGTCTTCGGTCGCAAGGAATGAGATTTCCGGTAGACCAAATGGAGTATCTTCGTCAAGTTTCATTAGTACGAATCTTGCCGCGTTCCAAATTTTATTGTTAAAGTTTCTCGCTGATTCGATTTTTTCATCTAAAAAGCGCATGTCATTTCCCGGGGAATTACCGGTTGCAAGAGAAAAACGAAGAGCATCCGCGCCGTATTTATCAATGATCTCTAACGGATCAATGCCGTTTCCAAGTGATTTAGACATTTTTCTGCCTTTTGCATCTCTAACAAGTCCGTGCATGAATACGGTAGAAAAAGGTACTTCTTTCATTTGTTCAAGCCCGGAAAATATCATCCTTGCGACCCAGAAGAAAATGATATCATATGCGGTTACGAGTACACTTGTTGGGTAGTAATAAGAAAGGTCTTCAGTTTTTTCCGGCCATCCGAGTGTGGAAAAAGGCCAAAGGGCAGAAGAAAACCAAGTATCAAGGACATCGCTGTCTTGTGTGACTTTTCCGCCGCACTCCGGACAGGTCGTAATGTCTGTTTTGGAAACTGTCATTTTTCCGCATTTTTCGCAGTAAAATGCAGGAATACGGTGTCCCCACCAAAGTTGACGGGATATACACCAGTCGAGAACATTTTCCATCCAGTTAATATATATTTTGGAAAATCTGTCAGGTTCAAATTTAACTGTTCCGTTTTTGACAACTTCAAGAGCCGGTTCCGCAAGAGGTTTCATTTTGACGAACCACTGATCAGATGTTATCGGTTCGACTGTCGTTTTACAGCGGTAGCAGGTACCGACATTGTGTGTATGTGCCTCTGTTTTTACGAGAAATCCACCTTCTTCAAGATCTTTAATTATTTCTTTTCTTGCTTCATAACGGTCAAGTCCGTAATATTTTCCTTTGTAACTTATTGTTGCATCGTCTGCAAGGACTCTTATCTGAGGTAGTCCGTGGCGTTTTCCGACTTCGAAGTCATTTGGATCGTGAGCGGGGGTGATTTTAACGCAACCCGTTCCGAAGTCCTTTTCAACATATTCATCGGCGATAACCGGAATTTCCCTGTTTGCAAGAGGGAGTATAAGAGTTTTACCGATTACATTTTTGTATCTTTCATCGTCAGGATGAACAGCAACCGCAGTGTCTCCGAGCATGGTTTCGGGACGTGTAGTTGCAACAGTGAGGTAACCGCTTCCGTCTTTAAAAGGATATCTTATGTGCCAAAAAAAGCCGGCTTGTTCCTCATATTCGATCTCAGCATCGGAAAGGGCAGTTATACAGTGAGGACACCAGTTTATTATTCTGTTTCCGCGGTATATAAGTCCCTTTTCGTAAAGGTTAACGAAAACCTCACGGACCGCCTTTGAGCACCCCTCATCCATTGTAAAACGTTCACGTGACCAATCGCAGGATGCACCGAGTTTTTTAAGTTGGCTAACGATTCTGGAGCCATATTTGTTTTTCCAATCCCAAACACGATCAAGAAATTTTTCGCGTCCGAGATCGTATCTTGTAACACCCTCGTTAACGCGAAGGTTTTCTTCGACTTTTATCTGTGTGGCGATACCGGCGTGGTCTGTACCCGGAATCCAAAGTGCGGAGAATCCCTGCATTCTTTTATAACGTATAATAATGTCCTGAAGAGTTTCGTCAAGTGCATGTCCCATGTGAAGTTGACCGGTAACGTTCGGAGGCGGTATAACTATTGTAAACGGTTTTTTTCCTTTTTTGATATCATTTGCTGTATCCGGGGTAAAATAACCTTTTTCGCACCAAAGTGAGTAAAGTTTATCTTCAGTAGCAGAAGGATCATAGGTTTTTTCAAGTTCTTTTTTCAATGTGTTCTCCATTCTTTTGACGTATTCAGATCAGTATTTTCGGTTGTTTTAAATTTTTATTAAATGGTTATGAGATAGCCGTAATTAAACTTTCAAAAATTTTGTGTTTTAAAAAAGTAATTAAATTATAACAGTTAAAAAAGTGATTCAATTTGTCTGATAAAGGGCTCAAAGATAAAAAAAGTCCGTCTCGAAAAATAACGGGACGGACAAAAATGTTCGTGGTACCACCCGAATTCATCACATTGTGATGCGCTCGATTCTTTAACGCAGAAATACGTATATTCTCCCGAATATAAACTCCTCGGCGACTTTCCGAAACAAAGTATCTGCGAAAATTCCACCAAACGGACAAATAATCATCCGGTTTTCGCTCTCTGTAAGGCTTATGCTTCGTACTTTTCCGAATCAAAGTTTTTATAATAAATTGATAATAAATATATTATACATGATAAAATAAGATTTGTCAAGTGAATTTGGAAAAATTATGTATAATAGTATTTGAACTTTAACAATATTTTTATTTTAATAAAGATACGTTTAATTAAAGGATAATTAGGTTTTAAAATGAGATAAAAAAACGTTGTACCGGAGGTAAATAAAATTTTTATTTAATAGTTGACAATATGATGAAAAGATGATATTATTGTGACATTAGCAAAGACAAAATGTAAGAATTACAAAAGAGGAAATTTGTATGGTTGATTTACAAGAAAAACCTAAATTAAATAAAATAAGAGTTGCTGTGCTTGATTTTGACGGAACCCTCTCGACTCTTCGATGTGGATGGGAAGGAGTCATGAGACCTATGATGGTTGAATTTATATCGGGAGGAAATGCTGATGTACAGACCCTAAAGAAAATTGAAGAAGAGGTTTCAGGATATATTGATGAATCTACCGGTATACAGACGGCAACACAAATGAAGTGGCTGTATGAGACCGTAATAAAGTACGGATTGAATAAGGACGCGCCGTCCGATATATGGAAATATAAAGCGGAATACAACCGAAGACTTATGGAAAATGTAATGTGTCGGAGAAATGATGTTGAAAGAGGTAAAACGGCGCGTGAAAATTACATGGTAGCAGGTGCCGAAGAATTTTTAAAACTTCTGAAAAAACACGGACTTGAGATTTATGTGGCATCGGGTACCGATACGACAGATGTTAAAGATGAAGCAAAGATACTCGGTCTTGACAATTATTTTACAGCGATCGAAGGAGCGGAACCTAAATCGGAAATTTGTTCAAAAGAGGCTGTCATATCATCGCTTCTTGAACGTAACAAAGGCGAGAGCGGGATGTTAGTCTGCGGGGACGGAAAAGTGGAGATAAGACTCGGTCGTGGAGCGGGTGCATTGACGCTTGGAGTGGCAAGTAATGAAGAGAGCGGATACGGCATAAATATGGCTAAGTTTGAGCGTTTAAAAAAAGCCGGAGCACACGCAGTTGTAAGTGATTTCAAGAATATAAAAGAAATAGAACAATGGATTTTCGGCTGATTGAAAAGGTTTATAATGCAGACGGAAAAGTAAGAGCATAATAATGCGTTATCAGGAAAAAGGCATTGTTTTGGATTTTTGGGATAAAATGTTACGTAAAAATTTTATCGGGGAAAAATAATAACTTAAAAAATCAGGGAGAATTATTATGGCAGAGATGAGAAGAAGAAGAACACTAGATTTTTCAGGAATAAAAACATACAGTGCAAAAGACAGAACCAATCTTGTTCGTATAGATAATTTAAAAATACCTGGTGTGACCGGTCATAAAGTTTTTGAACAAGAGAGTTTTGATGAACTTGTTGAAAGAATAAAACTTGCAAGAGAGAACGACAGACCTGTAATTTTAAGTTACGGTGCGCATGTTATAAAATGCGGACTTTCAAGATATCTTATTGAACTTATCAAAAATAATATAGTTACTCACCTTATGACAAACGGTGCAGGAAGTATACATGATTTTGAACTTGCGTACCTTGGAGGTACCAGCGAGGACGTTCCGACAGCAATTGAAGATGGGTCTTTCGGTATGTGGGAAGAAACGGGGGCATGGATGAATGAAGCAATAGCGCTCGGAGCATCAAAGGGAATCGGGTACGGTGAGGCGATCGGTGAATATATAGAAAACAACAAAGAGCGTTTTCCTTATAAAAATGATTGTGTTTGCTATACAGCATATGAAAATGATGTACCGTTTACCTGTCATATAGCACTCGGAACCGATATTATTCATCAACATCCCTGCTGTGATATGTCCAAGATCGGTTTTTGTTCCGGAGTGGACTTTAAAAAGATCTGCTATTCAATTACACAACTTGACGGTGGAGTATTTCTTAATTTTGGCTCTGCAGTGATAGGTGCAGAGGTATTTTTAAAGGCACTTTCAATAGCCCGTAACCTTGGGAATCCTACATTTAACATAACTACGGCAAATTTTGATCTGAAGCCGCTTGGTGACTTTCGCAGCAAAATCGGATACAGCGATCCGGACTATTACTACCGACCACGTAAAAATATAGTCAACCGACCGACAAGCAGAGGCGGTAAAGGATGGCATTTTTGCGGCGATCATTCGGATACGCTTACAACCCTTTGTGACAGACTTTTAAGAGAAGATAAGTAATTGTCTGCTGTAATAAACAAAGAAATCTGATTTTGAACGGAGATTAACAGAATGATGCTTGATTGTATAGATAACGCACGCATTGGTGTAATCGGGGATTTTTGTGCGGATGTTTATTGGGATGTTGACATGAAAAAAAGCGAGCTGTCACTTGAAACTCCCCGGTTTCCGTATCCGGTTATTGCAGAAAGAATTTACCCGGGTGCCGCTGGAAATGTTGCCGTAAACATAGCGAAACTTAAGCCGTTAAAATTAAAGGTTTGCGGGGTGATCAGTAAAGACTGGCGAGCCGTAGCACTTAAAAGCGCTCTTGAAAAAGAGGGGATTTATACAGGCGATTTTGTACAAGACGATACGGTTATGACAAATGCATATTGTAAACCTATGTTACATGGTATTTCCGCTGTTATATATGAAGGATCAAGGATAGATTTTGAAAATTTTAACCATATTTCAAAAAAGACAGAGGAAAAGATATTAAATTGGATAGACAGGGTGTCGGAAGAAATTGATGTTCTATGTGTTTGTGACCAATTCAGAGTAGGAATAGTAACGGAAAAAATAAGAGAGAAAATTAATCTTTTGACAAAAAAAGGGATAAATGTAATTGTTGACAGCCGTTACAGGGCAGGTCTATACAAAGGAGTTATATTAAAACCGAATGAAAAGGAATGTTATCTTGCGGTAAATGAAAAAACTGCCAATGAAAATATATCAAAAGATGAGGCTGTAAAAACTGCAAAAAAACTTTCTGAAATGACAGGTAGCAAAGTACTTCTTACTCTTGGCAAAGAGGGAAGTGCTTATATAAGCCGCGAAGATATTATATATTGCAGCGCGGTACAGGTTGACGGGGAACTTGATGTATGCGGATGCGGAGATGCATATCTTGGTGCATTTTCTTCAATGCTTGCCGGCGGCGCTGAAATTTCAGACGCAATGAAAGCAGGTAGTGCAGCAGCGGCATTTGCAATAAAGTGTATCGGCGTTACTGGAAATGCGTGCAGGGAAGACATAAAGAAAAGATTATCCTGAATATTATGTAACAACATAATTTTAAATTCAAAAAATTACAAATAAAAACCGCATCGGTAAGTATAAAATTACTGATGCGGTTTTTATTTGACTTTGACATTAAAAATCGAAATTTGCACTTTTATAACGTCTATAATTGTTATTTAAAGTCGATAATTGTCTATATTTGTATTATTTTAATTATTAAAACGTTGTTACATTGTTTTTTTAAGATATAGTTAAACTAATTATTTTAATATGAGTCAAAAAAATCGGCAAATTAGTATATAGTCAAATTTTGACGATTTCTATTAATTAAAACTCGATTTTTGCCAATATATAATTTTTAAGATCAGATATCGGAAGTCTTGTTTGTTCCATGGAATCTCTGTCTCTTACAGTTACACATCCGTCTGTCTCTGATTCAAAATCATATGTTATGCAGAAAGGTGTTCCAATCTCATCCTGGCGGCGGTAACGTTTACCTATTGAGCCGGATTCGTCAAAATCAACATTAAAATATTTGGAAAGGTTTTCAAAAATCTTTTCGGCGGGTTCGGAAAGTTTTTTTGAAAGAGGAAGAACAGCCGCTTTAAAAGGTGCAAGAGCAGGATGAAAATGCAGAACTGTGCGTATATCGTTCTTTTCTGCATCCAATACTTCTTCATCATATGCATCTACCAGAAATGCAAGCGCAACGCGGTCGGCGCCGAGTGAAGGTTCAACGACATAAGGAGTATAATGTTCATTTGTTTCGGGATCAAAATATGTTAAATCTTTTCCGCTGTGTTTGGAATGTTGTGTAAGGTCATAGTCAGTACGATCGGCAATTCCCCAAAGTTCGCCCCAACCGAAAGGGAAGAGATATTCAAAATCAGTTGTTGCTTTTGAATAAAAAGAAAGCTCATCCGGATCATGATCTCGGAGTTTAAGATTTTCGCTTTTCATACCTAAAGAGAGAAGGAAGTTTTTGCAGTAATCTTTCCAATAGGTAAACCATTCAAGGTCAGTGCCCGGTTTACAGAAGAACTCAAGTTCCATCTGTTCGAATTCGCGGATACGGAAAATAAAGTTGCCGGGAGTGATCTCGTTACGGAAACTTTTACCGATCTGACATACTCCGAAAGGAAGTTTTTTTCTCATGGAACGTGTAACGGACGGAAAATTAACAAAAATACCCTGAGCGGTCTCCGGACGGAGATAGGCAGTAGAAGAAGAGTCTTCAGTGACACCTATAAATGTTTTGAACATCAAATTGAATTTTTTTATTTCGGTAAAATCTGTTTTTCCGCAACCGGGACATGAAATTCCTTTTTCCTTAATAAACTCGGACATTTTTTCAAATGTCCAACCGGCAGGATTATCATTTGTATTGTTTTTAAAGGCGTAATCTTCAATAAGTTTGTCGGCGCGGTGACGCATTTTACAGTTTTTACAATCCATAAGAGGATCCGAAAATCCACCCACATGACCGGATGCTACCCAAACTTCGGGATTCATTATGATAGCACTGTCAAGCCCGACGTTATATTTTGACTCCTGTACAAATTTTTTCCACCAAGCCTTTTTAATGTTGTTTTTATATTCCACTCCGAGAGGTCCGAAGTCCCAACTGTTTGCAAGACCTCCGTAAATTTCAGAACCTGGGAAAACAAAACCCCTTGTTTTGCAAAGAGCGACTATTTTCTCCATTGTTTTTTCGCTGTTATTCATATTTGCCTCCATTCTGCCGCGGCGGCGGTCGTATTAAATGTAAATTGGATGTGCCGGATTTCCGTTTTGCAAAATTTACTTTTTATCATAAAATTAACATTAACGGCTGAAAAGCAAGGAGTAAAAAAAGTAATTAGACTGATATTAATACATTATACACCGTTTTTTTCAAATTTTCAAGAGCAAAATGTTAAAATGTTAAAAAAATGAAATATCGGCTTAAATTTTTAAAAAGGTATTGCAAAATTTGAAAAAATAGTGTAAAATATAAAAATGGGTATAATTTCAATAAAAGATTTTGGAGGAAAATAAAATGGCAGGAGCGATAACAGCGGGAGATTTCAGAAATGGTGTTACATTTGAAATGGACGGAAAAGTATATCAAATTATAGAATTCCAGCATGTAAAACCCGGAAAAGGAGCCGCGTTTGTCAGAACAAAATGTAAAGATGTTATAAATGGAGGTGTAATTGAAAGATCATTTAACCCTTCAGATAAATTTGAAACAGCATACGTTGAAAGAAAAGATATGCAGTATCTTTATAACGATGGTGAACTTTACTATTTCATGGATATTGAAACATATGAGCAACTTCCTCTGAATGCGGATGTGCTTAATGACGGCTTTAAATTTGTAAAAGAAGAAATGATGTGTAAAGTTGTTTCATATAAAGGCAAGGTGTTTGCGGTCGAGGCGCCGACATTTGTCGAACTTGAAGTAACGGATACGGAACCCGGATTTAAAGGGGATACAGCAACAGGCGCAAGCAAACCTGCAACTCTTGAAACAGGTGCGACAATTAAAGTACCGCTCTTTATTAACATAGGAGATGTGCTTAAAATAGACACCAGAACAGGTGAATATCTCGAGAGAGCATGACCTTTGTAATATTTAAAATCTGCCAAAAACCGATTCACTGTTTTGTGCCGGATAATGTACAGAAAAAAGTCGGTATAGTTAATTCTTAAGCATAAAGAATAAATAGCGTAAAAATCTCCGCCGGATGATACGGCGGAGATTTTTATTGTGAAAATCAACAAAAAAACGTCGATAAAATTGTTATTTGTGTGTGTTTGTAAACAAACAGGCAAAAGTTTGTAAATACTTTAATATACCACTTGCTTTTAATATAAAAAAGTAGTAAAATGTAATTACCAAAAGTTTACTTATGCTTTTGGATATTTTATGTTTTATTATTTTCACTCAAAAGGAGAAAAAAAATGAAAGCAAAAACCAGAATTTTGGCAATATTGCTTACCGTGTTGATGGTCGGTGGACTTCTTCCGCTGTCTATTTTTGCAGCTGGTGGCGAAAAGGCAGGAACGTCATCTCCGAACGTTCCGAAAATTGAGCCTGATGAAATGACATTGGAGGATATTAATAAAGAGTTTGCCGAATCAAATCTTAGCCTTGCTGTTTATCAAGACTTTGATAAATGGCAGATGGATGAAGGTAGCACAGAATATGTGTTGCCTGCTGAAAGTTTTGTAGCGATAGGTACAAATGCTGATGTAGGAGGCAGTCTAATAAATGTAAAGAATGTCAAGCAAGTTTTTTCTATTAGAAAAGAAGCAGACGGCAATAAAGCCCTTTATATGGGAACTGCATCAAAAGGTGCAAATAATAACGACAACTTTATTGATATAGGGTTCGGTCTTCCTCATACATTTTCAAGTCAACAGGGAAACGGAACACATGATTTATACATAAGCGCCGATTTTAAAATGGACGGCAAAAATATAATAGCGCCAAATGACGGTATTTTCGGACTGCTTTACAGAATAAATAACGGAACACCTTCCATTATTAATACCGTAAGTGTGTCCGAAGTCGGAGGACTTTATATAGGTGGGTCTCAGAGTCCGGATAATCTTATAGGATTTCTTTCTTCTGAAGAATATACAAGATTGGCTGTTTCAATTGATAGGTTATCAAATAAATATTATGTATATGTAAACGGCGTTCTTGCTAATCCTGAAGGAACCGTACTTTTTTCAAATAAAGTTATCAATGATATGAATAGCAATAATCAAACAGGTAACGGAGTAACATATACTGCGCAGAATTTACCTATTTGTAATATCAGGATGTATACCGTTGAAAACAATATAAATTCTGATGAACATAAGGGATTATACATAGATAACATTCTTGCAGGTGCACGTCTTGCAGTCAGTGCAAGAGATAACGCATTCCGGGATGTATATACATCCTCTTTCCCGGCTAACCTTGTAGGTACAAATGTAAGCGTTCCGCTTCCCGGAACAACTTCAAATACAATAGGAGTCATTTGGCCGGGAGCAATAACTTATATTCAGGATGAAGAGGGCGATGTCGCGATGCAGTGGCACTATATGCCCAGAGATACTACAACAGATAAAGACCAAGCATATTTCCAGATAGGAAACAATGCCGCACGGGGAGCAAATCTGAGGTTGAGTATGGATTTAAAACTTGGCGCAGATGGAGTTCTAGGTAGCAGTGATTTTATATTTTACCGTTCAAGTGTAAAAGGAAATACTCAGGAAATTACCGTAAAACTTGAATCAAACGGAAATATAGTTTGTGACAATAATGTACTTGGTACAATCACGAAGGAAAAATACAGCAACTTAAGAATTGATATAATATGTAATGCTATCAGCGGGAATTCTGTATTTGCACTTATGTTTTTCGATGATATATTGGTATATACAAAATCATTTACTTTAAGTTATGCTGGTACTAACGGTTACGGAAGTACAGATTTCCATCCGGCTCTCATTCGTATATATTCAATATATGACAACGGAGTTGAACAACTTAAACCAAATGACTTAATATTGAAAAATCTGTCTTTGGTTGAAACAGAAGATTACAACGATTCCGGATTAATAAGTATATTTGAAAAGAACCCGGAAGGATTTGCCGAAAATGCTGGAATTACCCGTTATTACGGTGAAGAGGGAGTATATGTATCTGATTTTGAATATAACGGCGAAAAATACATTGTTGGATACAACGGAATAATAATCGGAAAAGAGTCTGACGGTATAGAGTTTGCACCTTATGCACCTTACACCGATTGGGATCACACCGGAACAATGATTTATTCCGGACCAAACGGGGAATTTTTTACAGATTCAATTAATGGAGTCGGGCATACAATTTTTTCAAACAGAGATGGGTTTAGGAAAAAGGTTACGATGGATAATGGAGATGGAGCAGTACTTTACACATCGTACTATGATGCAGACCCGGGAACAAGTCCTTTGGACCACGCGTCATACTTGGCCCTTGATTTCCAAAACGGACTTAAAAATACATCTGTGGTAATAGACTTCGATGTAATGATGGGAGAATTTTTTGTAGAGCGACCCAATTCTAATCAGGCATTTATTTATTTAAAAGGACAGGAAACGGTCAATAACGGTGGCGGCAGAAAGGACTATGATTTCCCGATTTTCCTTAACGGAGACGGATGGATTACCTATAACGGAGAAAAGGTATACAAGATAGGAAAAAGAGAGTTTACAAGATTTTCTATAGTAGTACACGGACCTCAGCTCGATGGAGATAATCTTACAAAAGCATCCTGTATAGATATTTACGCAAACGGCGTACTTCTTGTTGAAGGACTTACGAATCCAAGTGGCGCAAAGTATCTACAGCAGATAAGAATGCTTAAGATATACGATGCGGATGCTGCAATGTACTACAAGGATATGTATATGTATTCGGGAGAGAAGCCGCAGCAGTTTATTTCTATGGTTAACGGTGTTCCGACTCTTACAGAAGATAATTCGCTTACACCTGCAGTTGCAAAAGACATTAAGTCTGGATTTGTATCGGAAAACGGCGTATTAAGATATTACAGAGAAAACGGACTTCCGGTAATCGCGACGGAAAATAAAATTTCCTTTACTGACCAGAGCGGAAGAAATTTCAAGGCAGATGTAAACGGTGTCGTTTATAATGACGTCAATATCGAAGCACTTATAGATCCCGGACATTTCTCACTTGACTTTTCCGTTGATTTTGCCGGAATAGAGAGCGGTGATTACGTATATTCACCCGATGAGCCCAGAAATGCAAACAGTGTTTTCGGACTCATATTCAATCAACTTTATTTTAATGCAGGCGAATACGACGCAATAAAATTTGATGTGTACATTCCGGAAAATACTATAAATGAAAACAGTGAGGCAACGTATAATTTTGAATTTGGCGAATCTCAGCGTTTTTATAAAGTAAAATGGCTTGGCGGAACAACATATGAATTTGGAGACGGAACATATTTTATTGATGATGTAGATGTTCCTGAAGGAGCGATTGAGGTTGAAGCAACAGGAAGCGGATATACCCTTATAAATGACCGTGGAGGAAAAAGAAATATCGTCTGCTTTGATACGGATGATGTAGAAGGTGTAAGTTATAATGATACATTTTATGTACGAACAAGAAATTACGTCAAAGTACTTGAAGGCAGTGCTTTCGGCGAATTGCAAGCCGGATGGAACACAATTGAGATACCGATCATAGAAAATGGAGAATACGATATAGATTACCTTTCATTTGTAGTAACACCGGCAATAGATGCTTCCGGAATCAAGATCGCTGCAGTAAAAATAGTAAAGAGTACGAGATTCGTAAAGAACGATGAAGCAGGTGACGGAATCGGCTCCGACGGATGTTATTATAAATCCGGTATAGCCCAGACAGGTTGGATCGACGTAAACGACAACGGAGAAAATGATGCAGGTGATTACTATGCAAGTCCGGATACAACTAAAATAGTAACCGGAATATATTCAATTGATGGAATTTGGTATAAATTCGACAATGACGGCAAACTTATCGGAAAAGCAAACGGTATAGAATTTGCAAAGAACGGTGTTGATAAAGACGGAAACGTATATTATGCGTATAAGTCATTTGTTGACGGAGTTATCCAGACAGGACTTATTTCCGAAGGAGTAACCAACGGCTCAGGCGAAGCGGCAGTTATCTATACAACAGAAAAGGGCGTATCATTGCAAAATGTAGTAGAAAAGATAGGCGATGCAACATACGACTTTGATAAAGATGGTTACGGAAAATTGCTTTGTGCAAACGAAGATGCTCACATTTACGGCGAACCTAAGGTTATCAAACTTGCAACATGTCAGGAAACCGGATTAAGGGTATACGTATGTAATGTCTGCGGAAACGAAAAAACAGAAGACATACCGATTGATCCCAATAATCATGCCGAGTATGATGAGTCCGGAATTGCAACATGCTGTGAGGGAGACGTTAAAGCAGACGGTGTAACATCTGTTTACGGGCACAGTCTTGTAATAGGTGAAAATATATCAATAGTATTTTATCTTGATATAACAGGAACGGAAGGTCAGATTGAAGTAGGTCGCAGAAGCGAGTTTATAAATGAAACAACGACAAAGGTTAACATTTCTGAACTTGAGGATGTGACGATAGACGAAAAAACATATAAAAAGATATCTGTTTCAGTAGCACCTAATGCGGTCAATGCAGTTGTAACTGTACGTTACATAAGACCCGACGGAACGGAAGGATCATCTTACAACTACCAAACTCAAAAGTACATAGATGAGGTAATAAAAGACGGAGTTACAGGAGAGTTCAGTCAAGAAGTAATTGATCTTGTAAAAGCATTTGATGCATACGCAAAGAATGTAAATAAGGTTATATATAACGATGGCGAACCTGATGATATATCCGGTGTGGACGAAATAACCTTTGAGAGTAATTATTCCGTAAAATACAGTTATAACCAAAAGAACGCAGAGACAAATTACATAAGGCTTGAAAAAACATACGAGAATATATACTTTAATTTTACCGATGCAATGGTACTCAAAGTTAACTTTACTCTTACAGGTGTTTCCTCAGACTTTAAGTTTTATGTAAATGGCGAAGAAGTGAAAGGTGTACTGACCGCTGCCGGATATCACTGCGTAGAAGTTGTCGTAAAAGCATCGGATATAGATGAACTCATAGAGATCAAGGTAGTCCATGCAGGTGGGTCAGAATTTACACTTTCTACAAGTGCTCTTGCTTTTGCAAAGCGTAAGTTTATGTCTTCCTCTGCTACAGATGCGGAAAAGAACCTGATGAAAGCAATTTATATGTATAATAAAGCAATTGTCTCTTTTTTGGCAGAGGATGCAGCAGAGTAAATTTGTAAACACAATATTTTGATTGTGGAGTTGTTTTGAATGTAACTTTCTTTGCAAAGAAACAGGAAAACAATATTCGGGGTGCAATTTAAAATGAATTGCACCCCGAATTTCTTTTAAATAAACAGTAAAAGAAAAGTTTAAAAGCCGACATAAATAAAAGTTTACAAAATAATCTTGAGTTAAAATATTTTATGCTATATAATTAATTTAAATTATTAAATTTTTACGGAGGGGAAAACTATGTTTTTGTTAAAAATGGCAGAACAGACATTTTTAATAAATAATAAGTTTGAATATGTAAAAAAACTTTGTAAAAATTATATTGTCAACGAAAATAATGATGAAAACGTGCCTGCCATAGAAGTGACGAAGCAAGAAATAATAAAAGAAGACCCGGATGGTCAAGGGCTTTCTTTGGCATACCTTGAAAGCCTTGCAATATACAGAAAAATATGTGAGCTTGTTTCCAAAAACGAAACCTTTCTTTTCCACTGCTCAGCAATAGCATTTGACGGAGCGGGGGTACTTTTTACTGCACCGAGCGGTACGGGGAAATCAACACATGCAAGATTATGGACAGAGTATTTTAAAGAACGTGTTAAAGTTGTAAATGATGATAAGCCGCTTATTCGTTTAAAAGATGACGGTGTTTATGTTTATGGTACACCATGGTGCGGAAAGCACGGTATAGAAACAAATATGAGTGTTAAAATAAAAGCGGTGGTGGTTATTGAGCGTGGAAAAGAAAACAGCATTGAAAAACTTGATTTTGAAGAGGGATACCCTGTGTTATTTGCACAAACATATCGCCCGGTAAGTGAATCAGGGATGCAAGCATTTCTCAGATTTTTGAATCGTTTTTCAGAAAGTGTGGATATGTACAGACTTAAATGTAACATATCGAAAGAAGCGGTAACTGTGGCACATGGTGCGATATTCAATTAAAAAATAGTACGGAGAAAAATATTATGAAACTTAAAAGCGGAGTTATAATGGAAAAAGCGGGTGACGGATATATAGCGGTTGCTACCGGAGAAGCAAGCAAGACATTTAACGGATTTATCCGAAATAATAAGACAGCGGATTTTATATTCCGTCAACTTACAGATGAAAAGACTGAAAAGGAAATAGTACAGGCAGTGCTTGAAAAATACGATGTTTCTGAAGAAGTGGCCGAAAGAGATGTCAAAATGGTCGTTGAAAAAATAAGAAGAGCCGGTCTGCTTGATGAATAAGAGTATAGAAGAAATATTGGAAAAAAGCGGGAAGCATTGGCAGACAACTGTCGGTGACAGTATGCAGCCGATGCTCAGGGACAGAAAGAATATCGTAGAGATAGTAAAGCCTCAGCGCGCGCTGAAACGTTATGACCTTCCGCTTTATAGGCGGCCTAACGGAAAATATGTTTTACATAGAATATTAAAGGTAAAAAAAGATTATTACATAACCTGCGGAGATAACAGATATCACCGTGAAAAAGTTCCAAAAGAATGGATTGTCGGTGTTGCGTCGGGATACTATAAGAACGGAAAATTTATACCGGAAAAAAATTTTAAATACCGTTTATACGTTCATATCTGGTGTGATTTTTTTTATATACGTGCCGGATTGCTTTTTATAAAAAACAGAATAAAAAGGTTGATAACAAAAAATTAAAATAAAGTTGTTAATTTTTTTTGAATCTATTGATTTTTGAAATATTTTATGATAAAATAAAAACGTTAAGCCGTTTTAGAATATTGAAGAAGTTTTAAAAACGGTTAAAGAGATAATTGTTTGAAAGGAGGACGTACAATCGTTAAAAACAGTTAAACGGGCAAAATCCCGTGAATCATTTTTAAACGTTTTGTACTAAAGGAATAATGAAGGAAGCAATTCATCCCAATTATGTAGAGGCAAAAGTAATATGTGCTTGCGGAGAAACCTTTATGACACGTTCTACAAAAGGCTCCGAGATTCGTGTAGATATCTGCTCAAAGTGCCATCCGTTTTTTACCGGAAAGCAGAAGTTTGTTGATGCAGGCGGACGCGTTGATAAGTTCAGACGCCGTCTTGAAGCAGCAGGCAAATAAAAAAACGCTGTCTTAATGGGCGGTGTCCGTAAAACAGCAATATGCGAATTTCTTAAAACAGGCATGATTTCGGTCATGCCTGTTTCACTTTTATCAGTTAATCCACGGGGATGTAGCCAACAAGGTCATATTCAATATGTACCTTCTGTTTGCGCTTGCCGCTGGACACCACTTGTCGGTGCCTCTACATAAACCGCCTTTACAAGCTCTCTGAGGGCGTATGGCGTGAGTTTTGAGAGGTCGGTGTATCTTTGCGTGCCCTTTGAATAAATTGTTCAAGGTACATTTTCATTTTTCCGTCGTGGCTGAGAAAAACATTTTTCATATAGCAATCGTCTCCTTTACCATTCTCCGATACTGAATTCGTCTTCGGTGAATTTGCTCATCACTCCTTCAAAGAAGGATATATCTATATCGGAGTAAATAGTAATATACATCTCCGTGCCATAATGGGTGCTGCAAATATCGCAAAGATCATTTTTGACATTGATGGTAAAATACTTTGTCATTTTGTTATAAAGTTCTTTGTATTTGGGATTTTCGTCCATCAGTTCTGCAACAAGCTCGTCTGTAACGATGGCTGATATAGAAACCTCGTTGCCTGTGTATCGGTGGCTTTTTTCGTAATGCTTGGCGTGAGAAATATCTTCAATTTCTTCTTTCCAACAGCGTATTTCAACTCTGTCTCCGACTTTGACAAAATGAGCAATAATTGCTTTCCACCATTCCGAAGAAACGTGAGAGTCTATCATTTGAATTGAATAGTTTTTCATTATATTTCCTCGTTTGCTTGAAATATTTGAATAAAGCAGGTTTATTTTGATATATAAGAATAAACCAAATTCCAATTTGGAGAACACTATCAATGTGTGTCCACACATATTATATGCGGTTTTTGCATTATTTTCAAGATGGTATGCTGGGATTTATCGCATTAAAGTGTAACATTTTTGAAAACACGCCCCAAGATTGCCTTGGAGCGTGCGAAAATCAATCGAGTGGATTGTTTCTGTTACTGCCTTTAGATAGCGTTAAGTATCAAAGCGGCGTATGCAATCGGGTCATTGTAGATAAGATAGTCAAATGATACATATTGTCTGCGACCTCGTTTTTGACGGCAATGGTATCAATGGCAACCATGCTGCCATACGAGAACTTAAGCTCCACACGGACGGTATCCATGTTAAACTCACAAGATAAAAGACGCTTCATAGTAAAACCTCTGTAATTTCAATGTTTTGGTAGTAAAAAAGAACGATGCCGGTCTTTTGACTCGACATCGTTCTTTTCGTTGTTGTTTCCAACCCTGTCAGATATATGCCGTAAAATAGTAACTTTTTAGAATTACTGTCTTACGAACACCCGTCTAAGACAGCGTTTTTCTTGTTATTGTTTAACTATATTAAAATTTTTTACCGAAGAGTATTTTTTTTCTATAGAAACAATTTTTTGCGTATTACATCCGATTTTCATTAAAAGTTCCAGAATCCTTCCAGCCGGAATTACAGTAAATGCAAGCAAAATTACCGTTACAAGTTGTTTTAATGTGAGCGGAGAACAGCGGAACATTTCGCCGCCGTAATATATAAAAGCCATTTGAACGGAAAAAACAATGGAAATTATAATTATGAAAACAGGGTTTTCAGGTAGTCCTGAAAATAAATTTAGGCGAGACGCACGCGCATTGAATGCACCGAAAATACCACAGAAAACAAACAGTGCAAAGAACCCGGAAAGAAAAACTGTTTCGTTTTGGGCACTGCTGAAAAGTTCTTTTATATATTGGCTTTGATGGTAGAAAAGACAGAGCAGTACCGTGAATGTACCCATTACAAAAATTTTTGTTATCATGTCAGAATTTAATACCGGTTCATTTTTGGGAATAGGTCTTTCTTTCATAAAGAACGTTCTCGGTGCTTCGCCTGCAAATGCAAGAGCCGCCAAAGTATCCATTATTATGTTTATCCATAGCATTTGCATAACCGTTACGGGGTTTTCGCAGTTTATAAAAGGACCAATAATGCTTATACCGACTGCCGACAGGTTCATGGTGAGTTGAAAAACTATGAACTTACGAATAGAACGGAATATTGTTCTTCCGTAAAGGACAGCCTTGACAATAGACGCAATATTATTGTCAGTTATAATGATGTCTGACGCTTCTTTTGCCACCTCGGTACCGCTACCCATAGCGAAACCTACATCAGACTGTTTTAAAGCAGGCGCATCGTTTATCCCGTCACCTGTCATTCCTGTTATGAGACCAAGACTCTTTGCAATTCTGACAAGTCTGCTTTTGTCTGTAGGGAGCGCTCTTGCGACAACTTTGAGTCTTGGAAGGATACTGCTGATTTCTTCATCGGACATTTTATTAAGTTCAGAACTTTCTAATATAAGGTCTTTTTCTGGCGAAATAAAAATTCCGGCTTCTTTGGCAATGGAAGTTGCAGTTGATACGCTGTCACCGGTTATCATTACCACCTGAATACCCGCATTTGAAAGTGTTTTAATGGAATTTGGGGCTTCGCGACGCAGTTCATCCTTGATGGCAACGAAACATATGAAATTTGTATTTAAAAAAAGAGGATCAACATTAGGGTAATTGTCTGTTTTTGCCGACTTTGAAACAGCTTCAACGGTTTCGGGAGCGCATTCAGAGGTAACGACCGCTATAACTCTTGTTCCTTTGGCAGTTATTCTGTCGAGTTCCGATTTTAAGTATGCAGCATTAAGTTTTTTAACGCTTCCGTCAGGCGCATAAAATCCGGTGCATTTTTTTAAAAGTATTTCAGGAGCACCTTTTATGAAAGTAAGTTGTTTTGGAAATTGTGTTGCGGTATCCGGCACTCCCGAAAAGTTTACAGAAGCGGCGGATATTTTTATTTTACTGTCGAATGGAAGTTTACAGATCAAGGACGGACCTTTTGGATATTCTCCGGAGGAGAAATATCCCTCCAGCACTGCGCGGTCAGTGGCATTTCCGCCGATTAAACGGCGTTTTTCCGGAAAAAGCGGATTTTCTATAATACAGTCAGACGTCAGTACCGCGGCAGTGCCGAATAAAAAGCGAATGCTTTTAGAAAGGTCCGAGCAGCGGCCGGATTTAGTAGAATCCCCGGTTATATATCCCGCCGCCGAGGGTTTACCGTATGTAAGAGTGCCGGTTTTATCAGTAAACAGAATGTTGATACCGCCGGCGGTTTCAATACCGACCGGTTTCCGGACCTGAATGTGTTCCTTTTGCATGCGGATCATGTTAGAAGAGAGAACAACTGTTATCATCATAGGCAATCCTTCCGGGACAGCAACAACAACGACTGAAACAGCAAGAGTAACAGCACGAACAACTTCTGTAAGAATATTTGTAAAAGTAAAAGAGAACGGATCTCCAAGGAAAAAAGCGTTGATAAGGTAAGCAGCGGCAACGCATATTGCGCAGAAGTAACCAAATTTACTGAGAGTTTTTGCCAAGCCGGAAAGTTTTTCTTTAAGAGGACTTTTACCGCTGTCACATTGAACTTCCTGAGCCATGTTTCCGTAATAAGTTTTGTCACCAACGGAACTAACAGTCATAATAGCCTCTCCGGCGGTAACAGTACTGCCTCTGAAAAGAGAAGAAGGATCTGAAAGATTTCCGGTATTCGAGTTATTAAAAACTTTTTTTTCAAGTTCTTTGCTTTCGCCGCTTAAAGCAGATTGATCACAGAGAATATTACCATCCACAATAAATCCATCTGCAGGGACTTTTACACCTGGGAAAAGACATACTGTATCACCCACGACCACGTCTTCAATAGATAAAATTTCGTGTCGTCCGTTACGTATTACTGTACATTTCTGAATTTTGGCTTCATCCTGCATTTTTCTGAAAGCCTTTTCGCTTCCGTGTTCGCTGAGTGTGGAAACAAAAGTGGAAATTAGTATGGCGGCGGCAATACCTACGGATTCAAAAATTCCTCCTTCACCGCCCGGAAGCAGTATTGTTATTAAAAGCGCGATTAAAAGAATTTTAATTATAGGATCTCCAAAGTTATTTAAAAGTTTTTTTGAAAAAGATGTTCCTTTTGCAACTGTCAGTTTGTTATGACCGGATTTTTCTCTTGAAAGTCTTGCCTCTTCTTCTGTAAGGCCCTTAAAATTTTTTTGCATTCGCATATTCCTTTCGTTTTTGTATAATAAATTTTATGCTTTACATTTTTAGAGAAAAGTATATTTCAAAATATTCAAAAAAAACCATATTATGTAAAAAAAATAAAAAATTAATAAACTTTTTAAAAAAATATAATAATAATATTGCTTTTTAAAAAAAAAGTGATATAATTAATGTAATGTACGTTTTTGTACTCAAATTAAATAATGAGGAAGTGAATTTTCATGTATTTAGCGGATGTTCATTCTCATATTCTTTACGGAGTTGACGACGGAGCTGAAAAAGAATCCGTAATGTTTAAAATGCTAGACGAAGCATATTTATGCGGTGTGAGAGTACTATGCGCAACGCCGCATTATAATCCTGAATTTTTTAAAAATGACCCAGAGATAGAAAACAGAATTTATGAAATTTTAAAAGGGTATGCTAAAAAAAAGTATCCCGATCTTGAACTACACAAAGGTAACGAAGTTTTTGTTTTTACTGGGATTCCGAGTTTCATTAGTGAAAAAAACGGAGGAATTATATCTGACAGTAATGGAGTTTTAATTGAGTTTTCTGAAGATATAACGTACAGAGATGCAGCGGAAACTATTTGCGGAGTTATGTCCCTTGGGTATAAAGTAATTTTGGCACATGTAGAGAGATATAAGAATATAAGTAAAGATAAAATAAACGACATGAAGCGAAATGGAGCGATAATAACGGTCAATGCAGAAAGCGTAATTGGAAAAAACGGATGGAAAATCAAACGTTTTGTGAGAAAACTTATAAAACAAAGTCTTGTTGATATTGTATCATCAGATGCACATATTCCCGGTGCGTATGAAAATTTATTGAGATCATACAGATATATTCAAAAAAAATGCGGAGACACAGTTGCTGAGCAATTATTTTGGACAAATGCAAACAGTATATTAAAAAAGGAGACTGGATAAATGAACAATGCAGATTTAAAAAACGAAGAAAAAGAAGTAGAAATAAATATTCCGGAAATAATGATGGCAATATTGAAAAAAATATGGATAGTCATTTTTGTAGGTATTTTGTTGGGAGCAGGTACGTTTCTGTATTTTACAAAAACATATGTTCCGGTATATGAAACCCAAGTAGGAATATATATGGTAGGACACAACTCTGAAAACACATCAAACGGAACAGCGGTACAGGTGGCAACAAATGTTGCAAAGGACTATGAGCAACTTATAACAGATTCTGTCGTTCTTGATAAAGTTATTACAGATCTTAAGGAAAATTACGGAATAACAATAAACGCAAAAGAACTTAAAAAAAATATTTCCGTAAAATCACCGGAAAACACACGGGTAATATGGATAACAGTTACCGGGAGCAGTTCTGAAGGAGTCAAAAATATAGCCAATACTGTTCGTGATAATGCAAGAGAAGAACTTGAAAGAATTACAACGATTCCATCGAGTAATATTTCAGATGCAAAAGACGGACAGTTAGTAGATTCAAATATTGTCAGAAATACAGTAATAATTGCATTTATAGGAGTGCTGGTTACTGCTTTTGTTATTGCAATGATATATATATTTCAAGATAAAATATCCACAAGAAAAGATATCGAAGAACGTCTTGGTCTTACAGTTCTTGGTGTGATTCCGAATTACACCAAACACAAAAAAGATTTTGGTTATGGCGAATATGTCATGTACGGAAAAAAATAAAAAGATCTTAAATGGAGATTATTATGAATAGAATGGAAATCATTTCCGTAGCAGCGGAATCATATAGAACAAGCGAAGCATTTAAATCGCTAAGAACAAATATACAGTTCAGCGGAACAGATATAAAATGTATACTGGTAACAAGTTGTATGCAAGACGAGGGAAAAAGTTTTATTTCGATTGAACTTGCGAAGTCTTTATCTGAAATAGGAAAAAAAGTAATAGTGGTAGATGCAGATATGAGAAATTCGGAAACAATAAAAAGATATAAAATAGAATCTCAAAATCCGGTAGGTCTCAGCCAGTATCTTACGAATCAGGCAAGTTTTGAAAATGTATTATTTAAGACTCAGTATGAAAATTTGCATATAGTTCTTTCGGGAATATTTCCTCCGAATCCTGTTGAACTTCTCTGCACAGAAAAGTTCAAGGAATTTTTGGTAAAATGTAGACAAGAATATGATTATGTTATAGTTGATACTCCACCGCTTGGTGTAGTTATTGATGCTGCAGTTATTGCTCAAAACTGCGATGGAGCAGTTTTGGTTATTGCGGCAGAAAAGATAAAATACAGACTTGCCTTGTCCGTAAAAAAACAGCTTGCAAAATCAAACTGCAAAATTATCGGTGCAATAATGAATTATACCGATTCAAAAGGATTTATAAAGAAAAAATATGAATACGGGTATTATCGACATCATTCCGGTGATGGACGGGGTTCAGTATTTTCAATTTTTAGACGAAAGAAACCCGAAAATACAGATAACATAAAAACCGAAGAAGACAAAGTATAATGCCTGTATAATCTTAAAATAGGTTTTAAAGCATTTAGAGCAACGCTTGAAAAAATTGTGTTTATTTGAAAAGTAAGCAAATTTTTCAGGCGTTTTTATAATTTTGAAAAATATTTCATTAACGTCCGGTAAAACATTTTAAAAATAAAAAAACGGAATTAAAAAATTAACATTAATATATTGAATTTTAAGGTAGAAAATGATACAATAAAATAGGTAAAATATTATATAGATTATAATGATATAAAGGTAAAAAATGATAAATGAAGTATCACTTTCAAAAGAAGAAATAAAGAGGCAGTTTGATTATATGTCTGATATTTCAAAAATAATCGGACATGGGAAAAAAATTTTTGTGCAGACATTCGGATGTCAACAAAATGAAGCCGACAGTGAAAAACTTCTCGGTATGGCGGAAAAAATGGGATATGAAAAGACAAATGATCCTAATGAGGCTTCGCTTATACTTATAAATACCTGTGCAGTACGTGAGCATGCTGAACTAAAGGCTCTTTCAATAGCAGGCGGATATAAACACTGTAAGGAAAAAAATCCCGGATTAATAATAGGTATCTGCGGTTGTATGGTCTCACAGGAGCACAGAAAAAGCGATATAAAAAACAAATATCCTTACATAGATTTTTTGATCGGCACGACGCTTATTCACCGGTTTCCAGAAATACTTTATAAAACCATTACGGAAAAAAAGAGAAATTTTGTAATAGACAACAGTGCGGCAATTATCGCGGAAGGACTTCCGGTGAGCCGTGACCTTTCCTCAGGTTCGGCCTATGTTTCAATTATGTACGGGTGCAACAATTTTTGCACTTACTGTATAGTGCCATATGTAAGAGGAAGGGAGAGGAGCCGTGATCCGGAAGCCGTACTTGGCGAGATAAAGGAACTTTTGAACAGCGGTGTAAAAGAAATAACGTTGCTCGGTCAAAACGTCAACTCATACAGGCCGCTTTCAAAAGCGCAATACGGTTTTAAAGACCTTTTAACAGATATTTGCAAACTTCCAGGTGAGGCAATAATTCATTTTATGACAAGCCACCCGAAAGATGCAAGTAAAGAACTTATAGATGTTATGGCAAAAAATCCGCCGGAAAAAGGAAAAATCGGTATTTCGAGCCGGTTTCATTTACCGCTCCAATCAGGAAGCGACAGAGTGCTTAAAGCAATGAACAGACATTATGATACTGCTCACTATAAAGAACTTATATACTATATGAGAGAGAGAATTCCGGATATAACGATAACAACTGATATAATAGTAGGATTTCCAGGAGAGAGTGAGAAAGATTTTAATGAAACTCTGGATATGCTGAAAGAAATAAGATACGATAATATATATTCATTTATTTATTCAAAGAGAAGCGGAACGCCGGCGGCAGTAATGGAAAACCAAATTCCAGACGAAATCAAAGGAGCCCGTTTTCAGAAAATGGTTGCTCTGCAAACTGAGATTTCAAAAGAAAAAAATTTTGAATTCGTAGGAAAAACCGTCAGGGCATTAGTGGAAGGTATAAGCAAAACGGATGATAAAAAACTTACAGCAAGAACTGCAAGCAACAGAGTTATCCATTTTGAAGGAGACAGATCGCTTATCGGAGAATACGTAAATATCCTTATTGAAAATGCAGAGCCACATGTAATGTACGGACGGCAGGTTTATGGAAAATATATTTGATAATATGTTTGGATAAATCTATAATGATTGAATTAAATACGGTTTATCACTATTTGATCAGGCAAAAGAAGTGCCGATAAAAAAGAAAAAAACATAATTTACCGAAAGGGAAGGTAAAATTTTATGACACCAATGATGCTCCAGTATCTTGAAGTAAAAAAACAGTATGAAGACGCCTTTTTATTTTACAGACTCGGCGATTTTTACGAAATGTTTTTTGACGACGCAGTAAAGGCTTCAAAAATACTTGAGTTAACGCTTACCGGACGTGACTGCGGAGAAGAAGAAAGAGCCCCAATGTGTGGAGTCCCATACCATGCGGCCGATGCATATATATCAAAACTTGTCGCCAAAGGGTATAAAGTTGTAATCTGCGAGCAGGTAGAAGATCCTAAGGAATCAAAGGGGCTTGTAAAAAGAGAGATCGTCCGGATAATTACTCCCGGAACGGTAACCGACAATACTATGCTGGACGACAGGCAGAATAACTACCTTGCTTCAATATATATTCATAAAGATGAGGGATGTATATCTTTTGCTGACGCATCTACCGGGGAGATGTATTCTACTGTTTTGAAAGGTGAAAATCTCCCTGAGAGAATGGTAACAGTAGCCGAGGCGTACCATCCGAAAGAACTTCTTGTAAACGTATCTATTGATGAATACCCTGTGTTAAGAAATTATTTTAAAGAAAAACTTAAAGCAATAGTTAACAGTAAAATATATTCTGATTACAGTATTTCAGACGCAACAGTGACTGTAAAAAAACAGTTTGAAAAAATTTCAGACAAAAAAATATTAGAGAACGAATGTGCAATTATGTCAGTCGGTGCTCTTTTAAAGTACATATCAGATACGCAAAAAACCGAGGTATCATATATAAAAAATATAAATCTGTTTACAGACGGCCAATTTCTTGAAATGGATCCGAATACCAGAAGAAATCTCGAACTTACCGAAACCATGAGGACAAAAGAAAAGCGCGGGACGCTCCTGTGGGTATTGGATCATACGGTAACATCAATGGGAGCACGCCTTCTTCGGAAATGGATAGAACTTCCTATTGTAAATACAGTTCAGATAATCAGACGGCAAGAAGCAATAGAAGAATTGAAAGACAGTTATATGCTTCGAGAAGAACTTGTACAAACAATGCGTTCCGTACTGGATATAGAACGTCTTATGACGAAGATAATTTACGGAAGCGCAAATGCAAGAGATTTAAGAGCAATAGCGGATACCGTGTCAATAATCAATCCGGTTATTGAACTTATGAGTGAAGTGAAGTGTGATGAACTTAAGTATATAAGGAATAAACTTGATCCATTGACTGAATTAATAAACGAAGTATCTTTTTCGATAGTTGAACAACCTCCGTTTACTGTAAGGGAAGGCGGGATGATTGCAAACGGAGTAAATGAAGAACTTGACAGGCTTCGGGGACTTTTGACAAATAGCCGTGGATATCTTGAAGAACTGATAGAAGAGGAAAGAAAAGTTACCGGCATATCAAAACTCAAGTATGGATATAACCGTGTTTTCGGTTATTACATAGAGGTGACGAATGCAAATAAAGGAGAACTTCCGGATTATTATATAAGAAAGCAGACACTTTCGGGAGCAGAAAGGTACATAACCCCGAAACTAAAGGAACTTGAATCAGAGATACTGGGGGCATCAGAAAAGATATCCGGGCTTGAATATGATATATTCTGCGAGTTAAGAGATAAGGTTGCATCTTTTTCCGAGCCAATTCAAAATAATGCTTCAATTTTAGCACTTCTTGACGTTTATCTCAGTTTGGGAGAGGTAGCGTCGAGAAATAATTTTGTTCGTCCGGATATCACATATGACGATAAGATAATAATTAAGGACGGACGTCACCCTGTTGTAGAACAGTTTGTGCGTGACAGTTATTTTGTACCGAATGACACGGAACTTGATACAGTACATAACAGGCTGATGCTAATAACAGGACCGAATATGGCAGGAAAATCCACGTATATGAGACAGGTTGCGATAATAACGATCATGGCGCAGATGGGGTCGTTTGTACCTGCCACTGAGGCTGAGATCGGAATAGTAGACAAACTGTTCACGAGAGTAGGAGCGTCTGACGATCTGGCATCCGGTCAGTCAACTTTTATGCTTGAGATGAGCGAGGTTGCCTATATACTTAAGAACGCAACAAAGCGATCGCTGATAATATACGATGAGATCGGAAGAGGGACAAGTACCTTTGACGGAATGAGTATTGCACGTGCAGTTGCAGAATACACTGCAAGTAAAAAAATCGGTTCCAAAACGTTATTTGCCACACATTATCACGAATTAACATCACTTGAAAATGAAATTGAAGGAGTAGTTAATTATAATATTGTGGCAAAGAAAAAGGGCGATGATATAATTTTTTTGCGTAAAATAGTAAAAGGGAGCGCAGATGACAGTTACGGAATAGAGGTTGCAAAACTTGCCGGTATTCCATCCGAAATTATCAAAAAAGCAAAAGAGATACTTAAAAAAATTGAAAGCGAAAGTGCTGTTTTACCCAAAGAAGAAAAAGTATCGGAAAATTCATCAAATAATATGTCATTTGACGATATGATAAATTCAAAAATTGCAGACAGAGTTAAATCGGTGGATATAAATACCATTACTCCAATTGAGGCGCTCAATTTTATTTTCGAGTTAAAAAAAATGCTGTAAAGTACTTTGAAACAATGTTTAAGTGAAGCAAAAAATTTATCAGAAAATATGAGTAAAAAAACATTTGAAAAATAAAAAGACATAAAAATAAAGGAGATATGCAAAAGGTGGGAATAATAAATGTATTGTCCCCTCAGGTTGCAAATTTGATTGCTGCAGGAGAGGTAGTTGACAGGCCGGCATCGGTTATAAAAGAACTAATGGAAAATGCAATAGACGCAAAAGCCACTGATGTTACTGTGGAAATAAAGCACGGCGGTATAACCTTTATGCGTGTTTCCGATAACGGTTGCGGAATGAGCAAAGAAGATGTTCCGATATGCATAAAAAGGCATGCGACAAGTAAGATAATGGATGAAAGCGATCTTGACGCAATATCGACGCTTGGTTTCAGAGGAGAGGCACTTGCAGCAATTGGTTCTGTATCAACACTTAAGATATTCACAAAGCCGCGTGATGAATTAATGGGAACACAACTTTTAAGTGAGGGCGGTGAGATAAAAGAGGTAACCGAAGCAGGGTGCCGCAACGGTACGACGGTAATCGTTGAAGAACTTTTTGCAAACGTTCCTGCAAGAAGGAAGTTTTTGAAAAAAGATACATCGGAGTCGCTTGCTGTTTTAGCTGTAGTTGAAAAAATTGCGCTTTCAAGGGCGGATCTTGCAATTAAATTCATATCAGACGGGGTATTAAAATTCAGTACTGCAGGAGATGGAAATCTCCGTAACTGTATATACGCGGTGCTTGGGCGCGAATTTGCAAAATCTTTAACAGCGGTCCATGGTATGACCGGCGGAATAGAGGTCGAAGGCTTCGTAGGAACTCCGACAAATATAAGGGTAAACAGGAATTATCAAAACTTTTTCATTAACGGCAGATACGTAAAAAGCCGTACGGCAATGGCGGCTCTTGAGCAGGCATTTACGTCCTATATACCTTCTGATAAATTTCCGGTTTGCGTAATAAAAATAACTATACACCCTTCCCTTGTAGATGTAAATGTACACCCGACAAAACTTGAGGTAAAATTTTCAAACGAGCAGGCAGTTTTTGATGCGATATATTCCGCCGTACGTTCAGCGCTTCAAAAAAACCTTGCTCTACCGGTTTTAAATTTAAAAACAACAGAGGAAGCAAAAAAACAGGCAAGACTTTTAAACGGATTTACTCCGATCAGAGATAGGGGAGAAACGCAAAGCGAAAAAATCACATATCAATCGGTTGAAAAAAGAATGCAGGCTGTTTCGGATATGCATCTTTATTCTACGCATGCAGCAATAACCGATCCTTTGAGGACACGTCCGGAAGATGATGGTAAAACCACATTGCCACTTTCGTTTGACAGTGAGGAAAATGCAGATATAACCGAACCTTCCGTAACAGAAAAAACAACTGTTTTTTCGGGGTTCGATAAATTTGTAAAAGAAATACCGATAAGTACTGAAAAAGTTTTCGGGAGCACGGAAAACAAGAAAAAAGATGAAGGTGCGGATACGGCAAAAGCCGACGGAGGAGATGACTTAATTGATGACAGTGCGTTCAGTATAGGAAATAACTATAAAGAAAAAGAACTGTTGCATAAAAAAAGACAGGAAGAAAAATATTCAAAAGAAAATGCAAATGCAGTTACCGAAAAGGTAATACCGGAGTATTCTGTAAGCAATATAAACAGAGAATCGGCAGGTGCTCAGGCGGAATCTGAAATTCCGGAATATGAAATACTGGGTGAGGCATTCAACTCATACATAATAGTAGAGACAGAAGGAAAACTTCTGATGATAGATAAACATGCTGCACATGAAAGGATCCTTTTTGAGGATATGAAAAGGAATATATCAAGCGGTGCAAACAGTCAGATTTTAATGCTTCCGCTTGAAATTATGCTTTCTCCAGCAGAAACAGACGCCGCTTTGAACTACAAAGAAGAGATCAATGCAACAGGATTTGATTTTTCAATTAAAGACGGCGGAGTAACGGTAACTGCAATACCGTCAGGTCTTTCTGCAAACGAAGCGGAAACATTTTTTGTCAGTGTTGTAGGTAAGATATCATCAGGTACGGGAAATCTTGAAAGTACGAGGCGAGATTTTTATGAGCAGGCTCTTTATCAAGCCTCATGTAAGGCAGCAATAAAAGCAGGAAGAATATATGACGAAGGCGATACTGATTGGGTATGTAAGCAGGTTTTATCAAATCCTGCGGTACGTTTTTGTCCTCACGGAAGACCAGTTGCTTTTGAACTGTCAAAAGAAGAGATCGAGCATATGTTCAAAAGAAAGTGATATGACGAGGTATATTATAAATGTTTCAAAAATTGTTGTGAAGAAAAAAAGGATTTGAATAATACAGAATTTACATAAATAACCAAAAGGACTTTTAAATATGTCAGAAGAAACAAAAAAACTTCCCTTTACACTTTTAAAAACAGAAGGAAAAGCAAGGCGCGGCGTTATGCAAACCGTCCATGGAACAATACAGACACCGGTGTTCATGAATGTCGGTACCAGCGCTGCAATAAAGGGCGGAGTATCGCTTCCTGACCTTAAAGAATGTAAATGTCAGGTAGAACTTTCGAATACCTATCACCTTCATATACGCCCTGGTGATAAACTCATAAAAAAATTCGGAGGACTTCATAAATTTGCAAATTTCAATGGTCCGATATTGACCGACAGCGGCGGATTTCAGGTTTTTTCCCTTGCAAAACTCCGTAAGATAAAGGAGGAGGGCGTATATTTCCAATCGCACATGGACGGCGCACGAATATTCATGGGTCCTGAAGAAAGCATGCAGATACAGTCAAATCTCGGCTCGACGATCGCCATGGCATTTGACGAATGTATAGAAAATCCCTGCGAATACAATTATGCAAAACGTTCCTCCGAAAGGACTGCCCGCTGGCTTGCCCGCTGTAAAGCAGAAATGCAGAGACTTAACTCGCTTCCCGATACGATAAATAAAAACCAACTTCTTTTTGGTATAAACCAAGGAAGTACATACGAGGATCTTCGTATTGAAAATATGAAAAAGATATCGGAACTTGATCTCGATGGCTATGCAATAGGAGGATTGGCAGTCGGTGAGACTGCCGACGTTATGTATCATATCATTGAGCAGGTAGAGCCATATATGCCGAAGGACAAACCGAGATATCTTATGGGAGTCGGAACACCGCAGAATATTCTGGAATCCGTGCGCCGAGGCGTTGATTTTTTCGATTGTGTAATGCCGAGCAGAAATGCGCGTCACGGAAATCTTTTTACATGGGAAGGAAAACTTAACCTATCAAATGAAAAATTTTTTGACGACCCCCGCCCGATCGATGAAAAATGCGAATGTCCGGTATGTAAAACATATAGTAGAGCATATATACGCCATCTGTTTAAAGCAAGAGAGATACTCGGCATGAGGCTTTGCGTTATACATAACCTTTATTTTTATAACACACTAATGGAAAAGATCAGAGAAGCACTTGACAGCAATTCATTTGAGGAGTTTTTCCGAAAATGGGTAGAAAAACTCGGAGAAAAAATATAACTATATGGAGTAGATTATATGAAAAGAAAAATACGCTTTTTAACAGCAGTTTTTGCCTTTTTAAGTGTTTTGACTTCAATGCCGTTTTCGGTAAATGCCGCACAAGCAGAAAGCGGAGTAGAGTATAGAATAAGCGATGACGGAACATATGTTATTATTACCGGGATCACAGAAGAATTTCCATCGGTTAAAATCGAATCGGAAATAGAAGGACTTCCGGTAAAGGAGATTGCCGCATCAGCATTTCAAAATAAATACTCCCTTTATACAATAGAAATACCGGACAGTGTAACGGTTATAGGTGAGGCGGCGTTCCGAAACTGCCGAAGCCTTGTATCTGTCCGACTTCCGGCAGGCCTTAAAGAACTTAAAATGGATACGTTCAGGGACTGTTCCGTATTAAGCAGTATAACGCTTCCCAGTACACTTGAAACCATAGGAGATTTTTGTTTTCAGGGTTGCATAAAACTCGGAAAACTGACAATTCCAGCGTTGGTAAATGAGATAGGGTACGACGCCTTTATGGAGTGTGAGAGCATCATGCTTAATGTCAAAGAGAACGCATATGCCGCCGAATATGCCGCGGCAAACAACGTAAACACCGAATTTTCCGGAACCGGCACATATTTCTTTCTTATGATGACACTTGGAACGGTCGTCCTTTTTGCGGCGGTATTTTTTGTTATCTTTATAGCAAAAAAGATCATAAAAAAGTCTTCCGGTAAATAAGCACTTATGCGTATAACGATGTGTAAGGAAGCCGTTTGTTTTAAAAATAAGATAACGGGGTAAAAATAAGAACGCAAGACATTGATAAACAAAAATAAAAAATAAAATTTAAAAAACTCTTGACAAACGTCTAAAATTGTGATATCATAATTAAGTGCAAAAAGTGCGCTCGTAGCTCAGTTGGATAGAGCGTTTGGCTACGAACCAAAAGGTCGTGGGTTCGAGTCCCGCCGAGCGCGCCACAATCGGGTGCTTTCGGCTACCCAGACAAAAGCTCTTACGCATGTAAGGGCTTTTTGTGTTTTCGGGGTAAAAGAAAATTTTTACGAAAGGTGGCGATCTGTATCAAAAATATTATACAAAGTTTTTCGGTTGCACTGACAGTTATATATGTGCCTTGCTTACTTATTGTTACCGCATTTGTCGAAGACGGCGTGTTGATCGAACTACCTTATATATTCCTACTTTTTTTAATATTTTGTATTCGTTCCCCGTTTTTATTGCGCTTATTCAGTTATTAAATACAGTGGGGCTTGTTGCAGGAAAAGAACGGGTCGGAGTATATGAAAAAGGTATCAATATTGCTGTTTCTCTAATCTATGCCCCAATAATCATTCTGTCGTTTTCAGCCGAAAAAACACTGTACTTTATGTTCGCATTGGCGGTGCTTTTATTGCTTATGAACATTAATACGGCAATACTGTTAAAGAAAAAGATCTCCGTTGATCTTTTAAAGCGAAGAATTACATGGTGATTACGGTCATTATCATCATAGCGGTGACAACCGTTACTTTATTGACTGTCGGTATAAGTAAAAGCAAGAACCGAAGGGAAGATCCTTCAAAAACACGTCAGACCGAATTTATATGAATAAAAAATTAATACAGGAGACTGATTAAATTTGAAAAAACGGAGATGTGGTCATGAAGCATCCTGAAAGAAAAAAAGCAAAAATATTTGATACTCCAGGCAGATGCTGTGCATTTACCGAGATCGTCTACGGAGGAAAAAACGGCCGTACCTATGCAGATCTTTCTAAGACGGCAGCGGCTTTTTTCCCTCCTGCACCTGAATATAATATCTATTTCGGCGATGTTCACGGACATACCGACCTTTCCGACGGCAGGATTGATGTTGACGGTTATTACAAAAATTTGCGTGATACCGTAAAACTTGATTTTGCTGCGCTTACAGACCATGATCACGGAGGCGTTGGCAAAGATGAACTCTGGGCAGGAAGCCCGTCAAAATGGGATATAATAAAATCAAAGGCAAAGGAGTATTATAAGCCCGGAAAATTCACGACTCTCCTTGCATATGAGCGAGACTCTTATCCTTACTATGATAATCTTATAGTTTATTACAATAATCATGACGGAGAAATGATTCGCGGGGAAAAGGATGGTGAGTTTACTGAAAAGGAACTGCGTGCAGCACTTGAACGCGATGACATTATTCTTATTCCGCATGATACATATTATCTACCGGCAGGTGCGGCGCTCTCAAAACTTGGTGTTTCGTTACTAACACCACTTATAGAGGTGTATTCAAACGGCGACTGTGCCGAATATTTCGGTAACCCGCTTATGACGGAAACATATATCCGCGGCGGCTTCTGGCAGGACGCACTTATAAGAGGTGCAAGAATGGGATGTGTAGGCGGAAGCGATAACCACGCCGGAAAAGGCGGCAGAGTTTTGGAAGGTATGCCGTACCCGCTCAATTATCAGGGACTTACCGGCGTATGGGCAAAAGAAAATACTGTAAAAGGTATTTTTGAGGCAATAAAATCAAGAAGAACATATGCTTTTATGGGACAACCTTTTACGGTCGAACTCCGTATAAACGGGCATTATATGGGCGAAGAATTTGACCTTGACGCAGGCAGTGACCGTATAATTTACTTCAAGATCGATTCGGACATTCCGGTCAGACGCGTTACGGTGGTAAAAAATAATAAAGACATTGCGGTAATTGCGTGCAAAGCGATGGAATGTTTCTTTGACTACGAGCCGGAGAACGATACCGATTATTATTACCTGCGTGTGGAACTTAGCGATGGGCGTTTTGCCTGGACAAGTCCAATTTGGATAAACACAATATAAAATAAAAAGTCTGCCAAATGACTGATCCGCATAAGCCGTATCAATTATTTGGCAGACTTTTTTCAGTATCAAAACAAAGACATTTTATTTTGACAAATATGTTTTCCGAAGGTGAAAATTCCTGTAGAAATTCAGATTTTATGTTGTAAAATTTATCGAATTTTTGTACTTACTCGGGGACATACCGTTTTTCTCTTTAAAAACTTTCAAAAAATTTGCGTACGACGTAAATCCGCATTCAAAACATATTTCTCCGAATTTCAGGTCTGTATAGCCGAGAAGTTCTTTTGCATAATTTAATTTCAGATCATTAAGGTACTTTGAATATGGGCAACCCATTTCTTTATGAAAAACGACACTGAAATGACTTGGATTGTAATGAGCGATCTTTGATACCTCCGTTAGAGACGGATTTTCTCTAAAATGAAGGCGTATGTATTCAAGTGACCGACGTAAAGGGGATTGTTTAGAAATTTGGTTCAATTGAGGTTCAATGTTTATATCGGTGTACTCAAAAAGTTTTATGAACAGTGCGTTTAAAAGAGTTTTTATATATTTTCTGTTAGGTAAATTTTTCTTTGTTTCATCAAGACACAGAACAGCGATATTTTCCATAGTCTGAAAAGAATCCGGGCCGGCATCAAAACAAAATTCGCTAAGTGAAGAAGAAAGAACTGATAAAATGTCATCGCTCAGCAGATATTCTTCAAACGATAAATTAATGAGTGTGAGGTCATTTTTCGGAAATACACTGTGATAGTCGATTAGTCGGATCAAAGAAACTGTACCCCGTGTCAAAGTATATTTTTTTCCGTTTAATATCTGTTCTCCTTCACCTCCGGTTATGAGTTCTATCTCAATGTAATTATGCCAGTGGAGATCGCTATTTTCAGTTATTTTTCTGCTTGAAACAGAAAAACCGTTTTTCATATCCGGTTGACTTTCAGATAAATATTTTTTTAAACAATCATTACTCAAAACATCATAACCCCTTTCTAAATTTTAATTTTCAAAAGCAAGGATTTATATATTATACCAAAAATATTTTGAATGTCAATAAAAATCAAAAAAAAATATTAATATTTCCAAAAAAATATATATAAATAAAAGGTTGTATATGATATTATTAAAGTATCGGTAAATGCCGAGTGAAAAGAAAGGGGTAAAGTTATGAAATTAAACGGAAAATGGAATTTATATTATTATCCTTGCTATGAAAAAGAAATAAAAACAGTCTCAGAATTGAAGAAATCAGAACTTACACCTATTTCTGCAGAAGTTCCTGGAAATGTCGAGCTTGATCTCGTAAAAGCCGGGATATTGCCTTCTGATCTTTTTAAAGGAATGAATATACTGCAAGCAGAAAAGTACGAAACATACGAATGGTGGTATGAAAAAGAGTTTGAGGTAAAAGAGAAGCCAGAGGAAGATGAAAATATGATTCTTTTATTTGGAGCGGTTGACTGTTATGCCGATTATTTTCTGAATGGGGAAAAAATAGGGTACAGCGAAAACATGTTTCTGGCAAATAAATTTGATATAAGTGATAAGTTAAAGTACGGCAAAAAAAATATACTGCATGTACATATATATTCCGCTGTTATAAAGGCATCGGAATGTAAGATCGAACCTGATAACATAGCATACACATGGCATACGACCTCGGAGTCTGTTTTAACAAGAAAGGCACCACATTCATACGGTTGGGATATAATGCCAAGGGCGGTAAGTGCCGGTATTTGGCGAGACGTCGAACTAAAAAAAGAAAAAAAATACAAGTTTAGATACATGTATTTTACCACAAACAGTTGCAGTGAAGAAGAAGCACAGATCTTCTTTCTATACGATACTGTTTTGCCTAAACGCTTTATCGGCAGAAAACTAAACTGCATAATTACTGTAAGTAGCGGAGACAGTAAAGTAATACATAAATGTCGTGTCACAAATGCAAGTAAAGTTGTATTTAGTATACCGAAACCAAAGCTTTGGTGGCCAAAGCATTACGGTAAAGCAAATATCTACGATGCAAAAGTTGAGTTAAAGGACGATGAAGGAAACACTGTTATATGCGAAAATACAAAATTCGGTGTAAGGACACTTACCTTGAAGCGCAGTGATACTGTTGAAAAAGGCGGATGCTTTGAATTTATTGTCAACGGAAAACGTATTATGGCAGTCGGTACAAACTGGGTACCTATGGATGTATATCACAGCCGGGATAAAGGACGCTACGGCAAAGCACTTGATATGGCAGAAGATCTCGGCTGCAACATAATCCGTTGTTGGGGAGGTAACGTATACGAGGATCACGAATTTTTTGATTTTTGCGATGTTCACGGAATAATGGTCTGGCAGGACTTCTCAATGGCATGCCATTATTACCCGCAAAACGAAATATTCTTTAAACTTATTGAGCATGAAGCAATATCTGTTATTGAAAAACTCCGAAATCACCCAAGTATTGTTCTATGGTCCGGGGATAACGAAATTGACAGCATGCTTGCAATGAGTTTTAATGTTGACCCAAAAGTTAACAGAATAACCCGGGAAATTTTACCGAGGGTAGTGGAAAGATTTGACCCATATCGTCCGTATATAGCATCTTCGCCATATATTTCGGAAAAAGCATTTAACAGCGGAGAAAATAAGCAGGGAAGTAAATTTTATCCCGAAGATCATCTGTGGGGACCGAGAGATTATTTTAAGAGCGAATTTTATAAAGGGTCGGCTGCATATTTTGTAAGCGAGACCGGTTACCATGGATGTCCGTCGAAAAAATCTATAGAAAAGTTTATTGATGAAGACAAACTTTGGCCGTATCAGAATAACGAACAGTGGAACCTGCATTCCTCAGATCAGGAAAACAACAGCGGCAGGACGATGATTATGCATAATCAGGTAAAACAGTTGTTTGGTGATGTTCCGACGGATATGGAAGATTACATAATAGCGTCCCAGATATCACAGGCAGAGGCAAAAAAATTTTTTATAGAGAGAATAAGAAGTAAAATGGCGCGTAACGGTGGTATCATATGGTGGAATCTTGTTGACGGATGGCCGCAGATGTCCGATGCAGTCGTAGACTATTACTACGATAAAAAACTTGCATATAATTATATAAAACGCAGCCAGGCGGGATTTATGATAATGGTAGATGAAATTGAAAATTGGGGACAGGAAGTTATTTGTTGTAACAGTACATTGAGAGAAATAAAAGGTGACTACCGTATATACGACATTGATACGAAAGAAATTCTTTCCGAAGGAAATTTTAACGCAGGGCCGAACTGCAATACCAGGCTCGTAAAGATACCTGTAATGTATTCAAATAAGCGCATGCTAATTATTGAGTGGACGGTAATCGGGAAGACGTCATTTAATACTTACCTTTGCGGTACTCCCGGTTTTGATTTTCAAAAATATAAATTTTGGCTTGAAAGAATTTCTGAACTCGAAAAAAAATATAAGTAAAATACGGTTTCAGGATTAAAAGAAGAAATCCGAAACAGATCATAACATTTTTGAAATATCATTTACCTACGAAATAGTAAAAGATTCAAACTGATCATAAAATTTTTATGAAAAATGTTTCGTTAAATTTGTTTTGAAAGAATCATGAAAGTTTTCAGGTACATGAAAAAAAGACCTTGTAATCAACCCTGTTCAGGGTAAAAATTACAAGGTTTTTTCATTGGGGTGAGTAATGGGATTCGAACCCACGGCCTTCAGGGCCACAACCTGACGCTCTAACCAACTGAGCTATACCCACCGAATGGCGTACCTTGGGGGATTCGAACCCTCGACCTACTGCTTAGAAGGCAGTTGCTCTATCCTGCTGAGCTAAAGGTACTCATTTGTGACAGAGATAATTGTAGCACAGGATTTGAATTTTGTCAATAGTTTTCAGCAAAAATCCTCAAAAAAAAGAAAAAAGCATTAACTCATCCGTAAACATTTTATTTACAATTAACGTAAATATTATGTTTGACAATTAGTGTTTTTTATGATATAATAAAAAATAATATTATTAAATAGACAGAGATATAAGAAAGGTTTTTAGTTTCAGAAATGACACCATATACAGAAAATTATAAATTAACGGAGTGCCCGATGATCCCGCTCAGAGGAGCAGTTGCTTTTCCGGGGACACCGATAAGTCTTGAACTTGAAAGAAAAATGTCGGTAAGTGCTTTTGAAGAGGCAGAAAAAAATAATTTTCCGATATTTTTGCTTACTCAAAAAAATCCGATCGACTCTTTGCCTAAGCCAAACGAATTTTACAATATGGGTACTATTTGTAAAATAAAGCAGTTTGTCAAACTTTCAAACGGCAATGTTCGCCTTGTGGCAGACTGTGAAGCAAGGGGAGAGGTCCAATCTTTAATTGAGCCGAGAATCCGAGGCGGTGCATGGAGAGCAAATGTTGTTCCGAAGGTTACGGTCGGAGACGATGATGCAGGGACAAAAGCGGCAATGATAGAAGCAAAGTCCGATCTAGCCGAATATACGTCTGTAATTCCTGAAATATCAAATGAACTGCTTTCCGAAGCAGATGCAATTTCCGAAGGCGGAAAATTTGCCGATTTTGTAGCGGCAAACCTCTTTGGATCCATTCGTGATAAAATGAGGATATTGAAAGAAACAGATTCGTTCAACAGACTTGTAGAACTTTCCGTCGTACTTAGTGAGCAAACAGAACTTGCCAAACTTCAAAAAGATATTCATAAAAAAGTTAAGAAACGTATAGACAGGAACCAAAAAGAATATTACATCAGTGAGCAGATAAAGGTATTAAAAACTGAACTTGGAGAGGGCAACGAAGATAATGAAAAAGATAAGTATACAGAACTTATTTCAAAATCCGGAATGCCCACAAATTGTAAGGAGAAACTTCTTAAAGAAGCCTCAAAACTATCAAAAGTACCGTTTAACTCTGCAGAATATGGTGTAATATGCAATTATCTTGACATATGCCTTGAACTTCCTTGGGACGTTAAAACAAATGACAGGAACGATATATCTTACGCAAGAAAGATTCTTGAGAGAGATCACGACGGGCTTGAAAAAGTTAAAGAACGTGTAATAGAGTATCTTGCTGTAAGAAAACTCGCACCGGATGTAAAGAATCAGATACTTTGCCTTGTCGGACCACCCGGAACAGGAAAGACGTCCATTGTAAAATCGATATCAGAGGCAATGAACAGAAATTACGTAAGAGTTTCACTAGGTGGAGTCCGGGATGAGGCGGATATAAGAGGTCATAGAAAAACATATGTTGCATCAATGCCTGGACGTATCATTAACGGAATAATGAGGTCAAAAAGCAGTAATCCTGTAATGCTTCTTGACGAGATAGATAAACTTACAAGAGATTCGCACGGGGATCCGGCATCTGCGCTGATGGAAGTTCTTGATACTGAACAAAACAAAGAGTTCAGAGATCATTTTATAGAAATGCCGTTTGATCTTTCCGATGTTATGTTTATAGCAACCGCAAATAATTTGGAAACGATACCGGCACCGCTTCTTGACCGTATGGAAGTTATAGAACTCAAGAGTTATTCGTTAAACGAAAAGCTATCCATAGCCAAAAGACATCTTATACCCAAGCAGGCAGAAAGACACGGACTTACCAAGAAGACATTTAAGATATCCGATATGGCAATAAAGGAAATTATTGAGTGTTATACAAAAGAGGCGGGTGTCCGTAATCTTGAAAGAGAAATTTCTTCGCTGTGCAGAAAAGCAGCAAGGAAACTTGTTGAAGATGAAAAAATAAAATTTGTAAGTATAAGCAGTAAAAATCTTGCAGATTATATTGGATCAAGAAAAATAATTCCTGAAAAAATCTCAGAAAAAGATGAGATAGGAGTTGTAAACGGACTTGCATACACAGAGTTTGGAGGAGCGCTTTTGAAAGTAGAAGCATCGGCGCTTTCCGGAAGTGGAAAGATTGAACTTACCGGAAAACTCGGAGATGTAATGAAAGAGTCAGCAAAAGCCGCGGTAACTTACATAAGAGCCAACGCCGAAGATCTTGGAATAGAAAAAGATTTTTACAGTAAAAAGGATCTTCACATACATTTTCCTGAAAGTGCAGTTCCGAAGGACGGTCCATCTGCGGGAGTTACTATGGTAACGGCGCTTGTAAGTGAACTTTCAGGAAGACCTGTACAAAGAAATGTTGCAATGACCGGAGAAGTTACACTTAAAGGTAAAGTCCTTGCCATAGGAGGACTAAAAGAAAAAACAATGGCGGCGTATAAAGCCGGAATAAAAACGGTCCTTATTCCAAAAGAAAACTTGAAAGATCTCGATGAAATAGATAAGACGGTAAGAGAAAGTTTGAATTTTATTCCCTGCGAAACGGTTTCCGATGTTTTAAAGAATGCCGTTGTAGGGCATTAAAATTGCTGTAAAAGGAAAAGAAATGACGGTAAAAAAAGCAATACTCAAAATAACGGCAGGACTTACAAGTCAGTTTCCGAGGGACGGTAAATCGCAGATAGCATTTGCCGGAAGGTCAAATGTCGGGAAAAGTTCGCTGATCAATGCACTTATAGGTAGAAAATCACTTGCAAGAGTAAGTTCTGAACCCGGAAAAACGATAACTGTCAATTTTTATGAGGTAAACGAGGTATTTTATCTTGTCGACATGCCGGGTTACGGATATGCAAAAAGAAGTCCGGAACAGAAAAGGAAATGGTCGGCACTTACCGACGGTTATTATACAAAAGACGGATCCTACGGTACCCTTAAAGCAGTCGGACAACTTATTGACCTTAAGGTCGGTGCGACCGAAAATGACCTTAATATGATGGAGTGGCTCAGTGAATCGGATCTTGATTGGTTTATAATCGCCGCTAAAGCGGATAAACTTAATAAAACCGAAAGGACAAAAGCACTTGACAGACTTCGGGAACTTGTTGACGGAGTGGACATAATACCGTTTTCAGCACTGAACGGTGAGGGTAAAGACGAAGTTTGGGGAAGAATAAACAAAGTTCTTTTAGACAATTAAGGTTGAATTATTTAAAAAAATAATAATGTTTTGTAAGCAACGCTGATTTCGGAAACATGCATTTATTCCGAGGCAAGTCATAAAAAAGACAGAATAAAAATGAAAATACAGGAGAAAAACAATGTCAGAATTTGTAATGGAAAGTTGTAAAGTAAATGAGGACGGGCATTTGACTGTTGCCGGTGTGGATACTGTATCTCTTGCAAAGGAGTACGGTACACCTTTGATGGTGATGGATGAAAATAAGATAAGACAGGTCTGCAGGATTTATAAAAAAGCAATGATTGAAAACTTTGGAGAAAATGCTTTACCGCTTTTTGCATCAAAAGCACTTTCCTTTAAAGGAATATATAGGATAATGGCAGAAGAAGGTCTTGGAAGCGACGCAGTTTCAAGTGGCGAGATATACACCGCAAAAGAAGCAGGTTTTGATGTTTCAAGGATGGTTTTTCACGGAAACAATAAAACAGACGAAGATATCCGTTTCGCGATGGAAAGCGGAGTTGGTCGTTTTGTTGTGGATAACATTGAAGAACTTGAGGCAATAAACAGAATTGCCGGGCAAATTGGTATAAAGCAAAAGATTCAAATCAGGATCACGCCTGGAATAGATCCGCATACTCATAAAGCAATATCAACCGGGAAAATTGATTCAAAGTTCGGAAATGCAATTGCAACGGGGCAGGCCGAAGAAATAACATTAAAGGCCCTTGATACGCCGAATGTAGAACTTACAGGGTTTCATTGCCATATAGGAAGTCAGATTTTTGAAACAGAGCCTTTTATTTCTGCAGCGGAAATTATGATCGAATATATAGCGGACATAAAGAAAAAGACAGGATTTTCCGCATTTGAACTTAATCTTGGCGGCGGGTTCGGAGTAAGATACGTAAAAGAGCATCCGTATTTTGATTATTCCGCAGCAATAAAGACCATTGCAGATAAAATGAAAAATTCTGCGAAACAGCATGGAGTCAAAATGCCGGTTATAATGATGGAGCCGGGGCGGTCAATCGTTGCGTCAGCGGGGCTTACACTTTATACAGTAGGATCCGTAAAGCAGATACCGGATTTTAAAAACTATATTTCGGTTGACGGAGGTATGGCAGATAATCCGAGGTATGCGCTTTATCAGTCACAGTACGAGATAAAGATAGCAAATAAGATTAACGCAAAATCAGACTTTGTTTGTTCAATTGCAGGAAGGTGCTGCGAGAGCGGAGATCTTTTGGCTGAAAACATAACGCTTCCGAAGGCAGAGCGTGGAGATATTCTTGCAGTTCTGGTAACAGGTGCATATAACTATTCAATGGCATCGAATTATAACAGGCTCGGAAGACCTGCAATAGTTATGATCAAAGACGGAAAGCCATATATAGCGGTAAGGCGCGAAACATTGAAAGATCTGGTTGCCTATGATATGTAATTTCGGTTGCGGACGAGGGCATGATATAAAAAATACAGTAACGTTAAAATAACGGTTGTTGAGAATGGAAAAACTTAACTTTAACATACAAACAGAAATACAGACCTTTGAAGGACCGCTGGATTTGCTGCTTTCGTTAATAAAAAAGAATGAAATGAGTATCTTTGATATTCAGATACATGTAATTTTTGAGCAGTACATGGAATATTTGCAACTAATGGAGAGTTTGGATATAGACATAGCCGGTGAATTTATTACAATGGCCGCCGAACTTATGCTGATAAAAAGTCAGATGTTGCTTCCGAGAACAGAGGAGGAAGAATCGCCTGTAAAGAAATTACAGGCGGCGGTAATGGAATATGCAAAAGCAAAGCATGCCGCAGAGTACCTGCGTGAAAAGTGGGCTGGTAACAGTGGAGTTGCATACCGTGAACCTGCAGAGCCGGAAAGAGGATTGCCGCTACATTATGAACTGAAAGTGTTGGAAAGAGCGTTCCGAAGAATGCTTGCGAGAAGCAGCATGATGAAGGAATTGCAGAGAAAGCCGGAGCAAACCCTTGAAAACCTTTTGAAGCATAAAGTAACTCCGATACCAGTAAAGGTTATCGCGGTAATGAGATATCTTTATAAGTATGGTGAAACGGATTTTGAAACAATACTTATGAATAACGAGACTCGCTCCGATCTTATAGCAACATTTTCCGCAGTGCTGGAACTTGTAAAATTTCAAAGAGTATTTCTTGGCGGGGAGTTGGACAATCCTACACTTAAATTAAATATGTCGCACAGTATAGAAAAAGACGAAAAAATCAAAGAGGAAACATATTGAATACGAGGAAAAACCGGTGGAAGAAAAATATCAACAGACAAAGTTTGTTTTTGATAAAACAGAGAATGCAGAAGATAATGACGCAATGAGCGGAGAAAGCAGGCAACCAGAGATACCAGCACAAAATTCGGAATGCGATCCGAAAGAACCCGGACCAAAGGCAAACGAAGAAAAGAAAAAGCACGTTGGAAGAAAAAAAAGCGATCAGAATTTGGAGCAAAAATCAGATGGAACGGAAGTATCAGTCGCCACTGAAAAAATGCCAAAATCTAAGGCAATGCGTGTACTTGAAGCGATAATGTTTGCAAACGGTGATGAGGTTTATTATGAGCAGTTTGCCAAAATAATCGGGTATACAACTAAGGAAGCAATAAAAATAGTCGATGCGTATGCCAAAATGTACGATAGCGGGAATATGCCGAGAGGGATAAGGTTTGTAAGGTACGATAAATGCTGTCAACTTACAACATGTCCGGATCTTGGTGAATATGTGACACAGATGATAGGTATAAGAGGCGAACCTCAACTCAGTGCCGCCGCAATGGAAACGCTTGCAATAGTAGCGTACAATCAGCCTGTAACGAGAGCATATATAGAACAGGTCAGAAGGGTTGACAGTACAAGACCGATAACTGTACTGCTTGACAGAGATCTGATAGAAGAACAGGGAAGACTTGAAGTAATAGGCAGACCAAGGCTTTTCGGAACAACGCAGAACTTTCTTAAAACATTCGGGATAACTTCGCTTGATGAACTACCTTCACTGGATCTTTTTTCAGTAGACGGATAACAATAGTGTAATTGATATGAATTATTCATGAGAATATAAAATAAAAGTGATGCAGCGAGGCAAAAATTTAATAAAGGCCTTATTTAAATAAAACGCATGATAGGAATTGCAGTATTAAATGTTGAAAGGACGGTTTTATGGTATTTATAATTATCGGAATTTTAATTCTGTTTTTTATACTTTTACTGCTTTTATGGGTAAGACTGTCTCTCGTTTATGACCTGGAAGGTGCTGATGTTACGGTAAAATTTCTATTCATGAAATTCAAAATTATCAGAAAAGAAAAAAAGAAAATCAAAAAAGGCGATTTTAAAATAAAAAAATTTAGGAAAAGGCAAAAAAAAATACTTGCAAAATACCGAAAAAAAAGTATAAAAAGGAATAAAAAAGAGGAAGGAAAAAAGAGTACCGAAAACCATAAGAAAGGTCCAAAAAAAAGAAATCATAAAGATTTAATAAAAAAAATAATTAATTTTTCGGGTGTTATATTAAAGAAATTTTCAAGGTATCTGAATATTGACTGTTTAAGACTCATAATTGGAGTTGGGGGTAATGATGCTGCTGACATTGCGGTAAATTATGGTGTTGCTGTCCAGTCTGTTCAATACACTGCAACACTTTTGAATAAAATAACAAATATAAATGAAAAAGAAGGCGCAGAGATCTCCGTTTATCCGGATTTTGCTGAGGGAAAATGGAGTGCAGATATATGTATAATTATGCGGTTACGTATCATTCATATATTAAAATTGGGAATCATTGCGCTTAAACAGTATTTAAAATATAAAACAATCCGTAAGAAAACAGGTATTAATGAAACGCCGGCAGAAAAAAAAGTAGCATAACGTAAAAAGCGATCCCAAAAAATAAAAGCAAAAAAGAAAGGTGCGAAAAAATGGCAGATAACAAAATTAACGAGATCATAAGTACATCGCTGGAAAAGATCAAAGAACTTTCAGAAACAGGAACAGTTGTAGGTGAGCAGATTGAAACTAAATCCGGAACAGTCATAATCCCCGTATCAAAGGTCTCGCTCGGCTTTGCTTCGGGCGGAGTCGATCTTGATTTTGCGAAAAAAGTCGAACCTAAAAGCGATAAAAGAAACGGGTCATTTGGTGGCGGAGGAGGAACCGGACTTACTATAACACCGGTTGGATTTCTTATTATAAAGCCTGATGGTGACGTTAAAATGCTGAATGCGACTGCTCCGTCGGTTATTCATAGCGATAGCACGATAGGGGCAATCGGCGATATACTTGAAAAGTCTCCGGATATAATTAAAAGACTAAAAGAGGTATTTGCAAAGGACAAACCGCCGGTTGAAATAAATTTTGAAGAAACCGGAGAATAGTTTTTAGGAAAAATAAATAAAAAAGTAAAAAATATGATTATGAAAAATTATAAGATATATTTTCATAATAATACAAAGAAAAAATATAATGCAAAAAAAATAGAATAAAAAAATAAGATTCGTCATAGTATTTGCATAAATACTTATATAAAGGGCGGATATTATTTTGAAAATATTGAGATTTGCGATTTTTTTTGTGACCGTGGCAGTGCTTACTGCAGGATTTATCGGAACTGTTTTTAAGAAGAGTGATGAAAATAACGAAATGTCTGTCGGAACGGTGGAAACATTAGTAAAGGATTATTCAAATTTTGCAAAAGGTCAGGCGTTGATTACAGATAAAGAAATTACAGTTTCGGCAAAAAGCGTAATACTGTGTACAGATAGCGGTATCGTGCTTTACGAAAAACAGGCTGATGTACCGCTTCCGATGGCAAGCATAACAAAGGTTATGACCGCGGTTATTGCACTTGAAAAAACAGAAGATATAAAAAAAGAGGTCGAGGTTAACCCCAAGGCAGTTGGTATAGAGGGAAGTTCTGTATATTTAAAGCCCGGAGAAAAGGTAAGTTTTGAAATGCTTTTATACAGTATCATGCTTGAAAGTGCAAACGATGCCGCAAGTGCTATTGCGTATGCAGTTTGCGGAAGCGAAGATGAGTTTGTTAAAGCAATGAACGAAAAAGCTGTAGCGCTTTCAATGACATCAACGGCATTTAAAAATCCTCACGGTCTTTCAGAGGACGGTCATTATACAACAGCAAGGGATTATGCAAAGCTTATGTCATATGCATTGGAAAACCGGACATTTACCGAAATAATAGGTACAAAAAAGAAAGTTTATCCATCTTATGACGGAGAGATGACAAGAGTACTTACAAACCATAACAGGCTTCTCAATACGTATAAAAATATGATAGGCGGAAAAACCGGTTTTACCAAGAGCAGCGGCAGAACACTTGTTACCGCTGCTGAAAAAGACGGTACAAAACTTATCTGCATAACTATAAATGCTCCAAATGACTGGAATGATCATGTATCACTTTATGAAAAAGGTTTTGATAGCGTAAGAACGGAAATTTTTACAACCGAAGACTGCACTTTTGGTATTCCCGTGGCATGCGGAACAGTTGAATCCGTTCTTTGCGGCACACAAAAAGAAATAAGGATAACTGTAAAGCCGGATGAAGAAGTAACATTAAAATACTTTTGTCCGAAATTTTTGTTTGCTCCGATAGAAAGTGGCAAAGAAGTCGGAAGAATAGAGATTTATGTTAACGGAGAAAAAAAGACAGAAGAAAAAATATATACCCTTACCGGTATAGAAGGTAAAGAAAAAGAGGAAAAAAGCGGTATAATAAAGAAGATTACTGATTTTATCAACGAAAAATAAAAAATTACGGTTCAGAAAAAATGGAAGAAATAAGAATACATAAATTTATTGCAGATTCGGGCATAATGTCAAGAAGGCATGCAGAGGAAGCAATAAAAAGAGGCGAGATAAAGGTAAACGGAGAGGTGGCGGAACTTGGAAGAAAAATAGACCCGCAAACCGACACTGTTGAGTACAACGGAAAGCCGATAAAAAAAGAAAGAACATATAATACGTATATAATGCTTAATAAGCCAGTAGGATATGTAACAACGATGAACGATGAAAAAGGGCGTCCGACAGTAAAGGACCTAACTTCTGATGTGGGCGGGCGTGTTTATCCGATAGGAAGACTTGACCTTGAAAGCGAAGGCTTGCTTATACTCACGGATGACGGGGAACTTGCCAACCGGATTACACATCCAAGACATAAAATACCGAAATATTATAACGTAACGATCAAAGGAGAGTTAACACTTTTACAGAGAAAAAAACTTTCCTCTGCAATGGATATCGACGGATATATTATACAGCCGGTAAAAAATGAAGTAATATCAATGAATAAAGAGCGGACCGTGCTGAAAATGGAACTTTATGAAGGAAGAAACAGGCAAATAAGAAAGATGTGTGAAAAACAGGAACTTACGGTTTTAAAACTTAAACGTATTGCCATAGGAAATATAAATCTCGGGAACTTGAAGTCAGGAAGTTGGAAAAAACTTTCCAAGGAGCAGATAGATTACCTCAAGACTGCTTGCGGACTCAAGAAAGGTTGATTTTGAATATAAAAATTGTAAACGGATTTTATTTAAAACTGGAAAAAGAGGAAAATAAAATGTTGAAAATAATACCGATGACATCTTCTGCCGAGCAGGAGAGGATCTGCCTGCAATGCGGAATAGCGTATGATAAAACAAAGTTTGCATACGGCGCATATGAAGATGGTGAGACTGTCGGGGCGTCAGTTTTTTATGTTGAAAACGGAATAGGGTATATAACGGATCTGAAGATAAAGGATGAAAATGATCTTTCGCTTGCAATGATATTGGGCCGTGCAGTTTTAAACTTTCTCGATTTGCATGGGGTAAATGAGGTTTTTTTTAAAAGACGCGGGGAATTTTATGATAAGGCGGCAAAAACAATAGGTTTTAAGGAAAAAAACGGTAATTTTTACGCAAACCTTACCGGAATGTTTACATCAGGATATCATTAAAAAATTGCCGCAGAGCATTATGTACTTATAAGTAATTTGATCATATGCAGTTTGTATGCCGTGTGAAGTGACACTTGCAACCAATGTTTTATGACATGAAAAATTAAAATAGTAAGGAAGGCTGAAAAATGAAAATTTTACTTACCGGAGGAGCCGGCTACATAGGCTCGCATACAGCAGTTGAACTTATCGGTCTTGGGTATGATGTGGTTATCGTCGATAACCTCAGGAACAGTAGCGAAAAAGTTCTTGACAGAATAGAAATGATAAGCGGGAAAAAGCCTGTATTCTATAAAATTGACTGCTGCGACAGAACTGCCCTTGAGCAGATGTTTTCAAAGGAGAATATAGATGCAGTGATTCATTTTGCGGGACTTAAAGCGGTAGGTGAATCATGCAGTATACCGATCGAATATTACAGAAATAATATAGATTCAACACTGGCGCTTTTGGACGTAATGAAAAAAAATAATGTAAATAACATTATTTTCAGTTCTTCTGCAACGGTTTACGGTGCTCCGGATACAGTGCCGATAAAAGAGACGGCACCGGTCGGAAGGTGTACAAATCCTTATGGTTGGACAAAATATATGAATGAAGTAATTTTAACTGATGCTGCAAAGGCAGACCCTGAACTTTCGGTAGTTCTCCTGAGATATTTTAATCCTGTAGGAGCCCATAAAAGCGGATTTATCGGAGAATCTCCGAGCGGAATACCGAATAACCTTATGCCTTACATAACCCAGGTTGCTGTAGGAAAACTGAAACAACTTTCTATATTCGGTAACGATTATAATACACACGATGGTACAGGAGTGCGCGATTATATTCATGTTGTTGACCTTGCAAAAGGGCATGCCAGTGCAATAGAATACGCGATGAAACACAAAGGGACGGAGGTATTTAATCTCGGAACAAGTGTAGGGTACAGTGTACTTGATATTGTTAAAGCATTCGAGGAAGCAACAGGAGTTAAAGTACCATACAGAATAGCAGAGCGTCGACCGGGAGATATTGCCGAGTGTTACTCAGATGCGCAAAAATCCAAAGAGATTCTCGGGTGGACGGCACAGTATAATCTTGTTGATATGTGCAGGGACAGTTGGAACTGGCAGAGAAAAAATCCGAACGGATACGAAGGATAGGCAAGAAAGAGTATTTACTGTGGTTCAAAAATAAAAATAGCAAATGGCGCAATTTTATCATTTATGCATATAAAAAATCTACGAAAAAGGTTATTTTCGTAGATTTTTTAAATTAAAAAAATATAAAAATAAAAAAATTAATTGTTTTTTTAATACTTTATGCTGATTTTCAATCTTTGGTTATCTTAAAAAATTGAGCATTTAAAATAGTATTTTGTAATAAATTTTTAATGAGTAAAAATTGTAATGATCAGTTGAGCGCCGACATTATCGTATCAGCAACTTTTTTAGCAACGCTTACAATAAGTTTACGGTTTGCCCCTTCGGTCATAACCCTTATAAGCGGTTCAGTTCCGGAAGGACGTACGATAATGCGTCCCGATTCACCAAGTTCTGCTTCTGCGGCACTGATCGCCGCTTTTATATCCGGGTCAGTATAGAAACGAAGTTTACCCTCAGCGCTCACATTTAAATTAATAAGTTCCTGTGGTGCGCGCTTCATGACAGAAGCAAGATCGGAAAGAGATTTACCGCTTCTGCCCATAAGAGAAAGAATTTGAACAGCGGTAAGTTGACCGTCGCCTGTTGTAGCAAAATCCTTAAAAATAATGTGTCCGGATTGTTCGCCGCCAAGTTTGTAATCGCCGAGGTTCATTTCTTCCAGAACAAACCTGTCTCCGACTTTTGTGGGGATAAATTTTATATCATTATCGCGGCAGAATTTAGTAAATCCAAAATTGGTCATTATTGTACCTACGACAGTATTGTTTTTAAGGAGTCCCCTTTTTTTAAGATCGAGTGAACAGATAGCAAGAATAAAGTCACCGTCAACAAGATTGCCTTTATTGTCTATACAAAGACATCTGTCGGCATCTCCGTCAAAAGCAAACCCTGCGTCAAGACTGTTTTTGACAACAAATTCTGCAAGAGCATCAATATGAGTAGAACCACAGTTTTTGTTTATGTTATACCCGTCAGGATCAGCAGACAGTACCGTTACATCGGCGCCGAGTGCACGGAAAAGTTCAGGAGCGGTTCTGCTTGCACTTCCGTTAGAACAGTCGATACATATTTTAAGCCCTGAAAAAGATGCAGAAGCAGTAGATTCAAGATACTTTTCATATTCCTTAACATATTTTTCCGCATTAATGACATTTCCTACACTGTCAGAAGAAGGATGCAGATATTTATCGGGCATTAAAATCATCGTTTCGATTTGATCTTCAAGCGCGTCAGGTAATTTAAAACCGTCACCGGAAAAAATTTTAATTCCGTTGTATTCTGAGGGATTATGAGAAGCCGATATCATAATGCCGGCATCTGCGTTATGTTTTTTGACCAGATATGCAACTGCCGGAGTTGAAACAACACCGAGATATAAAACATCTGCGCCCATAGAGCAAAGACCTGCCGTAACTCCGCTTGCCAGCATGTCTGTGGAGATTCTCGTATCGCCTCCGACCATTACTACAGGTTTTTTATCTTGTCTGCTTTTTAAAATAACTGCTGTTGCACGTCCCAGTGAAAGTGCAAGTTCGCATGTAAGTTCATCGTTTGCTATACCTCTTACACCGTCAGTACCGAATAATCTGCCCATTGTATTGTTCCTTTCAGATCTGTTTTAATAAAATGATTTAATAAGGAAAATGTTGCAATGAAATAAAAGTAAAAAAAGATGATTATTATAACATATAAGACAAATATTTATTTTTTAGGGGAAATTTCTCCTGCATTTTTGTAAATGGAGTTTTCATTTATATATCCTCTGACAGATGAAAGAGGATATACCGAAGAATTAGATGCAATAACAGTACCCGGATTCAGAACACTTCCGCAGCCGATTTCAACAAAGTCGCCGAGAATGGCACCGAACTTTTTAAATCCGGTATCAAAGCGATCTTTGCCGTACGATGTAGCAACATTGGTTTTATCGCTTTTAACATTTGAAGTTATTGACCCAGCACCCATGTGAGATTTGTAACCGAGAATGGAATCGCCCACATAGTTGTAATGCGGAACCTGAACATTGTCAAAAAGAATAACGTTTTTAAGTTCAGTACTGTTTCCTACAACAGTATTTTTACCGACAATAGCAGCGCCTCGGATAAAAGCACAGTGACGGATTTCAGCATTTTCGTCAATTATGCATGGACCTTCAATAAATGCTGAAGGAGCAATTTTTGCACTTTTTGCTATCCAGATATCTTCTCCTTTTTTGTAAAAAACTTCATCTGAAAGAGTCTGTCCAAGGTTGCAGATGAAATTTTTTATTTCAGGTAAAACTTGATGCGGATATTTTTTATCTTTGAATATCTCAGCAGCAATTGTGTGGTCAATTGAAAGTTGTTTTTTTATAAAATCAGACACTTTAGTACCTCCCGGCAAGGAAAAGTAAATTTTTAATATAATGTGATTTTTGTTTATCCGGTATTTTAAGTTTAAAATATGTTAAGTTAAGTGCGGAAAAATATGTTGGTTTCTTATAAATTATTATATGCACAATTTTGTATGTGTTACAGAGTATTTGAAAATAAAAGAAATCTTAAAATATTTTTATTGTTAAAATAAAAATTATGTAAACTAAAAAACATATAAATTGCAAATATAAAATATTTTAAATTAAGTTTTTCAGCATAAAATTTTCATAATAAAATTTATTATAATTTTAAAAAATAAATTTGCTATTTGTAAGTATAGACCGATGTGTATCAATATAAATGGAGAAAATATACTTAAAAAAGCCCATTACTCTCGTAATGAGCTTTGGTGGAGCGGGTGATGGGAATCGAACCCACGCGACCAGCTTGGAAGGCTGGGATTCTACCATTGAACTACACCCGCATATTCAACGTTAAATATTATACTACAAAAGTGTTTGCTTGTCAATAGATTTTCGAAAAAAATTTCTAAAAAATATAAAGGATTTTTAAATGGTAAAATTATAATAAAATTTACTTATCGCGATTGACAAATTACACATAGTTATGATATACTTAAAAATGAATAAAGCGGAGGGAAAACGATGTTTTGGAATAAAAAAAAGAGAAATGAGAATGAGTCCGAAGAGGATTTACTTGAATATAACGAAAGCGAAGATGTTAAAGACGAGTTAAATTCAGAGGAAGAACAGACTTCAGATGAACAGAATTTTGATTCTGAAGATGAAAAAGACGAGGAGAGCGATTTGCAAAATTATTTTGAAGATGAAGATTTTGCAAATTCTGAAGACGGATATTTTGAAGAGCAAGAATTAGAAGATAATGTTCCCTCTGTTGCTGTAACTGCTAAAATCAATTCTCTCAACAGCCTTGCCGAGTTTATATTTCTCCGAAACCCTGTAAATCTTCAATTTATGAGAAAAGGTACAAATGAGGTTTTCGAACTTCGGGAATACCATTTAAGGGTTGCAAAAGTCTGGGGGAGTGTTTCGATGTCCAGAGAGTGTGCACCTTCAGAGTATGCAAAGATAATGCTTGCAATAGAACTGCTTGAGAAACCAGATGATTTTTTTGTTCTTCCTGCACTGACAGAAAGTGATATAAAAAATGGAATGCAAGAATTTTGTCAGGAAAAATACGGAGAAAAAAGCAAAAAATATGCGGGAAATATAAAAAAATTTGCGAAATTTGTTGAATCAAACGGTGATAAGGATGAATGGAAACTTTTTATAAAAGAGATACTTTACAAAAAGACAGAGGATTTTTGCAAAGAAAACGAAATAATTTTTGAAAAAAGCGAAGATTCAGACGAGGTAGAGGAAAATGAGTGAATTTCCAAAGGCAAAACTTTGCAAATGCGGGAAACCTGCAGATTTTATTAAAGATTATTGGGTTTCCGAAACAAAAAGCAAAAAGCAGACTGAATATGATAATATGTATGGTGGTGAAAGAGTTGAAAAAGCATGTGGAATAATTCGCAGGCGTTACTGTTCATCTTGTCTTTCAAAAATTGCACGGATAAAGTACAAAAGAGAACGGAAATATAATACCGTTATTATTGCAAGTGCAGTAATGCCTTTCCTTATAGCGGCTGGAAAATATGCATATGATTTTATTTCTGCAGGTGAAACTAGTGCCTTGATACCGATGATTTTGGCAGGATTATTTTCTATTGTGATTTTGTTTTCGCTGTTATTTAAACTTGGAGCCGGGCAAAAACAAAGAAAACTTATTGCTTACGGAAAATTCAGTAACCTTTCAGCAGTTGACGCACTTATTGATTCGCTTACTACTATAAGCGATTGGAGAACTATAAGAGATCTTCCGTCAAGTGAAATAGTGGTTGACGCGGACGGAAGAGTCAATTCTAACCTTGAACGTTCAGGATACTTTATGAGGGTTGTATATGAGGACAGAATAGGAATAGAATCTATGCGTCACAGACTTAAATTTGATTTTGACGAAAATTCAGAGTATTTGAAGCGCAGTTACCTTAATGCAGGGTTTTTAGAGGACAATATTGATACAGAGCCAGTTAAAAAGAAAAAATTAAAAAATACAGATAAACCAAAAGAAGAAAACCCTGCAGAAGAAAAACTTGCGGAAGAGAAATCTACAGAAGAGAATTTCGAAAAATAAGAAGCAATAAATGGAAAAAACCGGATATGTTTTTAATAGCATATCCGGTTTTTTATTTTTAAAGTATTTAAAATAATTGACAATAAATTGTACTTATTATTGAAAATGCAAAATATTTATTTAAAAATCAGAGAGATAATTGCATGCCGCAATGGCTGCAACCGCACCGTCCCCAGCGGCTGTCGTGACCTGTCGTACCTTTTTTTTTCTGCAATCTCCGGCAACAAATATTCCGTCTGTTACAGTCAAACAGTCCTCTCCGCTGTCAGCATATCCGTATTTGTCAAGTGAAATAAGTGATGAAAAAGCTTCATTTTGAGGAACCAGACCTATTGCAATAAACATTCCGTCAAGTTTTAAATGACGTTCTCCTGAATTTGTATTTATCACAATTCCATCAAAAGATTTATCTCCCAAAATTTCTTTTACAGTAGCACCCATTATAACTTTAACATTTTCTCTTTTATTTACAAGGTCAGCAAGAACTGCTTCACCTGTGAGGAAATCAAGATTTTGAACGACATAAACATTTTTTGCAAGTTGGGAAAGTTCAAGAGCTTCTTGCAGAGCAGAGTTTCCGCCGCCTATGACTGCTACATCCTTATTTTTAAAAAATGCCCCGTCGCAAACGGCACAAAAAGAGATTCCGTCACCTATAAAATCCTCTTCCTTCGGAAGACCGAGACGGCGGTGTTTTGCGCCGGTTGCAATAATGACCGTTTTTCCTTGTATTTCTCCTGAATCAGTAATAACTGACTTAACTTTACCGTTTTTGATTTCAAGCGCTTCACTGTATTCAAAATCAACGCCCTGTTCAGCAGCCTGATCAACAAGTTTTTCAGCGAATTCATTTCCGGTAACAGATGAAAAACCGGGTATATTCTCCACTTTAGGAGAGTAAGTTATTTGGCCGCCAAAGCCAGCTTTTTCTATTATGACTACTGTTTTATTTGCACGTCTTCCGTATATAGCGGCGGTAAGACCTGCAGGACCTCCGCCAATTATAATAATATCATATATCATAGTAATTCTCCGTACAAAGAGTAATTTAAAGGTGCGTCACAGACATAGTCTTGCGCACCTTTTAATTTTTTACTTAATTTTAACTGAAAATTGTCAAGTTTTATGCTTCCAGGAATTTTTTAATAGCACCGGCACCGGCATATTTGCTGACATTGTCACCCGATACCACAACAAGAGTAGGAGCCTGTTTAATGCCAAGAGCAAGTGCAAGGTCTGCATTTTCCGTTGCAAGAAGTTTTGTGTAGGAGTATCCTGCTTTTTCAAGCATGAGGTAAGTTATTTTGCAGTTTGGGCAGTTGGTATTTGCAAAGAGATAACTTCCGTCTGCAAGGAGTCCCTTTTTCTCTTCTTCCTTTTTTTCTTGATCTTCCTTTGGTCCGTTATGAGTCAAAACACTTGTTTCAATGTTATACTCAAGGCGTTCTTTATATTCCTGTGTTTTACCTACGTTCCAGTTCTGAACCGGACGGTAGTAACCTGTTATACGGCTATATACTTCTGCTGATTCTCCGCATTCGGGACAGGTAAATTGCTCACCGTTAAGGTAGCCGTGATTTTTACATACCGAGTAGGTAGGAGAAATCGTATAATAGGGAAGACGGTAATTTTCAGCGATAGTGCGGACAAGTTTTGCCGCTGATTCCCAATCAGGCATCTTTTCACCGAGGAATGCATGGAAAACGGTTCCTGAAGTGTAAAGTGTCTGGAGTTCGTCCTGAATATCAAGTGCCGTAAATATATCGTCTGTGTAAGAAACCGGAAGATGGCTGCTGTTGGTATAGTAAGGAGCGCCACCGGCCTCGGAAGCGGTGATGATATCTCCGAATTGCTCAACGTCATGTTTTGCAAGACGGTAAGAGGTGGACTCTGCAGGCGTTGCTTCGAGGTTGTAAAGATCTCCGTACTGTTCCTGGTAATCGGACAGACGTTCTCTCATATGATTAAGAACGTTCTTTGTAAATTCCTGACATTCTTTGCTTGTCATATCTTTTTTGATCCAATTTGCATTAAGGCCGGCTTCATTCATACCGACAAGACCAATTGTGGAGAAGTGGTTGTCGAGAGTTGCAAGGTAACGCTTTGTATAAGGGTAAAGGCCCTCATTGAGAAGTTTCGTAATGACAGTTCTCTTGATTTTAAGCGAACGTGCAGAAATATCCATAATCTTGTCAAGGCGTTTGTAGAAATCTTCTTCATTTTCAGCAAGGTATGCAATTCTGGGCATATTGATGGTAACGACACCGATAGAACCGGTACTTTCACCGGACCCGAAAAATCCGCCGGTTTTTTTACGGAGTTCGCGGAGGTCAAGGCGGAGACGGCAACACATTGAACGGACATCGCTCGGCTCCATATCGCTGTTAATGTAGTTGGAGAAATAAGGAGTACCGTATTTTGCAGTCATCTCAAAGAGGAGTTTGTTGTTTTCAGTCGGAGACCAGTCGAAGTCACTTGTGATTGAATAAGTCGGGATAGGATACTGAAATCCGCGTCCGTTTGCATCGCCTTCGATCATGATTTCAATAAATGCTTTATTGATTACGGCCATTTCTTTTTCGCAGTCGCCGTACGTAAAATCCATATCTTTACCGCCGACTATTGCCGGAAGGTCGCGAAGATCGCTCGGAACTGTCCAGTCAAGAGTTATGTTGGAGAAAGGTGCCTGTGTTCCCCAACGCGACGGAGTGTTTACGCCGTAAATGAATGACTGGATACACTGTTTGACTTCCTTGTAAGAAAGATTGTCGACTTTTACAAAAGGAGCAAGATATGTGTCAAATGAAGAGAAAGCCTGTGCGCCTGCCCACTCATTCTGCATTATTCCGAGGAAGTTTACCATTTGGTTGCAGAGCGTGGAGAGATGGCTTGCCGGGGAGGAAGTTATTTTACCAGGGACACCGCCGAGTCCTTCCCTTATAAGTTGTTTAAGGCTCCAGCCGGCACAGTAACCTGTAAGCATTGAAAGGTCGTGAATGTGAATGTCACAGTTACGGTGAGCCTTGCTTATCTCATCGTCGTAAATTTCGGACAGCCAATAATTAGCGGTAATGGCACCGGAGTTTGAAAGGATAAGACCTCCGACAGAATAAGTAACAGTGGAGTTTTCTTTTACGCGCCAATCGAGAACATTGATGTAATTATTGACCGTTTCCTTGTAATCAAGATATGTTGATTTGAGGTTACGGAGTTTTTCTCTTTGTTTACGGTAGAGGATGTAAGCCTTTGCGACACCGTCGTATCCTCCGCGTGAAAGTACAGATTCAACGCTGTCCTGTATATCTTCAACGGCAACATGGCCGTCTTTAATTTTAGGAAGAAAATCTGCGGAAACCTTCAAAGCAAGAAAGTCAATAATATTTTCAGTATAATCCGTATTTGTTGCTTCAAAAGCCTTTTTCATAGCCGAGGCTATTTTTGAAATATCAAAATCAACTATTTTTCCGTCTCTTTTAATAATCTGATACATTTTTTGTCTCCTTTTTTTTTATCATATCTAATTATAATTAATATTATAAAAAACAAACTGATTTATCCGTTTTGCATAATAAAAAAATGAATGCAAACCATAAATTAAACGCCTCTTAACTTTACCGTAGGAACATAAGGACGAACAAGAGAAGCGAGTTTTTCCATTTCTTCCTTATTGAATTCAGAAAGACCTTTTCCGTTTATTAAATTACCTGAGTCTTTAAATTGTTGCAGGTAATACTCCTTTGCTCCGCTTATCCATTTTGCAAGAGATATAATACTTTCTTCGGTATGAATCCCTTTTACGACTGTTGTACGAAATTCATAGTCGATTCCGCAGTTCATTATAAAATTTTTGGACTGTTCTGTATTTGAAATGTCAAAATTTGGAATACCAACAGTTTTTCCGTATTCGGCCGGACAATTTTTTATATCCATTGCTACTCTGTCAATAAGGTTTTCTTTTATCGTTTTTTCAAGAAGCGCCGGAAATGAGCCGTTTGTATCCAACTTTATTTTGTAACCAAGGTTTTTAATCTTTTTGAATAAATCAAGGATATCCGGGTAAAGAAGCGGTTCACCGCCTGTAAATACGACGCCTTCAATAACACCGAGTCGTTTATTTAAAAAATCCAGCAAAGTTTTTTCTTCGAGCACCTCTCCGGAGTTTCCCGGTAAAACAAGAGATGAGTTGTGGCAAAAAGGGCATCTGAGATTACAACCCTGCGTAAAAACGGTACAAGCCATTTTGCCGGGAAAATCAAGTAATGTCAGTTTTTGCAATCCGGAAAGTTTCAATTTTAAAAAGTCCTTTCTTAGGTGGATTTAACGCTGATTCCTATAGTTTTTTTTACTAAAAAATAATTTTATTCATGGAACGGCGATTTGATAATATTATAGCATATATAGTAGTTTTTGTCAATAGGAAAATCAATATATTGTATTTTTATTTTTTTAGGGAAAATAAAGAATTAAAAAACCAGGGCGTTTACGTGAAACCAAAATATTATTTTAATTGAAAGTAAAATTTTAAAAGAGATACGATTAAATATAAAAAAATATGCATCATAAGTTACATTTAAATTACACATTAATTCTGTGTTTTAGATAGAAATTTTAACATATTTTTGCTAAAATATATTTGTAATAAATTTTAAATGCATTTTGATTCAGTGTATTTATTAAGTAATATAAATGAAGTTTTCGTAAAAGGTTTAGTAAAATAAGAGGTGAAAAAATTGATAAGTAAAGAAGATTTAAAATATGATATGCAGCCTTGCTGTGACATAAACGGAAAAAACGCAAGATACGGAAAAAGAATAGACGTTCGTCGTGTGATTGAAAAACTTGACAGTTTTTTTAATAAAAATGACCTTGTCTCTGCCGGCAGACTCCTTGAATATTGGAGGACAGAAGCGGAGGTCATCGGAGATTTAAATGGTGAACTCTCGATTATCAGTGAAATGATAGGATATTACCGTAAAACTTCTGAAAAAGAAAAAGCACTTACCGCTGTTTCGCGTGCCGTTACTTTAATTGAAATACTCAAAAATGAAAAAACTGTTTCTGCAGCCACTGTTTATCTGAATGCTGCCACAACACTCAAAGCATTCGGTAAAGCTGCTGAGGCAATGCCATTATATGAAAAAGCATATACCATATATAAAGAAAACCTTGACGAAAATGACCCAAAGTTTGGCGGTTTTTATAATAATGTAGGTCTTGCGTACGCAGATATAGGTGAAAAAGAAAAAGCAGAAAAGGCATACCGGTCGGCAATTTCAGTAATGATGAAAAATATTAACGGTAAGCCTGAAGTAGCGATAACTTATGTAAATCTTGCACACTTATACGAAAAAGACGGAAGGAAAGAGGATATAAAAGAAGCACTTAATACTGCCAAAACACTTCTTGAAGATAAAAGTATACCTCGTAACGGATACTATGCTTTTGTACTTTCAAAATGTGCTCCATCATTCCGCTATTTCGATTATAACGAAATAGCGGAAAAAATGGAAAAGGAAGGTAAAGAGATCTATGAAAGGGCTTGAACTTTCTCTGGCATATTATAATGAGTTCGGCAAAAAAATGCTATCCGAAGAATTTTCCGATGTTGAGGACAGGATAGCAGTCGGACTTGTAGGCGAGGGGTCGGAATGTTTGGGGTATGATGATGAATTTTCAAAAGATCATGACTTTGAACCTGGGTTCTGCCTTTGGATTACTGCGGAAGATGAGAGAAAATTCGGGTTTAAACTTGAAAGGGCATATGCAAAACTTCCAAAGGAGTTCATGGGTTATAAACGACAAAGGCTTGCACCGGTAGGTGGTGCAAGACACGGAGTCATGGTGATAGATGATTTTTACAGAAAAATTCTAGGTTTTGAAGGAGCGCCGAAAACTGTCGAAGAATGGTTTTACATTCCTCCGCACAGACTTTTGGCGGCATCGAACGGTAAAGTATTTAAAGATGAAATCGGGGTTTTTTCGGAAATAAGAAATATTTTAAAAAAAGGTTATCCGGAAGATGTCAGACGGAAAAAGATTGCAAATTGTCTTATGAATATGGGACAGTCGGGACAATACAATTATCAAAGGTGCATTAACCGCGGGGAGATAGGTGCGGCAGGGCTTGCTGTTTTTGAATTTATAAAAAATACAGTATCATTGATTTACCTTCTTAATAACAAATTTGAGCCGTTTTATAAATGGGCATACAGAGGAATGAGAGACTTGGAACGTCTTTCCGATGTTGAAAAGGACCTGCTTACACTATCGGAAACTCAAAACAGCAAAGAGTGTATGAATCATAAATTGCAGGTGATAGAAGAAATAGCTGAAAAGGTCTCGGATGAACTACGTGCTCAGGGAATAAGCAGAGCCTGCGGAAGCACGCTATGCGCTCATATGTATTCAATAAAATGAAAGGGTCTTTCTTAAGTCATATATTATTCCGTTTAACAATATAAATACAACAAAAAACAGTCTCAAACGTAAAGAATGAGACTGGTTTTTTCAGATATTAAAAATGCATTTAATAAATTTTAATGATAAGATCTAAATATTTATTTTATGGATACTGTGTGTTGACTTTTTTTTGCGTAATGTCAAAAATCTCATTGTAAAAGATACGGCGATCAGTATTGCAAGGCCGCTCCATATTACCTCAACATTAAAAATTGCGATTGTTGCCGGCCGTGTAATTATAGGAATAAAATTTAAATTTTCGTCTGAAATATAGATTTTGGAATAGTCAAATTTTACCGTATCTGTCTTAACCCGTAAAAGCGGCCTGTCGTTTTCGCTGAATTGTGATGTTGAAATAAGGGTACCGTCGACGGACGAATATCTGTATAGTTTTTCGGCCAAACGGTAGTTTATACAACCGTCATCGGTTACCGAAAAATCAGACGGCTTTAAAAAAGAAGATGGGCAGTTGATAGCATATTGAAACGTTCCGTGACTGTCATAAACATTTATAACACCGATTTGACGGTAATAAACACATACTGTATTTTTATATCTCCCTACATCCGAGACCGAAGTAACTGTTTTTATTTCTTCATTAATAACATTATTTGTATTGACGTATCGATATGGATTAAAAATACCGGACGCAGCGGATATCAAAAATGCTAAAATATAAATTATAAACAATAAGATAGGAATTAAGAATGATGAAAAAAGTTTTACCTTGGAAACTGCTGAAAGATCGTATTCCGGTGGAAAGACATCTATTTGCTTGGATAGGAATTCAAGATCGCGTGCGGTTATTTTGCAGGTAATTTTTTTGCAACCAGAAAAATCGGGATCAATAAAAAAAGTAACTTTGCAAAGTTTTTGAGTATATGTTATGGGGAATTGAACGTTTCTTGCAATTTTAATTCCGATTATTTCTGAATAAGGAATTTTTCCTGAGAAGCCGGCTTTTCTCCAAAGACAGGTTTGACTGAGCCAATAACTGAGGAGAGGAGGAGTTTTATAGCGAAAAAAAATAAAAAGAATTATGCTTGAAATGTAAGCAAACATTCTGATTATTATATTGATTTCGGTTGTAAATTCGAAAGCAAGAAAAGATATGAACTGTATAAATATAATACTGAAAAAAATGATAGATAACGGATAGTACGGACCGCTCATTACTGCTTCTGAAAAATTATGAGTCAGTGCGATCTTTTTTCTGAAATCAAGAGAATAAATTGCTTGAGATATAAAAAGCAAAGACGAAACCGCAAATAAAATTGCGGAAAAAATGCATAAAAAGGTATTAAGGGTCAAATTATTAACCTCCGATCCGGGATTATGTATAAAAACAAGTCGAAACTTGTCGAAATTATAAATATTATATAACATAATGATAACATTAATTTTACTGCATGTCAAGGCCTTTTTACTTTGAAAAAATAAAAAATTTAATAAAAAATAATATAATTAGATACAGTAGCAAGAGGGAAATTAAACGGTAATTTAACTATGTATAAAGTAACGAAAGTGAAAATAAATGTAAAAGAACATATTTTGAATTTACGGAATAAGTAAAAATGCATAAAGTATTGACCGGTACAATGAAATTAATGACTGAACATTTTCCTTATTATTATATGGATATAAAAAGCCCTTTATATGATAACCAACTTTAAAAGTTTGACATAACTTTTGGTCAGTATCAATAAAAGGGCTTTTTATAATAATTAAAATGTTAGTTAATTGGGTAAAAGAGTGTCTATATCAATAAATTTTCCGTCTTTCCAAAGTTTTTCGAGATTATAAAACTCCCTGCTTTGTCTGTCAAAAAGATGTACAATAACAGAGCCGTAGTCTCGTACGCACCAGCCTTCGGAAGTTTCTTTATGAAGTGCAGCAAACCCTATTTTATAAAAAGTGTCGTCAAGTTCATCTGCAAGTGAAATAACGTGAGGTCTTGAAAGCCCGTTGGCTATTACAAAATATCTGCACAGTGAGGTCTGTTTTTCAACATTTATAACGGTAATTTTTTCTGCTTTTTTTTCATCAAGTATGCTGATTATTGATTTTGTCAGTCCGATATAAGATGAAATTTGCTTTTTGGTTATTTTTTTCATTATTTATATAAATTTTCCCCTTTAATTTTTAATAAGTGAATTTCTGGCTGCAATTGTTTTAGGGTGAATCGGTCTTACCTCATCCAAAAGATTTTTTATTGTCAAATCGTAAGATAACAGAAGCGTTTTATCAAGATGTTCCAATGTAAATTCCTTTGAACTGTAAAAAAAGTTTCGCAGTGTAACGCAGTCAGCAAAAACTCTTGTTTCTTCAATGTAGTCTGCAAGGTAGAGAAGTTTTTCAAACATACTCATGTTGGGTTTTCCGCTCGTATGAAAACGTATAGCATTAAAAATTGTTTTATCGACAATATCGGGGTAAAGCTGTCTTGCAAGGTGTGCTCCGGTCAATGAATGAAAAAGTTTGGGACTTTTTAAATCGTCTTTTGTAATTTTTATTCCATACTGTTTACAGTAAGAAATTTGACCGTCTATGTTTATTTCCTTGGTAATGTCATGAAGAAGAGCAGAAACGCGCAGTTTAGTTATCCCATTTTTGTCAAATCCGTAAAGCTTACCAAGGGTACTAATTTCTTTTTCCACCGCAAAGGTATGAAGGAGACGTTTTTTGCTCATTTTTTTTTCAATTTCCCCCCTTAAAAAGATAAGAGAATTTTCATTTAATTGCATACAAATTTTTCTCCTTTATATATTTATAAACTTTTTCAGGAAGGTATTTTTTTCGTAATTCATCGTCACCGTGCCTTATTTCTGACGAACTGATCTCTATCGGTGGGACATCAATCGTAATTAATTTTGCACCATAATTTTCAGTTAAATATTTTTTTTGATTTTGAATTTTTTCGTTAATTTCAGGATTTTTGTTTTCACGCCTTATCAGTGCAACAGTACAAAGTTTAAAAATTTCCGATGAGCGGTGCCATGAATGAATAGTTAAAAACATGTCAGTGCCGCAAAGAAAAATGATTTGTGTATCCGGAGCGGTAAAATGTATTAAAGTGTTTACAGTATAACTTGGTGCAGGTGATCTAAGTTCGTATTCTGAAATAAAAAGTCTTTTTCCGTATTCTTTATGATCATCAAATGCATAGTGAAGCATTTGAAGCCTGTCGTACGGATTATCTTCAAAATTTATTTGTTTGTGGGGAGGAATCAATGTGGGGATTATTAAAAGTTTGTCAGGTTTCAGAATTTGTAAAAAGGCATTTGCTGCCAAAATATGTCCGTTATGGACCGGCGCAAATGTTCCGCCATATATTGCAAGAGTTGTCACATTAATTACCTCTTTCGCAATTATTTTAATTTTATTAGAATAAAACAAGTTATCTAAAGTTTTTATTAAAATGTTAAAATAGTTATAAAATGTTAAAATCCAATTTAATATAGAAAAATTATGTTAAAAAGTACGACAGTTTTTCTTTGAGTGTTCTTAATGCGTTTCCTCGGTGGCTGACCTTATATTTTTCTTCTGTTGTAAGTTCTGCAAATGTTTTTCCAAGTGGTGGATAATAAAAAAGCGGATCATATCCAAATCCTCCGGTCCCTTCTTTTTCTTTTAGTATTACTCCGTTTGCCGTTCCTCTGACGGTAAATTCTTTTCCGTTTGGTAATTTACAGGCTATTGCACATATAAAAGATGCTGTCCTGTCATCTTTTCCGTCAAGTTCCGAAAGTAATTTGTCATTATTTTTTTCGTTATCGCAAGGTTCGCCTGCATAACGTGCAGAAAAAATACCTGGGCGCCCGCCAAGCGCATTTACACAAAGTCCGGAGTCATCGGCTATAGCAAAAATTCCTTCTTTCCAAACTGCACGCGCCTTAATCAAAGCATTTTCTTCGAATGACGTGCCGTTTTCCTGTATATCTTCTGTTATACCGATTTCACTTGCGGTTAGTATTTTTACACCTCCAAGCATATCGGACAGTACGTTTTCAATTTCTTTTATTTTGTTTTTGTTGTGTGTTGCAAGTACAATTTTCATATTTACCTCTAACATAGCAAATATAACCGATTTTTTAAATTGTTAAAACGATTTATAAAAATCAATTATTGAAGGTAACAGGTTTTAAAATTTTAATTTAACCTGAGAAATAAAATTCGTGTAAAAAATATTGAATAAATATTATTTAATATTAACATTTAATAATATTTTCTTATTTCAAAACAGAGTATTTTAACCGTAACGCAATTTTTATTTATTCAAATAATGCTTTAACAAAATCTTTTGCGTTGAAAGGTTCCATATCGTCAGTTTTTTCGCCTACTCCTATATATTTTATCGGAATTCCGAGTTCACGTTTAATAGAGAAGACGATGCCTCCTTTTGCACTTCCGTCAAGTTTAGTCAGTACAAGACCAGTAATATCAGCGACATTTTTGAATTCCTTGGCTTGAATTACTGCATTTTGACCTGTCGTGGCATCAAGGACCAGCAATGTCTCACGTGAAGCATCTGGAAGTTCTCTGCTAATTACACGGTTGATCTTGGCAAGTTCGTCCATGAGATTTTTTTTGTTGTGCAGCCTGCCTGCCGTGTCGACAATCAGAACATCGGATTTACGGCTTTTTGCAGCACTTATTGCGTCAAAAACAACCGCCGCAGGATCTGCCCCTTCATTATGCTTGACTATATCTGCTCCCACTCTGTCAGCCCAAATTTGAAGTTGGTTTATAGCACCAGCACGGAAGGTATCGGCAGCGGCAAGCATAACTTTTTTCTTTTTTGAAATAAGATTGTGAGCAATTTTGGCAATAGTTGTGGTTTTTCCAACCCCGTTTACACCTATTACAAGTATGACGGACGGCGATGTTGTAAGGTTCAACGGCTCGCCTTCGCCGATCGTCTGTACCAGAATATCTGTAAGTGCCGACTTGGCCTGTGAAGCCTCGGTAAGACCTTCAGATGCAATTGTGTCACGTAATTTTTCAATTATTTCAGTTGTTGTACTGACTCCGACATCGGCTGCGATAAGTATCTCTTCAAGTTCTTCAAGCATGTCTTCGTCTATTGCAACAAAGGATTTGAAAAGAGAATCCATTTGAGAAAAAATAGCGTTTTTTGTCTTTGCAAGTCCTTTTTTTAATTTATCAAAAAATCCCATTTTAATTGACCTTTCCCCGATTGTCACCGGGAGCAAAAATTTTAATTTATAAATTGCATACAGTAATTTAGAGTTTAACTCCGAGTTTTGATTCAACTTCGTTAACATTTAACGAAAGAACACGTGAGATACCGCGCTCTGCCATTGTAACACCGTAAAGAGTATCCGCAACTTCCATTGTACCTCTGCGGTGAGTAATAGTTATAAACTGCGTTTTATCAGAGTATTTTTTTATGTAATTTGCAAACATTGCAACGTTGACTTCATCAAGAGCCGCTTCAATTTCGTCAAATATACAGAAGGGCGAAGGATTTACCTGCAGAATGGCAAAAAAGAGTGCAATACTGATAAATGCCTGCTCACCGCCGGAGAGAAGAGAAAGATTTTTAATTATCTTACCGGGAGGAGCAACATTAATATCAATTCCGCAGTGCAGGACATCATCCGGGTCAGTTAGCACAAGTTCGGCATTTCCGCCTCCGAATAACTCTCTGAAAACCTTTTGAAATGCAATATTGATCTCACCCATAACTTCAACAAATCGCGTGCGCATCTCTTTTTCGAGAAGTTCTACGGTACTTGCGAACTGTTCACGTGATTTTGTAAGGTCTTCGAACTGAGTGTTCATTTCTTCGTAAGTTTGTTTTGCAGTCTTGAATTCTTCTATAGATTTAGGATCGACCGATCCAATGCCGCGGAGTTTAAATTTGAGTTCCTGAAGTTGTTTTGCGATTTCGTCGCGGTTTTCATTTGTTACCGGGGGGTAATTTAAGGCTTCTGCTTCAGAAAAAGTAATCTCATATTCCTCTTGCAGATAAGATATTGTCTTATCAAGATCAATGTTTAGACTTTCAATTTGAGATTCAAGTTTTGAAAAATCGGTTGCAAGAATACCTCTAGAATTTAATTTTTCTGAATGTTCTTTGCGAAGCAAAGTAAGTTTTGAATCAAGTTCTTTTGCAAGACGTTCTGTTCTATCTCGTTCCTCGGATGTTGTTTTTACTTTTTCTTCAAGCTGTTTTGCAATGGAAGCGGATCTCAAAATTGTTTGTCTTATATTTGCGATACGTTCCGTATTTTCAGAAATTTTTTCTTCTCCGGATTTTATGCTGTTTTCACATTCGGTCTTTTGATCGATTTTAATGTCAAGGTTATATTGTGCCGCCTCAACGTCCTTTAAAAGAGCGGTGATCTCGATCATAACGTTGTTATATTCATTATTTCCGTTTGAGAGAGCAACTCGCTTTTTTTGTTTTAATAAATTTTTTTCTTCTTTTTCATTTGAAAGAGTATCCAATTTGTTTTTTATTTCTTTTTGCTCGTTTTCTATGTCGGCTTTTTCTTTTAATATGCTTGCTTTACTGCTATCAGTTTCATTTAATTGTTCACGAAGCTTGTTTATGGTATCGTTTAACGTATTATATTGAGCTTCAAATGCGGTATAATGAGAGTTGTCCGCTTGATAAAGCGAGTTTAAAATTTTTAATTTATTTTCATCTTCACTATATGATTTTGAAAGCTTATCAAGTTTTTCGACTGTTTCCGAATGTTTTTCCTCGGCTGATTTTTTTTCTGCCTCGATTTTAAGTTTATCGGCATTAAGACGCTCTATTGTAGCGCTGCGGTTTAGAATACCCGATTCACGCTTTGCAGTACCTCCTGTCAAAGATCCGCCTGCGTTAACCAATTGTCCGTCCTTAGTTACTATACGTAAACGGTAACCGAATGCTTTAGCGGTAGCGTTCGCATTGTCAATGTTGTCAAATACAAGGGTTCTGCCGAGAAGATTCTTAATGACACGGTCGAACCGTGACTCATATTCGAGAAGATCGCATGCAATTCCGATATATCCCTTATATTTTTTAAGTTCGTTAACGTCAACTGAAAGTGGTGTTATCTGCATAGTATTAAGAGGGTAAAATGTGGAACGTCCCGCATTGTTTTGTTTCAACCATGAGATAGCAGCTTTGGCTGATTCGTCTGTTTCGCAGACAATGTTCTGAATACTTTGACCGAGAGCAGTCTCTATTGCAAGTGAGTATTCGGATTTCACATTGAATATATGCGAAAGAGGACCTATGATACCGCTTATCTTTCCAAGTTTCGATGCATTCATAAGAGCGGAAACGCTGTGAGGGTATCCTTCGAAAAGTTCTTCCATTCTCCGCAGAGAATCTATTCTTGTCCTGATATCCCGAATATCCCCGGCATATCCTATTATTTTATCGTTTAACTCAGATATTTCTTTTTTCAGTTCTTCAATTTTTTTGCTGACTTCTTCATTTTTTTCTTTTATCTTATCTGCTTTTTGCTGATAATCCTCCATACGGCGCTTGTATTGCATCATATTGTTTTTGGAAGTTTCAGCCGAATTTTCCTTATCTGATATTTCATCTATAAGTTCTTTTTTACGGTTTTCGGTATAGTTTGAATTTCCTTCAAGTTCTCCGTATCGTACCCGCAGCAAATTACTTTTTTCGGTAAGATTAAAGCTATCCTGAAGAGCGGATTCTATTTCAAGATCCAAGGCATCTATTTCTTCTTTCAATTTTATATTTTGTTCTTCAATTCCGTTACGGCGGTCTTCCGCTTCCTGTTTTTTTCTTTGTACATTTTCGAGTTTTTTTGCGGCGTTTTCCGCTTCTTCGATGAATGTGGTAAGTTTTTCGCGTAGATTTAAGACCTCTTTTTGGGTTTCTTTTATACCGTTATCAATCATATCGAGTTCAACTTGTTTTTTCTGGGCAGTAGTATCTTCGTTATGTTGATTTGATGTCATTGACTCTATTTCATCAGTAAGAAAAGATGCTTTTTCGTTTGCCTTGTTTTTTTCCAGATCAAGCCTTTCAAGTTCGGTGTTTGCATCGTCAAGTTCTTTATCTGCAATACTGAGAGCATTTTTCAGGTTTTCAAATTTTTGGTTCTTATCTGAGAGTTTGGAACGTATTCCATTGACTTCATAAATTGATAAAGAGACGTCTGCTTCTTTTTTCTTTTCGTAAACCTCAAGAAATTTCTTTGCCCTTTCGGCATCTTTTTCAAGTTTATCAAGCGTTGTTTTCTTTTCAAGCAAGATGTAGGCAAGACGTTCACAATTTTGTACCGTTTCGGCAAGTTTTTTTTCTGCGTCGTTTTTTTGGTAACGGTATCTTGAAATACCTGCTGCTTCTTCAAAAACATTACGGCGTTCATCGCTTTTTTGAGAAATGATTTCTGCGGCTTTACCTTGGCTGACAATTGAGTATCCGTCACGGCCTATACCTGTATTCATAAATAAAGCGTTTATATCTTTCAGGCGCACTGGTATTCTGTTTATCATATAATCGCTGTTACCGTTTCTGTTGTAACGCCTTGTGATAGTTACTTCGTCATAATCGCTTTGAAGACGTGAAAAGCCTTTTTCTTCACGGTTGTCAAGAGTAAGGGAAACTTCAGCGAATGACATGGGTTTGCGGTTATCCGTACCGCCAAAAATAACGTCTTCCATTTTTGTACCACGCATGTTTTTGGATGATATTTCTCCTAAAACCCAACGAACGGCATCGGATATGTTGCTTTTTCCGCTTCCGTTGGGTCCGACAACTGTTGTAACACCTGGAGCAAATTTCAATACGGTTTTATCAGGAAAAGATTTAAAGCCGTGCAACTCAAGTGAAATAAGTCTCATTTTACAGAGGTCCTTTCATTTTTAATCTGTTACTTTAAGAGCAAGTTGAAATCCGTTCAGGTTATCACTTCCCTCTACTTTTACTGTTTGTAAACTGTATTCTTTTTTAAGTATGTTTATATTTGATCTTCTTTGGCCAACAGCCTGACTTATTTTCCCTTTTGCAACTGAAAATATTATATTTTTTTTGTTTGTAACATTATATTTGTTTAAATATGCGCGCATCATTTTAAGATATATATGGTTCAGTGCAAGTTCACCGACAGAAGGATGATAATTATCAAAATATTCAGGTTCTTCAAGGGTTTCATTGGCACAAAGTCCTATACGTATTACAGGTACTCCGTTTTGTTCAAAAACTTCAAGAACATTTGCTGTACGTTCAACCGCATCATTTACCGTTAAACGGGTATAAATACCTGCATTTTCCATTTTTTTAAGTTCTGTTTCGGGAAATACAACCGTTGGGTAAACTCTGGCGCCGTCTGCACCGAGAGAACATATTTTTTTTGCAGTATATATTTCATCTTCAACTGTAGAGCAGGGGAGTCCGACCATCATTTGACCTATTAAATTGAATTTGAATTCTTTTATTGCTTTACATGCATTTTCCGAATCAGATGAGGTATGTCCCCGTTTTGAAGCACTAAGTACCTTATCTGAAAAACTCTGTAGTCCGAGTTCAATTGTTTTTACTCCGTGTGATGACAAAATTTCAAGAATTTCGGGAGAAATTGCGTCCGGCCGGGTTGAAAGACGTACGGCATTTATTTTACCGCTATTTAAATAAATATCTGATATTTCAAGAAGGCCGAGCATTTCCTGTCGCGGTATGGCAGTAAAACTGCCTCCGAAAAAGGCGAGTTCAACTTTAGACTCTGAACTGTTTATAGTAGATAAAGCGGTATCTATCTCTTTTTTTACGCTGTCCTTGTTATAAGAAGGTTTTCCGGTTATTTTTTTCTGATTGCAGAAAACACATGCATTTGGACAACCGTAATGAGGAATAAAAATCGGAATATTTATATGTTTTTTCATTTTTGACTAATTTAAAATTTTTAATTTTTTATATTGGTTTCGGTTTTCAGAGTTTTTGTGTAAAACCTGAGCATTGAAAAAAGTAAAAGCGGTGAGAAGTATTGACAAATTCAAATTTTTTATACTTAAGTTGTAAGAAAAAATTTTTTCAGTGCTTCTTTTGCGGCGTTTTGTTCCGCCTGCTTTATGGTGTGTCCCGTACCGGTGCCTATTACGTTGCTGTTTAAAAGAGCATTTACTTTAAATGTCGGGTCGTGATCTGGGCCTGTGCGGTCAATTACTTCATAGATAAGTATCTCACCGGGGGTCTCCTGGATTATCTGCTGTAATTTTGATTTACAGTCGATCGGATTTTCCGTGTCGCTTGTTACTTCGGTTATTTTTTTTGTTAAAAATGGAAGTAAAAATTTTTTAACAGTATCGGTATTACATCCGGAATCAAGGTATATCGCACCGAGGAGCGCTTCAAAAGCATCTTCAAGAATTTTGTCCTTGTACTTTCCGTCTTTACTTTCGCTTTTGTTGAAAAGAAGACAGTCTCCAAGACCTATTTCACGTGCATAAGAACTCAACGCTTTGGTGCATATTACTGCCGAGCGGATACTTGTCAGTTCTCCCTCCGGGACATCCGGCAGAGCAAAAAAAAGATGTGTGCTTGATATTATTTCAAGTACGGCATCGCCTAAAAATTCAAGGCGCTGATTGGACTTTGTGGGAATATTTTTCTGAATAAGTTCATTTGCATATGATGGATGGGTAAAAGCCTCGGTAAGTAAATCCGGATTGCGGAATTTATAACCAATCTTTTTTTCAAAATTTTCGTAATTCATAATTTTACCATGATTTATAAACTTAAATTTTTAATTTTTCACATGCTGATTTTGCGGCGTTCTGTCTTGCATCTTTAATTGTATGCCCGGTTCCGACCGCAAGTTCTTCACCGTTTGAAACGATAACTACCGTAAAAGTTTTTCTTTCTCCGGAAGGTCGGTCTTCATATATAATAGGAGCAGTGGGAGAGTGAGATTTTTTCTGAAAATATTCATTAAGTTTTGAAATATAATTTTCAGGGGCTTTATTAAACGGAACGCCTTGTTTACTCAATTCAGAAAACCACTCTGAAAGCGGACTGTTGCAGTTTTTAATAGACTCATATGCTAATTTTGCTGCTGCTTTTTCGGATTGTTTTTTAATGGACCCTTCTGCTTTTGACAGGATTTTTCCGTTAAACGATATTTCAGTTACAAAAATATTTGCAGACTTAATTGTGTTGTATTTCAGTAAGACATTTGCGCTTCTGATATTTTTTTGTATATATTCCTGAAGCATAGATTTATAATTATCCTGTTTACCAGTATCAAACTGTTCGTCTGTCTTTTTTTCAGTAGTTTCGGTTTTAGATGAATTAAAAACAGTGCTTTTTGAGATAACATTGGTTTTGGCTGTTTTTTTAAACTTAGGATCTTTCATATTTTCAGGTAAAGAGACCGGTGTAAGAGCATCTCTGATAAAAGAGCGTTTTTGTTCGATTAAAGTATTTTCTTTTTTTTCGTTAATTTCCTGTGGGTCTGTATTTTTACGGTCGTTTTTTTGAGGAATAATGGCTTTAAATATATTTACGCCCTTTTTTACTGTTTTTTCAATGACCTTATCTTCATTATCTCTTTTGTTTTTTTCAGGAGTAACTGTATCTGTGTTTTCTTTTTGAAAAAAATATAGATTTTTATTTTCAGGTGTATTTTTTTCTGTGTATTTATTTTGTTCCACTGAAATTTTTACGTTTTTTTCAGAATTTTTCTTTATATCTGTCAGCATGCCTTTTTTGATGACATCTGCTTCAGAAATTCTGTCAGTTTTCGGAAGATAATGTTCACGGCCGTCTATAGCCCTTAAAAGAGGCAAAATAAATGCTTTTAAAGACGAAAGACCACCGTCTTTATATATTGCGGCCAAGATCGCCAAAAAAACTTCACTGTTAAGTTTTGGGGAATTTCTTAGAGACTCTTTTGATTCAGGAAGCAAAATAAACTGTGTAAGCCCTTTTCCTGCAATAAATTTCGAATAATCAAGAGATTTTTTAAAATCATCAAGACGGGTATTAAGCATTTTTTGTGCCGAGTAAGAACAACGGGAACATATATAATCCGAAATTATAAAATCAAGGAGTTTTTCGCCGAGAAAAACTAAACCTTCGTTATTATTGCTTTCATTGAATGAATATTGAGTAAAAGCAGAAGAAAGAAGAGACGAATCTTTAAAGCAGTAGCCAAGTGCCGATTGAATACTGTTTTGATTTAAATTTTGTAACATTTATTCAGGATATCCTTTCGGAGATATGTATTAAGAATCAGAGTCACAGTGGGGTTGTTTCATAACTGTTTCCGAAAGCGCGGAAATTTCTTTTATAACATTTGTTTCTGCATAGACTGCCGCAGCACGTATGGCATTTTTAATAGCCTTTGCATCGGAACTGCCGTGCGCCTTTATTACTGGTTTTGCAATTCCGAGAAGAGGTGCACCTCCATATTCAGAAGCGTCAAAGTCTTTTTTAAACTGTTTAAGGCCGGGCTTTACTATTGCTGCGGAAACTTTTGTTATAGGATTTTTTTTGAATACTGTTTTAAGTTTCTGCATGAAAAAAGATCCAAATCCTTCGGTAAGTTTTAAAACAATATTTCCGGAAAATCCGTCTGTTATAAGAATATCACAGGTGTTAAACGGGAGTACTTTACATTCAATATTTCCCACAAAGTTTATATTTTTGTTTTCTTCAAGTCGTACATATGCGTCCTGTAGAATCTGTGAGCCTTTGTTTTTTTCGGTCCCGTTATTTAAAAGTCCGACTCTGGGATTTTTGATACCCATAACTTTGCACATGTAAATTGAACCCATAAGAGCAAATTGTTCAAGATTTTCATCGGTTACAACTATATTTGCTCCTGAATCAAGTAGCATTACTGGCACGTCAAATGGGAGTATTGTTGCAATCCCAGCTTTTCGGAAACCGGGTATTCTCGAAACTATCAATACAGCTCCGGTATAAAGCGCACCGGTATTTCCCGCACTTACCAATGCGTCCCCTTTGCCTTCTTTCAGAAGTTTTAGTGCGACATGGATAGAGGAGTCCCTTCTGCTTTTTACAGAGAGGGGGTCTTCATCCATTTTGATCACGTCGGAGGCATGTACTATTTCAAGACCGCCGATATTCAGGTCTAACCCCTGTTTTTGTGCGCTCTCGTTGATCACGTCAGTGTTTCCAACAATTATAAATTCGTGATTTGATTCACTGTGAGCAATAAAAACACCTTTTATAATTTCATCAGGAGCATTGTCACCGCTCATTACGTCGATAATAATTTTCATAGTTTCGTATTCCTTTTCTTTTATTTAAATATCGGATGACACATAAAATTTGATCGACTATCAATTTTAAAAATTCAAATCGTCATATTGTAAATAGTCGATTTTAAGTCCTGTATTCCTCTGTGATAAATTGCTTCGTTTCTTGCAATTTTTCCGCCTTTTACCTTATATTCAAGCGGCTGAACAAGTCCGAAGTTTGCATTCATAGGTTGAAATTTTCCAGTACCGCCGTGACTTATGTAATATGCCATCGATCCTATGATAGTTGAGGAAGGAAATTTTATAGGAGGTTTTTCCTTTACCAATGCAGCAGCATTTAACCCTGCTAACAGTCCCGATGCGGTTGATTCAATATAACCTTCAACTCCGGTCATTTGTCCTGCAAAGAACAGAGATGGACGTAAAACGGTACTGTAGGTTTGAGTAAGTCTGCCCGGAGAATTCAAATAGGTATTTCTGTGCATTACACCATATCTTAAAAATTCTGCATTTTCAAGGCCCGGGATAAGACCAAAAACACGTTTTTGTTCGGAGATTTTGAGATGTGTCTGGAACCCTACAATATTAAACATTGTTTTTTCTTTGTTTTCGGCGCGTAGTTGAACACAAGCATAAGGCTCGCGACCTGTTTTCGGATCGGTAAGTCCGACGGGCTTTAAAGGACCGAATCTAAGAGTATCAATACCTCTTTTAGCCATTACTTCGACAGGCATACACCCTTCGAAAACAGTAAGATTTTTTTGTTCATTTTTATCAAAGTCGTGAAGCGGAGCCTCTTCGGCGTTTATGAGTGCGTCGTAAAATTTTATATACTGCTCCTTGTCCATAGGACAATTCAGGTAATCGTTGTTACCTTTACCGTATCTTGATTGAGCAAAAACTATACTTTTATCAATTGACGCAGCGTCAATTATAGGTGCTGCAGCATCAAAAAAGGAAAGTCCATTGTCACCGAAGAATTCGGAAACGGATGACGCGAGGGCATCTGATGTAAGAGGGCCGGAGGCAATAACTGTTATAAAATTTTCATCCGGTATTTGTGTTACCTCATCTTGGATAATCGTTATATTCGCATGGCTTTTGAGCGTTTCTGTTATATATGCTGAAAATTTAGCCCTATCAACGGCAAGCGCTGCGCCTGCCGGTACTGCAGAAGAATCTGCCGCTTTCATAATTAAAGAATTTAGTATTCTGAGTTCATCTTTAAGCATTCCGGCGGCGTTTGTTATTTGAAGAGAGCGCAAAGAATTCGAGCATACAAGTTCGCCGAATAAATCGGAAGAGTGGGCGGGAGTTTTCTTTTTGGGCTTCATTTCGTAAAGTTCTACATTTACTCCTGCCTGTGCAATTTGATATGCCGCTTCAGAACCTGCAAGTCCTGCACCAATAACCTTGACCGTTTTATTCATCATCTTTAAAATATTTGTCATCAGAGGATTTAAAACCGCATTTTGTATTGTAGCAGTAAACGGTTTTCTTTCCTTTTTTCCGGAGAAGGAGACCGCCGCATTCAGGACATTTATCCTTTATCGGCTGATCCCATGTTGAGAAAGTGCATTTGCCGTAATTTTCACAGCTGTAAAAGACGGAATTATTTTTACCTTTTTTAAGCACTATTTTACCTTTGCATATAGGGCAGGAAATTTCTGTATCTTTTGTTATCTGTTTTGTAAATTTACATTTTGGAAAGTTCTCACAGGCATAAAAACTTCCGTATCTTCCGTTTCTGATAATAAGATTTCCTCCGCATATATCGCATTTAAGGCCGGTGATTTCCGGAGAAATTTTTTCTGTTTTTTCTGTTTTATGAGCATCAAGCGGTTTTGTGTTTTTACACGCCGGATAATTAGGACATGCGGCAAATTTTCCGTACCTTCCGTTTTTAATTACCATACGGCTACCGCATTTTTCGCAAATAATGTCTGTTTCTTCATCGGGAACTGTTATAGAAAGAGATTTTGCTTTATTTTCTGCTATTTCAAGACTTTTTGAAAATTCATTGTAAAATCTACCGAGTACAGATTCCATAGTGGATTTTCCGTCAGAGATTCCGTCAAGACTGTCCTCCATTTCAGCAGTAAATGCATAATCTACAATATGAGGAAAATTTTCATTCATAAGGGTAGTAGTTATTTCCCCGAGTTCTGTAGGGAGTAAAGAATGCTTATCTCTTTTTACATATCCTCTTGATATTATTGTCGTAATAATGGGTGCATAAGTTGAAGGACGTCCGATACCTTTTTCTTCAAGAAATTTTATAAGAGTTGCTTCTGTGTATCTCGGGGGCGGTTCAGTAAATTTTTGTGTCGGCAGAAGTTCGTTTAATTTGAGGATTTCGCCTTCTTTAAGGTCGGGAAGCCTGCTGTCGTCGCCATCGTCCTCGCCGTCATCTGTTTCATAAAGAGCCATGTAGCTGTATTTTTTTATTACATATCCGCTTGTTCTGAATATATATTTATCAGATTTGATATCTGCCACGACGGTGTCAAGTTCAGCATTAGCCATCTGACTTGCCACAAAGCGGCTCCAGATAAGTTTGTACAATTTGTATTGTCCGGAAGAAAGTTGCTTTTGAATCATTTCCGGTTCCAACGTTATGTCTGACGGACGTATAGCTTCGTGCGCGTCTTGGGAATTTTCACGTGTCTTATATACTCTAATTTGCGGCGGAAGAGAGTCATTGCCGTATTTTTCAGAGATGAAGTTTTTTGTAATTTCTGCCGCATCGTCGGAAACTCTTAAAGAGTCGGTACGCATATAGGTTATAAGACCGTGAACGCCGCCATGTTCAGAGCCGAGGTTTACACCTTCATAAAGTTCCTGTGCGATTCTCATGGTATACTGTGCTTGAAACCCGAATTTTTTAGCGGCTTCCTGCTGAAGTGAAGCGGTATTGAACGGAGGAGCAGGTATTTTTTGACGGATGGCACGTTTTACAGAAATAACTTTAAATTCTGAATTTTTAACGGCATTGATTACATCGTTGGTTTCTTTTTCATTTAAGAGATCTTTTTTAAGCATATCCGAGGCAAGGCCGAAAAATTTTGCTTTTACCGCCTTATCTTTAAATGTTGCATCAAGTAACCAGTATTCCTTTGGAATAAAATTTCTTATCTCATTTTCTCTTTCAACAATAATTTTGGTTGCAACGGACTGTACACGTCCTGCAGAAAGTCCACTTTTAACTGTTTTCCAAAGATATGGGCTTAATTTATATCCAACAATACGATCGAGGATCCTTCTAGCCTGCTGTGAGTTAACAAGGTTTATATCTATTTTTTTAGGAGATTTTATCGCTGCCTTTACCGCAGATTTTGTAATTTCATTAAATGAGATACGGCGCGTACGTTCTATTGGAATATTCAAAGCATTTGCAAGGTGCCAAGAAATAGCCTCTCCTTCGCGGTCCGGGTCGGTTGCGAGGAATACCTTGCTTGCAGCCTTGGCATCTTTTTTAAGAGAAGCGATAAGTTCACTTTTTCCTCTGATATTGATATAGTGAGGTTTGAACCCGTTTTCAATGTCGACTCCAAGACTGCTTTTCGGCAAATCTCTTACATGACCTTCACAGGCGACTACCTTATACCCAGAACCGAGATAATTTTTAATTGTATTTGCTTTTGAGGGTGATTCAACTATAACTAAATTTGGCATTATTCTCCTCCGAGTGTATATGTATTTATGTTCAAATATAATGTTTACAGAATTTAAAATATTACGGTATGTATTTTAAGTTTTCGCAAAAACTCGACCGGTATACTTAATTTTATTTTAATATATTTAGTCAGACGAATTTTTTATTTCAAAATATCCGCCTGGTTTTTGGATTATTTTTTTCTTTATTTCAAGCATAGTTACTATGGAAAGTAGTTTTGGTACAGGTATACCGAGTTCAGACATGGAGTCTATTCCAGAATTTGGGTGCTGAAAAATAAATTTAAGCACGGCGGATTCAGTTTCACTTAAACCATCGAAGTTTATCTTTTTTTCAATGGCATCGATTTTTTTATTTTGTTTGCTGTTTGATATACCGGTTTTTGGCCTAATTTCTTTTTTCTCTGACATTATACGTTTAAAAGGAGATTTTTTATTTTTTTCAGTGCCGCTTTTTACTGCGGCGGCGACCGGATCATCAACTGCTTTATATGTTTCTATGGGGAAAATACTATCTGTTTCAGAAAAGTTTGTTTTAAAACGCGACTCATTTATATTTTCAAAATTTTTAAACCCTTCATCAGAAAGTACTACTTCATATCCGTTTTCCGGCATGGGTTCTTTAGGGTATGTAAGATAAACTCTTTCCATGCTTTCCGGAAATAAAGCCTTTTTTTGTCTTGTTTCCGGATCAAGCGACATATATGAAGCGGCAACTTCTTCTTCAGTCATTCCGTTATATAGTATTGTCGGACGAGGCTGAACGGCAACAAATCTTTTTGGTATTTGACCGTGTGTAATATTATCGTGATTAATGTTTTGTTGATTTTGGGAGTTGTTACCGTATTCAGTATTATTTAAAAACTTATTATTAAAATCAGCAGATTTAAAATTATATTCTTGAGGAATATAATTTTTTTGATAAACGTCTCTTTTTACCGGATCCGTATTTTGCGGTTTTACACCGTAATTTGGAACAGCATTATCCGGTTTGATCTTTTTTGAAAACCTGAAATCATAAATTTCAGAGAAATCAGAGATAATATCTTTAGCAGAAGTAACCATTTTTGCACCGTTTTGAATTAGCAGGTTGGTTCCGGTGCTGGCAAGTTCTCCGACTTTACCCGGTATAGCGTAAATAAGTTTGCCTTGCTTCAGTCCGTGTGAAGCGGTTATTAATGCACCGCTTCTTTCTGATGCCTCGACAACCAAAACAGCTTTTGATATTCCGCTTATCAGTCTGTTGCGTACAGGGAAGTGTTTTCCGATAGGACGGACACCGGGAGCATATTCTGTTATAACCGTTCCATGTCCTATGATTTCCTGCATCAATCTGTAATTTTCTTTTGGATAAACAATATCTATTCCACATCCGAGAAAGGCAACTGTGTGACCGCCTGCATCAAGAGCGCCTCTGTGTGCTGCGGTATCTGCACCGAGTGCCATACCGCTTACAACTATAACACCAGATGAAGCAAGATCATGGGAAATTGTATAAGCGGAAGAGCTTCCGTATGCGGTCACATCTCTTGTACCGACAACTGCAATGCTTAAGGCACGAGAAAAATCCGGGAGGCGACCTTTGTAGTAAAGTACAAGAGGATGACCGGAGATTTTCAAAAGCGGTGAAGGAAAATTTTTGTTTTCCGGAGTTAATATACCAATATTTTCTTTTTCACAGAAATCAATTATTGAATAAACACGACCGAGTCTTTTATCTGAAAGCCTTGAAAATAGATAATCATTGTTTTTACAGAAAGGGAAGATCGCTGTTTTATCAGCCTCATATATTGCTTTTGGATCATGGTCAAATGCGTACAAAAGAGAATCAGAAACGGGTGATCCGGTTTCAAATATAAGACTTAGCCATAACCAATAACCTATGTCTCGCATATTCATATCCTTTCAGTAAAATATAATTTTAATACACAGCTAAAAATATTAAAAAATAAACCTTTATACATATGAGTAAAAAATACTTCAGGTATCGGTCATAACTTTAAATTTGCATATTGCTCCCAAAGAAGTATTGTTGCAGCAGAGGCGGCGTTAAGCGATTCGGTATTTTGTTCCATTGGAATTATAACAGTTCCGTTTGATGCTTCTGTTACATCTTTGCTTATACCGTTTCCCTCGTTTCCAATAATAAATGCGACAGAGGAGTCTATTTTGATATTTTTAATGGAAACGGAATTTTTATCCAGTGAGGCAGAATAAATTTTAAAGCCGTTTTCTTTTAGGGCATAAACCGTGGCAGGAAGTTCCTTTACCCGAGCGGTTTTCTGACGGAAAACCGCTCCCATTGATGCACGTATTGTTTTGGGGTTATAGATATCTGCGCAGTCATCGCTCATTATGACGTTTTCGTACCCGAAAGCAGAAGCAGTCCGAAGAATAGTACCGAGATTTCCGGGATCACGAATACCGTCAAGCAAAATAATGGGAGAATCTAAAACTCTTCCTTTATATATTATATATAAAATATGTAATTTGTCAAGGGTTTTTGAAATACAGAATATGCCTTCAGGAGATTTTTCATAAGAAATTTTTTCGTAGACCTCAGGGCTTACGGAGATTATTTGAAACGGATATTTTTTTTCATGAAATAATGAAAGGTTATTTTCTGTTACGAAAACTGTTTGGAGGGGAATTTTTTCTTTTAATGCTTCTTCAAAAAGTTTTCTCCCTTCAAAGCAGAATTTTCCTTCTTTCTCTCTGTTTTTTTTATCGGAGAGTTTAATTGTATTTTTTATGTAATCGTTGTTACGGGAAGTAATTTTTTGAAATTCCATATAAACATTCCTTTTTATTCAGAATCATTTTTATAAATCAGAAAAAAACTTTAAAGTAATGGAAGTTTAGTACTAAATATATATCATATATTAAGTATATTAAAAAAAATCACACCATTTACTGAAAATGAAAAGCGGATATTTCTTGAAAACAAGAAGTTACCCGCTTTATTTTTATTATAATGTGCAATGCCGGTTTAAAACAAGATTATAAATTTTATAACCGTAATTTTTCGGCAACGGATACCGCACAAATTAACTGATTAAAGGGCAGCCTTAGCCTTTGTGCAAAGTTCAGCGAATGCTGCAGAGTCAGCAACGGCGATTTCAGAGAGCATTTTTCTGTTGAGGTCAATTCCTGCTTTTTTAAGACCGTTGACTAATGTAGAATAATTCATTCCGTTAATTTTAGCTTGGGCTGAAATTCTTGTAATCCAAATTCTGCGGAAATCTCTTTTTTTCATTTTTCTGCCTGCAAAAGCATAATTTCCGCTCTTCATGACGGCTTGTTTTGCCATCTTAAAATGTTTTGACTTAGAACCCCAATATCCTTTTGCAGCTTTTAATATTTTTTTTCTTCTTTTGCGCGTCATAATTGCGCCCTTTATTCTTGCCATAACTTAAATCCTCCTTATAGACTATATCCGATTATTAATGAGAAATGAGTTTTTTGATGTTCGGAGCCATTGCATTGCTGAGATAACCCGTTTTTCTGAGGCATCTTTTGCGTTTGGTGGTTTTAAGTCCGAGTTTGTGGCGGCGATTCATGTGATTTAACTTAACTTTTCCGCTTTTAGTTACAGTAAATCTTTTTGCGGAAGCACTGTGTGTTTTAATTTTTCCCATAATTAGAACTCCTTTCATTTTGCCGCGGCAGATTTTGCCGGAGCGATAAACATTATCATATTTCTGCCGTCGAGTACTGCGGCTTTTTCGGGTGCACCGAGATCACTGCAAGCCTCTTGGAAGCGTGCAAGAAGGTCTTTTCCGACATCTTGACGTGACATCTGGCGGCCTTTAAACTTTACCATAACCTTGACTTTGTTTCCGTCGGTCAAAAAACGGCGCGCATGATTAACTTTTGTGTTGAAGTCATTTGTATCAATAAGGCAGGTAAGTTGAATTTCCTTAATTTCAATAACCTTTTGTTTTTTTCTGGCTTCTTTTTCTTTTTTGTCTCGGTCAAATCTGAATTTTCCGTAGTCCATGATTTTGCATACCGGCGGATCAGCCTGTGCACTCATAAGCACAAGATCAAGTCCCTTATCGTATGCTTTTTCAAGAGCGACGGAGTAGGTAAGTATACCGAACTGTTCTCCGCTATCACCTATAACCCGTATATTTTTTCCGGACTCAAAGTTAATATCTTCATTAATTACATGCTCTTTTCCGTTTGTATTTTTGATAATAAAGCACCTCCAGTAAAATAAAAAATGCGGTAAAGGCTCAAAATCTCTCCGCATACATAAAAGAATCCTTAAGTAAGGAACCTGATATTGACCTGACGTAAAATAAATTTAGCAGGTGAAAGCAGAGAGCTTTGCTTCTTTGTACTTGAATATTATATCATAAAAAAAATGTTTTGTCAATACTTTTTCATTTTTTTTAAAAAAATATTGATATTTGGTTTTAAATAATAAACGAAGCCCCTTTTTTATATGTAGGGGCTTCGCGAAATTATATATTATTAAATAAAAATGGTTACTTTTTATATTAAGATAAAAGAACTGTTTAATCAGTCAATAACATTGACGCCTGTTACACCATTAACGGCTTTAATTGCATTAATGTTAACGTCGCCATCAACATCGTAAACGGCATAACCGTATACCCCTTTAACTGCATTTGCACTCTGAATGCAATTGCCTATAACGGCAGAAATTTTATCGGCGTCAGTATTTTTGAAGAGAACGCAGATTCTTTTTGAGCCTTTTCTTTCAAGGACGAGACGAGGATATGTAACAGCATTGACAAGATTTCCGTTTTCAAAGTAATCTATTATCTGCTTTACTGCCATTATGGCACAATTGTCTTCAGATTCTGCTGTTGAAGCCCCGAGGTGAGGTATTGTGATAATGTTCTTATTTTTATCAATAATTTCGGTGGTAGGGAAGTCAACAATATATTTTGCGATTTTTCCGTTTTCAAGAGAGACAAGAATGTCCGTACTGTTTACAAGATCAGCACGTGAAAAATTGAGGATTTTAACTCCGTCTTTCATTTTAGAGAATGCGGAAGCGTTGAGCATACCTTTGGTTTCTGCGGTTGCTGGGATATGAAGTGTGATATAATCTGCACAGTTATAGATATCATCGTAGCTTGCAACAATCTTAACATTAGGAGCAAGCAAAGCCTTTGCAGCATCTGAAAGGTATGGATCATACCCTACAACATTCATTCCAAGAGCATCAGCCGCATTTGCGACGAGACGGCCAATGGCACCGAGTCCGATGATACCGAGAGTTTTACCGAGGATTTCACAGCCGGCAAACTGAGATTTTCCTTTTTCGACTTTTTTTGCTGCGTCTTCATCCCCCTTAAGAGTTTTTGACCATTCAAATCCACCGACAATATCTCTTGATGCGAGGAAAAGCGCACAGAGGACGATTTCTTTGACACCGTTTGCGTTTGCGCCGGGTGTGTTAAATACAACGATACCATTGTCAGCACATTTGTCAAGAGGAATGTTATTTACACCTGCTCCGGCTCTGGCAACTGCTTTGACAGAGTCAGGAAAAACGAACTCATGAAGATCGGCGGAACGTACAAGAATAGCGCTTGGATTATTAATTTCTTCACCAACAGTATATTTTGTCGGGTCAAAATTATCCGTTCCAACCTTTGCAATTTTATTCATAAGACGGACATTATACATAACTGATAACCAAACCTTTCGATTTTTTTAAGCAACTTGTTTTATATTTCAGGTAATAATGTTTGAAGTATAAACCGTTGTAATTGGAATCAAAAACGCATTTTAAACTTAATAACAGCGATTTGATGGTATAACTTGAAATTACTTTTTAGGATTTGCAGCAGCAAAATTTTTCATAAAGTCAACGAGTTTAACTACGCCTTCATAGGGCATTGCGTTGTAAATAGATGCTCTCATGCCTCCAACACTTCTGTGTCCTTTAAGATTTACAAGGCCAACTTTTTCGGCTTCTGCCGGGAATTTTTTGTCAAGTTCCTCGATTCCGGTTACGAAAGTTACATTCATAAGAGAGCGGGAGTCTTTTTTTACAGGAGCGATGTAGTAATCCTGACTGTCCAGATAATCGTAAAGGTATTTTGCTTTTTTAATATTTATTTCCTGCATTTTTTCGAGACCACCGAGTCCGAGGATCCACTCATAAACAAGTTTTGCAATATAAATTGAGTAACACGGAGGGGTATTATACATAGAACCGTTGTCAGCCATAAGTTTCCAATCAAGCATTGAAGGAGTGTTTTCTTTAGCATATCCGAGAAGGTCTTCGCGTACAATTACGATTGTTACACCTGCAGGAGCCATATTTTTTTGTGCACCGGCATAAATAACACCGAATTTAGTTACATCTACAGGTTCGGAAATTATACAAGAAGACATATCTGCAACCAGTGGAATATTTCCGGTGTCAGGTATGTAATTATACTTTGTTCCGTAAATTGTATTGTTAAAGCAAATATGTACATAAGAAGCATCAGGTGAAATCATGTCTTTGGTTATCACCGGAATACGGTCAAAGTTTGTGTCTTTGGAGGAAGCAATAGATTTTACGTCAAACCCGAGTTTTTGGGCTTCTTTAAATGCTTTACCGGAAAATTGTCCGGAAATGACATAATCAGCCTTACCGGTTTTTCCTATAAGGTTAAGCGGAATTGCGGCAAACTGTATTGAAGCACCGCCCTGTAAAAAAAGGACCTTGTAATTGTCGGGTATGTTCATAAGTTTACGAAGAGAAGCCTCTGCTTCTTTAATGATTGCGTCATAAACAGGTGAACGGTGACTCATTTCCATTACGGACATACCGCTACCTTTGTAGTCAAGCATTTCGCTTGCAGCCGTTTCAAGAACAGGAACGGGAAGCATGGAAGGACCTGCCGAAAAGTTAAATACTCTGCTCATTATAAAATACCTCCGTTGAGTAATATAATTTAATCATACCTTTACATTATAATCCCTTTAGATTAATTAGTCAAGAGGTTTTTAAAAAAATGACAATTTTTTTGATTTTTATACAGGTTGCGTTTTTTAAATTTACAAATTATACGGAACATTAAGTATTTCTGCCAGAATTAACATCTATTTTAAGTGTAATTTTCAGATCGAAAAAGATAATTTTTGTAATTTGCAATAAGCAAGAAAAAAAATTTAAAAGAGTATTTGTTCTTATAATAAAAGGGCGGATAGATTTTTAAAAAGCAAAGCTAACGAAATCAAATAGATTAATGTTAATGTATTGCGGTAAAAGAATGAAAATTAACTCGACAATTTTTGAAATATTATTCATTAGAGGTGTATTTTAAAACATTTGAAAAAATAAATCGAAAAATTATTTCCATAAAGGAGAGGGATAAAATCCGTCATCTATTTGTTTTTTTATTCCAGCCATGACTGCCGGTTTATCTTCTTTGTATGTGACTCCGTACCATTTTGCATTGGTTTTATAAACATCTACCTCAGCAACTTTGTTATCGATCATTTCTTTTACGGAAAGCGGCAAGTAGTATTCAGAATTTTTGTCAGGTAATTTTGAAAGAAATGTTTCAAAGCCTTTTTCAATGTATTTAAATACATTTGGAGTAAAACCCCAGCAATTCATGGAAACGACAGAATCGACTGAAATGGGAATTTTAATTTCGTTTTCTTCGTATTCAGCGCCGTTTTCGGTTGCAAATATCTTTGTTTTTTCGGTTATATCGATAAGTTTTCCGAATTTGTCAACATTGCATATACCTCTTGAAACAGATCCGTTTTCTGTAAGAGTATTTTTAAGTACGTATCCTATCATACAACTGTCAACTTTGTTTGAATTTTTTGTACACGATAGGTGTTCGGAGAGTTTTTTAAATGCATCTCTTCCGTAAAAATCATCTGCATTTATTACGGCAAAATTGTCATTTACAATGTGTCTGGCGGCTAAAACAGCATGTGCTGTACCAAAAGGCTTAAGTCTTCCGTTAGCAATATTTTTGAATTTTTCAGGGACATCGTACATTTCTTGGAAGGCATATTCAACTTTTAAGTAACGTTCTGCCCGAATACCGATTGTGTTTTTAAAAACATCAAGATTTTCTTTTTTTATCACAAAAACGACTTTGTCAAATCCCGTTTTGAAAGCGTCATATATTGAAAAATCAACAATAAATTCACCGGTTTCGGTAATGGGGTCGATTTGTTTTAACCCTCCGTAACGTGAGGCCATTCCTGCTGCAAGTACAACAAGTGTCATGTTTTCTATCCTTTCGGCTTTAATTTTAATGTTATATTGTGAAGATAATTTTTCATAAACTGCTTTTTATACTCATAATTATATAATATTATCTGCGGTGAGTAAATGATATTTTTTAAACAAAGTATTTATATATTATTTCGATGATTTAAATTAAATTATTTAAAATAAAAAGAAAACTTTTTTTAATTCGACAAAAATAACTTGTATTCGGGATTAAAATGTGATATACTTTACATGTAAAAATCATTGGTATTAAATTTTAAATAACTGTGATTTTAAAAAGGGGATGTTTAAAATGCATAAAAACTTGCAGTGCAGTCCGCCTGAACTGCTGATAAGTTATTCAGAATACATAAGGATAATTAGAAATAGGTCGGAGCGAACGGTAGAACAGTATCAAAACGATTTGATACTTTTTCTGTGCTATGTAAAAGCAAGACTTGAGGGGCTATCTACAGAGCCGAGCGATTATGTAAAAATAGATATTTCCGGTATAGATGAAGAGTTTCTTAAAAGAATAAAACCTGCACATATATATGGTTTTCTGACATATGCCGCAAATAAAAGAGGAAATAAAACCGGCGCAAGAGCCAGAAAACTTACTGCAATAAAATCTTTTTTTAAATACTTGACAGTAGTTGTAAAAGTTATTGATGACAATCCAGCTAAAGATATTGATGCTCCGTTTGCACGTGCATCACTTCCTAAATTTTTATCTTTGGAAGAGTCGCTGGACCTTCTTCGCGCGGTAAAGAATGATACGGTTTCAAAGACAGTAGAAAGAGATTTTGCTATTTTAACGCTATTTTTAAACTGCGGTATGCGTCTTTCAGAACTTGTTGGGCTTGACCTAACGGATTTTGATCGGGATTTTACTTCTGTAAGAGTTCTTGGAAAAGGTTCAAAAGAGCGGATAATATATCTTAATAACGCATGTAAAGAAGCGGTATTGGGATATCTGTCTGAAAGAAATAAAGACACAAAAATAAAGGATAAAAATGCATTATTCATAAGTTCGCGTCAGCATAACAGGATCAGCAAAAAAACAGTGCAATGGTTGGTAAAAAAATATTTAAATGCAGCGGGACTTGAGAATAAGCATTATTCCACACATAAACTCCGTCATACAGCGGCAACGCTTATGTACAGGACCGGAAAAGTAGATGTCAGAGTTTTAAAGGATATTCTCGGGCATGAGCAACTTAATACAACCCAGATTTATACACACGTAAGCGATGAAAGTATGAAAAATGCAATGATGGAAAACCCTCTTTCCGACATAAGTATAGAAAAAGGAAACATATAAATTGTGATTAATTTAATAAACGCCCCGACAATGTCGGGGCGTTTATGATATTTGAACATTTCGACAAAAAAATAATGGAACTACCAAAAATTTTAAAAAAGTTGAAAAAGGAGAAAAAAATGAATTTTGAAGGAATGTCCGGATTATTTGCACCTAAGATAAGTTCAAAAATCATATCTGCCCTTATAGCGTTGTGTTTGGTGAGCGGAGGGGTTAAAGGTTTTGAATTTATAAACGAAAAACCGTCAGATAAAACAGATGACGGTACCGTTACAGACGGTACGCTACAAACAGAAGGAGACGTTACAGAAGAAAAAAAGGAAAACTTCTTTTCATCAGACGGGGCAGTTACTGTTTCGGAAGAAGTAAGTGCCGGAGCAGTTTTGGTTTGCGACATGAATAAATTGAATATAATTGCTCAAAAAGAAAAAGAAAAAGTAATAAATTGTGGAGATGCTTCGGTTTTTGCCACTGCTTTAATTGTTTCAAGAGCCATTGACAGCGGTAAGATCAGTGAAACAGATTATGCAGTCTGTCCTGCGTCTGCTCAGAAAAAGCCAAACTACTCACTTTCTTCTGAGGTGCTTTCCGCAGGGAAAAAAATGATGATTAAAGATATACTCCGGTGTATGATCTATCAAAAGGGCTCGTCATTTGCATATACTCTTGCCGTTCACGTGAGCGGAAGCGAAGAAAGTTTCGTTTCAGAGATGAACAATCTTGCGGGTGAATTGAAACTTACAAACACTGCATTTACAAATGTATGCGGAAGCGATGACGGGGTGGCGAAAACCACTGCATGTGATCTTGCGGTTTTGGTCAGGTATTTTTTGAATGATGAAAGGTTAAAGGAAATGTTTTCTTCTTCGGAAAAACTCACCGTACAAAATAGTAATAATCAAAGCAGTGTGTACTTGACAGTTGCTAACGATTTTTTTGTTACATGTTGTACTGAAAGTCAAGCAAAAGTTGATGGTATCGAAGGGGGGAAAACGGGATTTTCGGGAGATGAAAAATGGTCTGTTATACTTTTTTCAAAGGAGGGAACTGAATATTTGATCATAACTCTCGGAAGTAATTCACCTCTATCCGAAACACTAAAACTTTTCACGTTATATACATAGAACGAAAATAGAATAATACTGTTTTTTGTTTGAAGTTGTTATTACGCTGTATAACAGACAATTAAATATTTATGCAGCAAGAGATCCCTTTGAAACGGTAGATTTTAAAGGGATACTTTCTTTTTTACGACTTTTTAATGCACCTGTAAACTTTAAAAGCAAAAAGTAGTAAATTACCGAAACGATTATTCCGAATATAATGTTTTCGCTTAAAGCAGTAAGCCCTATTTTATTGAGGATAAAAGACGTAGAGGAAGTAAGCCAAACGGTTATTATCGCCGATAAAGTTGGAAGTACGATGCTGTTAAAAAGATTTATTGGAAATCCGCTTTTGAACATAAGCATTCCGAAACTGCATACACAGTTAAGACATTCACATATGTAAATTGAGGCAACAAATCCGTAAATTCCGAATTTAGGAATAAGAATAATCGCAAAAAGTACACTGAGGGCGGCATCAAAAATGTTAACTTTCATTACGTAATTTTGCATGTCAAGCCCTTTCAGCATTCCGTCTGAAATGTGATCGAGGTACATAAAGATCACAAGAGGTGCCATAATGCGTAAAAATTGTCCTGCATCGGCATTTTTGTATACAGTAATGCCGAGTGTATCGGAAAAATAACGTATTATTGCTGTACAACCTATGCCGTAAATAAGTGCAAGCGAAACACCTTTTGAAATGGTTTCGTTTATGCTTTTTTTACTTTCTCCGGACGAAACACGTGCAGAAAGTTCGGCAATGGTAACAGAAGCAAAGGCAGAAAGAAGTGCCATAGGGTAGAGGAGAATGGGTAAAGCCATACCTGAAACTATCCCGTATTTTGCAAGAGCCGTATCTATGTCTGCTCCCGATGCGCGGAGTCCAATGGGGATCAGTATATGCTCGGAAGTTGTAAGGCCGGAGCGTATAAGTGAACTGATTGCAACTGGAAAGGTAATGCTGATGAAGCGGGTCCTTAGTGTTTTTGAATGTTTACTTACATGTTCAAAGCGTCTAATATCGAAAATATAAAGAATAAAAAGTGTAAAACATGAGAGTGCTTCGGAGGAAGCATTGCAGATAACAAGCGCAAGACAAACGCTTTCCGTATTTGTGATATCCACAATATTCAATGCATATAGTGTGGCACCTATGCGTACAAACTGCTCGGTAAGATTAACAAAAGCGCTTTTTCCGATACGTTTTACTCCATGGAAATAGCCGTGAAAGGCGTTGGAAAGAGCAATAAATGGCAGAGCGACTGCAAGTGCGCGAAGACATGATATGGTGCGATTGTCCCGCAAGACTGAGCCGCCTAAAAACGGGGCACCGAAATAAAAAATAAGACTTACGGCAATACCTGCTTTAAGGCAGTACGAAGCACTTTCCCTGATGCCGCAGCGAATATCTTGAAATCTGCCTGCACCGTAACTTTCTGATGTTATTCTTAAGGCGCCGAGGTTAACACCTGCGGCAGCGGCGGTGACCGCAAAGCCGTAAACAGACATAATTTGCGTGTACAGTCCCATTACCGATGCGCCGGCTTTAGCAGCAAGGCGTGCTGAGAAGAAAACGCCTGCAGTGCGCAAAATAAGCATTGTGACGGTTAGCATAATTCCGTCTTTTATAAAATCCTTTGTTGAACGCAAGGAGAAAATTCATTCCTTTCAAATAGGAGATAAAAAGAGATGTACTTTTCAGATTCTACCGACCATAGACAATAAAATTTTTAAGACTTAAAATGTTAAAGATATATAAAAATTAACACTTGATAAGTGAAAAATCAGAGATGTGTGTTTTTTGAGAAGCCGTGAATAAAGCCGTCTTTAGCTTCTGTACAGATGTCTCCGCCGATAACTTTTCCTCTGTATATAAGAATATTCGCAAAAACTTTACCGTCATAATCAGGATAATTCGTTACGGCATACGTATATCTGGTTACGGTCTTTTTCTTGTAGCGGGAAAGATCAAGACCCTGAAGTTTTTGAAGTTCATTGTATCCGATAAAAACGGAATCAAATTCTGACGGGATCGTAACAGTAACCTCTTCAAGCGGTTCAGCGGTTACCTCCCAACCGAATTTTTTTAAAAATTCAACTCTGCCTTCGTTGTCTTTAGCACCTGTGTAAACGACGCTTCCGTCATCTGCAAAAACAGTTGCGGTGTCATAACTCGGTATAAGGATTAAGAGAGTGCAGACTATTGTAAGTGATACCAGAACTAATGCGACAAGTTTAATACTCGATGCCTTCACGGAATAAATAAACATTGGTTTTCTCCTTTTAGTTTTAATTTTACGGGTATTTTTCCCATGTAAAAAATAATATGAAAGGGAAAGATAAAATATTACATTAAACAGAAAGCGTTTTAAATGTAATTAAAAAAAGTTGTGAAGATCGCAAAAAAAAATGGTTAAACGTATTTGGTAAAAAACAAAGATGCTGTAAAAAATTCTGATTTTTCCGCAAAAAAAATGCCTTTTTTGAAGAAAGGCATCTTTTTATTATATTTTTATATATTTTTAAATGAAAAGATCTGTTTCGGCATAAATGAGGGAGTTTCAAAAGGTAAAAATTTTGTATTTGCCGGAGTATTAGAGCCGGCAAGGGAGCGTCCGTGAGAATCAAAAATTTTAAACTTATTTTGCGCATAATGCTTAATGAGCCATTTTTCACCGTTGTCGGAAAGAGTAACAGCATTTTTATCTTGGGTAATTGCAAGATATTTACCTTCATACGTTTTAATTTTGTAAATATTTTCTTTATCCGTTGATTCAAGTATAAAAATGGTATGCTCACTATCGCTTACTGAAAGCAGGTCGTTTTCATTAAAATATAAATAAAAATTCTTAGTTGTCCGGTCCCCGAAGTTAGGGGAGTCAATTGTAAGTGGCTTTGTGAGGTCAACAGACCAGTAGTTAACTGTCGGCATCCAGACCGTTACAAGGGAGTTTTCATCCCATGTTCTTCCCGCGGAAGCATAGTCGACCATATCAAACTGCTTTCCGTTTTCCTCTGTTACTTTGAAAGCATAGAAGTGGTTGAAATCAACATTTGAAGGTATGCAAGGAACACATCCTTCCTCATCCGGGGCAAATTTAACCGTTTCTTCAATATTTCCGATCCTAGAGTCTCTTGCAAGAGCGAGGGGACCGCGCTTAAGGGCAACATGAAAGACAGTATTCGGGTCTGTGGGATCTTCAAGTGCATGTACAAGTTTACAGCGCGTATCAAATTTTAAGGTAATATAATCCTTTTTCTCCCATATCTTTTTAAACTTTGCATAAGTTCCGGGAGTTACATTTTGAGAAACGCCGTTAAAGGAAACCAAATTTTTTTCTGACCATTCAGGTATACGTACCGAGACAGTAAATTCTTCTTTAGGGTCATTTTCTATCTGAATATTGACTGTGCCGTCGGCAGGATAATCCGTTTCAACGGAAATAGTAATATCTTTTCCTGTGGGAGTTTTTGTTATAATTTTTCCTGTTTCAAAAAGGTTTATGACTATTCCGTCTTCGCTAAGCATTGCGGTACTTCTGCCTATGATTCCCGTTCCGGCTGAACCTATGCATGCACAGCAACCGTAAAATGTTCCGTCTGACATGGTTTTTTGACCTCCTATACCCCTTAACCTTGTGTTGAAGAGGAGAGGGCTGTAACTGTCAAAAGGGAGCCCGCTGTTTCTTTTATCAAGTTCAAAGTTAATGGAACCGAGCAAGGCGTTGTAAGCAGATTTTTCGATTTCATCGGCAAAAACGGGGTTTCCCGTAATTGATAAAAGTTGGAAGCAGAGTTTCATCCATGTTACCGTTACACACGTTTCCTGAAAGGCACCGTTGTAATGTGTATTTGATTGAAGAACGGTACTGTTATCAAATAATTCATGAGTACAGCCTGAAGATCCGATAAGTGTTATATCGGATTTACGAATACGGTTTGCAAAATTAATAACTGAAATTTTCCATTTGTCAATCCTTGTAACGCGGTAATATTCAAGAAGCCCTTCAAAGCAACTCATCATTTCGTACGCTTTGGTAACCGGGTACTGATAAGGATCGAGTTTATCTTCATATGCAAGTTCAAAGATACTTACGGCAGGTTCGGTAAAGATACCTCCGCACTCTACAATATATGAAGCAAACTTTCTGTATCTTACATAACCCGTAATATTGTAAAGCCTTACAAACGGTTCAAGAATAGAAGAAGCACTAAGTCCCTTCCAATGGCTTGCACATTTGGTTATAAGTAGTTTCCCATCGCTTTCCTGTCCTATCAGATTTATTATGTAGTCAGCCTGACGGCACATGGATTCTATTATTTTTTGGGAAAGTTCTTCGCTTTTGCATATTTCAAGAAAGTATTGCATGCCGAGAAGAACGTATTTTCTTGACCATAGATCCCAGCCGGAGAACTCTTTTTCAACGGAATAACTGGAGATTCTGCCGGCATCTCCGTGGGTAGTCATCATGTCAATGACAGTTTCAGTAAGTATATCGTAAAGTTTTTTATTTTTTGTGTATGCGTATGTAAAGCATGCGCCTCTCATCATTTTGCCCCAGTATTCGCCCCTCCATCCTAAATCAGCATCATCTGCCTTAGGTGTTGTATTACGGAACTGAGTTACAAATTTTTTCCACAGATCAGGATCTAAAAGTTGGTTTTCTTCAACAAAGCGAATTGCATAATTTAAATTTCCTTTTAAAGAAACTGCACCTTCATCCATATTGAATAATTCATCAGTATCAAGTCTGTTTCTGTAGATAGGGTGTCCTTTATAAAGTTCTTTGATAGTTGAATTTTTTTTCATGATAAGACTCCGTATATTAAATAAAGATAACTATGTATATCAAAAAATTTACTGTGCATAAAACAAGCGTGAATTTTCGGTATTTTAACTGAAATTTCACGCTTGTTTTTAGGATGATTAAACCCCTGAATAAGCAGAGAATCCGCCGTCAACCGGGACAACTATTCCGTTAACAAATCCTGATGCTTTTGAATCACATAGCCAAAGCAAGGTTCCGAGGAGTTCGTCAGCCTCGCCAAAACGGCCCATAGGAGTTGCATTAAGAATTTTCTCACTTCTGGGAGTAAGAGATCCGTCAGGGTTCATAAGAAGATTTTTGTTCTGGTTGGTTACAAAGAACCCTGGGGCAATCGCATTGCATCTAATGCCGACCTTTGCAAAATGAACTGCAAGCCATGCAGTAAGGTTTGAAACCGCTGCCTTAGCACCTGAGTATGCGGGGATCTTAGTAAGCGGTCGAAATGCATTCATTGAGGAGATATTGATGATAAGAGGATTTTCGCGTTTTGCCATATCTCTTGCAAAAACCTGCGTGGGGAGAAGAGTACCTAAGAAATTAAGATTAAAAACAAATTCAATACCCTTTGGGTCAAGGTCAAAGAAAGTGGTTATGTCTTTTGTAGCCTCTTCATCAAGATCTTCGGGGAAAAGGTATTCCTTAGTTGTGGTACCTTTGGGATTATTTCCGCCTGCTCCGTTAATGAGAATGTCACAAGGTCCGAAATCTGAATTAATGGATTTTTTTGCCTCTGTCAGAGATTGACGGTCAAGAACATTACAACCGTAGGCCTTTGCAATTTTACCGTTTTTACGTATTTTTTCGGCAACAGCATCCGCAGCATCAAAACGGAGATCAAGAAGTGCTATTTTTGCACCTGTCTGCGCAAGAGCCTCGGCAAAAGAAGAGCAGAGCACCCCGCCTGCACCTGTAATTACCACGGTTTTTCCTGATAGATCGATTTGGAACGGAATTTTCATTTTATTTTCTCCTTGATATTTAAATATTAATTTTTAAAAATTAAATAATTGCCCGTTTATTTTAATATTATTTGCAGTCAGGACAAAGACCGTAAAACATTATTTGATGCTCGGTAAGAGCAAAACCTGTGAGGTCGGCGACATTTTTTTCGAGCTTGTCGGTAAATTTGTAAGGAAGATCAACTATTTTTCCGCAAACGGTGCAAAAAACACGATGGACGGAGCGAATAGAATTATCATGGCTTGCGTAACGGTAACGGGTTTTTGAGGTTGCGCCGTTTATACATTTGACAAGTATTCCTTCGGATTCAAGACGTTTTACGGCACGGTATACGGTGGCAATTCCCATATTGTTTCCGCTTTCTTTAAGCATTTCGGCAATTTCCGCAACGGTCAATTCTTTTTCACGATTTGCCTCAAAAAAACGGCGAAATGCCTGTTTTTGCTTTGTCAGTCTTTCAGATGACATTTTACCCTCCGTTCTGCCGGTATAATATTGGCAAGGATGCAAAAAAATTATATTTAAATAAAATTTACTTTTATAAACAACTGCTTGATAATAATTATAACATTGTAATATTTAAAGTAACAGTAATATATTGTTAATTTTTTAACTTAATCAATGTTTATTTAAAAACATAAAATCATTTAATAAGAGAAAGAATGTTTTTTAATGCTTCCGGTGTATCGATGAGATATTCCGCCCCGTTTTCAATGAGTACCTCACGGGATCGGTATCCCCATGTTACACCGACAGCATGTGTACCGCTGTTTTTGGCTGTGATCATGTCTATGTGTGAATCTCCTACAAACGCTGTGTGGTCTGATTTTACACCAATGACATCAAGTATATATTTTACGGCATCCGGGTTAGGTTTTGTAGGGAAACGTCCCTGTCCCATAACAACGGAAAATTTTATATCCGGCAAAAGTTTTCTGATGATGGTTTTTACAAACTCATCCTGCTTGTTTGATAAAACAGCAATTTTAATGCCTTCTTTATTAAAATAAGAAAGCGATTCTTTTATACCGGGGTAAAGACAAGTTTTGTCTGCGTAGCATTTGGCATAATAACCTTCGTAAATTTTTAAAGCCCGGGTAATTAGTTCATCATCTTTTTTTGCGATTTCCGGAAGACTTCTGCGTATAAGTTCCCTTGCTCCGTAGTTTATGTTTGCCGTTACTTGTTTTCTTGTGAGAGTTGGGAATGAGAATTCCTTAAGCATGGAATTTACTCCGTTTCCGATATCGTCAATTGTGTCTGCAATTGTTCCGTCAAGATCAAAAATTATAGCCTGAATCATGGTATTAATCCTTAATTTCAATTGTTTTTCCGAGTGAGAAGGAATAAATAAGAGTTTTGTATATAACTTGTCCTGTCAATTTTTCAAGAGCTTTTTTATAATAACTCAGTTGGCGTCCGTGTCTTTCATTAAAGAAAAGTTTTTCTTTTTCGGAAGTTCCGGAAATACTTTCCGGAACACGGTCGGTTTTGTAGTCAAGCAGATAAATATTTCCGTTTTTATCTTTAAAATAACAGTCTATAACACCCTGTACAAATATATAGTCATCGGCAACCTTTTGTATCAAATGTGGATTTTCAGTAAAATTTGAAGCCGGAAATTTAACGTTAAAGCGGTATTCTCTCTGAACATACCGTGCTTCCTTGATCATTTTATAAATATCAGACAGGAAAAAAACTTTTACTTCTTCAGTGTTTATTAATTTAGCATGAGAAGGAAGAATAAACCGTTTTTTAGTAAGCCGTTCTATTTCAGCCGATATGCCGTTTTTTTCAGTATTTTCAAAATCACAAAATTGCATAAAAATATGAGTTGCAGTACCTTTTTCGGCGGATGAAACGCTATCTGTACCAAGTAAAAAATCCGGAATCTTCATTTTTGGAGAGTTATCCGGGATATTTACCTGTTCATCTGCTCCATTTGCAGTAAATTCATTAATCGCTGAAAGGTTATCTTCCGGATGTATCAGATGTTCAAAATCCGGGAGAATAAATTTACCGCTGTCATCAAAGTAATTAACATCCTCTTCTAAGTCATCGAGTATTTTCGGGTAAAGTTTTGAAACTGATATCTTAGAAGGTATAAATGATGCTGTTTTGTGAGGATATACATAATCAAAGCGTTTTTTAAGGGTACTGTATATTTCTTCTTCGGTTTCAGTTATTTTCATTTTAGTATCAAGTACAGATCCGGCAGGAACACCAGAGTGAAAATCTTTGTAAATTTCATCAGGACTGAAGACCGACACAGAATAACATGGAGAAAGATCTGTTTTACATTTAAGTGCTGTTAAAATCCATTTGAGGTAACTGTTTTGCATGTAAAAAACCATTGGGTGATGCACGGCAGCGGCGTGATAACAGTTACGTTCGATTGTCAAAAAATCTTTTACGGTACCGGAAATATAAAGTGCGGTTTTTGCTCTGCTTAGAGCGACATAAAGCAGCCGCATTTCTTCCTCTGCTTCATTTATTTTGCATTCAAGCAGTAGAGCACGCCTGTATAGTGTGTCAGCGGAGGTTAAGCGAAGACTGTCTTTTATTCGCATTGCAATTCCGTATTTTGGGTCTATTACAACGGATTTTTTACTTGTTTCCGTGCTGAAAGCACGTGAGCATCTTGCAACGAAGCAGTAATCAATTTCAAGACCCTTGGAATGGTGTATACTCATTATTTTTACGCCGGTACCTTCTTCAGAAGCAGAAGGAACATTATCACTGTCAAGCATAACCCGTATATAGTCAATAAAAGAGTAAAGATCGCTTTTACCAAAGGAAGAAAAAGATTTTGCAATTTCATGAAGTTTTAAAAGATTTGATCTGCGGCATTTTACGACGGATTCGGGGAGTCGGCCACCATCATAAATCAAGGTAAAAAAAGCGGTTTCGGTATATATTTGCCAAAGCGTGCGGTCAACAGTGTTTTTTGAAGCAAACATACGCATTCGCGACAAAAAATCAAGAAAAAATATACCCTTTTGAAAATTAACCGTTAATGTATATTCTTTTATTGCATCAAAAAGAGATGATGCGTTATTTTTTGACTGTCTGATTTTTATAAGATCATTAAAAGTGAATCCAAATATGGGACTGCGAAGTGCACCTGCAAGAAAAATATCTCTGTACGGATTGTCAATGCAGTTAAGAAGACAAAGCGCAAGTTGAATTTCCGGTGCATCAAAAAGTTTAGACCCTTTATCCGTGCTTGTGGGGATGTTGCGTTTTTTAAGAGCAGACTCAAAAACAGGAGCATCGCTTTTTGTTCCTCGGAGCAAAATTGCTATATCATCGGTATTGACTCCGCTTGAAATAAGAGATGATATTTTGTTTGCTATCATTTCGGCTTCAAGAGTAACCGAACCGGGATCTTGCCGATCGGTATTAATTTGAATGTCGTTAAGTATATTGTTTTCATCTGTAACCGATTTGTTTACAGATAAATCAGATTTTTTATAATCAGCAATTAAAATATTGACTTCCGGAGCATCTGCTTTTGAATTACAAAATAGGCGGTCCTCTTTTGAATAAGGGATTCTGTAGGAATATCTGTTTTCTATATTATTATTCAGAAACAGCGCATCTGAAACGGTATTTACAAATTCTGTAATGTTGAATGCGGAACGAAAGTTATCCGAAAGGGTGATTGTAACACTGTTTTCGTATTTATCTATATTTTTTTGATATTTATGAAAATTTCTGTGGTAATCAGAAAATATGGATGGCTCCGCGCCTCGAAACCTGTATATGCTCTGCTTTATATCTCCGACCATAAATATCGGACAGTTTATCGAAAGTGCTTGAAAAATTTTATTTTGCAGGGGGTTAACATCTTGATATTCATCAACATAAATTTCGTCAAAAGATGCTGAAATACGTTTTGCATTTTCAGATATGGTTCCGTTTTCATTGTAAAGAAGTTTTACGGCGTACTGTTCAAGATCGTTAAAGTCCAGAACGGAGCGTTTTAATTTTTCATCGGTAAATTTTCGGTCAAATTCTTCCAGAAAGTTTAATAGTGCATTTGCAATTTTAGAAGTCTGCTCTCCGTTTACCTTCAGTGAATAATCAGGATTTTCAAAAAAATCTTCTTTGAATTTTTTAATACTGTCTTTAATATACGGTTTTACGACCATGCGGGCATATTCACCTTTGTCGGTTTTAAGAGATGCAGGCATGCTTTTAAGTTTTATAGGCTCATAACTGCTTATAATGTCTGCGACTTTATCGTAATTGCCTTCTTTCGTAATTTTTTGGATATTCAAAAGGAATTTCAGATCATATTTAAAACTCGGAAGATATTTTTCTTTGTAATTTTCGTCTGATCCGAGATCGTTTAAAATATCACGGCAAATAAGTATGGCATAATCTATAAATAAAGAAAGATTAAAAAGAACGATTTTACCGAAACTTGTATTACCGAAATCGCCTCCGGCAGTAAACTCGCCGATCTTTTCTTTCCACTCGTAAAAACCGTTAGGGACATTTTTAATTTTTTCGTATACATCGGTAAGAATTTTAATAAGACTGTCATCACGTTCACTTATAAAGTTTTCAGCAAAGTACGAAAAATCCGGAATAGGTTTAAAGTACCCGGCGTATGCCGATTCAAGAAGTTCCTCTAAAACCTCTGTACGAAGAGCGGCAGACTCTGTTTCATCGGCAACTCTCATTGATGCGTTTAGTCCGAGCATCTGAAAATGATTTTTTATAAGATTAAAACAAAGACCGTGGATAGTGCTGATTTTTGCAGAAGAAAGTTTTATAAGTTGATTTCCAAGTCGTTTGTTATTAGGATCTTTTAAAACAGCAGACCTTACATTTTGGCTGATTTTTGCTTTCAGATCTTCTGCGGATGCTTTGGTAAATGTAACGGCAAGAATTTTTGAAATATCAAATCCTTTTTTTTCGGAGGTTATGGAGGAAATGATCCTTTCGGTAAGCACAGTTGACTTTCCGGACCCTGCCGCAGCGGATATTAAAATTTTAGGAGCCTCTACATTTATAGCGGCTTTTTGTGATTCAGTCCAGATTATTTCCGACATGTCAACCTCCGTTTTTAAATTACAGTTATATATTTGTGTAGAAAGCAAAATTTCCCCGGGTCGAAGTTATTACAATAAATTTTTAAAATTATTCGCTTTTTCTGCATATTACACGCATTTTACAGTATTTGCAGGCATCAATATCCGGAGTTTTGAGCGGAGATGCCAATGCCGTACCCGATTTTAATCTTTCGCCTATTTGTGTTATAATCCCGGTAATATCTGACATAAGTTCACCGAACCCCTCGAGAGTTTTCAGTTCAACTTTAGAAACAGATACAGTATCGTTTTTTATCTTGACGGGAATGAAATTCCCGGAAATTCCGTGTTCCATTGCATTAAGTACCTGTTGATCGTCAAGAAGTATTCCAAAGCGCATAAGTTTTTTTTCAAATAATGCCAGCGACTCTTCAGCAGATTTTAAAGATGTAACACTAATGGTAGGAATATAAGAAGGTTGGTAAAGCACACCTGCAGGAAGTATCCGTCCGTTATCAGAAACTCCGAGCGCGGTCTTAAAGGCTGGGTTATTTGTATTACTTAAAGAAAATAAGTACAGTAGCATCTGAATATCGATTCCGAGCCGTATATTTTTAAGCGAATGTTCTGTGGTTCCTGTCTTATAATCTACAACCCTTACATAAACATTTCCGTCTTTTTCGTAAATATCTACACGGTCTATTATACCGTTTATATTTATTATACTTCCGTCGGGTAGCGTTACGCTGAAAGGGGAAACGCCGTAATCGCATTTTCCTATATTAAGTTCAAAAAATTTGGGCTTAAAATCGCTGTTTTCAAATTCTTTCAGGATATTTTTTACAAGGAGCAAAACTGTCCTGTTCAGTCTTTCAACCAGCGCACCGAAACGAGCGTTAAACTCGTTTATTCCGCCGAAAATAGTTCCAAGGATATCATTGACAACATTATTTATTAAAGATCTGAGTTCTTCGTCTGTAATGATTTTTCTTTTGTCGTTATCTGAAAAAAGTACAGCGATGACCTTTTCAAGGATCCTGTGAACAAAAGAACCTTTGTCGGAGCCTGAAAAGTCCGCCCGTTTTTTTTCTTCGAGATGTAAAACATGTTGGCAGTAATAAGAAAACGGACATTTTGAAAAGGATTCAATACGGCTCTGCGAAAGAGAAAATCTTTTACTGTAAAGATCGTCTATTATATCATTTGAAATGGTTGCTTCCGTATCAGATATTGGGATATCGTTAAAAAAGGGTTTATCTCCGTAAAGTCTTTGAAGGGCGTGAAAAAGCGGAGTTCCGAATGCTCCAAGAGCAGACTCTTTACCTGAAGAGGCACCTTGTATACGGCTGAAAACAGAAAAATCATCGGGAAATATCAAAATTTTGTTTCCCGGGAAAAGAGAAGATAGTCGTGAAAATCCTACGGAAGGGTACTGTTTTCCGTCTAAGAGGGTGTAAGTCAAAGTAAGAGTAGATACGGCACTGCATGCACAGCGTAAAAAACAGAACATTTCTTCATCGTTTTTTGTTATAGTGTCAGGAGAAAGTTGTATACCGTTTTTATCAAGAATTGCTTTTTCTGCATCAGAAAATACGCTGTCGTCATCGACTGATTTCGGAAAAACGCCGCTTTCGCAGCAGGATAAAAAAATATGCTTTATACCGTGCAGTCTCATTATGGAGGCATCTCCCGCTTTAACGCAATCTATACTGTCCGGGATCTTCCCGTAGTCGGTTTTACTTGCGGTCATGTCCAAAAGAGTTGAGAGAACGGAAGCATTTACCGTAATATCTGCGGCAACGTTTACCAAAGTCTCAAGCAAAGAAATAAATGTGTTGTAAACAGTAAGATCTTCCGGATTTTCGGAATTTTTACAATTTTCGTATATACCGCACTCGAGCATAAATGTATAAATGGCAGTTACAGCATCTTTTAAAGAAACGTTATTTATTGAATCACGAAGTTTTAACAATGGATCACGCAGTTTTGATCTCAGCCTGTTTACTTCTGAAAGTACTGCTTTTCCTTCATTTGTCAGATTATCGGTGTATCCTTTTGGATTCATGTTCCATTCGAATTCATCTGTCCATCGTTTACCGCTTATATTCCATTTAAGGGCATAACTTTCCAAGGTATCTGCTTCTACGACATTAAATCCGCAAACTCCTGTTTTTATATAAATCAGGATATCATTTGTTTTCCAGCCGCCGCTTATTATATCAAGTGCAGTTTTTACTGTTCTGAATAGTGAGGTAGATGTTATCCCGGTCCGACGTGAGAAAAAAAACGGAATACCGTATTTTTTAAATATAACATCAAATATTCCGTCAAAAACGGTTGTATTTCTGCTTGCTATTGCAATATCACGGTATCTTGCGCCGCTTCGTATCAGTTCACATATTTTAATTGCAATAAATTCAGCCTCTGCAAATTTATCGTTAGCCGCTGCCAGTGTTATTTTTTCAGATGAAAAATTTTCTTGAGGAGTGAATGAAAAATCCCAAAGTTTTGAACCTATAATTTGAAATTCTTCAGGGATATACTTTTCAATTGGGTAAAGACGGTCGTATGTATAGACGGAGATATTATGTTTTTCGGCTGTTTGAAGCAAAATTTTTTCTGTTTTTTCAAGTGTTTTAAACCCTGTAAGTCCGTTTTTATCGGGGAGTCCCAGTGTGACGGTGACATCACACTGCATAAGAGCAAATTCAATCGTTCTGATTTCCGGAACTGTAAATCCGTTAAAAGAATCAAGAAAAAGAAACTTATCTTTAAAAAAAGTTTCTGTTTTTAAAATTTCGGCGAGACGGCTGACATCGTCTGAAGTATCTGAAAAATCGTGTTTGAGTGCTGCTGTGTAAGCAGTATAAATAAGCGAGATATCCGAAAGTTTGTCCTTTAAAGGGGAAGGTTCAAGGGAATTTGCAACTTTTGAGATTGCTTGGGGCATAACAGAGTAACGTTTAAGTTCATCACATATTGACAGCATAAGTTCGACCAGTGTGCGATCGCTGCTTTTTCTGTATGCCGAAAGGACAGGAGAAAGTTCTTCTAATATCTGCCATACGATAATAAGTTTTCCGCCTTCGTCAAGATATTTGTATTCTATGCCGCCGTATTTTCTGAAAATAAGATTTGCAAGTCTGCGAAAAGATACTACAGTAAGTTTTTCGCAGTATACTCCGCTTTCATCGGCCCTGTCGGCGATCCTTCGTTCGGCTTCCATTACTTCTTGCTCCGGAACAAGCAAAATACATTCTTTTCCGCTTTTAAGGGCATCGAGTATAAGGGTATCCGATCGGTAAGTTTTACCGCTGCCGAATGATCCGTAAATAAGTTTCAGCATTTTGCCCGCTCCTTTGCTTAAAATAACCAATTAAAAAATTTTTCATGCAAATATGTAATGAATAATATAAAATTTAAAATAATCAATCAGAGAAAATTTTTTTAATTGCGTCAAGATATCCATATCCGTATAGATCGTCCGGTTCAAGATAACTTGTTTCCGTCCATTCATTCCAAGAATTTATTGTAATGAGCGGGACCGGAAGATTATGTGTGTCGACATATTCTTTTGCGGCAATAAGCGCTTTTTCAAAATTTTCCGGGGTGTTATTTTTAATTATACCCGGGCGGAATTTTTTGAACCGGGGATTGTTGTCCCAACCGCAGGATACATGAGGAAAATACGGTATTTTATATTCGCTGTCAATTTTTTTCCAAAGATTCTTTATATCTTCCAAAACCTCACAATAGTCGCGGTCAATATTTGTGACATGAACAAATTGATAATGAGAGAAACTGTCTGCTCCTACTTTTTCAAGAGCGTCTTTAAAATCGATTTGCGACTCACTGTCGATACCGCTCATGTTTTTAATTTTATTGTTTCTTCCGGTGAACTGAATGTGAAGATCTGGGTAACCTGCCTCTTTGACCTTATTTTTAAACCAAATAAGAGCATCGGCTGTTTCATCAATTCCGCCGAACCCTTCAATCAGAGTGGAGAGTTCATATATCATAAATACAGGAGAGCCGTTAATTTTGTAATAATTATCAAGGCAAAAATATTTCTCAATAATACGTGAAGCCATGTTTTCGAATCTGTTTCTGTCAACGGCTCCGCTCCATATTACTGTATTTCCTGCTTCGGTGTCTGAAAGTTCTTTGTTCCAAAGATGGTTTGCATCGTGGTTGGCCCACATAATATAGAATTTCATATCCGAACTGTTTTTGGCCTTTAAAAATCCGTCATTGAAACAGTTTTCAAGAAACGGACGGCCGTCGTACCAGTACCAATCGTATATAAAGACGTTGACACCGTGCCTGACTGCTTCATTAATCTCCATTTCCATGATTTTCGGATCCGCCTCATTAACATATCCCCAAAGAGGTTTTCTTGGCCAACTGTGGCCCGGAAATTTGGATGTAGCGGATTTGACCGTTTGCCATTCGCCGAAGCATTCGGGCCAGAAAATCCTTGAACGGAGTTCATCTCCTGTGTAAGACGGCCATACAAATGCCGCAATATCGTATTTTTTCATATTATTCTCCTATTTTGCAATTTACTTATTGTAAAGTGTTAATAAAGCAAATTTTAATTTATACCAATTAATATTGTTTTATTATTCGTTTTTCACTGCCGCTTGTCCTGCAGCCTCAAGTTCTGCGTAAACGCCTTTTTTTGCCATAAGTTCCCGATGACTTCCCATTTCGACAACATTTCCGTCTTTCATAACGAGAATAAGGTCTGCGTTTCGGATAGTTGAAAGTCGGTGAGCGACAATGAAAGACGTCCTGCCTTCCATAAGCGTTCCGAAAGCGGCTTGAATTTGTTGTTCGGTACGTGTATCAATAGATGAAGTTGCCTCATCAAGAATAAGCATAGGCGGCAGACACAGCATGACCCTTGTTATGCACAAAAGTTGCTTTTGACCTTGAGAAAGGCTTCCGCCGTCCTCACCGATAAGTGTGTCGTAACCATTTTGAAGACGTTTAATAAAACTGTGTGCATGAGCGGCTTTTGCGGCAGCAATTATTTCTTCGTCAGTTGCATCAGGTTTACCTAATATGATGTTATCTTTTATACTTCCTCGTTTTAGCCAGGTTTCCTGCAATACCATACCGTAAGATGCACGCAGACTTTTTCTTGTTACATTACGTATATCAGCGGTTAGTTGTGTATTATTTATATCTGTGAATCCGATTTCAATTGAACCGTCCTTAACATCGTAAAAACGCATTATAAGATTTATAAGAGTGGTTTTTCCGCAACCTGTTTTTCCGACTATTGCTATACGTTTTCCGCTTTGTACCGTAAGAGAAAGGTTTTGAATAAGGGGTTTATCAGGTACATAGGAAAAGCAGACGTTTTCAAGAGTTACCTGACCTGAAGGTCTTTGGATTACGAATGCATCATCTTTTTCTGGAATTTCAGGTTCTTCGTCAATAAGAGCGAATATTCTTTCGGCACATGTAAATGAGTTTTGCAGTTCTGTTATAACACCGGAAATTTCATTGAAAGGTTTAGTATATTGGTTTGCGTAACTTAAAAGGGTAGCAAGATTTCCGATTGTTATCGCTGTAAAAAGAATACCTGCGTTTCCTGATACACCGATTACAGAAAATGCTCCTGCAAGTGCTACGGCTGCGTAGACTATACTGTTTACAAAACGGGTACAGGGATTTACAAGGGATGAAAAGAATATAGCTTTAAGTGAGCAGACTCTGTATCTTTCGTTTATCTCATCAAACTCAATTTGTTTTTTATTTTGTCTGCCGAACGCAGCAATTACTTTTTGTCCTACTATTGCTTCATCAGTAAATGCGGTCTGTTCAGCGTTTGTCGAGGCGCGCAAAACAAACATTGAATGAGTCTTTTTTGCGATGAAAGAAGCAACGAAAAGTGAAATAGGAGTAAGTATGACCACAATAGCGGTTATGAACGGGCTTATGGAAAGCATAAAAAAGAGTGTTCCCATAATAGTCAAAGCTCCGGTAAAAAGTTGTGTAAAACCAAGGAGAAGACCGTCAGAAAACAATTCAGCATCGGAGATTATTCGGCTTACGGTTTCTCCGGTCCTGTGAGTATCCATATAATTGAGCGGCAATACCTCTATTTTTTGAAATGCATCATTTCTCATGTCACGTACGACGTTATAGGCGATTTTATTATTAATAATATTCATCAGCCACTGGGCAAGAGCCGAGACAGCAATTGCCATAGCGCCTTTAAAGAGAATAGATCTTATTTCAGGGAAATCAATGGGTTGGTTTTCAGTAATACAGTCAATAGCCTGTCCTATAAGGTAAGGAATATAAAGAGCCATTGCAACGCTTACTGCCCCCATCAAAAGAGTAAACAAAAAACTCAGTTTATAACCTTTTAAATACTTAAATATATTTTTAAGCGTGCTTTTTTTAACAGTCGCTTTACTTTTCATTTTAATTGTCCTTTCAAATTTACTGTTTGATAATCAATTATAAAAAAATTATTATGCTTCTTTTTTTTCATCGGGGAATTGTGCATAATATATCTCTTTGTAAACTTCACAGTTTTGAAGAAGTTCGTTTGGCGTTCCGTACCCGACGCTTTCCCCGTCATCAAGAACTAAAACCTTATCGGCGTTAAATACGGTAGATGCACGCTGTGAAACAATAAATATTGTAGGATTGTAGTCGAGAGATGCAATTGATGAACGCAGTGCGGAATCAGTTGCATAATCAAGAGCGGAAGCGCTGTCATCGAGTATAAGTATACTCGGACGGCGTACAAGCGCACGCGCAATGGTGAGGCGCTGCTTTTGCCCTCCGGAGAGATTTCTTCCGGACGGTTCCAGCATGTAATCAAGTCCGCCGTTTTTTTCCGAAACAAAATCATAAGCCTGTGCAGCCTTAAGAGCATCGACAATTTCACTGTCGGTTGCATTTTCATTACCCATTTTTATATTGTCCCTTATACTTCCTTTGAAAAGAAATGCAGATTGAGGAACTATCCCTATATTTTCTCTGAGGGACTTAACCGAATAATCTTTTATGTCTTTGCCTCCGATTTTAATACTACCTTCGCTTATATCATAAAAACGAGGAATTAAGTTGACAACAGAACTTTTACCTGAACCTGTTCCTCCGATAATTCCGATAGTTTGCCCTTTTTTTGCTGAGAGGTTTATATTTATGATAGATGGTGCGCCTGCGTTTTTATAAATGAGTGAAACATTTTTGAATTCAATGTCACCGCCTTTGAATTCTTCAGAGCCGGATTCTTTCATGTCGGGAGTCATATCAAGTATTGTATCAATACGTTTTGCAGATGCGATACCTTTTGTAACAGAAACGATAAGGTTAGCAAGTTTAATAAGTTCAACAAGTATTTGGGACATATAGTTATAAAGTGCGACAACCTGGCCCTGTGAAAGTTTTCCTGCACTGACTCTTAATGCTCCTGAATATATAAGAATAATAATTGCGGCATTTATAAGAAGGAATGTCAGCGGGTTTGTAAGTGCGGAAAATTTTCCGACGAATTTTTGCATTGCGGAAAATTCTGTATTTGCATTTTTAAAACGCTTTATCTCATTATTTTCCTGACCGAACGCACGTATTACTCTTGTTCCGTTAAGATTTTCGCGTGTTATCCCGAGTATTCGGTCAAGATTTTCCTGAACCTTTTTGTAAAGCGGAACGGTCAAAGCCATTATACCGAATACGACAACGGAAAGGAGGGGGATTACAACAACAAATGTAACAGCGGCAGTGGCGTCTACGGTAAAAGCCATTATCATGGCGCCGAATACAATTATAGGTGCGCGCAGGAATAGACGCATTACAAGATTTATGGCATTTTGGATCATGTTGACATCACTTGTCATACCGGTTATCATGCGTGAATTACCAAGAGTATCGAAATCTGTAAACGAAAGTGTCTGTATTTTTTTAAAAAGCGAACATTTGATCTCAGAAGATACCCCGACAGCAGCCTTTGCAGCAAAATACTGTGCCACAACGGCACATATAAATCCTACGACTGCAAAAGCAACAAGACATAGACACATTTGATAGATAAAAAGTTTATCCGGAGTACCGGTATCAACTGCGATTCCTCTGTCGATTATCGCGGCGATTATCAAAGGTACGACAAGTTCAAAGCATGCTTCAAGAAGTTTGAAAAGCGGAGCGAGAAAAGATTCTTTTTTGTAATGACTCATATGGTGGAGAATTCGTTTCATAATTTAAAAATCCTTTTTTTATTATTTAAGGCAATCAGTATTAAATCATTGGATCAAACTCTGTTAAAAATTCAACATCAGTTAAAGATAAAACACAAGATTAATGTAAGAATATAATTAAAATTTTAAAAATTAGCATTTAGAATTTTGCTTAGTTACCTCAAATGCAAGTATTGCCGAGGCAGACGCTGCGGACAAAGCCATCGGGAAATTTCTTCCGTAGTCAAGGCGTACAGTAAGATCGGCAAGGGAGGTAAGTGATTTTGAAAAGCCGCGTTTTTCACCTCCGACAGCAAGGATAAGCGGTTTTTTTAAATTTGAAAGATGCGCAGGAGCCGGAGCATTCATATCTGCGCAAACAAAACGATACCCGTTTTCTTTTAAAATTTTAATATTTTCGCAAATATCGCCGCAAACGATTTCAATAAGTTCAGATGCACCCGCTGATGAACGGCACACAATTCCGGCAGAGACAATCGGACTTCTTTTCGGAATAAGTATACCGTCAGCGCCGGCAGCATAAACAGACCGAAATGCATAACCTAAATTATAAGGATCTTCAATACCGTCAAGCAAAACGTAGAATCCGTATTTTTCGGGATTTTGTATTGTTACAGGATAGATTCTTTTTTCGGTGATCATAATAATACCGCCGTGAGATAGGCCGTTTGCAAGACTGTTTATTTCTTTTTCGGGAACTGTATTAAGTTGAAAACCGTAAACAAAAGATCGAGCTTTTAAAAAACCGAGTAATTTTCCGTTTCCTTTGATTTTTTCTTCGGAAAAAAGAACACATAGTATTTTTCTGTTGCATGTTCCTTTGTCTATTCCTTCAAAAACAGATCTAACAGATATGAGTCCTTCAAAAATATCCAAATTGTTGTGTTTACTGTCAAACATGGATTTCAGCATATATTATACTCTTTTTCGCATATTAATATTTAGTGTTATAAGTATTATAACATAGTAATCTTTATTTTTCAAGCATAAAAATAAATATTTAAGGAGAAAAATTTTATGAATTTACTGGGTAGTTTTTTGCTGAAATTTCATTTTTTGTTTTTAAGGGTAACGCAAAACAGGAGTTTTCCGCCTCCGCTTCCACCGGATGAAGAATCCGAATGCTTCAATCTTGCAAAAAAAGGAAACAGAGAAGCAAGAAAAAAACTCATAGAGCATAACCTTCGTCTTGTATCGCACATAGTAAAAAAATACTATACTCAAAGTAAAAATCAGGATGACCTGACATCAATAGGTACAATAGGATTAATAAAAGCGGTTGACAGTTTTGATGCAAAAAACGGTGTACGGTTTGCAACGTATGCCTCTAAATGCATACAAAACGAAATACTCATGTATTTTCGTTCCGCAAAGAAAACGGATATGGAGGTATCTTTAAATGAAACGATAGATATGGATAAGGACGGGAACCCGCTTACATATATGGATGTTATAAGTATAGACGATACAATAGCAGAGGAATTGGATATTAAAATTTCTGGAGAGGCAGCTATAAAAATAATAAACAATTACCTGACTGACAGAGAAAGAGAGATAATAATAATGCGTTACGGACTTGATAACAGTGTACCGTTGACTCAAAGGGAACTTGCAGAAAAACTGGGGATCTCACGTTCATATGTATCAAGGATAGAAAAAACTGCGCTTGAAAAGATAAAATATCGGATGACAAGAAAGCAGTTGTAAACGAAGTAGCGTATATTCCGCCGAAAAAGCATTTTTAAATGGTCAAAGCAAATAAAAAGACCGATTAAATTATTAACAGCCTGAAAAAATTGCATCAAGTATAAATTTTAATGATAATCAAACGTGTTTTAAATGTAAAATCTTTTTAAAAGGTGTTTACAAATCGGAATTTTATGGTATAATAATTTAATAATGACTTTTAATATACGCTAAATCCGTATAAAAAAGGTAACGGCGAGCAATTTATCCATAAAGGAGGCATAACTTTTGATTATACAACTTGATGAAGCGAAAAAAATTCTTTTGGAGAAAAAAGAGGATATAAAAGAACTTGCCGCAGCTCTTAAACTTGATGAACTTAAGGCGGAAATAGAAAAACTTGAAAAGCAAACGTTAGAGGTAAATTTTTGGGAGCGAGAGGACTCCGGTGCAATACTTAAACGTATAAAGTACTTAAAGGACCGTGTAGGTGCTTACGAGGCACTTGAAAACAAACTTGAAGATACGCTTGTGTTTACCGAAATGGGTATAGAAGAAGAGGACGAGTCGGTAACAGACGACGTTTTGACGGCGGTTTCGGATATAGAAAAAGAAGAAGAAAAACAGCGTATAGAAATACTGTTGTCCGGTGAATATGATTCAAACAATGCCATACTTACTTTTCATCCGGGTGCAGGAGGAACGGAGGCACAGGATTGGGCACTTATGCTTTATCGTATGTACACAAGATGGGGAGAAAAGCATAATTACAGTGTAAAACTTCTTGACTGGCTTGACGGAGAAGAAGCGGGAATAAAGAGTGCAACAATAAGAATAGAAGGAAATAATGCATACGGGTATCTTAAAAGCGAAAACGGGGTACACAGACTTGTGCGGGTATCACCTTTTGATGCTTCCGGTAGGCGTCACACGTCTTTTGCATCTGTCGAGGTAATGCCGGAACTTGATGACGACAATAATATAGAACTGAAACCCGAAGATCTTGAGATTACTGCCCATCGATCAAGCGGAGCAGGCGGTCAGCACATTAATAAAACCGACTCTGCGATACGGATTACACATTTACCTACAGGAATAGTCGTAGGGTGTCAAACAGAGCGCAGCCAACTTCAGAATAAGGAAACCGCACTAAAAATGCTTAAAGCAAAACTTCTTGAGATCAAGATAAGAGAGAATCTTGAAAAGATCGAAGACATAAAGGGAACTAAGTATAATATAGAATGGGGAAGTCAGATACGCTCTTATGTTTTTATGCCATATACACTTGTAAAGGATAACCGTACAAATTATGAAGATGGTAACATTCAGGCGGTAATGGACGGAGAAATTGACGGATTTATTAATGCTTATCTTAAAATGAATGTAAAAAATTAAAATATAAAAAACAGCGTCGGTTATTTAACGACGCTGTTTCAGAATACAAAATTTAAATAGCAGGTTCAGAATTTTCTGAAATAACTTGTATTCCGTGAGAGATTTCGGCAGATTTATCTGCGGATAAAGAGCGAAAATAATCTCCGAACAATCCGGCAACCAATAAAAGGAAGAGAATTACGGTAAGGGAAAACAGCGGAAAATCAAGTTTTGATCTGTGCTTTTTGAAATCGGGAAGTTCAAGAACGATAAGTGCCGGCGGATAATTTTTCTTCATTTAAAATAGACCTCTTTCCTCAAAATAATTTACAAAAACTGATACGCTCCTTTTTTATATTCAATATATTATTAACTACTTTAATTTATGATATTTTTAAATAAATTACCATTATTTAATGAAAAGAGACAATAAATGACTTTTTTTGTACCTAAAAGTTGTCATGGGAAGTATTTACGAGAATTTATAAGAAATGATTGCGATGTTTCGCACGGACTGCTTGTGAAGTTAAAAAAGATACCCGGAGGAATAAAATTAAACGGCGAAGACGTAACGGTGAGAGCCGTGGTAAGCGGAAATGATAAAGTAGACCTTAAAATAGAAGATTCAGAAAACGATATTAATCCTAATGTTCCACCTATAGGTATGCTTCCTGATATTCTTTATGAAGATGAATCTGTGCTTGCAGTTAATAAACCGTCCGGAATGCCAACTCATACTTCATATGGTCATCAAGATGATAGCCTTTCAAATAGTGTATGTTTATATTTTAGAAATGCCGAAAAGCCGTTTGTTTTTCGTGCAATAAACAGGCTTGACAAGGACACAAGCGGAGTTGTTATCATTGCAAAAAATGCATTTTATGCGACAAAACTTTCAAAATCTTTGGAAAGCGGAAACTTTGAAAAGATATATATAGCGCTTTTAAACGGAAGGACCGATGATGAGGGCGAGATATCAGGATACATAAAAAGAGAAGAAAAGAGCATAATAAAGCGGAGTTTTTCAAAAGAGTTTTCAAAAGATGGGGATTATTCGCTTACAAATTATGTAAAAATTTCGGAATCGAACGGTATTTCCATGGTTAAAATAAAACTTGAAACCGGGCGTACTCACCAAATCAGAGTACATTTTGCTTCGATAAATGCGCCGGTGCTCGGAGATACAATGTACGGAAGTTTTAGTAACGAAATAGGGCGGCAGGCGCTTCATGCGTATAAAATTACTTTTCCGTCTCCGATTAACGGAGAAAAAATAACGGTTACGGCACCGATTGCTAAAGACATTTTAAATGTTATATTAAAAAACGGAATGTTACTGCCCGAAATATAAGATTTATGGAAAAAATATGAAAAAAATAATAAAATTTGTTCCCATGTGGGCACTTGCGTTTATAATTCTGGCAATACTTTCGGGGATAATACATTTTATTTCAGTAATAAACGTTGATTTTGCAGAATTTTTTAATTTAAAAATTTCAACTTATTTTAGAATTTTGTTTGCAAAAATTACCGGAATTTTTCCGTTTTCAGTTGCGGAAATACTGATTATAATGTTGCCGGTCTGGGTATTTATCCTTATTTTTTTGGCTGTCAGGTATTCAAAAAAAGAAAGGACGGCGCGCATTCGTTTTCTTACTTCGGTTTTTGCTTTAATAACTTTTTTTTACTCGTCGTTCGTTCTTACCTTTGCAACCGCATACAGAGGAAAAAGTCTTGAAGAAAAATTGCAACTAGAGAGAGAGTCGGTAAGTTCAGAAGAGATATTAAATACTCTTGAAATTATTAATTCTGAGCTTTCAGTTCTTGTAACTTCAACTGAATATGAAAGTAACGGATTTTCTGTTATGCCTTATAATTTTTCCGAATTGAATAAAAAACTTAATGAAGCATATGAATCGGTATCGGGAAAATATGATTTTATAAACTCTTTTAAAAGCAATGCCAAACAAATATTGCTTAGCGGTCTTATGACATATACGCATATATCAGGTGTTTATACGTTTTTTTCCGGTGAGGCAAATGTAAATGTAAATTACCCTGACTATGTTATACCATTTACAGTTGCTCATGAAATGGCACATCAGCGCGGGATCGCAAGAGAGGACGAAGCAAATTTTATAGCTTTCCTTGTTTGCATTGAAAGTGATGATTTATATATAAAATACAGTGCATATTTTAATGTTTTCGAATATCTTTTTTCTTCGCTTATAAAGGCAGACATTCAAATGGCTAAACAGTTTGTTGAACAGGTTCCGAGAGAGATTTTTAAAGAAATGGATGCATATTCCGAATTTTTCCGAAAATATGATGATAATTTTGTTGCTGATGTCAGTGATAAAGTAAATAATTCTTATCTTATATCTCAGGGACAGACAGAAGGTGTAAAAAGTTACGGGTTGGTAACGGAATTGACAGTTGCATATTACAAATCGATGGGTAAATAAATATTTTTTTAATTTAAAATCACTATAAAAATATAAAAAAACTCTTGCAAAATATGCAAGAGTTTTTTTATATAAAGTTGCGTATAAATAGCGAGTTTTTATTTATGGAGTTATGAATTTTCCAAAACCGAATCAAGCGCCCTCATTATAGACAGTTTACCCCCTTCAAAAGTCAAAGATCCTTGCATGAAAGCAGTGTAAGGAGGTTTCATTGGACCGTCTGCCGAGAGTTCGATTGTAGACCCTCCGGTAAACGTGCCGGCAGCCATGATAACTTTGTCTGCGTATCCCGGCATATCCCATGGCTCCGGGGTTAAAAATGAATCTACTGGAGATGAATTTTGTATTGCCTTGCAAAAAGAGACCAATTTTTCCGGACTGTGCAGGTTTATAGTTTGCACGAGATCATATCTAGGTTCGTTGTATTTAGGCGAAACGTCAAATCCTGATTTTTCAAAAAGATATGCAGAGAATACGGCGGTTTTTATGGCCTGCGCAACCGTGTGAGGTGCCATCCAAAATCCGAGAAGAATGTTTCTTGTCTGACCGAGGGTACATCCGACTTCACCGCCAACTCCGGGAGATGTCATGCGGTAAGAAGCAAGTTCAATCGCTTTTTTACTTCCTGCAAGGTATCCTCCGGTTAAGGCAATTCCTCCTCCGGGATTTTTTATGAGAGACCCTGCAATAAGATCAGCATCAGGCTCTTCTGTATCAGTAAATTCCCCATAACAATTATCTACCATGACGTATGCATTTGAATGTTTATGTACAAATTCTGTTATTTTATTGATATAAGCAGGTGAAAGGGCCTGTCTTTGACCGTAGCCGCGCGAACGCTGTATATAGACCACCTTTACGCTTTCATCAAGCAGAGGAGCAAAATCTTGTCCTATTTCGCTTTGTTTATAATTTATTCCGAAGTCTGCAAGGGAACCTGTTCCACGGGTTTCGTTAAGGCCTATAACCTCTTCCATAGTGTCATAAGGTTTACCGGTTACCGATAAAAGAGTATCTCCGGGACGCAGAAGTCCGAAAAGTCCTATTGTAAGAGCCTGTGTTCCGTTTACAATTGAGTGTCTAACAAGAGCGTTTTCTTTACAGAATACCTCAGCAAAAATTTTTTCAGTTACAGTTCTGCCTGCGTCGTCATACCCGTAACCTGTAGATGCGGAAAAATGTGACTCGGAGACACGGTTATTTTTAAATGCGTTCATGACTTTTTCAGTATTATGAAGCGCTATTTCATCTGTTTTTGCATAAAAAGGTGCAAGAGTAAGATCTGCTTCCTTGCATAGATTAAGTAATTTTTCTGAAAATTTTGGCATTTTAGATCCTTTTTTATTATATTTACAATTTGCAGGATGCAATCAGGTAAAATATACCGTTTAAAATTTAATCGAATTATTAAAAAGTAATAACAGTAATTTTAAGATTGCGGTATACATTGAGTATTTTTCAGATTATAATGATTTTCAAAAATATGTACCGCTGTTAATATCGGATAATATTTTGCACATATGTCTAACCTGCAGGTGTGAAAGTTTTCCGCGCTTGTCCATTGCGGAAAGTTTTTTGTTCAAATTTTCTGCGCTTACGATGGAGCGGTTAAGATTATGTGTGAAGCGAAGGTCGGGGTTAGTGTAAACAAGTAGGGAATGTGCTTTTACGGCACCGAGTCCAGAATTTTTAGCGTAATATTCTATTAAATTTCTTGCTCCCTCCTGTATTCTGAAGGGGTTATCAAATTCGATATAATTTCCGTTAAATATATGTTTCCATTTTTGTTCGCTCGGGTTTTCAATAAGACCTTCTCCATTGATTTGGCAAATAATATAAACTCCGGCACGGTTTACAGCAATGATCCCAATATTTATTTCTTCTCCGTCTTTTGAGGGTATTGGAAGCGAAAGTTCAGTAAAAACACGGTTTTTACCCATAGTGACATAAAGAAGTTTTGCAGGAAGGGTTTCTGAGTCATCTGAGTTTAAAAGTATTTTTTGCAGGCACTGCCTGATAAGTCTTGGCTCAATTATACGGTTTATTATGTAAAAAAGTAAAACGAACAATACTGCAGATATAAAAAATTTCATGCTTTGATCCACCCGCCTTAGGCTTGTTAATAAAATAGTGCTTAAAAAAATTATATACTATTTGCCCGGCGAAACAGGTCATATTTTGATGTCGTAAAAACAAACTTTTTACGCTTTTTTAATAAAGATTCGCAAAAACATATTTTCAGTACGAAATTTATTTATAAAGATGGATTTTGCAGAGTGATAATTACTTTTACACGTAGCTGTTACGGATAAGATAATAATGTTTAAGTCAATTAGTACGAAAACGGAGCCAAGTCTCGTTAGATGAAAACTTGGCTCTAAATTTTCAAGTATATAATATATAATTAATCAGGTGGCATCAGAAAGATATTTTACGATATCCCCGACAGTAAGAAATTTTCTGATTACATTTTCGTTTATTTCAATATTAAATTTTTCTTCAAATATCATTATAAGATCAGCAAGTTCCAGAGAATTTATTCCGAGATCATTTACAAGTTCTGCATCCAAAGATATATCGCTTTCTTTTATTTGAAGTTCATCAACAAGAATTTCTTTTACTTTATCAAACATAGTATTTAATCCTTTCATTCTTGTAAGTATTATTTTACCAAAAATCTTTTTATTTTTCTTGTGGTAGTCTTTTCAAATTCAGTGTCTCTGATTTCCATACACTGTATATGTTTAAATGTTGGAAGGTGCTTATTTGTTGTATCTACCGCATCTTTTACCATTTTTGCTATATCTTCTTTAGTTTTACCTTCAGAAAGTTCTGCATTGGGATAAATTACGGCCGTTATAACTATTTCACCAGAATCATTTTTTCTGCCTATTACAACAGTTTCCCCGATTATTTCATTTTTATAAAGATATTCCTCGAGTTCCTCCGGAAAAATATTTTTACCATTTGAAAGAATAATGACATTCTTTTTTCGTCCGGTAATGAAAATGTAACCGTCTTTGTCCATGTACCCAATATCTCCGGTTCTGAACCAGCCGTCTTCTGTGAATACTTCTTTGGTTGCATCAGGATTGTTTAGGTAACCCATCATTACATTGTCACCTTTAACAAGGATTTCTCCGGTTTTTTCATTTTCATCCTTGTCAATTTTTACAGTACATCCGTAAACAGGTGTTCCGACCGATCCGAGTTTTTGTTTTCCGTTGCGGTTTACCGAAACAAGAGGTGAACATTCAGTTATTCCGTATCCTTCAAGTATAGTAATACCGAATGTAGAAAATTCACGGATTAGATCCTTTGAAAGCGGAGCACCTCCGCAAATTATATATTTTAAATTACCTCCAAGAGCGTTGTGAACATCTTTAAACAATTTTTTACGTACATCAATTCCGAATTTAAGAAGGAAATTGCTTATTACCATTCCCATTTTTGCCTTACGTCTCATACCTTTTTTGTCAATTTCTTTCCAGATTCGTTTATAAATTGTTTCAACAAAAAGAGGTACAAGAATGAGAGAACTTGGTTTAAAATAATTAAAACTGCGAAGAGCATTTTTAATGCTGTCATTAAGGTAGGTACAGCAACCGATTTGCGATAAAGCTAAATGTTCAGTGGTTACTTCATAAGAGTGATTCATGGGAAGAACGGAAACAAAAGTACTGTTTTGGTCAAGGTGTGACATACTTTCTGCCGAAGCATATGTTGCGGTAATTAAGTTTTTATGGCTTAGCATAACACATTTACTTGTACCGGTTGTTCCGGAAGTAAATATTAATGCTGCAAGTGCTTCCCGGTCAGGATTGAAATCAATAAAGCTTCTGTTACCTTCTTCAATGGATTTTTGACCTTTTTCAATAAGTGAGGAAACGGAGATATATTTTTCATTGGGTATAAATGATTCATCAGGAATAATAGGAATGAAGTATTTTATGTTAGGGGAAAGGTTTTCAATTTCCTGAATACGACTATTAAAAGATTCGGTGTAAACAAGAGCTACAGCATTTGCGATTTTAAGAAATCCTGAAATAGTTTCGTTGTCAAGTTCTTTATCAAGCGGAATAATTGCTCCGCCTCCGTTTGCGGCAGCAAAATATGTTACCATGTAATAAGGGTTTGTATCGCCAATTACCGCAATGTTGCAACCCATTATACCGAGTGTATTAAAAGCGGTTCCGAGACTATCAACGGAGTTTTTCATTTGATTATATGAAAAGGAAACAACATCTTTTTTATCTTTAAAATAATAGAGCGGCCTGTCGCCGTAATTTTTTGCATTTGATTCTACAAGTTCTTTTAAATTATTTAATTGTTTATATTTTTTTACAGAATTATTTTGCTTCACTTTAAGATCCTTTCGTTTATTGTATATTTAAAAAGATTTTAAAACAATCATAATACAGGTACAATCAACTGTTTTTAAAAATACCTTAAAAAATATTATATTGTTTTTTTTTTAATTTGTCAAGTAATTTTTAAAAATAACCTCTTGAATATTTATAATTACATGAAGTATAATATAATAAAATAAAAGAAAAAGAGTAATGTGTGTAAAAATTTTGGACTTAGTATTTTAAAGTAAAAAAATAAAATTACAAAAAGGAAATAATACGGCGTGAAAAAAAGAAAAGGTTTTTTTGATGATATTGAAGATGATAAAAATTTAATAAATGAACCTATATTAAAAAAAGATACAAATCATTTGTTGAGCAATGAATATAATCAATACATAGAAAATTCTAATGTAAACAAAATAAATGGATCAGAAAAACGAACAGAGAATAAAGAAAAAAAGAGCGGAAAGAAAAAAAATATAATAATAAGTTCGTGTATCGCTATTATTCTGATTTCGTTTATACTTGTACGTATATCAGATGCAATTGGATGGTTTGGAGAAAAAAACAGTGAATACCCGAGCGATGGTACGGGAGGCATAAAAGAAGAATTTTACTATTATCCTGCAGATTATGAGACAGATATATTTACAATTCCCGGGTATCTTGAACTTGATCGAACAATAAAATATGCTCCTGATACATCTCAGAGTTATATTATTGAAAACGGAAATTATGCTTCCGAGGGAGAACCGGCACTTACAGTATTAGGAGAATATCTGAATGCAGCAATAGCAGGTGATAACGAGAAGGTAAATTCACTATTTACTGAAGAGTATTTTAATATTGAAGGAAATAAGAGGTATGAAAAATTTCCTCCACAAAAACTGTTTGAAATAAAGATAAGGAATGAGCGTTCTGAAAAGCAAATGTCAGGATATACTGTTTATTATTTTACAGTAAGTTATAAAATATATAAAAATGACGGATTATTTCGTAAAGGAGTAGACGAAACAAGGGAAATGGCTCAGATATTTGAGATAAATATTTATAATGACGGTAGCGGGAAAATAAACAATGTTTATTTGCGTCGTGGATATGTACTTGACATATAAAACCGTAACTTTGAAAAAATATTAAATAACGGGATAGAAAGGAGACAAAAATTTGAAAAAAATATTTTTAAAATTTGCGTTTTTTTGCACACTTGTTTTTTTCATGGTTTGGTTAATGGGATGTTCAGGTAGCGGCAAGGACTTTACATTGCAACGTAAGGAGTATGAAAGTACAGTTACGGAATTGAAGTTAGAATTGGGAGTTTCGGATGTAGAGGTAAGAAAATCTGACAAAGAGAAGATAATTTTTGAATATTTTGACAAAGCGGAGCCTATTTACAGTATTAAAGAGGAAAACGGTACTGTAACGATGTCAGACATAAATACAGGTGCATCTTCGAAAATTAAATTCGGAATGGGTAAATACTATAAAACAATAATTTCTGTTCCTAACGGATATCAGGGGGATTTGATTTTAAAAACAGTATTGGGAGATATTCTGGTAAAAAATTTTTCAAGCAAAGAAAATAATTTAAATATAAAAAACGAAAACGGTGAAATAAAACTTGACGGGGTTGCAGTTACAAATCTTAATATTGAAAGTAAAGCGTCAGATATCACTATAAAAAATATTAATGTTTCAAATGTTGATATAGTAACTGTTGATGGAGAGATAAAAACTTCAAATATTCAGTGTGCAAAATACTCAGTGAATGGTGAAACAACAGATGTTGAAATAAAAAATGTAAGTGTAGGTGGTGTAAGTGTTGCAATTACAGCGGGTGATGTGTACTTTGAAAATGTAAAGGCAGGAGGAACAGTGAAGATCAGTTCCAGATCCGGTGATATTCATGCAGAAGGTCTTGACGCAAGTATTTGCTCTATGACGTCTGGATCTGGTGATATAGAACTTGAAAATCTTTGGATAGGCAGTAGTATTTACCTTGTTTCAGAGAGTGGGGACATAGAAGCAAGTGTAGCTGATCCTGCTACTAATTTTAAAATTGATGCAATATCCGATTACGGAAAAAATAACCTGAAAAATCTTACGGGTTTTGGATTTAAAAATTTTACAGTAAGAAACGTAACTGGAGATATAAACATTAAATTCAGTAAATATTAATTTTTAAATTCGTTGAATTTTAGATTTTTGACTTTGAATTCATAATTAACGTATTAGTTATTACAAATTGAAACGGTAAATATGTTTTGAAAAGATATTTACCGTTTTTGTTATTTTAAAGTATAAATTATCCATTTAATATTTTGCTATTTTTATTGGAGAGAAAAGGTCAATAATTTTGCAGAAAAAATCATTGAAAAAAACTTAAAAAAATGTTAAAATTCAATTAATCTTAAAAATGAAAGGTAAGGTAATCTAGAAATGGTAAATTTAAGAAATGAATACCCAAGGCCCCAACTTGTTCGTAAATATTGGCAATGTCTTAATGGTAAATGGGGATTTTATATAGATAATGGTCGATCTGGACTCGACAGAAGATATGAAAGAAACGGAAGTTTTCCGCTCGAGATAAATGTACCATATTGTCCGGAGAGTGAACTTTCAGGTGTACATAATACAGACTTTATGAATGCCGTTTGGTACAAAAAGACTTTTGAAATACCTAAAGAATGGTCAAATAAACGTATAATTCTTCATTTTGGGGCAGTTGACTTTTTTTCAGTAGTTTACGTAAACAATGTACGTGTAGGCGAACATGCAGGAGGATATACACCTTTTTCATTTGATATTACAGATCAAATAAAAGAAGGTGAAAACATTTTAGTGGTTTATGTAGAGGACGATACACGTTCGGGTATTCAGGCAAGCGGTAAGCAGTCAGAAAAATACAATTCTTACAACTGTTACTATACAAGAACAACTGGTATATGGCAAACAGTTTGGCTTGAGCCGGTAGAAAACTCTTATGTAAAAAACGTCAATTATATATCTGATATTACAGTACCTTCTGTAAAAGTAATGGTTAAACTTTGTGGAGAATATATCGGAAAAAAACTTTCGTTAAAAACATCATATGAGGGCAGAGAAACGGGAAGTACCGAGATAATGTGTAACGGAAATACTGTATCTGCAGAAATTAAACTTAAAGAAAAGCAGCTTTGGGAGGCAGGAAAGGGAAGGCTTTACGATGTAACGATAACCCTTGCTGATGAAAAAAAAGTATATGACGAAGTCAGCTCATACTTTGGACTCCGTGAAGTTGGGCTCAACGGTATGGCATTTACACTCAACGGAAAAAATATTTTTGGACGTTGGGTACTTGATCAAGGATTTTACCCCGATGGAATTTACACGGCTCCGAGCGATGAGGCCCTAAAAAATGATATTTTATATTCAATGCAACTTGGTTTTAACGGTGCAAGACTTCATGAAAAAGTATTTGAGCCTCGCTTCCTTTATTGGGCAGATGTTCTCGGTTATACAGTATGGGGAGAATACCCAAACTGGGGACTGGATCATAATAATGCAAGTGCCATGTACAATGTAATTCCTGAATGGCTTGAGGCAATGGAAAGAGATATTGCGCATCCCTCTTTAATCGGTTGGTGTCCTTTTAATGAGACATGGGGATGTAAGCAAAATAAGATTGTAAAAACTGTTTATTTTATAACAAAATCCGTAGATCCGACACGTCCTGTAATAGACACAAGCGGAAATTATCATACAATAACTGATATTTTTGATGTTCATGATTATGATCAAAATCCTGAGACATTTAAAGCAAACTATTTGGAACTTGATAAAGGTATAGCAAAAGATCAGATATTTAGAAAAGAAGGTGTCGGTGCACAGCAGTATACAGTGGGAAAACCGTTTTTTATGAGTGAATACGGGGGGATACGCTGGACGGATAAAGACGGTTGGGGTTACGGTGTAGGACCAAAAACCGAAGAAGAGTTTTTCTATCGCTATAAAGGTCTTACAGAAGCTATGCTATTTAATGATAAGGTTCTTGGATTCTGTTATACTCAACTTTATGATGTAGAGCAGGAGCAAAACGGTCTTATGACATATGATAGAAAGTTCAAATTTGCGCCGGAGCGAATTTACGAAATCAACACACAGAAAGCAGCCATAGAGGAAAAAAACGAAGAATAAAAAATACCGGTCATGCTACTTTTGCATGACCGGTATTTTTTATTTGAATATTATAAAATAATAGCACAAAAGTAAAAAGTATAAAAAATAAAGAAAAAAATAATTTAATTCAAAAGACAGGGGGTTTTAAGTTTTCGCCGGAAACAAATTTTGCATACATTCCGGGAGTAACATTACAAATTTTTTTGAACTGTCTTATAAAATGGTAAACATTGGTGTATCCGACTGCTGTTGCCGCCTCACTTACTGAACAGTTATTGTTTAAAAGAAAGTTTTTTGCATGTTCGATCCTTGCGTTTTGCAGGTCTTTTTGAGGAGTAATTCCAAAGATTTCTTTATATACCTCGTAAAATTTTGAAACGCTTAGAAGTACACGTGCCGCCATTTTTTCGGCGCTCCAGTCTTCGTTGTATGTCAACATAATTTCGTTTCTTAGAGAAGTGAATTCTTTATATTGTGAATGGCTACTTTGTTGCGTTGTTTCATTTTTAGTTCTGGATATCTTTGCAAAAAGCAATTCAATTTGTGAATTAATAATATTTTCATAAAACAACCGTTTTCTTATCAACTCAAATTCTGTTTCGGAAACGATTTCTGAAATAAAAGAACTGTGAGAAAGAATATACGGTTTGTTAAAATCAAAACCGTACTTTTCTACAATAGGTCTTAGGCCTCGAGCATGAAACCAGTCGTGAATTAGCGGACCGTTTTGTGATGAAAATTTTCTTACGGTGTTTTTGTCGTAAACTATAAATGTTTTTTCGGGATAATTTTTGCCATTAATTATTACCGGAGTGAGAAAATGTACAAAAACATATTCTTCACCTGTGTTTTTTTCTATTGAAAAACCGCATTGTTCTTTCCAAAAAGCCCTAACATTTGTTATTTTTACCATGTATTTTCACCATTTATAATCAGGTATTAAATTGTTATATTGAGTTTCGGAGAAGATTTTAAAGAATTTGTACAAGTATATTATTATAAATCGTCTTAAAAAGGCACGATTAGCCTTTAAGTGAAGGATATTCGTTAGTGATTTCCCAAACGTCTTTGCTCCAACCGTAATTTGTTGAAAGAACATTTATATCTCCGTATACTCCAAGATTAGCTTCAAACCCGTTAAAGTTAATTTTTTCGTTGGTATTGTCGGGGGATTCACTGTTAATATAGAAATTCATGTTTTCGTTGTATCCGCTTTTTTCAATAAAAGATTCTTTGCTTGATGAATCGGAGTAAACAAGAGATCCGAGATAATATGCCATAGTCTTGGTTTTGATATTTACATTACCGATTGAAAAACAACCTGAGATTTTAGTATCATACGGATAAGGTTTTGCGTCTGCAACGTCATCATGATTTATAATGTAAGATATTAGGCCGGCAGCATATACTGCGTCAGAATTACTTTCCGCATTTACATCTGAGCGGCTGTAACAATTTGTGTATATCCCGTATTCTGAAAATGCCGCAAATCCGCCGGCATAAGCGGCGTTTTTGTTACCTTTAGCACTTACGGTACAGGTAACAGCAGTGTAAGAGTCAGAAATTTCCGTTCTTTTGTTTGCAGAAGAAGCAATGATTATTGCAGCAAATCCTCCTGCTGAAGCAGACCCTTTTTTCCCTGTCTGAGCAGAGTAGGAGCTGACCGAAGCATCTACTGTAGATGCCGATACGCATTTTGAAATTTTACTTGAAGAGCAGTAGCCGACAAGACCTCCTGAATATGATAATCCGTATTTTGCTGTGGAAGATACGCTTCCGGAGGAAGAGCATTTTGTAAGTTCGCTTTCGCTTGTTTCTCCTGATATTCCTCCGCATATTGCATTTGCAAAAGATTCTTTAGCGGTTAGTGTTGCGTTGATTGTGCAAGCAGTCGCTTTGGATTTACGCATAGACCCTGCAAGTCCTCCGACATATGTAATATATTCTTTGCTTTGCGAAGAGAGATTTGCGGAGGTGACCGTAACATTTTCGAATACCGTATTTTTTGCGTATCCGGCAACTGTTCCGGCATACATAAATGTGTTGCTTGAACTTGTTAAAATATTGATATTTATGCCCTCAAATTTTATATTTTTAACCGTAGCACCGTCTGTTACACCGAAAAAACCTCCATAGGAATAGGTAAATGCAGGAGATACATCTCCGGTACTTTCTTCGGGCTTTTCAGTAATTTTAAAATTTGAGATTTTGTGGCCTGAGCCGTCAAATATTCCGGAAAAAGGATGCGCGGCTGTTCCGATCGGTTTCCATTCCGCACCGCCGAGATCAATATCGGCGGTGAGAATGTAAGTGCCTTTTAGTTTTAATTTATTTTTCAGATCATCTGCTGTTGCAATTTCATATATTGCATTTGGGTCGCCTTCATCGATCTGTTCTTCATCAGATGAATCATCAGGGGGAGTATCCGTATCTTCCGGAGCGATAGATCCGGAATATTCATCGTCTCCGTCATCAGGGTCGGGCATTTCCTCTTCTTTGTTACAGGATGTAACTGTAATAAAGATGATCAAAAGGGAAAATAAGAAAATAAATCCCGTTTTTAACTTCATATTATAAAATCCTTTCGCTGGGCGGTTAATGGTTCTTGTTTTTGTTATTTTTCTCCGTTATTTTCATCGGAATGAGCCGGATTTTCTGTTTTTTCGTTATTTATATCAAGAGAACTGTTTGTATCCTTTTCATTATCATTTGATTCAAAAGAGGTATCTTGCAGTAATTTTTTTTCATTCATTTGTTTATCCGGTGTAAATTCCCGATCAAGTTCGGTATTATTAACCTCTGTTTTGGTTTCGGGTAACGTAATGGAGTTAATTTGTTCTTCTTCGTCCTCATCTATAAAATGTAATGAGCGGATCTTGTTTCCGTTTTTATCGTATTTTCTGCGAGGCGGGAGGTACGGTTCCGGTATATTAGATTCCGAAATAACCTTATCTTCGGACAAGTCTGGGTAATCAGGTTCGTAATCATACTCATCAATGTTATGAAGCGATTTTCTGTAAGATTTTATGTCAGGTTTTACGTAATCTTTATTCACATCCGCTTCTATCTCTGCATATTGTTCAGGGGTGAATACGGGAATGGGGAATATTTTTGCAAGGATTACCTGTGTAACAGTGCTGAAGATGCTCTGATAAATCCAGTAGAGACCGAGAATTGCAGGAAAACTGAATGCCATAAAAAACGTAATGGCAGGGAAGATAATGTTCATATAAAGCATAGTTTTCTGAGCCTGAGCCCCCTCAGGTGTAGATTTATCAAGTTGCGGAGTAAAGAATCGCATTACAAAAGAGCTTGCAAACTGAAAAAGAGCAGCAAAAAGTGGAATAAGTATCATTATACTTGTAAATGTCGGAAAAGCGGAAAGGTCAATCGTACCGCCGAAGATAGTGAAATCGGGGTAAACAATACCGGCATCAGGAAAATTTGCTGAATTACTTTGCATAATTGTCAGCATCTGAATTTCACTAATGTCAAATTTTCCTATATCGCCGCCTGCTTTTGTAAAAAGGCCGTATATTTGTTCAGACGTATTTGAAGAATTTAATATGCCGTCTTTAAACAAGTTAAAAATACTTTCTTTAAAACCTGCTATTTTATCTGCAGCATTACAAATATATTGAATCGGTTTTGTAATGATTTGATAAAGAATATAAATTATGGGAAGTTGAAGAAGAAGTGGAAGGCATCCTCCGGCGGGAGAATATTTTTCTTCTTGATAAAGTTTCATCAGATCTCTTGAAAGTTCGGCATTTGCGTTGGTATCTGTTCTCCCAATGTAACGCTTGCGTATGGCCATTTCCTTAGGCCTTATCCTTGCCTGTGCCTGAGAGGATTTTTGCTGCTTAATGCTGAGCGGCAGAAGTATCAATTTAAAAAGCAAAGTGAAAAACAACAGAGCCAAAGCATAACTTCCCGTTATGTCATTACAGAATTTTAAAAGCATACCAAAGGGTTTTGCGATAATATCCATTAAATTTTCTCCGATCCCGCTGCAACAGCAGCATGTTTTTCAGAAAATCCCGGTAAAGTGTACAAAAATACACTTTAGCAGGAATTTTATCTACCTGTTAACCGTATAAAAAAAGGTTTTCAGACTTTTACATTATACCTCAAAAACATAATATAAAATACAGTAAAGTTTTAAAGAAAAATAAAACTTTTAATAAACCGTATTGACAAGACGTGTAAAATGGGGTATGATATGTAAGAATAATTGTAAAATAACGTAAAAATCGGAATTTTAAGAGAAAGGACAGAAAATTATGTTGGAAATAAAAAACCTTTGCTTTGCTGTAAAGGAAGGAGAAACTCCGCTTGATATTATAAATGATGTAAGTATTACGGTTCCGGACGGAAAATTCATTGTCATAACAGGACCTAACGGAGGCGGTAAATCTACGCTTGCAAGACTTATAATGGGACTTGAAAGACCTACATCGGGAAAGATATTATATAACGGGACCGATATAACTGATATGTCGGTGACCGAAAGGGCAAAACTTGGAATAGGATATGCATTTCAACAGCCTCCGAGATTTAAGGGATTGACAGTAAGAAAGATACTTTCGATTGCCGCAGGTAAGACACTTTCTGAAAAAGAAAGTTGTGCATACCTTAGCCGTGTAGGACTTTGCTCTGCAGAATATTTAAAAAGAGAACTTGATTCTTCTCTTTCCGGAGGAGAAATGAAGCGTATTGAAATTGCGACCCTTATGGCAAGGAAACCAGAACTTGCAATTTTTGACGAACCGGAAGCGGGAATAGATCTTTGGAGTTTTTCAATGCTCGTTGAGACATTTAAACAGATGCAGAAAGAGGCAAGCAGGACGACTGTCATAATATCGCACCAGGAAAGAATAATGTCGCTTGCCGATGAAATGATAGTTATTGCAGACGGTAAAGTAAAAAGTAAAGGGAGCGGAAAGGACATGCTTCCGCAACTTATGTGTGAATTTTCACCGTGTTGCGGCATAAAAATGCCTATAGATTGATAAAAAAGAAAGTCAGTAAAACAGAAGGGCGGAGACAAAAATGGAAAAAATAGATAAAGAACTGCTTCAACAAGTTGCCGGTCTTCATGAGATACCTGTCGGAGCATATAACATACGTAAAAACGGTAAAAGTGAAGGCAGAAAAAGTACTGAAAATATTGAGATAACTTCAAAAGAAGAAGGTGGGCTTGAAATAAGAATAAAGCCCGGTACGAAAAACGAATCGGTTCATATTCCGGTAATTATAACAGAAACCGGAGTTCAGGAGATGGTATATAACGATTTTTATGTAGGGGAAAATTCAGATGTTCTTATCGTTGCAGGGTGCGGTATACACAACAGCGGGGATAAGACATCGAAGCATGACGGACTTCACCGGTTTTTCATTGGAAAGAATGCACATTTGCGCTACGTTGAAAAGCACTACGGAGAAGGAGAAGGGACCGGAGAGCGAATAATGAACCCATCAACAGAGGTTACAATAGAGGAAAACGCCGTTTGTGAAATGGAGATGGTACAGATCAAAGGGGTAAACTCGTCTAAAAGAAAAACGGAGGCACGCCTCGGAAAAAATGCGAAACTTACCGTCACGGAACGGCTTATGACTCATGGAAAACAATTTGTTCAGTCGGATATGGATATATATCTTGACGGAGAAGGTTCATCTGCGCAAATAATTTCAAGGTCGGTAGGCAAGGACGATTCAAAGCAAGTGTTCAATCCTGTAGCAATAGGTAATAATGCATGCCGGGCGCATATTCAGTGTGATTCAATTATTATGGATAATGCAAATATACGTTCTATCCCGGAAATTGCAGCCAACCACAGAGACGCTCAGATAGTACATGAAGCGGCGATAGGTAGGATAAACGGAGATCAAATTTTAAAGTTACAGACACTCGGACTTACCCCGGAAAAAGCGGAAAAAGTTATAATTGACGGATTTCTCAGATGATCGATTTAAGACATATTGAAGTAAGTTTATAAATTTATTACTGAAAAATAGTTATCTGAAAAATAAATTTTGAAAAAATGAAAAAAAAACAAGGTAATTTGACTGAATTACCTTGTTTTTTTTCAGACCGTGCCTAAAAATTTTTGATACTTCGACAGGATCAATATTACAAAAAAAGTTTTGCTTTTAAAATTGCCGCCTGTGTTTTTCCGTCCGGGATTTCATTTTTCTTTATCATTTCTATTACTTCATTAAAAGGAACTTTTACAACATCAAGAAATTCGTCTTCATCAAGTTTACGTTCCCCCGGCGTAAGGCCTGTTGCAATATACATGTGAATTTTTTCTGACAGTATAGCAGGCGAAGGATAATAAGTGCCTATGTAAATAAAATTTTTTGCGGTGTAGCCGGTTTCTTCTGTAAGTTCGCGCTTTGCAGCGAGTAAAGGATCAGTTTCACCTTTATCGAGTTTCCCCGCAGGTATTTCCCATATAACTTCGTTAAAAGGATATCTGAACTGCCGCTCCATTATGATTTCATTTTTATCCGTGATAGGAACGACGCATACGGCGCCGTTGTGAAGTATAACCTCCCTTGTGGATTTTGCGCCGTTCGGAAGTTTTACGGTATCCTTTACAAGATGCACGATAACTCCAGAAAATATCTCTTCACGGGAAAGTTTTTTTTCGGCAAGTGTTTCCATTTCTTTTATACTGTTTATCTCCATTTTTAAAATTCCTTTCCGATACATTTTTCGATTATAAAAGTATATAAAAAATACTTACTATATATGTTAATTTTATGCTTTTAAAACCCGAAATACAAGATTATTTTGTAAAAAAATATTTTAAAAACCTAATCATTATAATAAAAAGTAATTAAAATTGCATTTGTTGAAATATTCAAAGACGATCTATAATAAAATAAAGAAGAATCATAATATCAAGAGGTGCGGGCTTTGGATAAAAATAATATGCCGATAGGGATAATAGATTCCGGTGTCGGGGGAATAAGTGTCATGAAAGAAATAAAAAAAATACTTCCAAACGAAAACTATTTATATCTTTCCGATACAAAAAATGCTCCATACGGTACAAAAAATATTGAAGAAATCAAGGTACTTACCGAAAATAGTGTTAAGATATTGCTGCGTTTTTCTTGTAAAGCAATTGTCATTGCCTGTAATACTGCAACTGCTGCTGCAGTGGAAATGTTAAGAAGTAAATACAAAAATGTACATATAATCGGTCTGGAACCTGCAATTCGTCCTGCAGTTCGTGACTTTCCGGGAAAAAACATTTTGGTCTTGACAACCGAAGCAACGCAAAAAACTATACGTTTTAAAAAATTGATTAATTCTCTTTCTGAAAAAAGCAATATTATATGTATAACAACGCAAAAGATAGTTTCATTTGTGGAAGAAGGAATGGAAGGAAGTCCTGCTCTTGTTTCCTATCTTAAAAAGGAACTTTATCCATACAGAAAAATAAAATTTTCTGCTGTTGTTTTGGGTTGCACTCATTTTCCGTTTGCAAAAAAAGCAATTGAAAATGCACTGAGTTACCGACCTGTTTTTTATGACGGAGGTGCAGGTGCTGCAAAAAGAGTTAAAGCCCTTTTAGTTAGGGACGGAATTTTAAATCATCAAGGAAAAGGAGGAGAGACACTTTGGCTTGAAACTGAATTTTCAAAATATGGTAGAAAAATATCAAAAATATAGCATATTATGTCTAAATAACAGTAATTAATTGCTAATTATAAGAAAAATATAAAAAACAAGTCGGTATACTTCTATAAGTATACCGACTTTTTGTACGACTTTAAACGAATAAAATTATTGATTAAAAATTAAATGACTATTACAATCGTTATGCACCGTTAATCAGTACGGTCGCTTGCAGTCTTTAAAATAGTTGTTTTCATTTTTAAAAACAGTATTTTTGGATTTTATATCGCAACTTAGTGAATTTTTCCGATTTAACATTGTGTCTTCACAGTAATTTGAGTTTAAAGAAGATTTATTTTCGGAATTACGGTTGTAATCTTGCATTTGTTTGTTTTTATTCTGACCGAAGAAGCAGTCGGGAGAGCACTTTATATCAAAAGATGGGTTAGTAATATAAAAATTATTTTTACAATCTGCTTTTTCAGTTGCTATGCCGAGTGCTTCAGCAAAACGTTGATAGTGAACAATTTCTCTTGCACGTAAGAATTTTATAGGCTCACGTACATCAGGATCGTCGGTAAGGCGGAGAATGTTGTCGTAAGTTGTACGTGCTTTTTGTTCAGCAGCAAGATCTTCGTTCAGGTCAGTAATTATATCGCCTTTACTTTGTAAAAATGCTGTTGTAAATGACATACCCGATGCAGCCTGCGGATAAACACCTGCTGTATGGTCAACAAAGTAGGTATCAAACCCGCTGGATTTTATTTCGTCGATTGTTAAACAACGTGTAAGTTGATAAAGAATTGCAGATACTATCTCGACGTGTGCAAGTTCTTCAGTACCGACATCTGTGAGGATTCCTGTTACTTCGCGGTAAGGCATACCGAAACGCTGTGAAAGATATCGCATTGAAGCACCAACTTCTCCGTCAGGACCGCCAAGTTGAGAAATGATTACTTTTGCAAGTGCGGGATTAGGGTTTTTAATATTTACGGGATATTGAAGATTTTTTTGATAGATCCACATAATTCAGTCCTCCTTTTCCCACGGGAACGGATCTTTGACCCATTGGTAACAGCCGTTATTTTCGTAATTTCCGAAAGCAAAAATGGGACCGTAAAGTGATTCGTATTCATTAATTGCTTTTCTGCTCATCTCACTATATTTTTTAAGTGCACAAAGTGCATCGGTATCAAATGGGTGGGTGTCAAGATACAAATTTGTTTCAACGACCGCGAATGACGCAATTTGAATTTCCTTGAGTAATTTGCAGCGGCTCTGTTTTTCGTTCATTTACATCTGCCTCCGCGTTTACATTTATCTCCGGCAAAGGGCTTATTGAGTTCATCAAAAATTGTACCTCTGTCAAATCCCTCGCACCCGTCATTTATAAACCGCCATTTTTGTGAAACCGAATAGACCATGGCAAGAGACGGTTTATTTATTTCGGTAAATCCATATTCACATGTTTGGGGATTGTTTACATACGGGGCGTTATTACATTCGGAGTTCATAGGTGTACGCCTATGACGTTGCATCATATTTTTGTTATACATAGATCTCCAATCGTCGCCTTTTTAAAGACGACCGCACAAAAGACAAATTAATTTACGTGTATTAAATTAAAAATGAGACCGGTCATATTATACATCCTGCTTGGTTTTAAAAACAAATGTTATTTTAGTCAAAGGCAGTGTGATAAATATGATACAGATCATTTTATCAGATTATAAAATTTGTAAAAAAGCGTGTAAAAAATATATTTCCAAACTTTATCTTATAATCTGAAAAAAATATCAAGTCTCTTTCGGGAACAATAAAAACACCGAGAATAAACATTATAATGTTTATTTCCAAGGCAATATAAATTTATGTTCCTTCTAAATTATATGTCTAAGTTGTAAATAATGTCAATATGGTAAAAAAATAAAAACATTTCGATTTCACCCCAAAATTAAGTTTTGTAATTATATAGAAAAATAAACAAAAACGGGGTGAAAAAATAGGTAATTTTGAATATTTACAAAGAAAAAAGATTGTTGTATAATAAGTACACTTTAATACCGGACGGATTAATATTAACATGACCTGCCAATCTTATGGAAGATGCTTACGTTAATGTTTATCTGCCTGGGATATTTAAAATCCGAACTTCCGCATATCGGCAAGTCCGGCTAAAGGTCATATCCTTTAAACGGATACGACCTTTTTTACTTTTCTCCAAAAAGCAAATACATGTATAAGACAAAATATTTTTCGGGTAAACTATTGACAAGGAAAATATTTTATGATATAATTAACAGGCACGTTTGGAGAGATGGCTGAGCTGGTCTAAGGCGCACGACTGGAAATCGTGTGTCGGCTAATACCCGACCGAGGGTTCGAATCCCTCTCTCTCCGCCAAAAAATCGACAAGTAATGCTTGTCGATTTTTTTATCATGTTGGTTTTCTGTTTTGTAAGATACACTAATGGTTTTTATTTTATAATAATTGTTTTTTTATTTGACGCAATTTATTTTGAATACAAATGTCTGCAAGTTTGAATTTATTTTTGATGCGTCATAATAAATACAGTTAAAAATTTTTCAGCCGTATTGATGCCGGTTTTAAAAATAAAGGAGTGGTATAATGTTTTACCTTGCAGCCGAAAAAAATGTAAATACATTTGAAAAAATCGTAGCATTTCTTGGTAAGACTGCGGAAAGACCCAAACCATACGGTACTTTTCATGTTGTATCCCTGATTATAATATTAGCAGCGTGTGCTGTGGTAATACTGTTAAGGGCAAGGATTACAGATAAAGTGATAGCATATGCTATGCTTATCAGCGGAATTATAATGTTTGTTTTCGAGGTATATAAGCAGGTTGTAATGTCATATAACCCGGTGAATGATACATGGAAATATCCATGGTATATTTTTCCGTTTCAATTTTGTTCAACTCCGATTTATCTTACTTTTATTGCTTTTGTGATGTATAAAATAAGAAAGAGAGAAGCATTTAAAACACTTTCTGCTTTTTTGGGAACATATAGTCTTATCGGAGCATTTACAGTGCTTTTTGTAGGTACCCAAAGCGTTTTGAGTAATGAGATAGGTATAAATATACAGTCAATGCTTCATCATGGTATAATGTTTGTTCTTGCTGTTATGATACTTTCCTCCGGGACAGTTTCATTTAATGTAAAAACAGGAGTAAATACGTTTAAAATTTTTACAATTTTGGTGGTTATAGCGATTTTTCTTAATAAGATCTACGGTAACGGAAAAGAGTTTGACATGTTCTATCTTGCCCCTGACAGCACATTTGTTTACCCTGTATTCAATAAATTTTTTGGAGGAAAATTGCCGCATATCGTATATACAATAGGATATATAGTGCTTTTCGGCTCCGCTTCATCATTTATTGTTTATGTTGGAAATTTGGTAAAGAAAATAAAAAAATAAAAATAACCTTAACCTGTTTATCGTTTATCCATTCAGCAAATGATTCAGGTTAAGGTTATTTTAACTAAATAGTTTTTCACAAATTTTTTCAAGTTCTTCAGAGGTATATAAAACATTAAGAGCGGAAAGAAGGGCATTTGGCGTCATATGTTTGGGAAATCCGAGATGAAGCGAAAGTATTTGTCTTAATTCAGAGGAATTTTCCCATCCTGTAAGGTGAAGTTTGTAAAGGGTAGACTTTTTTATGTTTCCGACTTTCGTAAATTCCGGAGAAGTAAACGGTGAAAGCAACTTAATTATAATATTTTTTTCCATTCCTTCAACACCAAGCACACCTTCTTTTGAAGGATAGCGTTTACGCTTTTCTTTGCCTTTAACAGACGGAATATAAAGATTTATTGTTTTGTCGGCCGGAATAAATGATTTCAAATGACATCGTATTAATATTCCGCCTCCGTCGCTGTCGGTTAAAATTATTATTTTACCGCGCTTTTCCGCAAGTTTTTTGAAAAGTAATTTTTTTTCTTTACATGTAAATATGCCGAAGCCATCCGTAACAAAAATATCGGCATCGATCAGGCTTTCGAGTTTGATTTTATCATACTTACCTTCCACAATAATGGGATAGGGAATTTTAAGTTTTTCCATTTTTATTTCCTGTTTGAGTATTTTAACGTTGAATGAATCGGATCAAAGAAGGTCCGGACGATTTTTTTTAGTAAGTTTAAGAGAGGCTTTTTTTCTCCATTCCTCAATTTTTTTGTGGTCTCCTGAAAGGATAATCTCCGGAACCGTCAAGCCTTTATATTCAATGGGTCTTGTATACTGTGGATATTCAAGTAGGCCGTTCATAAAACTTTCTTTTGAAAAACATTCGGTATCAGATAAAACGCCGTCTATCATGCGTGAAACGCAGTCAACAAGCACACAGGCAGGAAGTTCTCCCCCTGTGAGGACATAATCTCCGATCGAGATCTCATCATCACATAAAAGATCTACCGCACGGCGGTCAACACCTTCGTAGTGTCCGCACAGGATTATCAGGCGCTCGTACTCCGAAAGTTCTTTAGCAATGCTTTGGTTAAAAACTCTGCCTTGCGCAGACATATATACTGTCTTGGTTTTTAAAGCAGGAGCCATATTAAAAACAGCGGTGTGACAGGCATCAATAGGCGGAACGGCCATAAGCATACCCATGCCGCCGCCGCACGGTGTATCATCAACTCTGCGATGCTTGTCCTGGGAATAGTCTCTTATGTTGTGAGCATGGACGGAAATAATGTTTTTGTTTATTGCCCTGCCTATAATACTTTGCCCGAGAACGGTTTCCACCATTTCCGGGAAAAGTGTCAATATATCGAATCTCATTTTGCAGTTCCTTTTAAAAAATTAAAATAATACGTTTTATGATTAAGAACATTATAAGTCATCGAGAAGTCCCGGGATATTATTTACGTAAACGCATTTTTCCGGAACTGTTTTTTTAATGAAAGCATCAACAGCCGGAAGTAGTTTTATACCGTTTTCTGTTTTTACTTCATAAAGTATCTGAATTCCGTTTGTGTTTACACCTTTTATCTGTCCGTAAACTTTGCCGTTTTCAGCGTCAATTACGTCAAGCCCGATAAGATCTGCAATAAAATATTCGCCCTCTTGAAGGTGAAAATCATCCCTGAGTGCATAAAGTGTTTTGCCTTTCAGTTTTGCAGCAGCTTCGATTGTGTCAATTCCATTAAAAGTGAATATTACGGTATCTTTGTAAACGGAGGCACTTTTTACTTTATGCTCAATATAAACACCGAATTTTTCGGTAAAAACAGAAGGAAGAGAAGCAAGAACTTCGGGCGAATCACACCAGGACTGTACTTTTAAGCCTCCGGCTATTCCGTGTGTATTCGAAATGAAACCGCATTCAAGGTATTTATTCATATTTTTTATCCTCAAAATCAAAATCAAATAAAATTAAATAATAAATTTTTTTATTTAGTTTGTAACTTTTTTTCAAAACATGGTATTAATAATATAGTGGGCGTTGATTTCAGGAAAGAAATGTGTTAATATAATAATATCACATATTTTCCGATTTGTCTACCACTTTAAAATAAAAAATAAGCGAAAAGGAAATAAAAACATATGTCAAATTACATACTTATAACAGATTCAGCATGCGATCTTTCCGCAGCAGAGGTAAAAGAACTTGATATTAATGTAATACCTATAACATTTGCAGTAAACGGAGTCAATTACAAAGGGGTCCCGGATAACCTCGAATACCCGGTCAATAAATTTTACGCTGATCTTAAAGCGGGCGCAAATGTTTCGACCTCCGCGCTTAATCTTTACGAAATAGAAGATGTTTTCAGACCTATACTTGAGGCAGGAAAAGACATTGTGTATATAACTTTATCGTCCATGCTTTCAAGTATTTATCAAAACGCAAAAATAGTTTCAGAAGAACTTTCAGGAGAATTTCCGGATCGTAAAATAGCAGTTATCGACTCTCGTTGTGCCTCTTGCGGTCAAGGACTCCTTGTTTATCTTTGTGCCCAAAAAAGGCTGAGCGGAATGGAGTTTGAAGAACTTGTAAAATACGGTGAAGATCTTAAAAAGAACATATGCCATGAATTTACCGTTGATGATCTCGGACAACTAAAAAGAGGTGGCAGGATCTCCTCTGCGGCAGCATTTTTCGGATCAATGCTTCAGATAAAACCAATGCTTTATGTTTCCCCTGAAGGAAAATTAATTGCTTATGATAAAGTTCGCGGACGTAATATTTCAGTAAAAAAACTTAAGGAAATGATAGTAAAGGAAGCGGCAGATGCAAGTGAAACGCCAATATTTATAAGTCATGGCGACTGTGAAGATGACGTTAACATGCTTATGAAAATGATAAAAGAGGAACTTCCTGAAAAGAAATTTTTTGTAAACCATATAGGTCCGGTCATAGGTGCCCATTCAGGATATAAAACTTTGGCAGTCTTCGTTGTAGGAAACAATGAAAGAGGAGCAGAAAGAGAGAAAAAACATTAATAAATAAAATAATACAGGAAAATAATTCTTACGCTCAAACGGAAAAGATTTTGTTTTATATGTAAAGTGTGATATCAAGAAGGAATTTCTGAAAAAATAAATAATAAAGGACAAATCTCATGAATCAAGAAAAAAATAAATCAACAAAAAAAATAGACGGAGACGTTTACCGCGATATGGTGACATCTGCGGCAAATGCTTTGGATAATGAAAAAGATGAAATAAATAATTTAAATGTTTTCCCGGTTCCGGATGGGGATACGGGAATAAATATGAGTCTTACAATGAGTCCAGCAAGAAGCGACGAACTTAAAGGATTCAAAGGAACGATTGCAGATGTTTCTGATAAAGTAGCAAAAACATTTCTTCGTGCTGCAAGAGGAAATTCCGGAGTTATACTTTCATCATTTTTTAAAGGAATGGCAAAAGAACTTAAGGGAACAGTCGAGGCCGACGCAAAAAAAATAGCCACGGCGTTTAAACATGGTGTTGATTCTGCATACAAGGCTGTTATGACTCCAACAGAGGGGACGATACTTACTGTAATGAAGGCATGTGCGGATAAGGCAATGGAGAAGATAAGCAAAGAGTCACCTGAATCGGCAGATGATATCGAAGAACTTTTTACCTCTATGCTTGAAGTTGCGGGAGAAACCCTTGCAAAAACTCCGGAAATGCTTCCGGTCCTGAAACAAGCAAACGTTGTTGATGCGGGCGGAAGCGGATTTGTTGCGGTTCTTGAAGGAATGCTTGCTGCGCTGAAAAATGAACCGGTTGAAGCAAAGAATATCCCGGATCTGACTGCAAATAATCAGGCGGATTTTTCTAAATTTTCAACCGAGGATATAACATTTCCTTACTGTACCGAATGTATTGTTACCAAAAGTAAAGAATATGAAGGCGAGGGACACTGCGAAGCACTTCATGATTTTGTTATGAAAGTAGGCGACAGTGTAGTTTTTGTTGAGGATTCGGATATTATAAAAGTACATGTACACACTGACGATCCCGGTAAAGTCCTTTCCGAGGCAGTAAAGTACGGTTACTTTTACACAGTTAAAATTGAAAACATGAAAAACCAACATTCGGGACTCATAGCAAGTTACGAAGAGAAAAAGAAAGAGCCGGATGAAATAGTTTCGGTACCAGCAGAAAAACCGTACGGTTTTGTAAGTGTTTGCTCCGGTAAAGGTATCAAAGCGGTATTTTCAGACCTTGGTGTGGACAAATTGGTAACCGGTGGGCAAACTATGAATCCGAGCACAGACGATCTTTTAAGGGCAATAGCAGCAACTCCAGCGGAAACTGTATTTGTTCTTCCAAATAACAGTAATATCTACCTTGTTGCAAAAGCAGCAGCAGAACTTATGAAAGATAAGAGGGTAGAGGTTATAAAAACCGTTTCGGTTCCTCAGGGAGTATCAGCGATGTTTGCATTTTCAGAAGATCTTTCTCCTGAAGAAAATAGAACTGCAATGGAAAAAAAGATATCGGAAACTAAGACAACGTCTGTCACATATGCTGCACATGACTCAACGTTTGACGGAAAAAAGATTAAAAACGGGCAGATACTCGGGCTTGTTGAAAACAAGGTAAAGTATATAACAGATACAAGAGAAGAGTGTATTGCTCTTGTTGCGGAGGCAGTTAAAAAGAACAGTATTATTACCGTTTATTACGGTGAAGATGTAACAGAATCAGAGGCCGAAAAAGCTCTAGAAATAATAACAGAAAAGGTTAATCCTTATGCTGAAATAAATCTTATAGACGGTGGGCAACCTGTTTATGCATATATTATTTCAGGCGAAGATGAATAATTAAGTATTAAAATTTAAACCTGTATTTTAAAAAATATATTGAGAAAAATTTACTCTCATTTTTGGAAAAGGGATTATTATATGGAAAATTATGTTTACAGGCTACAAAGAAAAAAATGGGGAGTTTTTAATCACTATTTGTCAGGATGGTTTTTAAATTCTGAAAGCGACAGAAATTTAAATCTCGGAACACCGGCTTCTTGGGATGAATGTGTAAAGAGGTTTGATGTTGAAAAACTTGCATACAGTCTTCATAAAATGGGGGCAGGATACTATTTTATAACACTTATGCAGTCTAAGGAATATATGCTTGCACCTAATGCTGTATATGATAAGATTGCGGGTACGGAGCCGGGACAGGTATGTGCAACGCGTGATCTTCCGTCAGAGCTTTACGACGCACTTTCAAAGTATGATATAGATCTGTGTCTTTATTTTACCGGAGACGGTCCGATGGAGGCCCCTTTTGCAAAAAAATTCGGATTTACCAAAGGAGATACACATATTACCGAGGAATTTGTTGAAAATTGGACACGTGTTCTTGAGGAGTATTCGGTAAGGTACGGTGAAAAAGTAAAGGCATGGTGGTTTGACGGCATGTATGATCATTACGGGTATAACAATAAACTTTTCAAAATGTATCACGATGCAGTACATAAGGGAAATCCTTATGCAGCAACGGCATTTAATAACGGAATGGATCTAAGATTTGCAAAACATTACGAGAGTGAAGAATTTTGTGCCGGTGAACTTAATTATTTTGGTCCGACTCCTAGGAAAAAGGAAAGAGAAGCAACTGTTCCGCATATTCTTACTCCGATAGGATATCAACCGGGCGGAGAAGAGTGGATGGGATGGAGTAAAGGCGGAATAAAATATACTAAGGAATATGCTGTTGATTACATAAACACCATATACAAACTCGGCGGATTTACAACACTTGATATATTAGTAAATGTTGACGGAAGTTTCGATCCGGAGCAAGAGGCATTTTTAAGAAATATAGGCAAATGTCTTTGAAATCTGATCTAAATATAATAAAAATAATAAAAATTGGTAAATAAAAAAGGAGCAGAAAAAATCCCGCTCCTTTTTGTTTTTACAGTAAATCAGTTAAGTTCTGCAAAGTACTTGATTGTTCTTACCATCTGAGATGTGTAAGAGTTCTCGTTGTCGTACCACGAAACGACCTGGACCTGGTATGTGTCATCATCGATCTTGGTTACCATTGTCTGTGTTGCATCAAAGAGGGAACCGTATCTGATTCCGATAACGTCAGAAGAAACGATCTGGTCTTCGTTGTATCCGAAGGATTCATTTGAAGCAGCCTTCATAGCAGCGTTGATACCTTCTTTGGTGATGTCCTTGCCTTTTACAACAGCAACAAGGATAGTTGTGGAACCTGTACATGTAGGAACTCTTTGAGCAGAACCTATAAGTTTGCCGTTCAGTTCGGGGATGACAAGTCCGATAGCCTTGGCAGCACCGGTAGAGTTAGGAACGATGTTCTGTGCAGCAGCACGAGCTCTTCTGAGGTCACCTTTTCTGTGAGGACCGTCAAGAACCATCTGGTCGCCTGTGTAAGCATGAACAGTCGTCATGATACCGCTTTGGATGGGAGCATAGTCGTTAAGAGCCTTAGCCATGGGAGCAAGGCAGTTAGTTGTACAGGATGCAGCAGATATTATTTTATCATCAGGCGTAAGAGTACCCTCATTTACGCTGTAAACGATTGTTTTGAGGTCGTTACCTGCAGGAGCGGAAATAACAACTTTTTTAGCACCTGCGTTTATATGAGCCATTGATTTTTCGAGAGAGCAGTAAAAACCTGTGCACTCAAGAACAACATCAACTTTGAGTTTTTTCCAAGGACAGTTAATTGCATCCTTTTCGGCATATATTTTGATTACATTTCCGTCTACAGTGATAGTGCCTTCTTCATCGTTAGCTTCGACAGTGTGTCCGATGTAACGACCCTGAGCGGTATCATATTTAAGAAGATGAGCAAGCATTGAGGGCTTTGTGAGGTCGTTTATAGCAACAACTTTGTAACCTTTAGCACCAAACATCTGTCTGAATGCGAGACGGCCTATACGGCCAAAACCGTTAATAGCAACTTTTACCATTTTTAAATCCTCCGTTGTTTTATATAAATATTAATTTAAATTGCCTTTTTTATTCTACACAAAATATTTCTTTATTACAAGAGTTTTTTTTAAAAATTTTATTTTTTGTTACATTTAATACAAATAATATAAACATAAAAATAAAAAATAAAGTAATTGAAAAAAATAACAAATAATGGTATAATATAACTAATAAAGAAAAACGGAGGAGGTAAAATATTATTAAAGAATTTTTATTTGATAAAGATATTAAACACTTCGGGTACGGGCTTGTAAGAATAACTTCTGATTTTAAAATCATTGACAAAAATATCAAAGCGGAGCAGACACATGTTTTTTCAAAGCGGGGGTCTTCTGTTTTGAAAATTTTAAAAGAAGGTTCCAAAAGGCTCAGTTCTTTGTCTGATAAGCACGGAGAAAATATTACAGTTTCTTTCAGTGACGGTATCAAAACTGTAAACGCAGTGGCAATTCGTGAAAAAGATGGAAACATACTTCTTCTTTTGCACCCACTTATAAGTTCGCTGACGTTGGGACGCAGCGGTAAAATGTCAAGGGCATACGGGATAAATATTTTAAGCATAATCTACGGTGAAAAAATAAATAATACAATTTCAGTGAAAGATATATTTCCTTTTTATGATTTTACAGTCAAACGTCTTACACTTGTTTCAACCGCAATGAGGGAAGTATCTGAAAAACTGAGAAAGGTAAATTTTAAAAACAAGATCACCGTAAATTTTGAAAATATGAATATATCTATTTCAAAAGCAGTTGATTTTACAACGGTTGTTTATGTTTTGGCCGAGATACTTTCGGTTGAAAATACTTTTTCGGATGGAAAAAGTGCCGTTTTGACATTTTGCTCAACAGAAAACACATTGGACATAATATTAAAAGCAAGATCAAAGAAAAAACCAGTCAATAATTATGAAATATTTGCAAGACTTTTCTGCGAAAGTTTAAGACTTTACGGTGTACATGCACAGTTAGATATTTCTTCGGATGGATTTATAATTGCAAAGGCATCAATAAATACCGAAATCACAACAAGTTATGTCAGAGAGCCCGGTGTTTACATTGAAGAAGCAATATGGTCGTATTTTGATTTTTGCATGGATTATAACGCATTTGGTGAAAAAGAACAGTAAATTCACCTGCAGTACATTTTTAATTAATATATATGATTTAAAATAAGTTATACACTAGTCTCAAGGAAATTTTTAATAATGAACAGATACGATTACATTATTTGCGGAGCCGGACTTGCCGGGGTAAGTTCCGCACGGATACTTGCCGAAAAAGGAGCAAAAATTTTAATTTTGGAAAAACTTTCTCATGTAGGAGGGAGTGTATACGACCTTTTGGATGACAGCGGAATACTTGTGCATAAATACGGACCGCATATATTTCATACTAATAATAAAAAAGTATTTAATTTTTTGTCGCGGTTTACTAAATGGAACAAATACAGCCATAAGGTAGAAGCAAAATTTCCGGAATGCAATGTGCCGGTTCCTTTTAATCTTAAATCAATTGAGAAGGTTTACGGCGCCGAAAAAGCCGAAGATCTTTTAAATTTTGTTAAAAAAGAGTTTGGAACAGATACGGTATCAGTAATGTCACTTGTTGAAAGTAAGACACCGGAACTTTCCGCACTCGGTAAATTTGTTTACGATAATATTTTTTTATATTATACTGTTAAGCAGTGGGGAAAAAAGCCATCTGAAGTAGACCCGAAAACAACCTCAAGAGTACCGGTAAGATTTTCTTATGATGATAGGTATTTTACTGACGAATATCAGGGTCTTCCTCTTGAAAGTTACACAACAATGATCAAAGCGATGTTGTCACATGAAAATATAACTGTAAAGACCGGAATTGACGCTCTCAAAAGGGTAAAACTTGAAAACGGAAAAATATACTTTGACGGAGAACAGACAGAGGCAAAAGTGATTTATACAGGAGAAACGGATCGCTTGTTTGGATATTGCTTTGGCCGTCTTCCTTACCGTACACTTGATTTCAAGTTTGAAACGTATAAAAAAGATTCATTTCAGCCTGTTGCAACGGTAAATTATACTGTAAGTGAGGACTTTACAAGGATAACTGAATTTAAAAAACTCACTTTACAGAAAAAGGATGGAATAACAACTGTAATGAAGGAATATCCGCGCCGATATGAAGGTAAGGATGGTGAAATACCTTATTATCCTGTCGAGACAGATGAAAGCCGTAAAATGTACGGTGAATATGTAAAATTGGCATCAGACTATCCGACTCTGATACTTGTCGGCAGACTTGCTGAGTATAAATATTACAACATGGATGCTGTTGTAGCCAGAACACTGGAACTTTTTGAATAAATTCAGTAATTAACAGGCGATATTAAATATAAGTAATAACAGAGAGGTTAAAAAATGGAGAAATTAATTACTTTTGCTATACCCTGTTATAATTCCGAAAAATATATGGAAAAATGCATAAGATCTCTTTTAGATGCAGGAGATGATACGGAAATCCTTATCATTAATGACGGATCAAAAGACCGTACAGGTGAAATAGCCGACAGTTATGCGGAAAAATATCCGGACAAAATTACTGCAATTCATCAAGAAAACGGCGGTCACGGAGAAGGTGTAAACCAGGGTATTCGTAAAGGACGGGGAATGTATTATAAGGTAGTTGACTCCGATGATTACCTTGACCCTAAAGCGCTTGATATCCTTCTTAACCGAATAAGAGAGAATGTAAAAAAGAATGTGATCGTGGATATGTATGTTACAAATTATGTCTATGATCATGTTGCCGACAACACACAAAGAACAATGAGTTATAAGAGAATATTTCCGCATGAGAGGGTCTGCAGTTGGGAAGACACAAAAAATTTCGGTATATCTCAGTACCTTATGATGCACTCTGTTGTTTACCGTACAGAACTTTTAAGGAAGATAAAGATTGAGCTTCCAAAACATACTTTTTACGTTGATAACCTGTATATGTACTGGCCGTTCCCGAGCGTAAAAACCATTTATTATATGGATCTTGACCTTTATTATTACTTCATAGGAAGAGATGATCAGTCAATAAACGAAAAAAATATGATAAAGCGGATCGATCAGCAAATAAGGGTGACAAAACTGATGACAAATTGTCACGATTTAAATCAGATAAAAAAGCAGAGTAAAAAGCTGTATAAACATATGTTCCATGAACTTTCAATGATGTATACTATTTCAACTGTATTTTTATTTGCGTCAAAAGATCCGGAAAATCTTAAGAAAGAAAAAGAACTTTGGGAATTTCTGAAGGAAAAAGATAAATGGCTTTACCGTAAAATGCGTACAACAACAATTAATGCTCTTACGCATTTGCCCGGAGCCCCCGGACGCTGGCTCACAATTAAAGGGTATCACTTTGCACAGCGTGTCTTTAAAGTAGGATAAAAAAATACTCTGCCGTCGGCAGAGTATTTTTTATCTATATGAATTTTTTAAGATAGGATAGTCCCGATTTAAGAGCAAATTCAGTGTCTTCAAAGCCTTCAAATTCAATGCTAATCACGCCGTTATAATTTTGCTTTTTAAGTATGGAGATACAGTTTTCAATTGGTACAATACCATGTCCTATAACCGTACCTCTCAAATAATTTCCGCTTGCAGTTTCAAAAAAGCCGTCAGGTCTCAACGTGTTTCCTTTTTTAAACAGAAAATCTTTTGCGTGGACATGAAAAGCGTACGGTGCTGCTATTCTAAAAGCATCTGAAGGGTCATTATCAGTGCAGAGAAAGTTACCCATATCGCAGAGCCAACCGAAATTTTTGTGTCCGACTGCCTGAATCAACTGTTCAACTCTGTCAGGGCTTTGAAAAACGAAACCGTGATTTTCGGTACATGTTTTGATACCTAAGTTTTCCGCATAATCAGCGACTTTTCTGATATAAGGGGCAAAATCATCAATAGCATTTCGGTAAGAGTAAAGATATTTATCAGGGAGCGAGCGGCAGATATCGTGTCTGAGTATGGGAGCACCGAGAACTTTTGCTATGTCAACGCATTTGTAAAGGTGTTCTGTCTGTGCGTCTGCACCTTCTTTAGTGAAATCAGCGCCTACAGTGTAGGCAAATATCGGGAGATTGATCCTTTCGCAGTAGGCCCTGATATTTTCTGCGCATTTTAGTGGATTGTCGGTTATGTTGAATCCGGGAAAATCCAGGTCAACAAACTCTATTCCGTCAAATCCGTATTCCTTTACTTTATCGCATATGTGAAAATAATCGCACTTGCTTTTTTTTATGTAGCCGGCAAAACTATAACTTGATACTCCGATTTTCATATTTTCATAAAAACTCCTTATAATAATTAAATTTGATTTAGTTTTTAAAGAGGATTTTAAATAAAACAATAAAGATAGTCAAGATTTAGTTATATTATATATTTTAAAAGAATTTGAAAAAAATTCAACCTTTATAATAATTTATGAGACAACCGGAAAGTATAATGGTTTTTTCATCGTTTGTAAGCGCAGGAAGATTAAGAGTTATTTCTTTTAAAGCACCATTTTCAACAATAAAAGCTGGAATAACTTCTTTTCCATCTTTTACAGCATTTTTTATGCCCGGAATAAAAATAAAACTGTCAATATCAAATGGAAGTGAGTTTTCGTCACATTCAAACGTGAAAGGAAGCATACCCCAGTTAATCAGATTGGAGCGGTAACGCTTTGTAGCATATTCCTTAGCAATATTAGCCATACCGCCAAGGACTTTTTGACATGACGCAGCCTGCTCACGTGCTGACCCGTCACCTGGTTTTACCGCATATATAACGGAACCGATAAGCGCATTTTCAGGTGAGGCAAATCCGTTTTTCTTTATAATGCCGTATACTTCAGACAAAGATAAGTCACTGTGATCGTCATTCAAAGCTCTGACCGCTTTTGCTCGTCCGACATATCCCGGATCTTTTCTTGAAAGCGTAAATTCAGAAAGAGCATCAGGATTTGAACGGTAAGAAGAAGTTTCGCCTGAAGGAATTAGTTCGTCAGTTGTAGTTACCGGATCTTTTATGACTGATGCAACGCGGAGAATGAGATCATCTGAGAGCGCGGGCATTTCCGGCCAGTCCTTTATATTTGGACCGAATCTGAGTTCTTTTTTGGGATTAGGTTTCCCGTATCCGTTGTAAACTCTGTTTTTATAAACAGTATCATCAAACCTGTAAGAAGAAGGAGTGTAATTTACATTAAGATCGGAAGCAGCAGTAAGGACCCCTCCGTTTTTAGCAGTAGCAGCAATGGAACGTGCGTCCATAAGAGCAACAGAGGCACTTTGACCGGCGCTGGGTTTTGAACCTTCTCTGTTAGGGAAATTACGTGTGGTATGACGGAGACTGAATCCTTTGTTGGACGGAACGTCGCCGGCCCCGAAGCAGGGGCCGCAAAATGCGGTACGAAGTGTTACTCCCGTTTCCATGAGGATTTCGGCAAATCCCTTTCTGATAAGTTCAATATATACAGGTTGAGAAGCCGGATATGCAGAAAGAGCAAATGCACCATTTCCAGTGGAACCGCCTTTCAAAATATCTGAAGCGGCGGTCAAATTGTCGTATGTACCGCCTGCACATCCTGCAATTACACCTTGATCAGCATATATTTTGCCGTCTGAGCCGAGTTTGTCTGAAAGGCCGTAATCTTTAAGTATAGATGACGCATTTTCTTTAAGTTCATTGATAGAAAATACATTGGAAGGATGTGAAGGGAGAGCAATATTACATTCAGTTTTTGAAAGATCGATTTTTACCATTCCGTCATAAAATGCAGTTCCTTTAACAGAAAGTTTTTTATAATCCTGAGGGCGATTGTGAAGTTTGAAGTAATTTTCGGTAACTTCATCTGTTTCCCAAATAGAGGAAAGGCAGGTAGTTTCAGTGGTCATAACATCAATACCGTTTCTGAATTCAATGGGAAGGGAAGCAACGCCTTCGCCAATAAACTCAAGGACTTTATTTTTAACAAATCCGGATGCAAAAACGGCACCGATAAGTTCCAGTGCTACGTCCTGCGGACCGATACCCGGACGTGGTGCGCCTGTAAGATATACTGCGATAACTTCCGGACGTGCAACGTCATAAGTTTTGCCGAGAAGTTGTTTTACAAGTTCGGGACCGCCTTCGCCGATTGCCATAGTACCTAAGGCACCGTAACGGGTGTGGCTGTCGGAGCCGAGAATCATTTTACCGCATCCGCTCATGGTTTCACGCATGTATGAATGGATGACCGCCAAATGTGCAGGCACATAGATACCGCCGTATTTTTCAGCCGCAGAAAGCCCGAAAACATGGTCATCTTCGTTAATTGTTCCTCCGACTGCGCAAAGGCTGTTATGACAGTTTGTAAGAACATAGGGTACCGGAAATTCTTTAAGTCCGCTTGCTCTTGCTGTTTGGATTATACCGACATATGTAATATCGTGAGACGCAAGTGCGTCAAATTTTATTTTTAAGTTGTTATCGTCTTCCGAAGTGTTGTGATTGGATAAAATTTGATAGGAAATAGTGTTTTTTCTTGCGGATTCTCGTGAAACTGAGGAATTTTTTTCAATTTTTCTGCCGTCAGTTACAAAAATACCGTCTCGGATAAGTTCAGCCATTTTTAAAATTCCTTTCGATAATTCTTCGTCAAATAATTAATAATTAACATAAAATATTATACATTAACCAAAGAAAAAAGTCAATAGATTTAATTTTGTTTATAAAATTTTTATTATAACTATTGCAAAAATAAAAAAATAAGTATATAATATATGATTATAAGATAATTTATAATGGAAAGGTATGCTATGGAAGCGAAAAACAGAGGACTTGAAAAATATTACAAGATCAAATGTATTCTGAGATTTACGGCAGCAGGAATGGCCTTTATCAGTGCAGTCCTTTTTTCACTTGCGTTTTTTTTTGATTTTGAAGGTAAGAGCCAACTTTTCAGAAGCGGAAGCCGTCTTATTTTTATTGCGGAATTTTTGACTGTCATATTTTGTGTTATCATTGTTGCATTGACATTTATTTTTGTTCCGAAACAGGAGAAGGAAATTCCGATTTTTCCGACTGATGCTGAATATAAGCCATATTATCGGGTAGAGCCTTTACCAATGAAAATATCGAGGTATTTTGTTGCTGCAGTTATTTTGTCCGAGGGGGTTGTAAGAGCGGTCTTAATAATCAATGGCGGATTAAAATTTTCGCTTTCTCCGTTTTTGTCGGCGGTAATGCTTGTTTTAACAGTACCTCTTTCTTTGTTTTTTATTCCAGAGATAGTAAACAAACTTACACCCGGATACGAAAAAACTCACTTGATATGCGGAACAATAGGTGTTCTTTGGTTTTTTTTAAATACCATCAATATATACTTTAATTATGAAACAGCACTTGCTTCACCATATAGAATAATTCAGCAACTTACATTTATAATCACATTGCTTATGTTGGTTTATGAGATCAAGTTTCACACTGATGTGCCTTATGTGAGAGCAAGACTTGCGTTTCTACTTTCGGCATTTGTGCTTACATGCGGATTTACTTTCGGAAGACTTGTCATGTTGCTTTCCGGTAAAAGTGTTTCCGCCGATGATACGGCTTTAATAATAACTTTTATCGGATTATCGGTTTACATGGGTACAAAAATATTTTATTACGACGAAGACTGAAAAATTGACGGTGATAAATGATGGTGATATTTAATCTTATTTGGGCGGTATTGTTGCTGTTTTGCATGATGATACCCGGATTTATAATGAAGAAGAGCAAGATTGTAGACGATAAAGCGCCGCTTATCTTTACAAATACGATACTTTACATAACACAGCCGTCACTTTTGTTTGTCGGGTTTTTCAGACCTTATGATCAAAATATAATGAAAGACGCGATTTCCGTGTTTATATTTTCATTTGTAATTCACGCTCTTTTTTTGATAACGGTTATGCTTTTTTTCAGAAAAGTACCTAAAGAGACAGCAAAAGTATATCGTTTCGGAAGTGTTTTTGCAAATGCCGGGTATATGGGAATACCGCTTATAACAATTGTATTCGGAAGCGAAGCGTCAATTTATGCGTCGGTATATCTTATCGGGTTTAATTTTTTTTCCTGGTCACTGGGATGTCTTATATACTCGGAGGATAAATCATATATTTCCTTCAAAAAAATGTTTTTAAATGCGGCAACGATACCGACTTTTCTCGGCATTATCGTTTTTTTTACAAATCTGTATTCTTACTTACCGGCATTTTTGGCGGAGTTTATAACCGATGCTCTTAATATGCTGAAAGAAACAGTAGCCCCAATGTCAATGATGATCATAGGAATGAGACTTGCAGATCTGAAACTTAAAGGAGCATTTAAGGATTTAAATCTATATATCGGTCTTTTGCTCCGTCTTTTTGTTTTTCCGGTAATGACATTTTGTGTGCTTGCGCTTTGCAAAGCGTTTGGTTATTATAGTGAACTTGCATTTTACGTAACGCTTATTTGTGCTTCAACCCCTGTCGCCTCGGTAACGTGTATGTTTGCTGAAAAATTTTCATCTGATACCGTTACTGCGTCAAAATTTGTTTCAATAAGTACGGTACTATCAATAGCAACGATGCCTTTGGTCATAATGCTTATGAAATTGCTGTAAACTTTTAAATAAGTTATTGTTTTAGAAAAACACAGATAAAAGATTTCAGAAAAATATAGACGTATTGTATATGCAATAAAGGAGATTAAATATGTCAGACAAAAAAGAATTTTTTCCATTCGACGATGAAGATCAGTGTAAAGATTTGGCAGAACTTTTGTTTCCGTATGTAACGGAGTCCCCGGAAGAATGTATTGCCCGATTTCCGGAAAGGAATCTTCCCGAAGGTGCTAAAGTAACACGTTTTGCTCCCAGTCCCACCGGGTTTCTGCATTTCGGAGGACTTTTTCCGGCAACAGTTGGTGAAAGGCTTGCACATCAAAGCGAAGGCGTATTTATTCTCAGGATTGAGGATACAGATTCAAAAAGAGAGGTTGAAGGAGCAGCAGAAAACCTTATAAACACGCTTAATTACTATGGAATTCATTTTGACGAAGGTGCAACTGCAACAGGAGAGACCGGAAAATACGGACCATACCGACAGAGTCAGCGTGGACCGATTTATCATGTATTTGCAAAAAAACTGGTCAAAGAAGGAAAAGCATATCCCTGTTTTACGACAGAAGAAGAACTTACAGCACTTAATGCTGTAGATAAAAAAGAAGAGATAAAGTCAAAAGACTGGCATACCGATCCTAATGCAGTAAAGGAGCAACAACTTGACCGTCGACGTTTTACACTTGACGATGTAAAAAAATCGCTTAAAAACGGAGAGCGTTTTGTTATACGAATAAGATCAGACGGAGATGCTTCAGTAAAAAAACCGTTTACAGATCTTATAAAAGGAAACCTTGAGATACCGGAAAACGACGAGGATTTTGTACTTTTAAAGAGCGACGGAATACCTACTTATCACTTTGCCCATGCAGTTGATGACCGATTAATGGGAACGACTCATGTAATAAGAGGTGAGGAATGGCTTCCTTCGCTTTCAAAACATATTCAACTTTTCCGTTACCTTGGGTTTAAACTTCCGAAGTACATGCACATAGCGCAGATAATGAAACTTGAAAACGGTGCAAAAAAGAAATTATCAAAGCGTGATATGGGCGCAAACATGAATGATTATAAAAAAATGGGTTATACCCCGGAATGTGTAATGGAATATGTAATGACGCTCCTTAACTCAAACTATGAAGAGTGGCACGCGCAAAATACAGAAAAAAAATACACGGATTTTCCGTTTTCAATAAAGAAGATGAGTACATCGGGTTGTCTTTTTGATTTTGCAAAACTTGATGATGTATCTAAAAACGTTTTATCAAAGTACAGTGCACAAAAAATTTATGAACTTGTAACGGAATGGGCGAGGGAATTTGATCCGGGGTTTGCCGAACTTCTTACAAAAGATAAAAATTATGCCGTTTCTATATTTGCAATAGGCAGGGGAGGCAAAAAACCAAGAAAGGATTTTGGCGCTCTCGGACAAGTCAAGGCATACATGGGATTTTTTTATGATGAACTTTTTGAGATTACGGAAGAACTTGATGTAAAATACGACAGATCAGACATCAAGAGAATATTGACAGATTTTTCAGAAATATACGATGAAAATGATGATCAGAATACGTGGTTTGATAAAATAAAGATGCTTGGTGAGCGTATGGGGTATTCTTCGGATATGAAGGCATATAAAGCGACTCCCGAAAATTTTAAAGGAAATGTTGCGGATGTATCTTCGTTTATCAGGCTTGCCGTAACCGGTAGACTCAATTCTCCGGATATGTATGAAGTAATGAAGATACTCGGTAAAGAAAAAGTGGTACGAAGACTCAAAGCATTTGCATTGCAGATTTAAAATATTTTATTTATAAAGGTTAAAGGACAGAAAAAAATACTGATTGGCAAAATCTGATTTTTACTATCAGTCGTACAAAAATAAAGATAGGATGTTGTGAATTATGGAAGAGATCACTTCAAATTTTATACACGAAATTATAGATGCTGACCTTGCTTCAGGGGTAAACAGCACAGTTCATACGCGTTTTCCTCCTGAACCCAACGGGTATCTTCATATAGGATCTGCAAAAGCCATATGGATAAACTATACGACGGCAAAAAAATACGGAGGGAAATTCAATCTCCGTTATGACGACACAAATCCTGCTAAAGAGGATAATGAGTACGTTGAGTCAATTTATAAAGATCTTATATGGCTAGGAGCGGTGCCAAACGGCGGAGTTTTTTACGGCTCAGATTATTTTGATAAATGCTATGAATTTGCGGTAAAGTTAATTAAGGACGGAAAAGCGTATGTATGTGATCTATCTGCAGACGAACTTCGGGATTACAGAGGAACACTTACAGAGCCTGGCAGGGAAAGCCCTTACAGGAACAGAAGCGTGGAAGAAAACCTTGATCTATTTGAAAGAATGAAAAACGGTGAATTTCCGGACGGATCGAGAACTTTGCGTGCAAAGATCGATATGGCGTCGCCGAATATAAATATGCGCGACCCGGCGATATATAGGATCGTACACACGTCTCATCACCGACAGGGAAATAAATGGTGTATATATCCGCTTTACGATTATGCACATCCAATTCAGGATGCACTTGAAGGTATAACTTACTCACTTTGTTCGCTTGAGTTTGAAAATCACAGGCCACTTTATGAATGGGTAATTGATAATATCGGTTTTGATCCCAAGCCAAAACAAAGAGAATTTGCGCGTCTCAATGTAACACATGTTGTAATGAGTAAACGCTACCTTCGTAAACTTGTAGAAACCGGACTTGTTGACGGCTGGGATGATCCGCGTATGCCAACCCTTTGCGGTCTTCGCCGAAGAGGTTATACGCCGGAGTCAATATTTGAATTTATAAGACGTACCGGCGTTTCAAAAGGAAACAGTCTTGTTGCAATAGAGCAACTTGAAGCGTGTATAAGAGATGAGCTTAATGAAACTGCGGAAAGAAGGATCGCCGTTCTTTCTCCGATAAAGGTTGTAATAACAAACTATCCGGAAGACAAAACGGAGTATTTTGAAATTTCAAATAATCCGCAGGACCCTAGGGCTGGTACGAGAAAACTCCCGTTTACCAGGGAACTGTATATTGACAGTGACGATTTTTCCGAAAATCCCCCTCCAAAGTTTTTCCGTATGAAGGAAGGCGGCGAGGTAAGACTGATGGGTGCATATATTGTCAGATGTAATGAAATAATAAAAGACAAAGACGGGAAAATCACCGAGATTCGCTGTACAGCGGATATCAAGACATCTAACGGGAATCCGCTTGACGGAAGAAAAATAAAGGGAACAATTCACTGGCTTTCTGCAAAATACTCAGAAAAAACGACCGTAAAACTTTACGATAAACTTTTTACCATTGAAAATACCGCAGATATTCCGGATGAAAAAACATATGACGATTACCTTAATCCGAAATCCGTTGTGGCAATTGAAGAATGTATGATAGAGAAGTCGCTTTCAGAGGCGAAAGAAGGCGAGCGTTTTCAGTTTGTGCGTACCGGGTATTTCTGCAAAGATATAAAAAATAAAAACACGTTTAACCGTATAGTAACACTTAAAGACGGTTCGGGGAAAAAATTTTAGCTACATCGGAAGGAGAAAAAAGAAATGAAATTGTCGACAAAATGCGTTCAGGCGGGTTATACACCTAAAAACGGAGAGCCTAGAGTTCTTCCGATAATACAAAGTACCACATTTAAATATGAGTCCTCAGAGCAGATGGGAAATCTTTTTGATCTGAAGGAGTCAGGATATTTTTATACACGTTTAGCAAATCCCACCTGCGATGCTGTTGCAAACAAAATAGCGGCTCTTGAAGGCGGTGTCGGAGCAATGCTGACTTCATCAGGTCAGGCTGCAAGTTTTTATTCAGTATTCAATATCTGTTCTGCCGGCGATCACGTTGTCGCGGCGGCAACAATATACGGAGGAACATTTAATCTTTTCTCCGTTACAATGAAAAAACTGGGTATAGAATTTACATTTATTCACCCGGACGACGATGAAGATACAATTAATAAGGCGTTCAGACCAAACACAAAGGCAATGTTTGCTGAATCGGTATCAAATCCGGCACTTATCGTTCTGGATATAGAGAAATTTGCCCGTATCGCCCATAAAAACGGTGTTCCGCTTATTATCGATAACACCTTTCCGACACCGATAAATCTACGTCCTTTAGAGTTTGGTGCAGATATAGTGGTTCATTCTACTACAAAGTACATGGACGGACATGCCTGTGCGTTAGGTGGAGTTGTTGTGGACGGAGGGACATTTGATTGGGAATCTCACGCGGATAAATTTTCGGGACTTACCACTCCGGATGATTCATATCACGGTATAACCTATACAAAAACATTCGGAAGATCTGCGTACATTACGAAATGTGTTGTACAACTTATGAGAGATTTGGGTTCAATGCAGTCGCCTCAGAATGCGTTTTTACTTAATCTTGGACTTGAGACATTGCATCTTCGTATGCCGAGACATATAGAAAATGCAACCGCGGTTGCAAAGTTTTTAGAAGGAAATAAAAATGTTGCATGGATAAATTATCCGGGACTGCCTTCCAGTAAATACTACGCACTTGCAAATAAGTATATGCCGAACGGTACCTGCGGGGTTATCTGCTTTGGTGTAAAAGGCGGACGCGAAGCGGCAACAAAATTTATGGATAATTTAAAACTTGCAGCTGTCGTAACACACGTAGCAGACGCAAGGACGTGTGTTTTACATCCTGCTTCAACTACACACCGTCAATTAAGCGATAGTCAACTTATTGATGCCGGGGTAAGCCCTGATCTTATAAGGCTTTCTGTTGGAATAGAGGATAAAGAAGATATAATTGCCGATATAGAGCAGGCGCTTAATTTGTGTAATGTGAAATAAAATGTTAAATTTTCAGAAATACCTGATTATTTAATTTTAAAAAGGAGTCAAGCCGGATCCAAAATGCTTGGCTTCTTTTTTTACTATAACAAATTATCTTGACATATAGTAAAAATTGCTTTATTATTTATAATGTAAATTTTGAATATTTATGAATTACAAAGGTTTAATATTAATAGAGGTTAATTATGTCAAAAACGATTGAAATTTTTATATATTTGTTATTTAAATATTTTTTAGGCGGGTAAGTTTATAAAAAAACTTGCCCGCCTATTGTTTTAAATTAGTAAAATGCAATTTTAGGATTAACTGATTGACTTATTTTATAAAAATATAATGAATTAATATTGATTGCTTTGATTCAACTAACCGTTGAGAAATTCAACTTTTAGTTGATAGAATTTTTTTAGAATGTATGGTAAAATTAAATTAACAAATCAAGGAGGATATTAGCATGTCAATAGAAAAAAATTTATCATTACTAAGAAAGAAAAAAGGTTTAACACAACAGCAACTTGGAGAAATGCTTAATATAAGCGCACAGGCGGTTTCAAAATGGGAAAACGGACTTGCAGAGCCTGATCTTACAACTGTAAAAAAAATTGCTTCAATTTATAATATAACGGTTGATGATATACTTGAAACCGATATGGAAAACGTAGTTGATGTTGCCGATGCAGAAACGATTGCGATGACTGTGTCGGAAAATTTGAACGAAAAGATAACTGCACCGATAGGGTTTTGCAAAAAATGCGGGATAACGGTAACAAACGAAAATTTCGGAACAGATAACCCTGCGGTAACATGTAAAAAATGTTATGAAAAAAATCTTGAAGATGAAAGAAAGAAACGTAAAGAGGAAAAAGAAAAAATAATGATAGAGGGAGGGAAAATGCGTTCATTGAGAATTAAAAGCATTATTACCGGAATAATAATCGGGTTATGTATAATGTTTGCAGGTTTAACTATTGTCGGTCCTGCAGGAATTCTTTTAGGTTTATTTACATATTCATTTGTTTCACTTTTATTTTTTGAAGACAGCAAAACGGTATCTATTCTTTTTGAAATGGCATCTAAAAGTATAAGGTGGCCCGGATTAATATTTACATTTGATTTTGACGGATTTTTATGGCTTATTGGTATGAAAATACTTTTCGCGGTGTTAGGATTTATTTTTGGTGTATTATGTGCAATTCTCGGGTTTATCATATCGTTTATATTTTCTCCTTTTGAGTATCCGTTTTTTATGTATTTTTACAATAAAGAACTCAAAGAAACAGAAGCAAAAGCAAACAGAATTTAATATTTATAGGTAATTTTTTTTAAATATAAAATAAAAAGGAGTAAAAAAATGAAAAAAATCAGTTTAATTTTTGCTTATATTTTAGTTATAATCTCCGTTTTTGTATTTTCATCTTGTAATAATGAAGATACGGCTAACGGAAACGAACCAGGTAACATTGGAACTCAGCCACCGGAAAACGATGAAACTCAGCCACCAATAAACAGTGGCGAAGAAACCGTTTTAAAAAACTTTCAAGGAATAACTTTTAAAAATAAGACAGTAAATTATAATGGGTCCGAGCAGTCTATAATAATCGGAGGAGCGACCCTTCCTGAAGGTGCTACGGTAATTTATACTAATAATAAAGCAACCAATGCTGGTACATATAATGCGACAGCGACAGTAAGTTGTACCGGTTATAACACACTTACATTGAATGCAACGCTGACTATTAATAAAATAGATCTGCAGGGTATTTCATTCAGCAATGAAACTTTTGATTACGATACATTAAAAAAGACAATAACAGTTACCGGAAATATTCCTGCCGGTGTAACCATAACATACAGCGGTGGTGAAGACGGTAAAAACGGTGCAACTTCTGTTGGTAAATATGAAATAACTGCTACTTTAAGCGGAGTAAATTATAATACTTTAATATTAAAAGCAGACCTGGTTATCAAATCCGAGGAAGAACTCCTTTCAGTTGTAGTTTATGGTGGAAAAGTATATTTCCAAAATAGCCTTGATAAAAACAAACTTTATTCATATAATTCCGGAACCTTAACGAAGGTCAATGACGATGTTGCAATGTCAATGGTAAACTCAGGTTCGTCAATTTATTACATTTCCAAAAATCTTATTTCCAATACAATAAGCGCCCTTGATTACTCAGACAATGTTTCTCCGCTGTTTGACGTATCTGCTGAAATGATCATAACGGACGGGACATACCTTTATTATAATGTTAACAGCCTTGTAAGCGCAGAAAAAACCGGAATATGGAAGATAAAAATTTCAGATCTTGAAGATACCTCAATAGATGCAGTTGCAACAAAGATAACCGCTGTAAAATCAGAATGGCTTGTTTACGCAAACGGATATATATATTTTTCAAATAAAAATGACGGCGGAAAACTTTATGCTATCTCCGTAAATGCCTCAAACGGAACTCCTATAAAAATATTTGATTACAAAATTTCCGATATGATCGTGGATTCAGAAAAAATTTACTTTACAAAGCATACATTGACAGGCTCGGCAATATACAGTATTAATGTAAGCGGCGGGCTTAATACACTTGTAGACGATGACAGTAACAGACTTGTAAAAATTACTATGTCTAACGGAAAATATTTAACAAAGATTAATGATTACATATACTTTGTCAATGTAGATATGCTTACATCCAGCCTTTTCGGAGACGGGATTTACAAAGCAAAAGCGGATGGAAGCAGCCTTATCGGAGATACGATGCAAATTCTTTTCGGTGCATCAAAAGTTGTTGATGGGTCTGAAGATAATTTGTTTTCACTTGCAACGGACGGAGATGCTCTTTATTATTACAGAGCAAACACAAAGCATTTATTTAAACTTGATCTCACAACACTAGAAGAAGAGGACTTAATGGAAGGATTTACACCTCCGGAATATACATCGTTGATTACAACATACTATGAAAAGACCGCTTTTTATAACGATGAAATTTACTATATAAATATGAGAGACGGCGGAAGACTTTATAAATATAATATTCTTACAAATATGGAGTACCGTATAACCGGTGTTCAAGTAGCGGACTTTGCAATAAACGGTGATTATATTTATTATACAACTATAAAGTATTTTGTAAATTTTGATCTATACAGAATGTCTTTGATAACAGGTGAGCCGGAGAGGATTTCAACCGATAAATGCATGAATTTTTCGTTTGTGGACGATAAGATTTATTATACTAATTTTTCGGGAAGCAATACATTTAACCGCATGAATCTTGATGGTACAGATGTTGAAATTCTTTTTGATGAAGAGAGTGTTGACGGAAATTCAACGATGGTATACGGAGATGATATTTTCTTTGTAGCCAATGGATATTTTTATAAGTATAACATGACAACAGGTACGGCGACCATAGTAAGCAATGATATGAATCCTCTTGAATATATTATTTATGATGGAAAAATACTTCTTATGAATTGTAAAGGATTTACAAACAGTATCGGAATTTATGATATAGCAACAGGTACCGTTACAAAAATTGATAATCTTGGTACTTCAGGTGTATCTGAAGATATACGCGGTATGTTTGTATACAATAACGAAATTTATTACTACAGAAACCGTGCAGTGCAAACAAATGAAAAAGGACTTTATAAAATATCACTTTCTTCTCAGGAGATCATCCCGGAAAGAGTAACTATTGCAGAAGGATACCGTTTATGCAATTCAATCGTCGTTGGGGATAAACTTTATTTTATGAATGTATGGCAGGTGAAGGATAGCGTTCCGAGCAATCAGACAGAAGCGAACTGCGGTAAACTTTGTGTGATGGATTTGAACACATACCAAATTACGGAACTTAATTGATCTAATAAAAAAAATAGCGTTTACAGTGCATATTTTTTGCATGTAAACGCTGTTTTTTATATAAAACAAAAATAGTAATACGTAAAAATCAAGAACAAAATTGCTATATAAAAAATAAGTGTAGAAAAATAAAAATAATTAAAAAATTTTAACAGTGTCTGTTTTTACTATATGTGTAAACGGTATATTTAAATATTTTGGTTAATAAGAATCAAATTTTCAATCATTTACAATATTTCCGCAGTATTCACAGTGATACACAAGTCCGTTGTATGTCATAACCGCACCGCAACGGTCACAAACAACGGTTTTATGTGAGTTAGTTTCTGTTTGTTTTTGATTAGTATTAATGTAAAGGGTATCATCTTTGAATATGTATCCGTTAAGTTCATGCTTGGCTATCATTTTCATAATTCTTTCTCGTACGTGAGTTTCAGTATAACCGGTCTGTGTGGCAATATCTTTTACCGTGTAAATATAAGAATTTTCAATCATTCGAAGTATATTTAAGTCATTTCTTGCTGAGGCATAAGCTACCCAAAGTATCGGCATAATATAAAATCCGGCTACCGCAAGTATAATTCCGATTACAAGCAGCGGAATTATAGAGTTGGAAGCACCGAAAATAATACAAAGAATACCGATGGGTAATCCTATCGACAGTAAAAGTGCGAACAAAAAAAGATTGCGTAAACGTTTATTTATATTATCCATGATAAATATCCTTTCAAATATATAGGATTATAATTGGCGGAACTGCAAAATAATATAAGATATCAAAATATTAAAAAATAAAATCATTCGATTTTATCGTTCGTTTAAAGGAGTATAAGGTGTTTCTTCTTTAACGTTAATGTATGCCGGTCGTATTATTTTGCCCAAGTTCTGTATTTCTTCGATCCTGTGAGCGCTCCATCCTGCAATTCTTGCAATGGCGAAGATAGGGGTAAACATTTCGTATGGTAGGCCAAGCATTTTATATACCATTCCGGAATAGAAGTCGACATTTGCACTGACTCCTTTGTACATTTTTCTTTTTTCTGCTATTATTTTCGGTGAAAGTCTTTCAACGTTTTCGTAAAGTTTATATTCAGATTGCAGTCCTTTTTCTTCTGAAAGCTTGCGAGCGTAAGCACGTAAGATGTCTGCACGTGGATCAGAAAGTGAGTAAACTGCGTGCCCCATACCGTAAATAAGACCTGCATTGTCAAATGCTTTTTTATCAAGCAATCTTGTTAGATAGTCGGCTATATTTTTTTCATCTGTTACATCAACGTTTGCCTTCATATCGTCAAACATCTTCATAACTTTAATGTTTGCTCCTCCGTGACGTGGTCCTTTTAGAGACCCAAGTGCAGCAGACACTGCCGAGTATGTATCGGTGCCCGAAGATGTTACGACGTGTGTTGTGAATGTTGAATTATTTCCGCCGCCGTGTTCAGCATGAAGGACAAGAGCGAGGTCAAGGAGTTTGGCTTCGAGAGGAGTAAAGTTTCCGTCTTCGCGAAGAATATACAGAAGATTTTCTGCTGTATTATATTCTGGTTTTGGGTAATGAATAAAAAGGCTCCCGTTTTTATGATAATGCATATAAGATTGGTAAGCATATACAGCGATAAGCGGAAATTCGGCGATTAGTTGCAGACATTGGCGAAGTACGTTCGGTACAGATATGTCATCCGGATTATCGTCGTAAGCATAGAGTGCCAATACACAGCGAGAAAGTATATTCATCATATCTTTGCCCGGGGCTTTTAATATCATATCTCTTACAAAAGACGGCGGCAAAGATCTGTATTTTGCGAGTTGTGATGTAAAATCTGAAAGTTCTTTTTTATCCGGAAGTTTTGAAAATAGGAGCAGATAAACCGTTTCTTCAAATCCCGGACGGTTTTCTGATAAAAATCCGGATACTATACGCCGAATATTAATACCTCTGTAGTAAAGTTCTCCCTCGCAGGAAATCTCATTTCCGTTATGGTCTTTATCCTTTGATTTGATACGGGAGATTTCCGTAAGTCCGGCAACAACACCATTACCGTTAATGTCTCGAAGTCCGCGCTTTACGTCATTTTTTTCGTAAAGATCCGGAGTAATATGATTATTTTTACATGAAAGATTCGCCAGATCTATTATATAAGGCGTGATTTCTGAATAGTTCATAACATCTTTCCTTTCTTTTTATTTTCAGATAAATTTTTAAGTATGAGAAAATCAAAAGTGTCATTAGCTACAAAATTAAAAAGAAAAACCCTTGAATAACAAGGGTTTTGTCGGCGATGTATTATCGCCATTTAATGGCGGAGAAAGAGGGATTTGAACCCTCGCGCCGGTTGCCCGACCTACACCCTTAGCAGGGGCGCCTCTTCACCACTTGAGTACTTCTCCATGATGGCAAACAGTATTATACCACATATTTACAAAAAAATCAATATTTTTAACAAAATTAATTTATAAATTTTCCGTGAACACGTAATTATATATAATAAAAATAAAAAATAAACTGTTTTCAAGACAAATTTTAGGTATCAGATTTTAACATGCTTTAAAAAGATATTTCAGTAAATACTTATAAGGTAAAGAATAATTTAAGATAAAAATAATATTTAAAAAAGGAGGATAGTACAGTGGTAAAAAATAAAAATTACATTAATTTAACTGTATTTTTTATTATAACTATTTTTTTATCGGAAATATGTCTTATAATTTTTACAACAGGAAATTTTGATAATATAAAAAACATTTTACTGTTTTCTATTGTGTTAGGGATATCAATTGCGTTTATTGTTTCACTTATAGGAATAAAAAAATTTGGATATTATCTTATCTATTTTGTACTTATCCTGATATATATATGTTTTATTTCACAAATATTACTGTTTCGGTCTTTTGGATTTTTCTATCCACCTGAAACTGTATTTAATATGGCAGGAGATGTAATAGGGAGTTATTCAGGCAGTATAATAAATTCGATTTTATCAGGTTTTATTCCAATTATCATTCTTTTAATTCCAATATGTTTTTTTTCAGCGTTTAAAAAAAGACTTAATGTTGGTTATGAAAAAAAGAAGATATTATGGATTATTATATTTATTGCAGGATTAGTTTTGCATTTTTTAACAACAGTTACGATGGATGAAGGAAAAAACGGCGAGATCTCGGATAAAGATTATTATACCTCATCTTTTGATTTTAACGAGGGAGTTAAAAGATTCGGTTTTTTAGAAACTTTACGCTTGAATTTTTATTATTCTGTAAATGGAGTACCTCAGCAAAATATTATTAATTTAAAAAAAGAACAAAAAAATACTAAAAATATATTAATAGAAGCAAAATATCACAAATATAATTTAGATTTTAATTTAATAAAAAACAATACGTCAGATAAGCAAATAGAAAAAATGTGCGATTATTTTTCATCGGTAATACCCAGTAAAAAAAATGAATATACAGGAATGTTTAAAGGGAAAAACCTGATTTTTATATGTGCGGAGGCGTTTTCTCCGTACTCGGTTTCAAAAGAAAGGACACCGACGCTGTATAAAATGATGAACGAAGGTTTTGTATTTTCCGATTATTATCAGCCGTCATTCGGTGAATCAACTTCAGGTGGGGAATATTCGCTTCTTTTGAGCCAGGTGCCAAAAAAGGACAGCGGTGAGAAAGGAATGTCAATGAAACTTTCGTGTAATGAAAACCTGAAATATTCAATGCCTGCTTTTTTTAAAAATGAAGGATATTATACAAACGGATTTCATAATAACAGTTATACTTATTACAGCAGAGATATTACCCATCCGAAAATGGGGATGAATTGGTATGGATGTAACGGTTGTGTCACAAGCGACGGAAGTTATTTTGATTTGGCGGAATATCTTTCAATCGGTTGGCCCCGGTCAGATAAAGAAATGATTTCGGCAACGGTAGGTCGTTATATAGATAATAATCCCTTTTTTACCTATTATCTGACAGTAAGCGGGCACAATAATTATTCATTTGAGGAAAATACAGCGGCAAATAAGAACAAAAATACTGTAAAAAACCTTCCGTATTCCGAAAAGGTAAAAGCATATCTTGCATCGCAGTTTGAACTTGAATCAGCGCTTACAGAACTTATCTTGACTCTTTCTGATGCAGGTATACTTGACGATACAGTAATAGCATTGTCAAATGATCATTACCCGTACGGGCTTTCTCCGCTTTGGCAGGGTAACGGAGGAAAAGACTATATTTCCGAACTTTACGGTAAAAAAGTAAAAACTTTGTCGGAAAGAGAAAAAGGAGCCTTTTTTATATACTGTACAGATATGAAATCCCCAGTAAAAGTTACAAAACCCACATGTTCTTTTGATGTACTTCCGACAATTCTCAATCTATTCGGAATAGAATTTGACAGCAGACTTTTTGCGGGCAGAGATGCTCTTAGTAAAGAAGAAGGTCTTGTTTTCTTTTCAAATTACAGTTGGAAAACAGACAAGGCAGAATATAATGCAGAGGATGGAAAGCTCACAAAATTTTCGCAGGTAACTGATGAATATGTAAAAGAAAAACACTCAGAGGTAAAAAACAGGATACAGTATTCAAAAATGTTGCGTCAAAAAGAATTTTTTAAGGTTTTAAAAAACTATAATAAGCAATTTTTTTAGAATATATTTAATTATTTTTTGATTTCATATCAGCAATCCAAAAAAATATTGACAAATAAAAATTTGAACTTTATAATTTAAATACAGTCTTATTTATATATTTACAGTTTAAACGGTAAACTTTTAATTAGTTTATTTTGGTTGAATTATAATTAATATTTTATTATGTATTTGCAAAAAAAAATTATATAAAGTAATTTATTTAATTTAATTTTTAAAGGACGGCGAAAATATGAATAATAAAAAAATTGTTTATTTTGTCGGAAATGCACATTTGGACCCAATATGGCAATGGGGATGGCAGGAAGGATCCGCCGAAGCAAAAGCAACTATAAGAAGTGCTATTGACAGGATCAAGGAATATCCGGATTTTAAGTTTGTGTGTTCATCTGCAAGTGTCTACAAATGGATCGAAGATTTTGACCGTAAAATGTTCGAAGAGATAAAACAGCGTGTTAAAGAAGGCAGATTTATCGTAGTAGGGGGATGGTTCGTTCAGCCTGACTGCAACATTCCGTCAGGAGAAGGATTTGCACGACAAAGTCTTTACAGTCAACGGTACTTTAAAGAAAAATTAGGTGTTACTGCTACAACAGGGTATAACGTTGATTCATTCGGTCATAATTACATGCTTCCGCAGATATTAAAAAAATCTGGTATGAATAATTATGTATTTATGCGTCCGAGTACGCAGGAAAAGACACTTGAAAAAGATATATTTTATTGGAGTTCTCCTGACGGGTCCGAAGTGCTGACGTATCGAATTCCGACTACTTACTGCCTAAACTTTAATGATATACAGTCACTTGAAAAGCATATAAATGAGGATTGCGAACGTAAAAAAAAGTATACTGACGAAGGATATATGGTATTTTACGGCGTAGGAAATCACGGTGGAGGTCCTACTAAAACAAATATAAATATAATTAAAGAGTACGCAGATAAGCATCCGGAGAGAGACATTGTTTTTTCAAATATAGACGACTATTTTAATATGATAAGAGAAAGTTCGGAGCATATTGCCGTTCACACTGACGATCTCCAGCATCATGCTTCGGGTTGCTATTCTGCAGTTTCGAAAGTTAAAAACGATGTAAGAGTCGCGGAAACAAGACTTTTGGCTGCTGAAACATACAATGTCATGGCAGAAAAACTTTGCGGAAAATCTCCTGCAACCAAAAAACTTGCAGATGCTTGGGAGAATGTTTTGTTTTGTCATTTTCATGATGTCATGGGTGGATGTGCCGTAAAATCTTCATATCATGATGTATACAATATGCTTGGAGAGGCTCAGATCGTGGCTGCAAAAACGGAAAACAGCGCGCTTCAAACCATTTCCTGGGCAATTGATACAAAAACATGTGATAAAGGTTACCCAATAATTATTTTTAACCCACATCCGTTTACAGTTGAAAAAACTGTTAATGTTAATGTACAGATAGATAAACTTACTGATTCAGAAGGAAACGAAGTAACAATTCAGCATGTCGGTTCACATTGGTGTTGGCAAAAGTATAATACGGTGTTTACTGCCAAGGTACCTGCAATGGGTTATTCAACATATTATATAACTGCAAGCGAGAAAACGGAACAGCCTATCAGTTTTTACATTGGAAAGCTACAAAAAGACTTTAAAAATCCTATAAAGGTTTATAATAACGGATTTGAAAACGATCGTATAAAGGTAGAATTTGATGAAGAAACAGGTTTTATATCCTCGTTTTTTGACAAAGAAAAAAAGACAGAATTTTTAAGCGGATACGGTGCCGTTCCGATAGTGATTGACGAAACAGAGCATGACACATGGTCGCACGGAAAAAATTTTTTTGATAAAAAGATAGGCGTATTTAAAAATCCAAAAATGACAGTTATTGAAAAAGGTCCTGTAAGAGCAATTATAAAAGTGGAAAGTTATTATGATACTTCAAAGCTTACACAGTATTTTACACTTGATGAAGGAAAAAACAGTATTGATGTAAAAGCGTCGATTGACTGGCATGAAAAGCACAAGATGCTTAAACTTGCATTTGAAACAAGCATTATAAACGCAAAGGCATATTATGAAATACCGTTCGGTGTGATAGAACGTCCTGCAGACGGCGAAGAGGAATGCGGCCAAATGTGGATAATGGCAAAAGGAGATAATTTCGGTTGTACGATCATTAATAATAATAAGTATAGTTTTTCTGTTAAAGATAATGTTATGAACATGACCGTTATACGCAGTCCGATATATGCTGATCACGGAGGAGCAAGAACAGAGGAGTCTGAATACACGGATCAAGGACTTTCAGAGTTTGAGTATTCATTCAAGGGTGTTTCAAAAAACGAAAGCTACGGTCAGATAATAAAAGAAGCAAAACTTTTTAATACTCCCCTTGTATATATTATCGAAAACAAGCATGAGGGTGTCCTTTCTGATAATTTTAAGGGAATCGAATGTAATAAAGAAAACATTATGATTTCCGCAATTAAATTTTCTGAAGACGGTAAAGGTAAAGTTGTCCGTATATATGAGACGGACGGAAAAGATACAGAATTTACGGTTTACGGTAAACTGCTTCCATTTCCGCTCAAATCAAAAGCAGGAAAATACAGCGTAAATACATATTATTGTGAAAACGGCAGTGCGCAATGGAAGGAAGTTTTTTTGACCGAATATGATTTTGAGTAAAAACACAAGTAATAACTGAAAAATCGGTTTATCAAGCTATTAATGCTTGATAAACCGATTTTTAATTTATAACATATTGGGGGACAGTACACAAAATTAAATTATTTAATATAAAAATTATTTTTTCTTTTTGAACTTTTTAAAAAATCCTTTTGCGGATGAATATGCCTTGTTTAAAGATTCTTTCATCTTTTGGTAATCTTCTTCATCATCTGCCTGTTTTTCGGTATAGTATTCTTTTATATCCTGAATTTCTTCGTCGTGCTTTTCTGTTTTAGGTAAAGGTACTTTTTCTGAAACAGTAAACCAGTCAAAAGTGTTTACGGAAAGACTTTTTTTCTTGAGTCTGTCCTCAGCATATTCTTTTACAACAGTGTATATAAACGCAAACATCGGTATTCCTATAAGAATTCCAACAAGTCCGAAAAATCCTCCCATAATTACAATTGAAGTAAAAACCCAAAAGGCAGAAAGTCTGTTTTGGCGTCCGGCGTTAAGAAGAGGTTCAATAAATCTTGAATCAAGAATATTAATTCCTATTGTTACAGTAAGAAAAATAAATAAATACTTGAAATTAAGTATCATAATTATTAAAGCGCCAACAAGAATTCCAACAATTGGACCGATAAACGGGAATATAGACGCAAATCCGATTATAGTTGCAAGAAATCCTGAATAGGGTGTTTGGAATATGACAAGACAGGTATAAGTAAGTATTCCGACTATAATACCGTCTAAGGCCCTTACAACAATATAGTCTCGGAAAATCTGTTTACATTTATCAATAAGCCAACTAAGTTTTTTATAAAGACCACTAGGAAGCCATGTCTTGGAAATTTTTGAAACATAAGAAATAAGGAATTCTTCACTTATCAAGAAATATATTGAAAGAACGGTGGCAAGAAGAATGTTCTTTACACCGGTTATTATTGCCATGGCAGATGAAAAAATTGTCGGGAGTGAATCTGTTATCCATTTTTTGAGAGACTCAGCAATCTGATTAAAAATTTCTTTTACTTCGTTTTGTGTTGCGGATTCTGATATAATTTCAAATCCGTCCAGATTTCTAAGGGTATCGGAAAACATATTTTCCGATACAGAATTTCTTAAGTCCGGAACTATGTTATAAAATGCATATGTCGAATTTGCACCGGAGATCTGGTTAAATATCTCAGCAATTTTTCCTTGGAAAATTTCAACTGAGTCAGAGAAATTCTGCATAAAAAATCCGTAATTTTTGGCTATACCAGGTATGACTGTTGCAAATAAAAGAGCAAGAAGAGATATTAATGCAGAATAAACAATTATAACACTTAAGACTCGCTTGAAACCAAGTCTTTTTTCCTTTTTTTTACGGAGTAATTTTTCTTCTGTAAATTTAACAAGAGGACTGATAAGGAATGCGAGTATAAGACCGTAAACGATTGGACTTATTATACTCATGACATAGTTAAAAATTATCGATACATATTGTATATTTATACCAAATATAATGCAAAAAATGCAGAAAAGAGCAACAAGAAAAATATAAACAGCGACCGTAGTTCTGTTTTCATTTGGTTCAAAAAATTTCACCTTTGTACCCCTTTCTAAACTTTAATTGTATAATAATTTTACATATAAAATCAAAATAATTTAATGTTTTGGATTATCTTTGTCATGCTTCGATAATTTATTTTTTGTGTTTGTTCTTTTGGTTTTTGAAGGTTTATTTTCTATGTTTTCAGTTAAAATTACACTTGTAGTGTTATCGCTGTTGTCTTCAATTTTATCAACATTATTGACAGTAGTATTTGAGACTGTATCCTGTATGATATTATTGTCATTAATTTTTTGTAGATTAAATTCCGAATCGGGATTTTGAATTATAGTTTCAGGATTTTTTTCATTTATGGATTCGGTTGTATTCAAAACAGATTTATCAATGATTTCAGAATTATCATCCAAAGTTTGTAACTCATTTGATGAATGGGAGATGTCATTTTCGGCCGCTGCTTTTGCAGCAATTCTTTTTTCTGTTACATTGTGTAAAAATTTTCCTATGAGTGCAAATACAGGAACGGCTATTATCATTCCTATAACTCCGAAAAGTCCGCCCATAACAATAAGTGAGACGGTTACTGCAATTGCGGGAATTCCTGTGGTACCGCTGTAAATTCTCGGAGCGATAATATTACCGTCAATTTGTTGTATCACTAAAATAATACCTACAAACCAAAGTGCTTTAAGAGGATTGGAAATAAAGATTATTATAAAACTTGGTATACCTCCTATAAACGGTCCAAAAATAGGAATAACATTTGTACAAGCAATAAGGACACTGATAAGTGGTATATAAGGGATCTGGAATATCAACATGGCGATCGCTGTAATTACTCCAACGAAGATCGCATCAAGAAACGCCCCCGTAAAGTATTGACCGAAGGTCTTGTCTGCTGTTTTGATTACAGATTTAATAGTATTTATCGTTTTGGTTTTTAAGAAAGCATTAATAAATTTTTTTATTTGAGCAAAAACAAGTTCTTTGTAGAGAAGAATGTATCCGGAAAATATAAGACCAATAAAGATATTTTTTAGTTGTATCATAAATGAACTTAAAAAACCTAGGATATAGGGATAGAATTTTATAATAAGTTCATACGTGCTCTGTATAAGTTGTTCAAAAGGCTGGGAAAATATTGAAAAATCAAAATTTTGCATGATGGCGGCTACAGCAGAAGCAAGTATCGGAGATCTTTCGGATATATCATCAAGCCAGTTTTGTAAGTCATTTGAATAACGGGCAAGGTCTTTTTGAAGGTTGCTTAAACTATTTCCGAGTTGAGGTCCTACGGCATAAACCAAGAGACAGAGCGCTGAAATAAACACAATATATGTGAGTGTAACGCTTATTACACGGCGAATCATACCGTGTTTTATTTTTGCAAACACACCTCGCTCAAAAAGACGCATCAAAGGTGTTAAGAGGTATGCGATTATACAACCGTATATCAGCGGCGCAAAGACATTCAGGACGAAAAGAAAGGCATTCCAGATGTATTTCATGTATACCCCTATGAAAATGCAAAATATAATTGCGGCGCAAATCAAAGCAGAGTATATTGCATAGGTAGTATATTTTTTATTCCAGTTTATTTTCATATCAGGCCGCTCCTTTCTTAAAACTCGTTGCGCGAAGTATTTTTTTTTATTATATAATAATTTTTATATTTTGTCAACAATAAAATGATTATTAAAGTAAAACCTTTTTTGAAACAATGAATAACAAAAAGTAAAAAAGAATATAATAATTTACGATTTTTCATTATGGAGGAATAAAAATGAGTGATGGAATAAAAAAACTTTTAAAGTTAATACTGATAGTTTTTGGAATTTTTCTTTTCTTTAAATTTATTTTCAGGCTCATTCTTCCATTTGTTATAGCATTTTTGTTCGCATCACTATTTAATAGACCAATAAAAATACTTAATAGAAGAACCGGTATTAAAAAACATTTTCTCAGTGCAGCGATTGTTTTGATTGCAGTAGGTATATTCGGATTCATCACTTTTTTAATAATAAACAGGCTAATAACTGAAATAGAGAGATTTACGCTTTCCGTTTCGGAAAATGCCGATCGGTATATTGGACAATTTTTTGAAATTTTAGACAGGATAGCAGAAAAAATTCCTTTTATTGATGCAATCGGCGGAAATTTATCGGAAACGGTTGCAAGTTCAGTAAAAAATATAATTTCCGATTGGGTTTTACGCCTTCCCGAATTTATAGCATATATTATTGGAATGCTCCCGGAAATTTTATTATTTACTGTAATACTGATTATGGCGTCGTATTATTTTTGTACTGATTATGACAGCATAATCGAAAACTTTTTTTCTTTTTTACCTGAAAAGGCAAAGACTGTATTCGTTACATTAAAGCGAAGACTTACAAACACAGGAATATCGTATATAAAAGCATGTTTTATACTGATGTTCATAACTTATGTTGAATTACTTGTAGGTTTTTTAATGCTTAATATTCAGTATGCATTTACCCTTGCACTGATAGTTGCTGCTGTGGATATGCTTCCGATACTCGGAGTTGGTACTGTTCTTATTCCGTGGACGATATGGGCATGGATCTCCGGAGATACTTACACCGCCGTGGGTCTGTTAATAATTAATGTAACAGCAACTGTTGTACGGAGATTTATAGAGCCGAGAGTAATAAGTTCGGGAATAGGACTTTCGCCTTTAATAACTCTTTTTTCTATGTATGTAGGTTTTAGGCTTTTTGGATTTACAGGACTTTTCTTTTCTCCGCTTGTTGCAATATTCATACTGCTCCTTTTGCCGGAAAATATTTCATGTCGTCTCGGATTTAAATTAAATGAAGAGGAAAAAGAAGATTTTTTAAAAAAGGCAAATAAAATTTCAAAAAAGACTTGACAAAATATTTTCAGAAGTGTATAATAAAAAAGTAAATATAAATGGTTCCTTTGCCGTTATGCGAAGGGAGGGAAATAAAGTGGCAGAAGTAAGAATTAAAGAGAACGAATCTTTGGAAAACGCTCTTCGTAGATTTAAAAGACAGGTAACAAAGTCTGGAATTATGGGAGAAATGCGTAAAAGAGAGCATTATGAAAAACCCAGCGTAAAGCGTAAGAAAAAGTCAGAGGCAGCAAGAAAGCGTAAGTACAAATAAAATGTCTTGACATTGAACGTGATCAAGCAGTGTTTATTTTAATCACCGTTCGAAATAAAATAAAGGGGCTGTAAGTTAAATGCAATATCTGCATTTGATTTCAGCCCTGTTTATTTTCTGACAATGAAACATAAAATGTTTTAATAAGAGGAAGGGTATGTTAAAAAAGAATGATTTACTTACAGTTAAAGTAAATGATATGAACTACGTAGGGCTTGGTGTCACAAAATATCGGGGAAAAGTTATTTTTATTCAAGGCGGTGTTACTGATGATGAACTTGATATAAAGATCATAAAAAATGCAAAAAACTACTATGTTGCAAAAATTGAGAAGATAAAAGTACCGTCAAAGCACAGGATCTCTCCATCATGTCCGGTATTTTCACGCTGCGGAGGATGCGTATACCGCCATATAAATTATGAATATGAAAACACTGTTAAACGCCTGCGTGTGGAAAATGAATTCAGACGGTTTAAACTCGGTGGGTTCACTGTAAAAGATGTGATTTCTGCCAAATCCGAAGGTTATCGTAATAAACTTCAATGTCCGGTTTCGAAAAGCGGAGAAATAGGTTTTTATGCAACCCGTACTCATGAAATCATACCTGTATCATCATGCTCTCTTCAAGAGCCGCTACTTGCACCTGTATATGATTTTTTATATAAATATTTTAAGAAAAACAATACGCCTTGTTTGCGTTATATATATCTTCGGTGCGGGGTAAACACAAAAGAAGTAATGGTTTGTTTTGTTTGCAGGACGAACGGATTTAAGGGGGATAAAGAACTTGCCGGTATTATAATGAAAAAATATCCGGAAGTAAAGTCGATAATTGTAAATGTTAATCCCGATGACACTAATGTTGTCTTAGGTAAAAAATGTATAACTCTTGCAGGTAAAGATACCATTGATGATATACTTTGCGGACTTCGTTTTACCATAAATCCGTTATCATTTTATCAGGTAAATCACAGTTGTACAGAACTTATTTACAAAACTGCGGCAAATTTTGCGGATATACAGCCGGGGGATATTGTTGCAGACCTTTACTGTGGTATCGGAACGGTTGGACTTTCAGTTATTTTTGAAAAAAAAGCCAAAAAACTTATCGGTATTGAGGTTATTCCCGAAGCAGTTGAAGATGCCAAAAGAAACGCTGCGCAAAATGGTATAACAAATGCCCAATTTATATGTGCAAAGGCTGAAGAGTGTAATCTGAAAGCAGTAGATGTTTTGCTCATTGATCCTCCGAGAAAGGGATGTGCCCCGTCGCTTATAGAGCACATAGGAAAAATTTTACCGAAAAAAATCGTGTATATTTCATGTTCTCCTGATACTCTTGCCCGAGACTGTTCAGAACTTTCAAAATATGGGTATGAAATAAAAGAAATTCAACCGTTTAATATGTTTCAGAGAACAGAACACGTTGAATGTGTATGCTTGCTAAAACTATGTTAAACCTTTATAAAATAAGGGAAGTTCAACTATACATTGGGTAATAAAAAAGTAAACAGGTGAATAAACGGTTAATAAGTCAGAAAAAACATAATGTCTTTAATGATGACTTTGAAACAATTAAAAATTGTCGAGATGTTTATTCAAACTTTAATTAAGTTAGGAATTGCTTTAACAATAAAATCAAGGGCAAGAAAATCTCATAACAAGATATAACATAGTGTGGCAACCGGAGAACTGTGATGTATGTGCAAATTGAGGATTAATTATATGGACAAGTACATTTTTGATGAAAAAATGGTTTATGGTATGAGTTGTGGGGAGATTATTATATTCCTTGCCTTACTTAACCAACCGAAAAAACACAAATCTATCGGTTTAAGGGGGCTGCGTCACAAACGTTACTTACAGGAATATAAACGGCGGTTTACACCACGCTACTTACAAGCGAAAAATTGAACCATTATCTTGCTGATATTGACTAACAGGCAACGGAAATGATGTTTCGATTGGTCGAGCAAATGGCTGGCAAGGAGGGTGTGACCGAACAATTCAAAGCAGAAAACTCGATGTTGTGGGTTGGCCGAATGAATGAGGTACAGGCACGAGCACGAGAAATTGTACATGTCGCTATTATCTATAAATAAAAAAATGTAACATATAGAATATTAAAATTGCGGCAGTCAAAAATTAAAACTTTGCCTACCACAATTTATTATTTGATGTGTTCTCTTTCATAATGACTTTGGTAATCCACTATGCTATAATGAATTTAATTTACGGTATTGCACTGCATCTACTAATTGGGATTCGTTTAGAACAGGAAAAGATTATATTTATTGTTCTCTATGCGAAATTAAAACCGATTATATAGGAGGAAATTTAATGAGCAATATTATTCAAATCAATAATCTTAACAAGAGTTTTGGAAATGTAAACGCTGTTCAGAATTTGAGTTTCCGTGTGAAAGAAGGGGAGTTGTTTGCCTTTCTTGGTATCAACGGGGCAGGAAAATCAACTACAATCAATATTATGTGCGGACAACTGTCGAAAGACAGTGGAAGCGTTTTTATTGATAAACACGATTTAGATAATGATATGGACTATATTAAGCGTGAACTAGGCGTAGTGTTTCAATCATCTGTCTTGGACTCTGCCTTTTCTGTTTATGATAATTTGGAAAGCCGCGCCGCTTTATATGGCATTACTGGAAAGGAATTTAAGAAACGTCTTACGGAACTTGCGAAAATATTAGGTTTTGAAAATTTGTTGAAACGTACCGTTGGTAAATTATCAGGAGGACAACGCCGAAGAATTGATATTGCAAGGGCTTTGTTTCATAAACCTAAAATCCTTATTCTTGATGAGCCGACAACAGGGCTTGATCCGCAGACACGCCGACTTATTTGGAATGTTATATCAAGTTTTCGCAAAGATGAAAATATGACAGTATTTTTAACTACGCATTACATGGAAGAAGCTGCGGAAGCTGATTATGTAGTAATTATTGATGATGGTAAAATATCCGCAGAGGGTACTCCGCTTGAATTAAAAAATATATATACTGGAGATTACATCACAATTTACGGTGTAGATGAAAAGGATATTAAAGAACTTGATGTGGAATATGAGCAAATCCGAAACGGTGATCGCCTTTCTGTACCGAATACAAAGGCAGCAACTGAATTGATTATTAGTAATCCTCAGTTGTTTAATGATTACGAAATAACAAAAGGGAAAATGGATGATGTTTTTCTTGCTGTTACAGGGAAAACATTGGTGGGAGGTGCAGAAAAATGAGTATGGCTTTCATTCTTATCAAAAGAAATATCAAATTGTTTTTCAAAGATAAGGGAATG
>CALWJV010000016.1 GCA_944381115.1 uncultured Clostridia bacterium
TATTAACTTTTAAAAAAAATTGTCAATCTTTTTTTTGAATTTTATTGTAATGAAAAAGTTTTGCATATACGGAATTCTGAATCAAAACATATTAGATTTTAATTAAATAAAAGGGCGAAAACTTAAGTTTTCGCCCTTTTAAAATACGGAACCTTATTCTCCAAGTGCTTCTTTAACAGAAACAGTAACTTCTTTTTCGTAACAATTGAATATTTGCTCTACCTTATTTTTATCACACTTGGGAGTAAACAGACTTACTGTCGGGACAATTATCATGCTGAGCAACATTGCAAATACCCCTGAGTAAAGAGAATTTTTGAATATAAGACCAAAAAATCCCGGGAGAGTAAATCCTCCAACCATTAAAACAAGTTGAAAAATTTCAATTGCACACCCCGTTATAAAACTTGCCCAACATGCACCTCTCGTTACATTTTTACTGTACAAGCCATACATAAACGGTGCCATGAATGAACCCGCAAGCGCTCCCCATGAAACGCCCATCATCTGAGCAATAAATGTAAACTCTGGGTTTAAATCCTTAATAATTGCAAGAGCCGCAGATATTACAACAAAGAAAGCAATAAATATACGAAGTATGAGAATATCTGTTTTCGGTGATGTTTTTTTCTTAAACATTGGTGATATTACATCTAATGTAAGTGTGGATGAAGATGTAAGTACCAAAGAAGAAAGAGTAGACATAGACGCTGCCAAAACCAATATAATAACTATTGCAACTATTGCATTTGGCATTGTTGATATCATAGTAGGTATAATTGAATCAAAGTTTTTAAAGGATTCAGAGGCACCGTTAGTAAGTTTATCTGTATAAAGCCTGCCAAACCCCCCAAGAAAATAACATCCACCTGCAACTACAATAGCAAAGACAGTTGAAATTATCATTCCTTTTTTTATAGCATCTTCATTTTTTATGGAGTAGAATTTACCGACCATCTGAGGAAGTCCCCATGTACCGAGAGACGTAAGCAAAATAACAACAACAAGATAAATAGGCTGAGCACCAAAAAACGATGTAAATGCACCGCTTGCACCTGCAGTTTCAGGATATGGTGACTGGATTTGAGAAAGTTTATTGACTGCTTCGGTAAACCCTCCGTTATTTATAAGCATTGCGGCCACGACGGCGATTATTCCTCCAATCATTATGATTCCTTGGATAAAGTCATTTATAGCTGTTGCCATATATCCGCCGAAAACTACATATACGCATGTAAGCGCTGCCATTATTACTATACAAACCCAGTACTCAACTTTAAACGCAATATTGAATAAACTTGAAAGTCCGTTATAAAGAGATGCAGTATAAGGGATAAGAAACACGAAAACAATAACAGACGCCGCTATTTTTAATTTTTCCGAACCGTACCTCTTTGAAAAAAAATCCGGCATTGTTTTACTTCTTATATGATTTGTCATAAGACGTGTTCTTCTTCCGAGTATTGCCCATGCAAGAAGTGAACCTATAAACGCATTTCCAAGTCCTATCCATGTAGACGCAAGACCGAAGTTCCATCCGAACTGGCCTGCATATCCTACAAAAATCACAGCCGAAAAATACGAAGTACCAAATGCAAAAGCAGTCAACCACGGTCCGACATTACGGCCTCCGAGGACGAAACTGTTAACTGAAGTTGCGTGCTTTCTGCAGTAAAATCCGGTAATAAGCATCATACCGAAAAACAGGATTAATAGAATGACAGTTAAAATCACTCCTGATGTTGCCATTTTTTTCACACCTTTCTTTTTTTATTTTTCATAAGGGCGAATGCAACAAAAAACGCCCTCTTAAATCCCAGAGGGCGAAAAAATTCCGCGGTACCACCTCAATTTATTCCCTCCTTGCGGAAAGGAACCTTACAAAGCACTTTATAAGCATTTATAACATAAACAGTTTTAAATAATATTCAAAGTAAAATTTTGTCAAATGTTTTAAAAGCTTACAGTTATGCTTTTTCGCTGTAACGGGCGTACCCGGCAAAGCCTACTGCTGTTTCAACCTGCGGCTCACGAAATGTAATTCAAAAGAAATCCGCTTACTGTCTTTCACCAACCGACAGTTCTCTGAAAGCAAGATTTAATTCTACTCGTTTTCGGTCATCACCTTTACTTATGTTAGTATACCATATTTAAATAATTTTGTCAATAGTTTTTAAAAATAAATAATTTATTTTTCATATAAAAATAAAAAAAGACTGCCTTTTGTAAGACAGTCTTCTTTTACCATACCCGTTTTTCATTTCTCAATCAAAATTTTAATCGTTAATGAAACCGGGTAACCAACAATCACAAAATTCTTCCTGAACGTTTAGTTATTTTTCAATCTCTTTACGTCTCTTTAATAATGGAATTAACGTATCAGTCTACTTTCCAATCATCAATATCGATATAAGTATAACTGGAAGGACCGGAAGAAAGCAGACGACAAACAATAGCAAGTTTAATCGTTCCTGAGAGATTTGTTCCTTTTGCTATAAGTTTACCTAAACCTACACGTGAGTATTCTCCGTCAACCGTACTGAGTCCGGTTTCGGGTAAGTAATCTGCAGGACCGAATGAGAATTTGAAATCATATGTTGCTCCATCAGGGACAACTATCTGACAAAGCATACTCTTTCCGTCAACAGTAAGGATTGCTGTTTTTCCGTCATCGGAAATAGTCGCTTCGGTTCCTTGAGGTGTATGACCGAACCAATATACAACATGTTTTTTGTCGGCTGTAAGAGTAAATTCATCCTGAATAACTACGGTTGAACGGTTTTCGGTAAGGAGAAGTCCTCTTCTTCCTGAACCTTTAACCATTCTGCTGAGATACGATGCATCATATGCAACAGACATATCAACAACTGCAAGTGCAGAATTTGTTCCGCTTTCAAAACGAAGTGTTGCGGAATATACGTCATGCATTTGATCCCAGTTTGTTTTCTGTCCCGCATCTCCTTTTGAGAAGTTACTTGTATTAACTGTCACAGGGTCTATAACAAGTGTATTTGTTCCCTCTGCACGGTTTCTGTACAGCCAGTATCCTTGAGGATTGCTCTTATACGTCGGATTACTCGGGTTTCCTCCAGGAGCGGTATATGCTGTGATGTTATATTCGTCTTTTCCTAAAACAGTAAAGAATCTTACACCGTCAAACTCAACTATAAATTGTCCAATATCATGCATACTGTGCGACCAGTTGTTCCATCCACCATGAAGTCCTGCGTATACAGCGTTTGTCTCCCAGTCAGAACGAAACATACTCATTGAAAGTCCGGTATAAACGACATCAAGTGGGAGGTTTACATCATCTTCAAACAGTGATGAATCGTAATACATAAGTGCAAATGCATGATTTGACGCTTTATCTTCTTTTGAATATTTCATATAAAGGGTTGCAAGACCTTTATCCTGCAGTCTCCATGCCGCCCAAGGAATCAACTGCTTGTTCATTAATGAAGGAGTTTCACCTGCGTCATGATAGTTCCAACATCCTACAGTAGATGTTTCAACGTTGAAACAATAATAAAAACTTTCGCTAAATCCCGGAAGATCAATCCATCCTTGATCCGTACCGGTTGCACAGTGCATTGCCTCAAGAAGCTGTGCCGAATATCTTGTACCGTAGTCCCAGTAACCGGTTCCTTCAGGATATCCCCCGTCAGGAGCATATCCGTCTTTAAAGCCCCACGGAACACCAAAGTTTGTACAATCAAGTGTATATTCGCTTGCAGCCCTGAAATTCTCATTTACATTTGAAAATGCTAAAACGAATACTATCAATCCGCCGTTACAAACAGCGTTAAAGTTGTTTACCCAAAGGTCTTGTCTGTATTGAGCTTCAGTTGACATAACAAACTGAGTACGGAGACCGTTATCCTGAGTTATTCCGAATTCCTTAAGTTTTTCAGTTCCGGGGTAATACCAACTGAGACGACGGTATCCTCCGTCGAGACCAGGTATACCGGAAAGCTTAATAAAGTCCTCTTCCTCGCGCTCTTTATCTGTAATATTTGCCTTATAGTCCTCATAATTCTGAGGATCTGCCCACCATTGAGCGGATTTTCCGAATCCGAGGAACATTCCGTATCCAAGTTCCCATGCTGCGTCTTCTATGGTCTGACGGTCATCATCATCAAACCAATCATACAGCCAGTCATATGCAAGACCATATCCGTACATTATTTCTCCAAAGTCAATTGGGTGTTCTGCATGCCAACTGGGTTGTTTAGTCCATGGGTCCACCATAGCTGTAAAATCAAGCATTGCATCAAGAACAACTTCCGCGTAATCATCGTTATCCGTCATTTTATAAAGGAATCCGTAAGCAATACAAAGTTCCTGAAGCTCACGTGCTATATCAAGCATACGGTATCCGTCATAAAGTCCAAACACAAACTTCTTTGTGGGAAGACTTTGACTGTATGCAGCCTCAAATCTACGGAACCATGCAGAGTAAACAGGATCTGTTTCTACAAGTTCACGGAGTTCATCAAAACGATCTTGATTTATAAGGACTTTTGTGTGTCCGTCGTAACCGTAAAGTTCATCCATATTCTGAAGAAGTTCTTTTCCGCTGTAACCTTCATGTACAATATCAAGTATCAGGTCATATACTTTATCGGTAACAAAGTCGCTTTCATCTTCGTAAGAATCTCCGCTTTGGAATACAAGTTCCTCAGTATCGGAGAAAATTGCGAGCCCCATTTTATTGTAATAAAGTTGATAACCTAAAATTGATGCGCAGTATTCCATTGGCAACATTAAATAATTTCCAACAACTACCGGTTTAAGCGTTTTTACCTGTCCGGGTATAAATCCGCTTTCTATTCCGGTAAAAGTAAGTTCAGAATCAGGTGTAAAGTTGTATGCCTGACCATTATAATTAAATGATACTTTTTCTGCACTTGAAGAAATGTCCGTTGCTCCTCTGTGTTGAGCAAGTACGGCTATCGGAACATATGTAGTATCATCGTCGGAAATAATTTCGACGTGCTCCTCGCCTTCTTCAAGGACATAGCGGAGTTGATCATATACAAATTTATTGTGCTCATCGTAAAATAAGACGGCGCCGGTAAGTTCGGGATACGAGAAAAACTTTGTAGAACCGAATTTTTGTTTCTTCATGTATATAGAATCAATATTCATTTCTACATCAGCGGCATTTGTGACGCCTGCGGTATCAAATACAATTTTGCTTATACTGGTAATACCTATTGGAGTTCCGACAGTGAGCATTTCACTGAACGGAAAATTATATTGATGCCAACCTGGATAAATCGGTATTGAAGAAACTTTGTATCCGTCTATCACATTTTGCGTCGATGTATTGTCGCTTACAAGCAACAGCGATGCAAGTGTAAATATACTTCCCGAAGTATTATTGATCCAAATACTGATTTCTTTATACAAATCAAGATTTGTTTTGTCTGCTGGCAAAGCAAACTCAACGGATTTTTTTGACGCCGTATTCCAAACTGCCAAACTCGCGTTTGTTTTCCACGACGCAGAATCCCAAGTATTTTTTACAACATCTGTTTTGACTGTAAGACCGCTTGCCTCTGCAGTTCCCGCAACGCTGAAATCCACTACTACGTCAGTAGAATAATCCAGTTTACTCTCTTCTCCATCACCGCCTTCTTTTTCACGACAGGCAAACATCATGGTGCAACAGCCCATAAGTGTTGTGATTATAAGCAATATGGAAATTACTCTCTTCAAATAAATCAACCCTTTCTTATTTAAATTTAAAATCAAAACTTGTAAAATTAGTATACCATAGCAATTACAAAAATGCAATCCCTAAATTGTAACATAATTATTAATCTTGCAAAAAAAAACGTTATTACAGACTAATTATTTGAGTAAAAATGTTCAATTTGTAACCTTTGCCAATTTTTAAATGTTTTTTTTGTAAAATGTGCATAATGCATAAAATTACGCCAATAAAAACTTGTGAAATTATTAAAATATTAACACTCTGTTCAACCATTTTGAAGGAAAATATAATATAATTTACAGTAAGCAGTAGCATAAAATTAAGTAAAATATGTAAAGGAGAATTGAAATCAAAATGAAATTCAAGCGAACAGTAAGACTTACAGCCATCATTCTTGCGCTTGCCATGATGCCTCTTTGGTTATTCGGTTGCGGAAGACTCGATTCGAAAGTTAGCGATCGTTTGGCAGAACTTTTGGAAGGCGATAAAAAAATTGACGCAAAGTCAAATTCAGGTAAACTTTTCGTTTCCAATATTGACGCCGAGGTATCTGTTATTAAAGGAACAGCAAGTGCAAATGGAAACTGGCCTTCTACGACAATTACAAATGAAGATGATATAACAGTTGCCCATCAAAAAAACATGTTTACACTTGCCAAGGCATGGGCTACAAAGGGATCAGAGCATTACCACAGCAGAAGTGTAATGAAAATAATTAAAAACGCCCTTGAATATAATTATGAAAAAATTTACGGGACACCAACTTCCGGTTGGAGTCAGCGTAATATTAGTGAAACAGACAGGCTTGATATTGGTGAAAACCTCTTAAATACATTATTAATTCTCGAAGCAAACGGTAAGATCAGTAACAAAAACTTAAAGAAATATGCGGAAATACTTGAAATAAAATTTCCCGCTCCGTTCGGAGAAGCATCCGACATTGATCGCTGTATATATATAATGATAGGAACGGCAGCGCTTATGGGAGACACAGACAGAATAAAGGAAATCTCCGAAGAATATCTTTCAGATTCATTCTCTTATGTAACTTCAGGATCCGGTCTGTATGCAGACGGATCATATATAGATTCAGGAAATGTTGCGGCATCCGGTTCCTACGGCATAACCGCATTTTCAAAATTAACATCTGTTTTGTATGCTCTTAACGGCACAAAAGCAGATCTACCGGATGAAGTCAATGCATTAAATTTTCTTTATGACTGGGCAATGAAATCAGTCATTCCTTCTCTTTACAACGGTACCGCTATTGCAACAACAGCAAGTTCTTACATAGCAAAATCAGATGAAATGGGAGGTTGTGCTGTTTCCGCTCTTCTCGTACTCGCAGAACTTTTAGATAACGAAAGAGCAGAGGAAATTCGTTCGATAGTAAAGGCCTACAGTTCAAGTGGAAACACTACGTTTGTTCCCTACCTTACCAACTTTGGGCTTCATAAATTTCAAAGCATAGAAAAAGACAATGACCTTGTAGGCAGATCAATATCCGGTGCTCATCCTTTTGCAGCAATGGATAAACTTATAATTGCAGGACCAAGATATTCAGCCGCGCTTTCCATCTCCTCTATACGTTCTGCAAAATTTGAAACAAGAAAAGTTAAACTTGATACGGTTAGAGAGGATATCGGCGCAGTTAACGGGCAAGGTTGGTTTACCGGAGACGGAATGCTTCTTGTTTACAATCCGTACTATCAGATTTCCGATATTTACTGGGAGTATGTAAACTACGCGCGCCTGCCGGGAACAACCGTTGATTCAAGACCGAGAACAGCATATCACATAGGAAGTTACTCGGGCAGTTCAACAGCAGCAGGATTTGTTGTAAACGGAGACTTCTCTGTTGCAGCAAACGCAATGTACAACAACAATAACGAATACATTTCCGATCTTACAGCGAAAAAATCCTGGTTCATATTTGATGATGAAATAGTATGCCTCGGCGCAGGAATAAAGAACACATCTGTAAGTAATAACCAAACAAAACAAACAATAGAAACAATAATCGAAAACATTTTTTACGGAAACAATACATCAATTATTCTTTCCGCAGACGATCCCGGTAATCCAAACAACGAACTTATCCCGAACAGCGATGCATCAATAATTGATACATCAGCAAATTCTTCGTTCTACTTTTCAATGTACGGAGGAGTATATGCACCTCCGTCCGAATACAACAGAGACAATATTTTCAAAGCCAGACTCAGCAAAACATCGGGAGGAAATTTCATTGAACTTTGGTTTGACCACGGATTAACCCCCACAAACGGTACGTACGAATACGCACTTCTTCCTGGAGCATCGATCTCTGAATTCTTTGAATATACATCTGTTGAAAGTTATAGAGTTCTTTCCAATACAGAAAAACTTCAGTCAGTAATGGATATCTCTTCCGGTGCGATTGGATATACTTTCTGGGAAGCAACAACAACCGAAGGATCCAAAACACAGACGATAATAACCGGTGCGGATTTTGCTTGTACGATACTTGTCAAAGAGGATGCATCAAACATAACGATTTCAATCGCAGACTTTACACATTTTGGTTCAGATAATAAAACGGGTGGCTCAATAACTATCTCCGGTACCCATAATCTTGTAAGTGCCGATGCAGGAATTACATTTGCGGGCAACACTATAACAGTTGACAGAAATGTAGCGGCGTCCGGTCAGACACTCAACCTCGTAATCTCCAAATAATAAAACAAAACCGCCGTCTTTTGGACGGCGGTTTATTATATTCACTATTTTTAAAAACAAAAAAGCGGATTACCGGCTGGGAATTTGCTTTTAAATTTTAAGGTGTATTTTTATTTCTTTTTTTAGGCGATGTAATTTTGTTAAGCAGTATGACAGAAAGTATAATAACACCGGTTATTATAAATATACCGAGCATACCCATTCCCATTACCGAAAGGGCTTTTAAAAATTTTTCTGCATCATAACCGAATTTAATACCGGTTTCTGCACCTGCCTGTAATACAGTATGATTAATAAAATTCATTTTTTCTCCATTCTGCCAATTTTTGGCTATATAGGTAATTTATTGTAATTAATATTGGAATAAAAATTTTAAATGACCATGTAAATATCTGTTTATCTGAAGAAATTGAGTATAAGACCGCCTGCGATAACCGAAGCAACCTGACCGGAAACATTAACACCAATTGAGTGCATAAGGAGGAAATTTTGGTTATCTTCTTCAAGTCCGAGTTTGTTAACAACTCTTGCGGACATCGGGAAAGCAGAAATTCCTGCAGCACCAATCATAGGATTAATTTTCTTTCCTTCCGGAAGGAAAATATTCATAATTTTTGCTATCATGACTCCGCCAAATGTATCGAACACAAATGCAATAAGTCCAAGTCCGAGGATAAGAAGTGTATCAAGAGCAAGAAATTCCTCTGCAACCATTTTTAACGAAATAGTAATCCCGAGGAATATCGTTACAAGATTTGCAAGAACTTTTTGAGCAGTTTCGGAGAGTGAATTAAGAACGCCGCATTCTCGAATGAGATTGCCGAACATAAGGAATCCGATAAGAGCAACGGCGTCCGGAGCAACAAGCCCTACTATTATTGTAACTACAATTGGGAAAAGTATCTTTGTAAGTTTCGATACCTGATTTCCCTGTACATGCATTTTAATACAACGTTCCTTTTTGGTAGTACAAAGTTTTATTATAGGCGGCTGAACTATCGGAACCAGCGCCATGTATGAATACGCCGCAACCATTATGGCACCGAGGTATTTGGAACCGAGTATATTTGCAACGAAAATAGATGTAGGACCGTCGGCGGCTCCGATTATTGCAATGGATGCAGCATCCTTTATATCGAAGAAAAACGATGCAATGAATAGTGTAAAGAAAATTCCAAACTGTGCCGCCGCACCGAATATCATAAGTTTAGGATTGGTAAGAAGCGGAGTAAAGTCGATCATTGCCCCGATACCTATGAAAAGTATAAGCGGGAAAAGTTCGTTGGCTATACCTGCATCAAATAAGACACTCAGCGTCTCCTTTGCTCCGGAAAGCGGAAGGTTAACAAGAATCGCTCCAAACCCCATAGGCAACAGCAGTGTCGGTTCCATCTCTTTTTTTATTGCGAGGAAAATGAGGATTCCGCCTATTACCCACATAACTACCTGTTGCCATGTTATCTGCAACAGATTTTGATATAGAATTTCCATTTTTATCTCCATTCCGCCGATCTTACGGCATTAATATTTTATACAATATTGTATTAATACAATTACATGCTTATTATAAAATTTATAATAATTATATATTATTTTTATAGTAAATACAATACCCAGTCTGTTTTATTAACATTTTTTTTACATCGCTATTATTTTAAATTAAACTGTTAATGATAGTGTTTAAATAGCACAAAACAATGATTGGCCTTAAATATTAAAGACAAGATAATTGTGGAGATATGCATTATGTACCTTAAAAATCTCTTAAAAGAAAGAAAATTACCTGTGATTCCGCAAAGAGAAGAAATTCTCAAAATCTTACAGGAAAATGAATTCGGATATCTTCCCCCACTTGGCCATTCAATTACTGTTTCAGAGCCGCAAATAATAGAGACCCGTATTTCTGCAGGAACCGTGATTATTTCAACCGTTAAAATGAGAATAACCACGAAATACGGAAGTCACAGTTTCAGTGTGCTTTGCCAAACTCATAATGACGGTCAAAAACATCCTTTTTTTGTATTTCTTAATTTTCACCCGGGAATTGCCAGCCTTTACTATCCGGCAGAAGAAATAGCAGATAACGGATTTGATGTCTTTTCAGTATATTATAAAGACGTTACCAGCGATGACGGTGACTTTAAAAACGGGCTTGCCAGAATTTTACTTCCGGACGGACAAAAAACAGATACTGACTGTGGTAAAATCGGAATCTGGGCATTTGCAGCGATGAAAGTTCTTGACTACGCTTTGACTCTTCCGTCTTCAGATTCAGAACAAGCTGCAATTTTAGGTCACTCAAGACTTGGTAAAACAGCACTTTTTGCCGGTATGCTCGACACCAGATTCAAATACGTATTTTCCAATGATTCCGGTTGTTTTGGTGCCTCACTTAACAGAGGGAACACAGGTCTTTTCAAAGAAAGAAGTGACCGTAAAAGAGGCGAATTGATAACTGACATAACAGATCATTTTGCGTACTGGTTCTGTAAAGGTGCACTTAAGCACCGTAAGACAAATATTCCAGAAAAATTTGATCAACATTTTCTGCTTGCTTCGATTGCCCCGCGCTTTGTCTACGTAGCTTCTGCCGATATGGACTACTGGGCAGACCCGGATTCCGAATTTTTATCCTGTGTAGCAGCCAGTGAAGCATTTGAAAAACAAGGTCTTCCGGGATTTATACACAAAGACGCACTTCCGCTCACAGGCGAAACATTTCATGAAGGAAGGATAGGGTATCATAAACGGCACGGACTTCACTTTCTTTCGCGTAATGACTGGAATAAATTTATGAAATTTATAAATAAACATCAATAATTACAAATTATTTTGTAAAAAATCAAAAATATTTTTATAAAAACATTTTTGATTTAACATAAGGTTCATAATATGGTGATATAATTAAGCAAGAAAAAACTTAAAACATATTAAGGAGACAAATAAAATGGGATTATTTGATATATTTAAGAAAAAAACTCTTGACGAAAAAATGGAAGATTATGCCAATAAAGGCTTAATTGGCAAACTTACAAAAGCAATTGACCAGTCCAACTCGAAGGAAACAAGGATTGCAGCACTTAATGCCCTCCGCCTTATAAAACATCGCCTGAGCGTTGAAGCACTTGTAAGTGTTCTCCGCGATGATGATGCCGATATTAGACGTGCGTCAGCAAAGTCTCTGCTTATGAACGGAACAAAAGATATAACAGAACTTCTCCTTAGTTACAGCGACAAAGAACCCGATCCGGAAATAAAGGCTTTACTTAAAGAGGCTGCTATCTCTTCTAAAGACCGCACACCGAGAATATAAATACAAATCAAAAAAGAATGCCGATCGGCATTCTTTTTTTCTGAAAATGTATTTTTCATTTACTGAAAGGCGTTTTTACAAAACAAAATATTTTAATATTATACTTTTATAAACCGTCTTTTATCAATTCTTACTTTATAAAATATTCAGCATGTAAGAGAAAATCTTCTGATTACGCCCAAGACATAGAGCCGGGTTTCGGTTCAGAAATAAGTATATCCTTTAAGAAGGCAACCGCTTTTTCAAGTCCTTCATCAATAGACATAAGGCTGTCCTCATGTTCTATTGACATGACTTTATCGTATCCTGCAAGACGAAGATTTGATGCCATATCTTTCCAATACTGAGCATCATGACCGTATCCCACCGTACGGAATATCCAGCTGCGGTGTATCTCATCGCCGTAGTGCTTTGTATCAAGAACTCCGAATTTTGCGGTATTGTATACATCTATCTTAGTGTCTTTTGCATGGAAATGATATATTGCACCTTTAAGCGCTCTTATTGCCGCTACCGGATCTATTCCCTGCCATACCAAATGAGATGGATCAAAGTTTGCTCCGATAGTATCCCCGACTGCCGCTCTGAGTTTAAGGAGTGTTTCAGGATTGTATACACAAAATCCAGGGTGCATTTCAAGTGCGATCTTTGTAACTCCGTGAGCGTTTGCAAACTTAACAGCCTCTTTCCAATAAGGTATAAGTACCTCGTTCCATTGATAATCAAGTATTTTTAAAAAATCGTCAGGCCAAGGACAGGTTACCCAGTTCGGGTATTTTGAGCCTTCGGAATCTCCCGGACAACCGGAGAAAGTCACTATAGTATCGACGCCGATCTTTTCCGCGAAAAGTACTGTGTTTCTGAAATCGCACTCAAACGCTTTTGCTATGGTCTTATCCGGATGTACGCAGTTTCCGTGTGTAGCAAGAGCGGCAATTTCAATACCGTATTTATCTATTGTTGCCTTAAACTCTTCAAATTTTTTTTCATCAGAGAGAAGTACCTCAGGATTACAGTGAGCCTTGCCCGGGTAGCCACCTGAGCCTATTTCGACTGCCTCAACACCAAGTGATTTGAGTCTGCCAAGAGTTTCGTCAAGAGTTTTTGAACCGTAAAGGTTTGCAAGTACGCAAAGTTTCATTTTTTTATTCCTTTCTTATTAAGTATTTTTGTTAAAATTGGGTTTCTCGCTTTTACCAGATGTATGATTTGCCTTATTATACTGAAATTTTATTCCAAAACCGTGTATTTTCAAAATAACATGTTTTTTATTTTAACAATCTTATAATCTGTCTTACTCAGCATATCCCGCGTGTACTTCAAGCACTTCACTATTCTGCTATTGCCATGCCTTGGGTACAGTCCGATTGTTTTTAAACCATTCTGTGTCTTTAAGTTTAAGGTCACTTGCAGAGCAAACAATATTTACACCGTTAAGACCGCAAAATATGGTGATATTCCCGTTCATTGACTGGAATTTATCGTTGTCATAGTCTGTACAAAGCGTGGTTACATAGACTTTATCGGTGTAAGGCGCAACATTATCAATAAATTGTTGTGTCGGAAACTGATTTTCATTTGTATCTGTATATTCGGAACTTCCCGCACAGCAGCATACACATACTATTTCCGGTTTTATCGCTGCCATAAGTACCTGACTTGATGAAGTTTTGGATCCGTGATGTCCGGCTTTATATACGGTGACCTCTGGAAGATCATTTCTTTCAACCAGTGATTCTTCTCCATCCTCTTCAAGGTCTCCCGTAAACAGAAAATTTTCCTCTCCATAAGTAAGAAGTGTGCACACAGAGTAATCGTTTTCGGATTCCGCATCCTCATAATAGTATTTTTGATCCAGTATTTTCAAGTAAATTCCTTCGGAAACTGTAAAAACAGATTTATTCTGCTCTATACACTCTTTAGCCGTATAATGAACGGCTCCCGACGCTATTTCTTCGTCACGTTCCCGAAGGTAATTTTCATACATGTTAGTTCCTTCGCCATCTTTTATCTCCTGATTTGTTCTTGCAAAATCTATAATTGTTTTACACTCGTACAAATCAAAGAGACTATCTGTGTTTTCGTTTGTAGCAAATCCGGCATAATGGTCCTGATGTGCATGTGTAACTATTACATAATCCAGAACCCCATCTTTTATATATTTATTCAGATATGCTGAAATAGTAGATATACTTGAAGTCCTAGAACCGGCGTCTATTAAAATATCGGTATCACCCGCTTTTATGTAGGTACAATCTCCGGTATATTTATTTCCTAGTTCAATAAAATGAATCTGAATATCACCGTTTACATATACATCAGATGAAAATTTATTAAGCGTAAGGTATGCAATAAACCCGCTGAATACACCGATAACAAGACATATAACCGCAAGAAATACGGCAATACCTGCTCTAAATTTTTTTGTTTTCATCATGCAACTGCTCCTTCCGTATTTTCTGTTATCCGAAAGGCTCTGTAAAGAGTAAGACCATTACAACGTCCGCCGACAGCCTTATATATAATGTAATATTCACCCGGTTTTGAAGTATCCGCAGTAAATGTTCCGTCGTTTCCTTTTGTCATGTTTGTTTCAATTTGAACACTACCTGATTTGTCTTTACCTAACGATATATATTTTATTCCCTCATCTTTATAAGAAATTATTTCACCGACTTTATATGAAAAATCTTTTTTCCCGTTTAATTCAAAACAGTCATTTTTTGTAATAAACTTTGTAGCAAAATACCCGCCGAAAACACCAACTGCCAAAAACAGTACCGCAATTATTATATAACCCTTATGAGTCTTTTTTACAGCCTGTTTTGCTTTTTTTTCTCGCCACTTATCCCAACCGGTTTGTTTTTTTGCCATGGTATATGATCCTTTCTATAATTAATAAAACTGAATTTATTTCAATTATGAGCAGGAATACCATTTTGCGTGTAAAAACCGTAATACCTACCCGTTTTTATTTCAAAATATTAATTTTATTATTTAAACATTAAATCTGAAAAGCGTCACATCCCCATCCTTCATAACATAATCTTTGCCTTCGCTTCGTACAAGTCCCTTTTCCTTTGCCGCATTCATACTTCCGCATGCCATAAGGTCATCGTATGATACTATTTCCGCTCTTATAAATCCTCTTTCAAAATCGGAGTGAATTTTTCCTGCCGCTTGAGGTGCCTTTGAGCCGTTTACAATGGTCCATGCTCTGACCTCCTTCGGTCCTGCTGTAATAAAACTGATAAGTCCGAGAAGTTTGTATCCGGCTGTTACTATTTTGTCAAGGCCGGAACTTTCAAGTCCGTACTCCTTCATAAAAATAGCCCTATCTTCTTTGTCCATTACAGAAATCTGTGCCTCTATTTCAGCGCAAACGGGGATCACCTGTGAATGTTCGCCATTTGCTATTTCAACGACTTCTTTGTAAAACTCATTCTTCTCTACTCCTGAAATAAGTGTATTTTCGTCTACATTTGCAACATAGATCACCGGTTTAAGAGAAAGAAGCGGAAGTGTGGTCATAATTACTTTTTCATCATCGGTAAATTTAAAGGTTCGTGCATTCTTACCATTTTGGAGGTGCTCAAGTACCCTTTCGAAAAGATCAATTTCCGTTTGAAATGATTTATCACCTTTAAGTGCCTTTTTGCTTTTGTCAAGTCTGCGTTCGGTAAGTTCAATATCCGAAAGGATCAGTTCAAGGTTTATTATATCTATATCCCTTTTAGGGCTTATATTTCCCTCCACGTGTGTTATATCGTCGTTTTGAAAGCATCTTACAACATGAAGTATTGCATCGACTTCTCTTATGTGAGAAAGAAATTTGTTTCCGAGTCCCTCTCCTTCGGATGCACCTTTGACAAGTCCTGCTATATCAACTATTTCAAGAATTGCAGGTGTGTATTTTTCGGGATTGTACATTTCTGCAAGTCTGTCAAGTCTTTCGTCTGGGACCGGTGCAATACCTACGTTAGGTTCTATTGTACAGAACGGATAATTTGCTGCCTCCGCTCCTGCGTTTGTTATTGCATTGAAAAGGGTACTTTTTCCTACGTTCGGAAGCCCCACTATACCTAGTTTCATCTGTTTTCAGCCTTCCTGTTTAAATAATGTTTTATTATAAATAAATATTTATTTTTATTTTATCATAACATAATTAAAGGCAAATTTCAAGAAGTTTCTTCATTAATTTATATAATGTTAATCTATTTTTAAAATATTAACAATTTGTTCACCAATCTTGATAATAAATAGTATATAATGAACTTAGTTAAATAAATAGCAAAGTTAACAATTTATAAAATAAAGAAAAAGGATGGTACAGAAAAATGGCTGCAAAAATTTTAGTAATTGATGATGATACCAATATATGTGATATGCTTCGTCTTTACCTTGAAAAGGAAGGACATGAAGTAAAATGTGCAAATGACGGCGCAGAAGGTCTCCGTCAGTTCAAATTTTCCGAACCTGATCTCGTTCTTCTCGATATTATGCTCCCGGGTAAAGATGGGTGGCAGATATGTCGCGAAATCCGCGAAATTTCCAACAAACCTATAATCATGATAACCGCAAAATATGAAACATTTGATAAAGTTCTGGGACTTGAACTCGGTGCTGATGATTTTGTTGTAAAACCGTTTGACATGAAGGAACTTTCCGCAAGAGTAAAAGCGGTTCTCCGCAGATATACCGCTCACGACAACGCAAGCGACGACGAGATCATAAAATTTGACAATATTGAGATCAGTCTCCAAAAGTATGAACTTAAACTCAAAGGCAAAAGCGTTGACATTCCACCTAAGGAACTTGAACTTCTTTATTTCCTTGCTTCAAACTCAAACAGAGTTTTTACAAGAGACCAACTTCTTGATAAAGTATGGGGATTTGATTATCTCGGTGACTCCAGAACAGTTGATGTTCATGTAAAACGTCTTCGTGAAAAACTTGAAGGTGTTTCAGATAAATGGATACTCAAAACTGTTTGGGGCGTAGGATATAAATTTGAAGTACTTCAGTAACGTTAGTTAAAATATAATAAAACTTAAAACGGATAAATAAAATGAGAAAAAGCCTTTTCACACGGTATATAACCGTGTTCATGCTTATCATATTTTTAAGTTTTTCAATACTTGCACTTGTTATCGGTTCAAACATGACGATAAAGACATTTAAAAGTAAACAGGATATTGTAAACCGCTCTGCAACAAGTATTTCAACGATGATAACATCGGTTTATAAACCGGATGACGGGTACGATCTTACAGAACTTAAAAATAATGTATCTTTTTCGAATTATATTAAACACCTGGCTGATTTTTCAAGTGATCTGAGAGTTTTTGTTTTCAATAAAAACGGACAACTTATACTATGCGACGAAGAATGTTTTAGCAATACAGTAAACGGAGATTTGTCCGACGAATTTCTTGAAACTCTTGACTCGTTTGAAAATATTGAAGGCTTCGACGACATGAATGGTATTTTTACCGACCGCTATCTTTATTACGGAGCATCGATAAAATCAGTTTCTGGAAATACGTCAGTAGGTTCGGTGTTTGCCTGCTCATCAGCCAAGGGAATGAATGTTTTGCTTGTAAGCACAGTCAAAACTATTATTCTTGCAAGCCTTTGGGTATTCCTTGCAACACTCATCGCTGTTTATTTTTTAAGTGAGCGTATTATCAGTCCACTTAAGGACATGAGTCGCGCGGCAAAAAGTTATGCCTCTGGAAAATTTGATATACGTATACCTGTCAAAGGCAATGATGAGGTCGCAGAACTCGCCCAAGCATTTAATCAAATGGCAACTGGACTTGAAAACCTTGAAAATATGCGTTCTTCTTTCCTTGCAAACGTATCGCACGATTTGAAAACACCAATGACCACTATATCGGGATTCATAGACGCAATAATATCCGGTGCAATCCCACCGGAAAATCAAACCGAATATCTGGAAAGAATAAAAAGTGAAGTTCTCCGGCTCTCCCGTTTGGTAAGACAACTTCTTGACCTCTCAAGGATACAGGCAGGTGACCGTAAATTTACTTTTGAACCATTCGATATATGCGAAGTTGCAAGACAGATAGTTCTCTCGTTTGAACAGAAAATAGACGAAAAAAATCTTGATGTAGAATTCAACTGCGACGAAGACAGAATGAAAGTAATCGCAGACAAAGACGCAATCCATCAAACACTTTACAATATATGTGATAACGCAGTCAAATTCTCCCGTCCGGGAGGTAAATACAAAATAGACATAACTTTAAAGGATAAAAAAATCCATGTTTCGGTCTACAATGAAGGAGAGGGCATACCGAAAGAAGATCTGCCGTTTGTATTTGAAAGATTTTATAAAACAGATAAAAGCCGCGGACTTGATAAGACCGGCGTCGGACTCGGTCTTTATATCGCAAAAACGATTATTGATGCTCACGGAGAATCAATTTGGGTTCAAAGTGAAAAGGATGTATACTGCCGATTTGAATTCACTTTGAAGCCGGCATAAATGATTACAAAACACTTTTCTTTTCACAAATGTCATTTTATAATTTTATAACATTTATCTCCGTAAAAAAAATACTTTGTTTTAAAATATGACATAATAAAATTACTTTAAAAGATCAGAGGAAATTTAGAATGGCACAGGATAAAAAAATGGTGACGCAGATAACCTCTATGGACGACAACTTCGCTCAGTGGTACACCGATATCTGCAAAAAAGCCGATCTTATAGATTACAGCTCGGTCAAAGGGTGCATGATAATCCGTCCATACGGATATGCAATCTGGGAACTTATACAAGGCATCCTTGACAAAAAATTTAAAGAAAAAGGACATGAAAACGTATACATGCCCATGTTTATACCAGAATCGCTTCTGCAAAAAGAAAAAGATCACGTTGCCGGTTTTGCCCCTGAGGTTGCGTGGGTGACACAAGGGGGTAGTGAACCGTTAACCGAAAGACTCTGCGTCCGTCCGACATCGGAAACGCTTTTCTGTGACCACTTTGCAAATATTATACATTCATACAGAGATCTTCCCAAATTGTATAACCAATGGTGTAGCGTGGTACGCTGGGAAAAAACTACCCGTCCTTTTTTGCGCTCGCGTGAGTTTCTTTGGCAAGAGGGACATACAATGCACGCAACTGCAGAAGAAGCAGAGCGCGAAACGGTTCAGCAACTTGAGGTTTACAACGACTTTTTTGAAAATGATCTTGCGATTCCGGTAATCAAGGGTAAAAAGACGGAAAGCGATAAATTTGCCGGTGCAGTGGCTACCTATGCAATCGAGGCATTGATGCATGACGGTAAAGCCCTTCAGGCTGCCACCTCTCATTACTTTGGTGACGGTTTTGCAAAGGCATTTAACATTACTTATACCGATAAAGAGAATAAGATCTGCTATCCCCACCAAACTTCTTGGGGATCATCAACCAGAATGATAGGCGCAATAATTATGTCTCACGGAGATGATAACGGTCTTGTTTTACCCCCTGCCGTTGCCCCTATCCAACTTGTAATTCTACCGATTGCCCAACATAAGCCAGGTGTTCTCGACAAAGCAAACCAACTTAAAAACAGACTTTCAAAAGTTTGCAGAGTAAAACTTGACGACAGTGACAATTCTGCCGGTTGGAAGTTTTCAGAATACGAGATGAAAGGTGTTCCGGTACGTCTTGAAATCGGCCCACGTGACATTGAAAATAATGAATGCGTATTAGTTACACGTCATAATCGCGAAAAAACAGTCGTTTCTCTTGACGAACTCGAAACAGCCGTTACTGAAAAACTTGAAGAAGTACGTAAAGGTATATATGAAAAAGCCCTTGAGAACCGTAAAAACAAAACCTATGTTTGCAAAACCACAGATGAGATAAAGTCAGCACTTTCAGAAAAAGGAGACGGCTTTGTAAAAGCAATGTGGTGCGGAAATGAAGAATGTGAAGATAAAGTCAAGGAACTCACCGGTGTCGGGTCGCGTTGTATTCCGCTCGTTTCAGAGCATCTTTCAGATACCTGTGTATGCTGCGGAAAACCTGCAAAGCACATGGTACTTTGGGCAATAGCATATTAACTGGCTTTCCAGCCGTATTCTGTATGCGGACGTACTGTTACAACACTCATTTACTCATATAAATATGAAAATCGGAAAATTTTTAAATATTTAAAAAATAAATTAAACGATAAAGCAAAGCGGATATGTTCAAAAGGAGCATAACCGCTTTTTCCGTATGATCAGTCTGGATATATCCGTCTTTAAACTTCTCAGCAAAGTGATCAAAGTGAATTATGCCTGTTTTTGATGTAAAAAAATTTTCCCCGCTTCTGTAAAAAATATATATTTATAAATAAGCCCCGAGTTTAAGACAACGTAAAACCTCATAGCGGAAATTAAGTTTTAGATGAATTTTTAAAAAAGGAAAGGTACAGATATGAAAATCATAACACTGACGCTGAATCCTGCTTTTGATGTACACTGCAGTATACAAGATTTTAAACCGTATTCTGAAAATCTGGCAAAGATCACCTCGGTGAATGCCGGAGGTAAAGGTATAAATATATCCCGTGCGCTCAATGCCGGTGGTACGGATAATCACGCCTTCATTGTACTCGGTGAAGAAAACGCCACTGAGTTTAAAAAAGAACTTGCAGCCGATAATATAAAGTTTACTGAAATAACTGTAAAAGGAAAAATACGTCAGAATATAACCGTCCATACGACCGGAAAAAAGGAAACACGCATAAGTTTTGAAGGATTTAAATGCGAAGACAAAGTTTTAGATGAATTTCTTAAAGATTTACCCGCCGATCTTAGCAATACAGTAGTTACATTTACAGGACGCACACCGATCGGAATGAACATTGATAAAATAAAATCATTTCTTGTAAATCTGAAAAAAAGGGGGGCCCGTCTTGTCATTGACTCTCGCTCTTTCGGCATTTCAGATTTGACCGAACTGTGTCCCTGGCTGATAAAACCAAATGAAGAGGAAATATCAATTTATACCGATGTAAAAATTACCGACACAGAGAGCGCTCTTACGGCGGCAGAGAGATTATACCGTTCCGGCATTGAAAACGTAATGATAAGTCTCGGAGCAAACGGTGCTGTACTTTATTGCGATGAAGGTGGTTTTGTATGTCCGGCACCAAAAACAGAGGTGATTTCCACTATTGGTGCCGGCGACAGTTCAATTGCCGGATTTTTGACAGCATTCAAACTCGGTCTTTCCAAAAAAGAAATGCTGAAATATGCAGTTTGCTACGGAAGCGCCGCATGTCTTACAGAAGGATCAAATCCGCCAAGATCGGAAGATATAGATCTTCTGATTAAAAAAATTACCGTATAATTTTTTATCCTTTACGTTTTACTTATAAAAACTGATCAAGACAGAAATCTACGTTAAATAGATATTTTCATCTGATTCTACGTAAAAGCGTAAACCATAAATTTCTTGACTTTTCTTTTTCGCAGAAGTATAATAGAAATATAAGCCAAATTAAACCCGTCTGAAAGGAAAGGGATATGGATAAAAAGGAACAAAAAATCAGTCTTGCGGCAAATATTTTGAACTTTAGAAAAAAACACGGGTTAACTCAAAAACAACTTGCCGAAAAACTTTTTGTAAGTAACAAGGCCGTCAGCAAATGGGAAAGAGGTGCCGGATACCCTGAAATCACACAACTTGTCAGTCTGTCCGAAATATTCGGTGTTCCGGTTGATACACTTATGAGATCGGAAAAAAGCGGTATTGCAATTGCTGGAAATATGCTTACAGACTTTGTTAAACTCGTTGACGTATATCCGGAAAAAGGAATGCTTGCAAACATAAGTTCTGTTTCCAAGGCTGTCGGCGGGTGCGTCCCAAACACTATTATAGATATAGCAAAAATCGATAAGACTGTTCCGCTGTTCGCTTACGGCACAGTAGGTGACGATGAAGGCGGTAAATACATAACCTTTGAAATGCAAAAGCAAGGGATTGACGTAAGCGGTGTTTCGGTATCAAAAACCACAGCCACTTCATTCAGTGATGTAATCAGCATAAAAAGTACCGGAGAACGTACCTTTTTTCATCATAAAGGCGCAAACAGCGAGTTTTCTCCAAAGCATATACCTATCGATTCCCTTACATGTAAAATGCTTCACATTGGTTATATACTTCTTCTTGATGAATTTGATAAAGAAGATAAAGAATGCGGCACTGTAATGGCACGTTTTCTAAAAGAAGTCCAATCGGCGGGTATAAAGACGTCCATAGACGTTGTAAGCGACAGTAGCGGGAAGTTTGCCGAAAAAGTCATTCCCGCTCTTAAATATACGGATAATGCTGTCATGAATGAAATTGAAGGCTGCGGTATTTCGGGACTCGAGCCCAGAGACCGAAGCGGAAAAATAATTGCAGAAAATATTAAACTTTCACTTCATAAAATCATTGAATGCGGTGTTCGCGAGCGTGCGATAATACACTGTCCCGAAGCCGGTTTCATACTTAATAAAAAAGGAGATTTTACCTCTGTTCCGTCGATAAAACTCCCATCAGGTTATATAAAAGGTACCGTCGGAGCAGGTGATGCCTTCTGTGCGGGGTGCCTTTACGGAATATACAATAACTTTTCAGATAAAGAAATACTTGAATTTGCCTCGGGTGCTGCCGCATGCAATCTTGCCGCCACAGATTCGGTAAGCGGAATGCAATCCAAAGATTACATCTTCGGCTTTATTGCCAACCACGGGAAAGAAACTTTTTGATATTTTTAAATTATAATAAAAAAGGAGCAGTTCAAAATGAAAAAAGCAGATGCGCAAAAACAAAGAGAGTCAGCCATAGAATATTATAATAAAGCCAACATCGTACTTACCGAGAAAGAAAAAAAGAATATTGAGGTTGCAGACTTCGGATTCAATATGGTTGAAAAGGTGGGGCTGCAGCTTGTAGTTTACGTAAACACCGAACGTGTTTGCGCCAAAGAAATGGTGCTTACACCAAATCAGGTATGTCCGGAACACCGTCATGTACCCACAAACGGCATGGAAGGTAAGGAAGAGACCTTTCGTTGCCGATATGGCAAGGTGTATCTTTACACAGATTCAAATGACGGAAAAAAAGGAAATAAAGAAAATATAAGCGTTCCTCTTCCGCCTACCGACGTAACTGTGTTTAATGAAACCGTACTTCACCCTGGCGAGCAATTTACAATTATGCCCGGTACTCTTCATTGGTTTGCATCGGGTAATGAAGGAGCGGTGATTTCAGAATTCTCGACACGCAGTACAGATGAAACCGACTGGTTTACCGACAAAAGAATAGTTCGTGCTCCTGTTGAAGAAGACTGAATTACTTTACTTTTACATTTCACTTTTCAAAAAATAAAAATTAAGATAAACTGCGATTGCGCACAAAACGGAGATAAATAGAATGCTTGTAAATCTTGATCATGTACTTAAAGACGCTCAGAAAAAAAAATACGGTGTCGGTCTTTTCAACACTACGGATACAGATATGCTCGAGGCAGTCATTGCTGCAGCGGAAGAACTTAATTCTCCGATAATAATTGGTACTGCCGAAGTTCTTCTTCCCTACGGTGAACTTAAACTTATTGCACCATCGATAGTGGCTGCCGCAAAACGTTCAAAAGTACCTGTTGTTGTTCACTATGACCACGGTCTTACATTTGACCGCTGTATGGAGGCGTTGAAATCCGGCTTTTCCAGCATAATGTTTGACGGGTCTGCAAACCCTTATGAAGAAAATATTTCACAGACATCAGAAATAGTAAAAATTGCTCATTCATTTGGTGCAACCGTTGAAGGCGAAATCGGTCATGTGGGTGCGGCGGACGATTGCGACAATGATAAATGCGATATGTATACCAGCGTTGATGAAGCAGTATCATACTTGAATGCAACAGGAGTGGACGCTCTTGCTGTTTCGGTCGGAACTGCTCACGGTGCATATAAAAGCAAACCTAAACTTGACTTTGACCGTTTGACAGAAATTCATAACGCAGTTTCCGCGCCTCTTGTACTTCACGGAGGCTCAGGACTTTCGGATAATGACTTTAAAAGTGCAATTGCCTGCGGGATTAGTAAAGTAAACATATTTACTGATCTTTGTGCTGCAGGTATCAAAGCGGTAAAGGAGTATATGGACAAACCCTCTTTCCCACTTGATATGAGTACATATCTTGGAATGCGGGATCTTAAGGTTCAATATATAAAAGAAGCAGTAAAAGAAAAAATCATGCTTTTTGGGTCAAACGGAAGAGCATGAAATTAAATATCGTGTCCTGATACTTTTCAGTTAAAAACTTAACCGCATCGTTCAGTTAATTAAACATACATCTGTTAAAACTTTGAACGATAGATCAAATTATCTATAAAAAAACTGCCATGGTTTTTACCTATGGCAGTTTTTTTATTTTAAAATTATCAGTCACTGATGTATGCGAGGAGCGCCACTGTACGGGCACGTTTAACAGCAACAGTTATCTGACGCTGATGCTTTGCGCACGCTCCGGTAACCCTGCGCGGCAGAATTTTAGAACGCTCACTTATGCACTTTCTGAGTCTTGCAATATCTTTATAATCGATATGATCTATCTTATCGGCGCAGAACTGACAAACTTTCCTGCGTTTGTTTCGGTTAATAGCATTCGGACGGGGTCCTGCAGTTTTTACAGGTGCGGAAGCAGTCTCTTCAGCAACGTTCTCTTCTGAAACAACGATTTCATTATCCATTTTATGCTTTTATTTATCCGTTATATCGAATAAATTCTCCTTTCTTAAAAGTACTTCCGTATCAGAACGGAAGATCATCATCACCCGATACATCCTCAAAGTTTGCATCTGTACCGCTATCTGAGGGCATGGTTGAAAATTGAGGGGCGGGTTGGTCAAAAGAATCCTGGTTTGCGGCAAAGCCCATACCTCCGCCCTGTTGGCCGTTAGAATCAACGAAAAATGCTTCATCGACTATGACCTCAGTGGAATAACGCTTTGTGCCTTGCTGATCAGTCCAGTTTCTTGTCTGAAGGCTCCCTGTTACACAAATTGCACTACCTTTTTTAAAATAACGCGTAATAAAGTCCGCTTGATTACGCCAGGCAACAAGATTTATAAAATCAACGTTTGCATTTTGAGTTTGCGTGCCTTCACTGGTTTTTGAGAAACGACGGTTAATAGCGATCGAAAACGAGGTTACGCTTACTCCGTTGGGAGTTTGGCGAAGTTCGGGTGTTGCGGTAAGATGTCCCGCAAGAACTACCTTATTAAGATTTAAAGATGCCATTTTGTTTCCCTCCTGTTTTGTTATGCCTCTACCTTAGTAACAAGGTAACGCATTATCCCTTCGGTAATCCCGAATACACGGTTCAACTCTGCCGGTAACTCTGCAGGACCGTTGAAGTTGATAAGAACATAATAACCCTCATTTTTATCGTTGATGGGATATGCGAAACGGCGTTTGCCCCATTCGTTTACACCGGTGATTTCTGCGGATGCTGCGATGAGGTTTTTAAATTTCTCAACGAGATCCTTAACAGCGGTTTCACCGTTACCCATATCAATGATAAAGAGCGCTTCATATGCAGTTGTCTTTGCCATTACTTTACACCTCCTTATGGACATTGACCGCAAATTTAAAAATTTATCTGCGGTAAGGAGAAAACACACAAGTGCGTATTTTCTATCTCTGTAATTTTACCAAATATTTTAATAATTGTCAATACCATTCACAAATATTTTACATTCTTATACATATAAGCATAAGTTGTCAACTCAAGTCTTTTTGATTCTTCAATTCTTCAAATATTAAAAATTCCTGTAATCAAAAAATTTCCGACTAACCGTTCATTAATCAACCCTGCCATTTTATATCATGCGCCTGCAGACAAAATACCACTTTTCATCTGTTGGTATCACCTTACGCATATTCAGATCTCCGTATACATTGACGACTTCAAGTCCGCAATCTTGAAGAAGTATACAAAGTTCATCTTTTTCCCACATTTTTTCGCGTTGCACCTCTTCTTTTTTTTCATAACTTCCGTCCGGGTTTTCGGTAAAAACCGTCAAAATAAAATCACAAAAACCTTTTTTGGGGTCAAATTCGTTTTTCCATCCGAGGTATACACCGTCATCTGCTAAAAAGAAGTCCCTCTTTGCAAAAATTTCTTTAAATCTGTAGGCAGAATTTATATCAAAAATAAAAAGTGCACCCGGATTAAGGTAATTGTAAATAAGTTTAAAGCACTTTTTTACATCATTTGTCTCGGTAATATAACTTACTCCGTCAAGTGAGCAGATTATACAGTCAACAGTACCGTAAAGTTCAAAATTTCTCATATCCTGCTTCAAATATAAAATGCTTAAATTTTTTTGGTATGCGCGCGACACCGCAACAGTCAGCATCTCTTCCGAAATATCCGCTCCTATCATGTCGTAGCCTCTTAACGCCAATTCTTCTGTAAGTTTTCCGGTCCCGCAGGCAAGATCTAACAAAAGTGATTCTCTACCGTTACCATGAACTTTAAAGACATTTTCTATGTAATCGGCATACATATTGTAATCCGCACCGTTAAGCCGATCATAAAAATCCGCCAAAACGGCAAACTGCTTTTTTTTCTTCATATGCAACTCTCTTTTTTGCAAATTTTCCGAATTTCCTTTACAAAGTGCCAGTTAATTTTTATATTTGGTCATATCATTATTATCAACAAATTACAAATAGTCCCGGCTCACACTTATCGCAATTGCCGGAGTCCCGCACGGAGCCGAATCACCGTCGGTCAGAAAAATCGCAAGAACCTGTCCTTCTGTAACCGCATTTTCTTCAAAAAGCGCTCCGTCATATTCATAAGAAAAAAGCAATTCACCCGGATTTACTCTGTCTCCGATATTCTTGAAGAATCTAATATTTTCCGGATCTGTGCCAGACGGCTCCTGAAACGGTATCCTGACAACATCTATCATAAAGTCTCCTTAAGCACGTATTTAATTACCGTCACCGTTTTTACAGTCAAATGCTTTATTAAAAACAATAACGATTCCAATACCTGTTTTTACAACGGTATATCAGCGGAAAAACATATATTCCCTGGCTTTTGCCACTATTAATCATGTTTATTTAGACACATTCAATAACAGTATCAGAAAGATCATCTTTTGCAGATATTTTGATCATAGCCACACCCTTTGAAGAATTGATTAATTCTTCTGCTATCCTGTCCTCAATATTTGTTTGTATATACCTTCTCATATTTCTTGCACCGTAACGCTCAGAGAATGAATTTTCAGCAACCGTATTTACCGCTTTTTCATCATACGAGACTTTATATCCTTTGATTTTAAGCGCATCGGAAAGTTCGTCCAGCATTATTGAAGCGATTTTTTTAAAATCCTCCTTGTCAAGACTGCGGAAGGTAATGATTTCATCTACCCTATTCAAAAATTCGGGACGCAAAAAATCGGAAAGAGCATTGAACGTCTTATCATCATTCTGCTTTTGTTTGTTATCCCCAAAACCTAAAATTCCGCTTCCGAGTTGTGAACCGGCGTTAGTCGTCATTACAATAACCGTGTTTTCGAAGTTAACCGTTCTTCCTTGTGCATCGGTTATACGTCCGTCATCGAGTATCTGAAGTAATATATTCAATACATCCGGATGTGCTTTTTCGATTTCATCAAAAAGGATTACGGAGTACGGTTTACGGCGAATTTTCTCGGTAAGCTGTCCTGCCTCGTCATATCCAACATATCCGGGAGGAGCACCTATTATTCTTGAAACAGCATGCTTTTCCATAAACTCAGACATATCAAGGCGGATAAGAGATTCTGGAGCGTCAAAAAGTTCTTCGGAAAGTCTTTTTACAAGTTCGGTCTTACCCACACCGGTAGGTCCTGCAAAAATAAATGATATGGGCTTTCTCTTTGCGCTTACTCCGACACGGCTGCGTTTTACGGCCCTTACTACTGCATTAACCGCTTTATCCTGTCCTACAATATGAGATTTGAGCGTTTCTTCAAGTTTTGAAAGTTTATCGAATTCGTGTTCAGTTATACTGCTTGCAGGTATACCAGTCCATATCTCTATTACATTTGCAAGATCTTCTTCGGTAAGTACCAATCCTGCTACTTCTTTTTTAAGATCCGCAATTTTATTCTGACAGTTTATGCATTCAGTTTTTATTTCGGCAATACGGGCATAGAGTCCATTTGATTTATCCGGATCTGTCTCACCTGTCTTTTCTGCAAGTTCTTTTCCTTCTTTTTCGAGTTTATTAAGTTTGTCCTCGTACTCAGCGAGTTCGCCAACTGCCGCGGACCGTAATGCAAGATATGAGCATGCTTCGTCAAGAAGGTCAATAGCCTTATCCGGTAGGAAGCGATCCGTAATATATCTTTCTGAAAGCATTACAGCCTTTGAAAGAACAGAATCCGGCACTGTTATTCTGTGATAATTTTCATAGTAATGCTTTATTCCTTTCAGTATCTCTACCGTATCAGCAATAGTAGATTCCGAAACTATTATAGGCTGAAAACGTCGCTCGAGTGCCGAATCTTTTTCAATGTATTTACGGTATTCCGCAAGCGTTGTCGCACCTATCAACTGTATTTCTCCGCGCGAAAGAGCCGGCTTTAAAATATTAGCCGCATTCATTGATCCTTCTGCATCCCCCGCTCCGACAATACTGTGAACTTCATCAATTACAAGGATTATATTTCCAAGCGCCTTGACCTCGCCTATAAGAGCCTTCATCCTGCCCTCAAACTGACCTCGGAACTGAGTTCCGGCTACAAGAGCGGTCATATCAACGAGCAAAACTTCTTTGTCTTTAAGCCTGTACGTAACATCTCCACATGCTATTTTCTGCGAAAGTGCCTCTGCAATAGCGGTCTTACCGACACCGGGCTCTCCTATAAGACATGGGTTATTTTTCTGACGGCGGCAAAGTATTCTTATCATTCTTTCAAGTTCTTTTTCCCTGCCGATCACCTTATCGAGTTCGCCTGCTTTTGCTTTTTCTGTAAGATTTATACAAAACTGATCTATTGCTTTTCTTGTTGTTTCAGTCTTTTTTGCTTGTGATTTTTGCTGCTTTTTACCGTCTGCACCGTTTCTTCCGTTTTTCTCTTTTCCCCCGAAAAGAAGAGCGTTAAGTTCGTCAAAATTAATCATGGGGGCCTTGCCTTGCGATTCATCATCGACTCCGGAGATAAGATTCTGCATACTTTCGTTGAAATTCTGCATGATCTCACCTGCATTTTCGAGTCCTTCGGGAAGTTTTATTCCCAATTCTTTTGCACAGTTAAGGCAAAGTCCCTCTGACTTTTTTCCGTTTTGATCCTGTCTCATTATATATACCATAGCAGGATTGCTATGACATCTTGAACATAATTCCATTTATAGTTTGTACCCCTTTTTCCCGGCTTTTAAATAGCCTATAAAAACTTTAAAGTCTTATTTTTCCCGGTATTTCCAATATACCCTTTTTTTAATGCATATTGCACTATTTTATATAATCTGTGATTTACTCCGGATTTTGTTATTCTTCCGATATGCAAAGCGGTTATTTCTTCAAGAGACTCTATCGGATTCTCAATCCGTATTTTTGCCGTTTCCCGGAGAGCAGGAGAAAGTACTAACAGATCTCCTTCATTTTTCATTATTGCATTTATAGCATTTACCTGAACTGCTGCAGCCTCAATTGATCTTTTTACATTTGTTGTATCACAGTTTTTCTGCCGATTTGCTGAGCAGCGTATACTTTTTACGATTGAGTCATTCATTATTTCAAAAAACGCATTTTTTGCACCTATATAAGCCAAAAACTCCTCTACCGTATTAGTTTTTTTGTAATAAATAAGTGCTTCTCCGCGGCGAACAGTAAATTTAGGAGCAAGTCCTTCTTTTGTAAGATATTGGGTTAACGTTTTTGTTGCCTCTTCATTAGGCATCACCATTTCAACATGAAGATTTTCATTTGTTTTGCTTGCACGACCTGCTACTAAAAATACTCCTCTTATAAGGGCAGAAATGCACTTTTCACACACCATTGCACCGGGAGCAGGATATAAATCTCCGTCTTTTTCCGCAATTATATAACCTTTGGTGGAATCCTCGTCAAAAGAAAATCTTTGTTTTTTTGATTTAAGATTTTCCACGTACGCCGAAATTTCTGAAGAAAAAATGTTTTTCCTGCTTCCGGAAAAAATTTCCGTGCCACATATAAAAGAGTTTTTACAACATTCTGATTTTATGGTTGTACTGAGAAGTTGTTTTTTTATCTCTTCGGCAAATTTACTCCTTAAAGGCATCTTTTTTTACCGCTTACCGTGTTTTTTAGCTGCATTAAGAGTATTTGTGAGCAACATTGCTATTGTCATAGGTCCGACACCGCCCGGAACAGGAGTTATCGCACCTGCTACTTCCTTTACGCCATTAAAATCTACGTCGCCGCAGAGTTTGCCGTTTTCATCTCTGTCCATACCTACATCTATTACTGCCGCACCCGGTTTTATGTAATCTGAAGTTATAAATCTGGCCTTTCCCATTGCTACAACAAGTATATCTGCACGTCTGCATTCTGCCTTAAGATCCTTTGTTTTTGAATGGCATATTGTTACTGTTCCGTTTTTCCGTAGCAGCAGCATTGCCTGTGGTTTGCCTACGATATTACTTCTTCCGACAACAACGCAGTTTTTCCCGCTTACGTCTATATTACTTTCTTCAAGAAGCCGCATAACTCCTGCAGGAGTGCAAGGCAGAAAATCGTAATCTCCTATCATTATTTTACCGGTGTTTACCGGATGAAATGCGTCAACATCCTTTTCGGGATTTATTGAATTGATAACCTTCTTTTCATTTAAGTGTCCGGGAAGAGGAAGTTGAACTAATATACCATCTATTTCAGACCTCACATTGAGTTTGTTTATAAGAGAAAGCAGTTCTTCTTCAGTTGTTCTTTCGGGCAATGCGTGTACTTCGGAATAAAATCCCACCTCTTCGCAGCCCTTTTCCTTGTTTCTTACATAAACTTTAGATGCCGGATCTTCGCCGACTATTACAACAGCAAGTCCCGGCTTGTCGGTCATTTTCATAACTTCTTCTTTTATTTCTTCTCTGACTTTTGCCGATATTACTTTTCCATCTATGACCATTGCTGACATTTTACTTTCCTCCATTTGATCTGATCTTTAATTTACTAAATTTCCAAAGTCTAACCCTTTTTTCCGTTTTCGGCTTTTTTTTCCAAATATTCTTCTTTATATGACGCACTGTCGTAACGCTTTCCTTTATTCCACATTATTACGATCAAAGTACTTGCAGCAACAAAGGAAATAAGTGCGACGATCTGCGAAATTCTGAACGGTCCCACATAAAGGCTGTCAGTACGTAATCCTTCAATAAACATGCGACCAAATCCGTACCATGCAAAATAACCAAGCATTATCTGACCGTCAAATTTGCGTTTGCGATAAAGCACATTCAGAAGTATAAACCCAATCAGATTCCACAAGAATTCGTAAAAAAATGTAGGGTGTACCACACCTAAATATTCTATTACCGCTCCGCTTGAATTTAAATGTGAAAGCTGCATTCCCCACGGAAGATCTGTTGCACTTCCAAATGCTTCGCCGTTACAGAAATTTCCCCATCTTCCTATGAGTTGTCCGAGCATTACAGCAGGCGCAAGCATATCGAGGAAACAAAGAGGACGTATTTTTTTATACAAGCATACAAGCACCGCTGCAGTTGCACCTGCAATAATGCCGCCGTATATTGCAAGACCGCCTTCCCATATTGCAAAAATTTCAGTAAAACTGTAATCATAGTCTGATGTTATTACATAATAAAGCCGCGCTCCGATAACACCGGAAATAATAATGAAAAGCGTAAAATCTATTACATCATCTACTGTGATACCTTTATATTCCCTTGTTCTGTACATAACATAAAGTACGGCAAGCACCATTCCGAATGCAATTATTATCCCGTACCAAGCAACTTCTCTACCGAAAACGGTAAACGCCGTACGGTTTATTATAAAATTACCTATTCCGAGTCCGGGGAAACCTATTTCTGAGGCCGTATAACTCATTTTAACTTTCCTTCCTGTTATTTAAAAACCTAAAAATTTTTCTTTGATATTTTATCGCTGTAAAATTTCATTTAAAACTGTAATTATGTGTTTTTCATAAGTTTCATGAATTTTAAAGCGGACTTTTCATCTTCATCAACCATATATTACATATCGGTATTTTACAAATCATTCTCAGAAATTTATTTTTTCTCTTTGTTAGGACAAACGGTACTCAAAGCGAAATGTTCTTTTTTTAATATTCTTTTTGCAAGATCATTGACCTCCTCGTATCTGACCGACGAATATTCTTCTGCCTGAGTTAAAAAATTTCCGTGTACAAGAAATGCGTCAAAAAAACCCTCAGATATCGACTCGGAAGTATCAAACTCTTTCATAACTTCGGCATAAAGTACCCTTTTTGCCCTTTCAAAGTCCTCTTTCGGTACACCTTTTTTAACCATTTTCTCAGCGTACCTGCAAAAATTTTCAAAAACTTCTTCGGGACAGTCAGACTCTCCGCCAAGAGCAGTATAGCATGCAGGACGCGAATACTCCGTATATGCGGAATAAGACGATACAAGTTCCCTCTCATAAAGATCGGTAAAGAAATCGCTGCTTTGACCGAAAAGCGCTTCTGTCAGAATTTCCATGGCAGTTCTTTCTTCAGGCTTTCCGTAAATATCCTTTATTCCTATTCTGAATAGAGGCTTTGCCACTTCCATATATACTTTTATGACTTTTTCACTGCATTCAGGGCCTTCGTTTATTTTTCCGGAAATTATTTCGCTACTGTCCTTAATAGGCAATATTTTGTCGGCAATTTCAATTATTTTGTTTTCGTCAACATTCCCGGCAATGCAAAGTGCCATATTGGACATTCCGTAAAAAACATCGTAACATTTGTACAAAAGTTCCGGCGTAATCTTCGCTATTGATTCAAGACTTCCCGCTATTTGTATTTTAACCGGATTTTCTTTGTACATTGCCGCCATGAGATTATAATAAAGTGCGTTTGACGGTCTGTCAAGGACCATCTTTATCTCCTGCCCAATGATACCCTGTTCTTTTAAAACATTTTCCTTTGTAAATACAGGTGTGGTTACCATTCTCAAAAGCACTTCAAGTGCGCGATAAAAATTATCTGTACATGAAAAAAGATAAGCGGTTCTGTCGGTTGAAGTATAGGCATTTGCGTCCGCACCGATTTCGGCAAAATCCTCAAATGTATCGTGTCCATCATCCGATTCAAACATTTTATGCTCCAGAAAATGAGCAATTCCTTCCGGAACAACACTAAACTCTTTATCGGTTGAAAGTTTGAAAACATTATCATAAGAACCGTATCTGGTACCGAAAATCGCATATGCACTTGAAAAAGGCTTTTTTGAAATATAAATCGTAAGTCCGCTTTTATGCTTTACTTTTATACAACTTTCCCCGATGTACTCATTTGAAATTAAATTTATTTTATTAAAGGCTTCTCGGCCATTTTTGCTGTTCTTTTCTTTTTCATATATTATGGAATTTTTTTTCTTTTCAATAATATTCAATCTTCTCACCCTTACCCTTCGATACAGTTAAGAAAATAGGTTATTGTAAGTGCTGCGCCGTTCGCAATCTCTGAAACGTCTTCAGCACTGACTTTATTTATTTCTTCAATACAACGCTCAACGTCGGTATGTTTTCCGGAGATCCTTCTGTTAATATACCAAGATGCGTATCTTACAACGCTGTCACATATAGCATTATAATTACTGACAATGCCGAGTTTTGCCGCAGAAAGTTCCGATTCAGAAATATTTTGTGGATTTTTAAGAAGATCAAGTTGTCGCATTATTTCTTCTTTTGCAATATCTACCTTATCTCTGTTTATACCGCTCCGCACATACATAACATTCAGACTGAGATTCTGTGCAGAAGCACAATAATAACAAAGTTGAAGTCTTTCTCTTACATTGGTGAAAAGACGGCTCACTGCAGACCCACCGAAAATTTCATTAAATACCTCTGTATTTGCCGTTTTTTCCCCGGTATCCGGCATTGAAAATCCCATAACCATTCTTCCTTGAGTTGCACATATATCCTCTTTTATATCTTTAACTTTACCGTCAAATGAAGGTTTGATACAATCGGCAACAGGTATAAGGTCTTCTTCTTTTCTGCCGTTAAGAAGTGCAGAAATAAATTTAAGCACTGTTTCTTCCGTTTTTACTGTAAATCGTCCTGCAAACACCGCTTCCAAGGGACACTTTTGGAGAATATATACGAGCATTTTGTAAAGTGACCCCGGAGTAATGGCATTTACCTCTTCTTCAGTACCGAGGGATTCGCATGCCGCAGGTATATTTCCGAGCATAAGCGTATTAGCCCTGCTCAGTGCATAACTATCCTTATTATTTATCTTTGCTTTAATTTTGTCTATCTGATGTTTTTTCTCACTCTCAGTATAAAAAGAAGAAAATTCGCCGTTTCCCAAAAACGGCTCTTTTAATATTTCAAACATAAACGCGGTAATTTCAGAAAAAACATCCATTTTCTCCTCTTTGGGGAGAAAGTCATTTTCAAGATAATATGCACCTATCTTAAATACCAAAGAACTTGACGTTTTGGTTGCACTTACTTCAAAACTCGGGTCATATAACATTCCGATATGCTTTGACATTGAAGATACGCTCGGATGCTTTGATGTTCCTCTTAAGAGCACGCTTGAAAGAACATTACACTTTGCGATATTTTCATCATTGAGAGGCAGCAGAAAATTCAGCGCAAAATAATTATTTTTAAATTTATCGGTTTTAATTACACCGAGAGTCGCACCAATCCCGAGTGCTCTGTTTTCAATCTTCATATAATTGACCTTTCAATAATTTACCGTTTAGTAATTTATATTTTCTGATACACGCTGTTCGATTGAATAAAATTTGCATTTTCCATTTTATTATACAGCACATACGCATTATATTTATTTTACCATGTAATAATGTATAATGTAAGAACATTTTAAATAATTACTTTTACTTTTTCAAATCAAAATAAAAAATAATAACAATAATCCTTAAAAGATCACGTTGCCTATCGCGACATTTAATAATTTTGGAGTCATCCAATGTTTTTTACCTATTTTAACTTCCGTCTTTAAACGATTTTATTCTGTCAAGGCAATGAATGTAAAAAGGATATCTGTAATCATCTTTATCTTTTTTCAATTTTTTATCACCTTTGGTATAATATGCAGAAAGTCTGATATTCAAAATATTTTTATCCCCGGTTAATTCAGTATATTGTTTTACAGCCATGGCAAGTTTTTCACCTTTCAACTCACCGTAATCCAAAAGTTTAATTATTTTTCCGAAAAAAGAAATCGGTAATTGTTTTTTTATTGAGTTAAAAAAATCGGTATTTTCAATAAAAGGCTCAAGAATCTTTAAATGTAATGCATAAACTTTATTTTCGTTTTCAACAGAAAGAATACATTTTTCAAAAAAACCGGTCTCTTCAATTTTCTTTTTAAACCAACGGCATTCTTTTTCATTTTTATAAATTTGAATTGCATAAACAATCGCATTTCCCGTGTCATGTTTAAAAACCGTTATTTTATCTCCGTTCTTAAGTTCTTTTGAATTTTCTGCAGATAAAATTTCACCGTTTTCAAGTAAAACAGAAAATGTGGTTCCGTTTCGGTACTTCGGATCATTGAACTCCAATTTAATAAGTTTTATTCTCATTTTTGGAACAAACGCTGTTTTCACAAGATTGATTTGAGTAAAAGCATTTTCAATAAATTCTCCGTAACTGATATTTTCACCATCGGGCATAAAGGTACAGAATCCGTTTTTTAAATCACCACCGCCTAAAAGTTTGTGAGAAAAAATTTCAGGTACACATTTTATATTTGCAGAAAATTTAAATCTGCATCTGGCATTTTCCATAAGAGACAAAAGAGAAGTTTGGTATGTTATCTTTTGAACATAATAACTATCTTTAATTATATTTTCACAAAGTTCTTTGTTTTCTGCAGAAAAAAACTCCGCTTTACCAAAAAATTTGCTTTTTGCTTTATTCGTAAAATATTTGTTACTTAGTATAATATTTATTGAAACACCGGAAACAACTGATGCACTTTTTATTATTTTACACAATATAGGAGACAAAACATCTGATATATAGCATATTTTAACTATTTTGTTCTTTCCGTACATTGGACTTTTTTTGACGATTTCTTCAAGATATGCAGCATACGGAAGTAGAATAATATCTTCTCCGCATTTAAAAAATCTTTCTTTTACCGGGTCTAAACCGCTTTTTTTCAATGTATGAAAATAAACATCATATTTTTTTACCATGTTGTTTTTCTCAACATCATTATATAATTTCTCACTTTCCTGATCAATAATCCTCGCTAAAAAAGATGATTTTGCGGCAAATACAGGGAAATCAAAAAGAAAACTTCTGAAATTATCCGAAAAGCATAAATTTACCGCACGCACCAAAACAATAAAACACGAAAAAATATCATTAAAATTAACATGTTGAAATAAATTTTTTTCATTCTCTTCAAGCATGATTTTTAAAAGAATAGGCATATAATATTTTTTATTTAAATCCGGGATTGCGTTTTTATAACACATTATCAGGTATATATTTTCATTTTTATCAATAAATTTCGAATTATCATCATTTAAAATTGAATAAATTTTTTCCAAACGTAATTTTAAAACCCAAAATTCAGAAATAGAAACGGCAAGCCTTGAATATACGCTAATAAGAGAAGTAATCAGCAAAATTATATGACTTTTGTGTATGATTTCAAAATTTTCGCTTAACATTTCTTCAAATATATCCATTAGTTCTTCTGAATTCAAGGTAACTTCTTTTTCACCTAAAAAGCCAAAAGCATACATGGCAACATAAGCATTAAGAGAAAATAATGCATCCTCGGGACTATTTATAAAAAATTCGCTTTTTTCTTTCATTTTCATAAAAATGCGGCTTGCGGCAATAGCAGATCGAAACGCGCTTCTTGAAAAATTTACCTTTTTTTCAAAGTTTAAAATGTTTCTTTTTTTCTGAATTTCCGGCATATTATAAACATAAATATTTTTTAATAGCAAATTTCCGTATTTTGTATAAATACGCTTTGTACTGTGTGTTATAACACTTTTTTCTGTGTTAAAAAAGTTATCTTTAAAATACAGGCCCTCAAATACACTGAATGAACATTTTTTTGCTGTCTTTATAAAAGGAAATACATTTTTTTCTCTGCACATTCCTTCTTTTATAAGTGCGTTAATGCCACCTGCCTCAATAATACCATTACTTGCAGAAAAATAAATTATTTTGGGATCTTTGGGCAATTCTCCAAGTATTAATGTACACTCAAGTATACCATATAAAAGACCTTTCAATGCTCCGTACGCACCATTTTCACAGCAATATGACGGTGCTTTTGCTGTTTTTATATTATAACGTCTTGCTCTTATTACAGCAAAGGTATTTTTCCTGTATGCAGCAGGAAGTGCACAGTAGCAGCGTTTAACCGCATCTTCTGCTTCTTTATCTCCGTAAGATTTATAACACGGTGCATCCGCAAGATCAATTATTACGCCGTATAAGGCGTTTTCTAAGTAATTTGAATTTTGAAGAAAAACAGATTTATAAAAGGCTTTTTCCACGGTATTAGTAACATTTGCGCACAGCTTTTCATAAACTGCAACCGTAATATTTTTCATTTTGAGCACCGTACCCCTTCAAGTATCGCTTAGCGAAAAGCATTTTAAATAACTTTTCAAAAATTAATATAACAATACATAAAAAAACGCCATTTATATTATGGCGTTTTTTACAAATTTTATCAAATATCAATTTAATATTTTAATATTTAATTTAAAAACTCCTTATCAGTTAATTTTTCAGGTTTTTGCATTTACAAAAATTGCCATTGTACAAACTCCTACAAATCCTCCAATAAATAAACCTAAAATAAAGGCAATCATATTCTCCTTTCCCCGGTATCGTAATAAAGCAGGTCCTTATAAAGAACACGTTATATGCAATACCTGTCGTTAAACATTTTCCATGATACTTTAATTTAATTTTTTTTATAACTTTATTATTACCTGACCTGTTGATTTAATTCATTTTTTATTATATGATTGCTTTCTTTTTTTGTATTTTTATTTTACGTACATTTCTTTTGCCTTTATAAGACTTTTATCGGGATCCATAATCGGCTTATACTCCAGCCCGCAAGCCCCTTTATAACCCGCTTTATCAATAGCATCAAATACAACTTTGCAGTCTATTTCACCGTACCAAGGCTCATTTCTTCCGGGATGACCTGCGCAATGAAGATGTGCAATGCAGTCAAGATTATTTAAAATATTCGGAATAATATTTCCTTCCATTATTTGTTGGTGGTATATATCATATACTATTTTGACATGCGGATGTCCCACCTCACGCACTATATCAAAACTTTCTGAAGATGACCAAAGGTAATATCCGGGATGATCAAAATAGGTATTCAGCGGCTCCACCATAATTGTTACTCCGTATTTTTCAAGTATGGGAGTGGCTTGTTTAAGCGTTTCTATTATCGAATCGTGTTGAAATTTTCTTGGCATTCCGGTATCTTGTCCGACTTGTGTTATTAATTTTTTAACACCGACACGGTGTGCTGCCTCACAACTTTCAGACAGCCCTGAAAGCCATTTCTCTCTGTATGCAGGATCTGTCATTCTGAACTCTGTCGTACACATGCTCAAAAGTTCCACACCGCTTTCATTACATGCTTTCGCTACTTCTTCAAGATCAAGTCCTTTCCAATTATATGTTTCGGCAGCCTCGAATCCAAGAGAGCCTATTTTACGTATTGCCTCCGGAAAATTCATATTTGTATAAAAACACGGTATTGGTACACAAAGTCTCATTTTTTGTTTTTCTCCTTATTTTATAAATTTTGTGTTTTTTTTTAAATTATACTGAAAATTTGTTTTTATTGTTTAGACATAAAATATCTATGATTATTCAAAACAACATCACATTATAAAGAACAAATTTTTTAACGTAAAAATTTTGAATAAAAAGAACACCGCTTTTTTTAAGCGGTGTCTTTTTAGTTTTGATTTTATCCTACAATACCGGAACGTTCAATACCCTCGACCAAATACCTCTGACAGAAAAGATATACAATGATCAACGGTGCAATTATCATAAGTCCGATCGTGTTTTGAGCCGCTGCTTCGGCAATATCCTGCGCATGCTCATAATTAAGAGAAGGAATCGGTTTACCAATAAGATGGGGTAACAGATACATTTGATTATTACTATAAAGAAGATCAGTATAGAACTTATCTGTCCACTGCCATGAGAATGAGAACAAAAATATTGTTATCATCATAGGTACGGAAAGAGGAAGAACAATTTTTATAAATGTTCTGAAAACGCTCGATCCGTCTATATACGCAGACTCTTCAAGTTCATCCGGCACACCTCTGAAGAACTGACGCATAAGGAATATATACAATCCGTTTTTAAATCCTATTCCGCCAAGAGAAAGTATCAGCAAAGGCCACAGTTTACCTGTAAGGTCTATCGCTGTCACACCGCCGGTAATATCAAGTGATTCAACAACACCGCCACCCAGTAAATTCAAAAGACCGTAAATATCAAAATATCTGAATTTAACAAAGAGTGCAAGTTGTATCGTTGAGTGCGGCACTATCATTGTAAATATTACAAGCGCAAACAGAATTTTTGAACCCGGGAACTTGAATTTTGCAAATCCGTATCCTATAATACAGCATATAAATGTCTGTACCAAAGCAGTTACAAGTGAAAGCAAAAAGGTATTCAAAAGCGCTTGGAAATATTGCAAGTCTACTATAATAGCCTTATATGTATCAAGTGTCGGATACTTCGGTATAAGTTTTACCGTAACATCAACAAAGTCTTTTTCGCTCATGAAAGAAGCCATTATTTTAGAGAAGAATGGGTAAAGTATAACATAAGAAATCCCGAGAAGAAGAGCGAAGCGAAGAATCCTCCAAAGGAGTGTTCCAACATATGACATATTGAGATACTTTAACTTCATTCTTTCGATCTTGGAGGTTCTTTCAAAATCTACTGTAATTTTATTTTTGCTCTCTTTAAGTATTCTTGGAGCATTGTTAATATTATTGTTATCCATTTTCAAAAACCTCCTTCCTTAGGCATCTCTCTTTTGATAGAATATGTACGTACGCATCAGTAACGCGACTATTGAGACCATAACGATTATAACTGCAAAATACAGCCATGCCATTGCCGCCGATACCGGTTGACTTTTTTCAAGATATGTTGTACTTATGTAACGCATAACCGCATTCGATTCAGATGTAAACGAGTCGATAACGGTATATATCGCATTTACAAATATCATCGGGCTTATCATAGGAAGAGTGATTTTCCAGAATGTTTCCCATGTTGTTGCTCCGTCTATCGAACAAGATTCGTATATAGCGGGAGATATTGACTGAAGTGCCGCAAGAAATACGAGCATCTGAACTCCACAACGTTCTATTATACTGGATATTCCGTTAATTGCTCCTATAACATATGTTGCTATTTCAGTACCTATTTTCATATTGGCAAACATGTTTTCTATGCTTTGAACACTGATTGCAAATCCTCCTTCGCCTGCAACACCTGTATTGATTCCCTGACTTTGGTCCGCCATGTAATCGTTATATGCTGAGGTATTTGCAGCGATATGTCCCATAAGTCCGGTAGAACAGATAACAGGTATAAAGAATATTGCTCTGAATACTGCTCTTCCGAGAACTTTTTGGTTAAGTATTACCGCTATAAAAAGTGAGAATACTACTATAACAGGTATATCTATTAACATCCCTCTTATTCCCGATATAAGTGTCTTTGTAAAACTTGTATCTACAAATAATGCTTCCTGGTAATTTTCAAAACCTATAAATTCAATAAGGTATCCGCTACCCTCTGTTGAGGGTTTCATTGATGATAGTGAATATCTAAATGATTCAACTATAACCGGGAAATATATAATTACAAGTCCAAGTATAAACGGAAGAACAAACAGCCACCCGCTCCTTGCCTTTCTTTTATCAAGAGAGGCCGCTTTTCTCCGGCGTCTTTTTTTTCCGCTTGGGCGAACTGCCGGAGCAGCCTGGACTGTCTCAAGCTGAAGATTTACTTCATTATCCATATTTCTTGCCTCCCTTTATTTATAGGATATCGTAGTATCGGTTTTGGAATCAAAGAAATCTTTATTTCCTATTTCCAGTTTTACCTTAACGTTGTGGTCAGAGTCTATTACAAAATTGCTGTCTTCGGAAACTATTATATTACCAAACGAATCATACATATAATTACCGTTTTCACCTTTTTCAACTGTTATAACAGTTCCGTCAATATTAATTGAATAAACTCCGCCGTTGTTTGATGCTATTACACGGTTACCTGCTGAATCAAGTTTGTAGCAATTTACTTCAACGTCATAGTTATTGTAATTAAGAAGGAACCAATGTCCGTTATCATACTCAACATAAACAACACTTCCGTCTGTTATGTCAAGGTTAATTCCGCTGAGAAGTATGTTTTTGTACTCCTCAAGTTTTGCGGTTGATTTTTCTTCTTCACACAATACTGTATAATTTTCAATATCTTCAGTTATAACATCGATATCGAGTCCGTAATTCTCCAAAATTTGATCGCGTTCAGCAGGATCTGTATATTCACTTACTATTCTGTCATATACTAATTTCTTTTGTTGCGCCTCTTTGAGTTTTGCCTCAAGTTCTACTAACCTATCAGACTGTTGCCTCTTAGCATCCTCTTCAATATTTGCAGCTTCTGTATGGGTAAGTTTACGCTTACAGTTTACAAAAAGGTGATCGTTTATAAGCGCCGTCTGAACATCTTTAAGTGCCCCGTTCAATTTATCGTAAAGACCTACTGATACTATGTTACCATTTTCATCGTACGTAGTAAAGAGTTCTTTTTTCCAGTTTTCATATGAAATAGCATAGTACTGAGAAAGCACAGGGTCTTCTTTAAGGAGTTCTACATTTTGATAAGAAAGCATCATGTAAAGAGTTGCACCGTTTTCAATGATCTTAAGAAGTTCGTAGTTCATATCTCCCGCCATATTGGTGGGTTTACCGGCAATCACAACATACCCGTGGAATGTCATTCCAAAGAATGGGATAGCCTCACTTGCTCCTAGATAACGGCTGGAATCAAGCGGAGCATTGAGTACAACAGATGCATATGGTATTGTGTATGCATTGCCGGAGTCAATCATTATGCCATTTCCGTACTGCTTTTTAAGTCTTTCAAGTGTTTCTTTTGTAAATTGTTTTGCATCCTCACGGTTATACGGATCGTCTTTATCAAAGTCAGAGTTTAATTCCGAACCAAGTGTTCCTGCAGATACAAAACTTATTTTATCACCTATAAGATTGCTGAAAGATTTTTCAAATTTACTGTAAAGTTCTCTGTAGACGCTGGAAGAAATACAGATCTTTCCGGTTGTTATAAATGTCTGAAGAACTGCATCATAAGTTCTCTTTGTTGTATAACGGTCGTCTATTGTTTTTACAGCATCGGATTTATAAGAGAACCCGTCAAACGCTGCTGTTTCGCTCATATAAACAAAGTCAAAATCTGGGTATACACCGATTCCTTTTTCTGCAGCATAATCAAGAAAATCTCTGAATCCGTCATTTCCTCCGGTTACCTTTTCAAATTTTACCTTTGAAGGGATCGTTGATTTCATACCTCCGTTTGTATATCCGGTAAGTCTGTAATTAACATTTGTTATTCCCTCTTCTGCAAGTTCTTCGGTCATTAATTTGAGATCGTCAAAGGACGTAAGTGCCTTTTTAACGGTTATCGGTATACTGAGTACTGTTTCATCTGTTTCAGTTGCTCCGAACGCCTCAATATAGAACGGAATATCTTCCTCAGTTTCTGTTATACGGGAGATCTGTCCACTCTTTTCAAGAAAATCTCTGTATGCCTTTGCCATTCCGACGTATGTTGCGTCATAATATGTTCTGTTTACGTTTGTTTTCGGGCTGTTTTCATCCGTAAGCATTATATAATTGATTCTGAAAGAATCAGTATATTTACGGTCGGAAACAACGGTAAACGTATCACTTCCGCTAATCGAAATCGCTTCGGCAAGGTTGTATTTATCCTGAGGTCTCGGTGCAAGTTTACAGTACGCCGAACTGTATAGAAATTTACTGTCGCCGTCATGGTTTGTAAATATACTTGCAAGAGCATCTCCCTCGGTTACAATCGCGAGGTATCCGGTTGAATACTGCTTTACTTGATTTCCGCTTATAGTAGGCACTTCAGGTCTTACTTCATTAGTAGTAACCACACCGAATACAGGCATTCTGAATACTTCTTGGTTTGCGTTACCGATCTCTTGATATGCGTAATCCTGTCCGTATACCGATCCGCCTCTATTGTAGTAACCGGTAAGATCTTCAAACCTTACAAGTGCTCCGGATCCGTCCGGGAAAAATGTATATCCTTTGTAATTACTGGGACCTGCTCCCATGTATTTAAGAAGCGTAATATCTGTAAGTTGGTAATTGCTTTCATCGAAGGTAAGTCCGTTTGCGGGGAATCTTACTTCCACACCGAATTCCGTAATGTAATATTCAAGAGCCATCTTGAAGTTAGCCGGAGGAAGTGAATTTCCTTGATATCCAGTTTCCTGGTGGTCTTTGTCAAGTTCTTCAAACGTATAATCGGGGCAGTACCTTCTGATTATAGATTCAATCTGCTTCATCTCACGGCCATTTGTATTACCCGCAAGAAGATATAAATTTGTTTCCTTAAGTATCGGATAATCCTCTACTCTGCTACTGTATTCATTATAAAGTCCATAGAATGCGGTAAGTTTTGAATAAGGCGTTGTTACGTCATCTTCATCAGGGAAAAGTTCAAGGAGCGGCCCCTTTATCATTTCTTCAAATCTTGCCTCGGTTATTGCTCGGGGCACCAAGATACGCGATTCCTCTTCTCCTATTGAATATTCAACACGAACACCGCCTTTAAGGGTCCTTATGTTGATTTGATCCAGAAGAGCGGAATGATTGAAAGAATTGTATGTACTTGTTGTTCCGCTGTTACTGGAGAAGTTTATAATTACCTGACTAAGTAGTTCAACTTTTCTGTCGGTCGTTATACGGGTATCCTCTGCTGTATCATAAGGCGTTGTGAAGAGTATATTGCCCGTACTTCTGTCTTTAAGAGCGACTTCTCCGGTAATTTCATCTGCATAAAGTTCAAAATCGCCACTTGTGTAATATAGTTTCATTGCTTTTAGTCTTGCTTCTTCGGTGAGAAACTTTTCCGTTCTGCCGGAAAAATTACTTTGTGTATAATAACTATTATACCAATCCGAATTAAAGGTGAGTGAATTTTCTATGTCACCTTCTTCATCTGCAGCAAATACTGGGATTAATGACAAAGATGCAAGAAGTGTAAATACCATCACGAAAGCAAGGAGACCTGACAACGATCTGTGAAATATTTTTTTTGTACTGTTTCTCATGTTATGTCGTCCTCCTTTACATTCTGTAAGTAACTTCCGTTATAATGTTGGTTACAAGACCAATCATGTCGGAAACGAGCGAAGCAAATAATATGAATATAAACATTATTATTGCCATTCCAAATATTGTTCCTATTGTTGTCCAAAGATTTTTTACTATTGAATAATCATGAGTTATCATTTCTCCAAAGAATATAAGAAGACCGACCCATACAAATGCAAATGTTGTTAACAGGGTTATTATTCCGGATTCTGCGGAAGAAAGAATATGTGTAAGAAGCGTTGCGGGTATGATAAGTAAGGGAAGCGGTGCAAGTGAATATCCTGTCGCTATAAAGATATCTTTTGCGCTTCCTTCACCGTCAAACAGTGTTGTAAGACACCAGTTTGCGACCACCCAAAGCAGAAGCGGTACACATACCGAAAGTAACTGCATTCCGATGCTTGAATAAATTCCTCTTGGATTGTACATGTAAGATCTTCCCACACTTTGATATGTAAATACCAAAACCGCAATACCTGTGTAAAAAAGTGCACCTTTGAAAGAACCTCGTTTTTCATGCTTCAGATCCCAGAATCCATCAAACGGATGGAACATAAGATGGAACGCAAAAAGAAGTTCCTGACCGAATGTCCTTTTTCCTTTGGTGACTGCTGTTTTAGCGTTGACTCGCGCGGCAAATTTAAAGAACCACGAAAGCGCGAACACAACCGCTACAACAACTATCGGTATTACTATAATATATTTAGATACCCAGTCTTTTCTGAACATTTTAAATGCCTGAGAATATCCTGTAGTATTGTATGCATAGGAATATTGCTCCATTGCACCGTTGTAATCTCCGCTCCGATAAAGAGACTTTGCTATTCCTATATATGCTGTATCAAAGTTTATGTTACGCTGGAGTATTTCAGTATAATCATCGACCGCCTTTTCATATTCACGGTTATTATCGTTACGGAGCGCTTTTATAAGCAGATCACCGTAATCTGTCCTTATATACATGGCGATTGTTGGATTTCTGCTGTAAATATCGAGAATAAGCATATTAGAATCCTGATATGCTATTGCTTTGATACTTTCAAGGTTTCCAAGTTGCTGACCTTTATCTCCGAAAGCAAATAATAAATTTCCGTTTTTATCGTATGTAAATACTCTTTGACGCTGACGGTCAATAATAGACCATGTTTTTTCCGGTCCCATCGCAACATCTATTATTTTTGACGGACCTGTCGGGCTGCCGTCATATGATACCGTTGCTACTTTTACTTCTCCGGACGGAGGATAGAATCCGGTTCGATTCATAACGTCTTCACCGGCAGTATTAAGTTTCTTGACAGGTGCGTAGTTAGATGAAGTCGAACGGTTTTCTATTTCCTGTTGTTGCTTTTGTTCATTGATATTAGAGGTCGTAGCATATATGAATCCGTCTTCATCAATTGCAATGTTATTATACTCTGTCGAAACGTATGTTGCAGACTGTGCTCTTTGCTCTGCTGTTTGGAACGTTCTCCAGAAAATATCCAACAAGTTTGCCGCAACCTTCTGTGCTCCTACAAATCCTTGGAAGTTACCGTTAATATCCATAGATATAATTCCCATATATGTAGAAGAAGAAACTACGTATACGTGACTGTCATTAGATGCAACAGCAACAGGAGTATAAGATGATCCTGCCGGGAAAACCTCGGCTTCTGGTGCATTTATTATACTGTGGAATTCAGGCTTTGTACGTCCGCCGTTGAGCCTGTTAAATACTACTATTCTTGCGTTTTTAGTATCTGCTATATATATTTTTGTTTCTGTCACACAAAGTCCGCCTGGAGAATTAAGAGAATCCTGAGCGCCCATTGCATTCGTAAATGAAGATATTTCGTAAAGATAATTAAAATATCTGTCAAGAACGACTATTCTGTCGTGCTTTATCTCTTGCATTGTTGCCTCTCCACCTGAACCTACGCTGACAAATTCAGTACCGCCGTCACAAATGTATACATTGCCGTCAACATCAACGACAATATCTTTAGGTTCATAGAGTTTTTTTCCTGAACCGGCAGTAATTCCGGTTGAAACGGAGTCATAGACTGCCTGCGGCTCATATGCGTTCGGAGACGAAAGTTGAGTTCCGTCAATAGAATATGTATATGTTGAATACGCTGACGCATATATCGGAAGAATCGTGACTACCAGAGTAAGCATACATATTACAAATCCAAGTAAAACCTTTTTTGTTCTTTTGTTCATTATTGCTCCCCTTTCTTTAGTCTTTCATTCCTGAAGATGCCATCGTTTCAACCATTTGGCTTTGAGTTATAAGAAATACGGTAATCGGAACACTCATCATTATGACTGCCGCTGCAGCACCTGCACCCTGTGTTCCGGATGCAGATATAATGCTGTTAATAGCATTATCAAACGTTTTCAGGTTTTCACTGTAGACATAGTTTGAAGCACCGGCATTCCAAACCTGTTGGAAAACGGTGATCATAAGCGTCAGCCATGCCGGTTTAACAAGCGGCATAACGAGCGTCAGATATATTCTGAATTCCGAGCATCCCTCTATTCGGGCAGATTCTATCATGGAATCCGGAATTGAAGAATCAATAAAGTTCTTCATAAGGTAAAGACCCAATGTAGAAGCCCAAATCGGAACTATCGATATCGTATATGTATTCAGCCAGTTAAGTGAAACGTATATAATAAAGTGTGCGATTCCGGTAACCGTTGAAGATATCATAAGTGAATATACTATTAGTTGAAATACCGTGTTTGAACCTGGAAAACGCACTTTTGAAATGGCGTATGCCGCCATGGATCCGATGATAAGACATCCGACCGTTGCACCGAGTGAGATAAATATTGTATTAAATATATATCTTGAAATCGGTACCCATGTGGAAGTCATCGATGCGAAAAGGTCAATAAAGTTTTGGAATGTCGGTTTTATAACATAAAAGTTAGGCGGAGTAAGGAACATTTCTCCTATCGGCTTGAATGCCGTTATAATAAGGTAATAAGTAGGGAGAAACATGAAGACACCGAGTATTGCAAGTACTATGAATATTGTTGCGTCTCCGCCGACGCTTCGGTTAAGCACAACCGAGTTTTTTCTTGTTCTTAATCTTTTTACTTTCATACTCAGTTACCTACCTTCGACAATGCATTTTTAATAAATAAGTTTGAACCGAACATGAGTATGAAGAGTACGATCGATATACATGATGCATATCCGACCTCATATCTGTTGTTCAGATAGTCTGCCATATGATGTTGAAGCGTCCATGCAACATAGTCAGTTGAGGGATTTCCGCAAAGCGCGTCAACCACTCCTCCAAATCCGAATGCACCGGTAATTGCAAGAACCGCACCGAACATAAGTATTGACTTCATTGAAGGAAGGGTTATGTACCAAAGTTCCTGCCAACGGTTTTTGACTCCGTCAACCGCTCCCGCTTCATAAAGGCTTCTGTCAACACCTTGAAGTCCCGCAATAAACGAAAGAAATGCGGTACCGAGAGATGTCCATATTGCAACTATTATACAAACCGGAACGATGTATGTTACATTCTGCAGGAAAACAATCGGCTGTGAAATAAACCCGAATTTCATCAGAATACCGTTTGCAAGTCCGTATATATCACCTTGGAATATAAGTTTCCAAACAAGGTATGCGGAACCGGAAATTGACGGCCCGTAGAATATAAATGTTACAAACGATCTGAGTTTCGGAGAAAGTTCATTTATAAACCACGCAAGAAGGAAGGAAAGTATATAAGAAATCGGTCCTGTGGTTAATGCAAATATAAGCGTATTTTGAAACGCCGTTAGGAAAAGGTCATCTTCGAGGAAAAGACGAATGTAGTTATCCATAAAGCAGAATTCCGGAAACTCGAACATATTAAAGTTGGTAAAACTCAGTACGAACGACATTAGAACCGGAATGATAGTGAATACGGCAAACATTATGAGGAACGGTCCGACCATAACATAACCTGCCCACTTACGCTTCATTTCGCGCCTTGTGTACTCCCATCTGCTTACGGTTTTATTGCTGTACGGTACTTCTTCTGTTGCTACCTCGTCCTGTACAACCGTTGAATTATCAGACATAGTCGCTATCTCCTATCTATCATATTTATAATGTTCATCTCCGGGAGCCGGTGAACGGCTCCTCGAAGAGTCTGTATTTTTGATTTCACTGATTATTATTCTTCTGCAGGTACGACCTCTTTGGTATAATAATCAATGTACTCAAGGTGATATTCTTTGCGCTTACGGGAAAGTTCTTTATCTATATCAACAACATAGTCAAGAATCTGGTCAACCGCATTTGCGTTGGTGTTATAAACAGCGAGGAACGCAAAGTTTACATAACGACCAATGTTATAGTCACCCGGATTGTACGGAATACCTTTAAGGTGAGGAATCTGCTCGAACATTGCTTCTCTTTCTGCATCTGTCCATGCCTGACCAAGAAGTGCGTTTAAGTTTGCAGTGTTGTATTTTACCGTTGTGTTGGAAGATACAGCGAGTTGTTGTCTTGCAAGTCTTGATTGGGCGTCATCGTCAGAATACCATTTAATATATTTCCATACGTGCTGAGGATTGTCGCTTCCTCTCGGAATTACTATTCCTTCAACATTAAGTATGGAAGAACGGTTTACGTTACCATTTCCGTCATCCCAACCGATAAGGGGCTCCATTGTCCACATTCCGCGGAGTTCGTAGTAACCCATGAATGTATTATACGTAGTCCAGTTAGCAACTACTATCGGAATTTCTCCGGTACGGAAACGGGTAAGGTCATAGTTTATCGGGAGCGAATAATCATTAAAGAGAGAGCAAAGCGTATCAAACGCTTCAAGGCATGTTACGTTATTGTTAAATCTCTTGTAATCATCGGCATACATTTCTTCTCCCATTTGATAAAGAAGCATTTGATAACCTGCAAGAGATGTCTGCATACCCATAGTCATATGACCGTTTGTAAGTTTGGGAAGAATTTTAAAAAGTTCCTGCCATGTTGTCGGCGGTTTAATATCGTTCTGCGCAAAAATATCTACACGATAGAACGCCATTTCGTAGTTCATGGTGCAAGGAATGAGGTACGTCTTTCCGCTGAGCGAAGTGGATTCGAGTGCAGCGTGTGAAAATTTAACGTTGAACTTACCTGTTTCTTCGTATACTTCCGGATCCGGTACAACAAATTCACCGTTTTCATCTCTCGGACAAAGTTCGCTGAATCCGGGATATACATCATCACCTACGTTTTTGCCTTCCGGAATATCTCCGTTTTCAAGATCAGCCTGTGTATACTTGGCGCTCAAGTCTTCAACTGCATGACGCAGTCCCCAAGATACCGCTGTACCTGATGCCATCATTGCAACATCAGGTCCGACTCCTGCAAGTATGGATTCCTGCAATCCTTGTGCGACATACCTTATGTTAACGGCTATGTTTGTTTCGGGAGTAAACGAAGAATCGATCATCGTACGGAGAATAAGTGCATCCTCACGGCTGGTGGTGTTCCACATAAGGATGGTACCTTCATAGTCTTTTTCATCTTTATCGCTCTTAAAGCCAATGACGTTGTAATCTTTAAAGAAACTTGCTATGAAAGATCTTGCCTCATATCCCATGGCGTAGAAGAAACCTGCCTTTGCCTTCGGCACCTTTGTTTCAATTCCCTGAATACGTAAGTAGTCGAGTTTCAATGGCTGTGAAAGCGAGGTGTAAAGCCAGTTACTGAGGGCTGTAAGATAGTTTTTGAATGAAAGGAAGTTTGGTGCTATCTCATATTCGTCAAGCGCCATTTTTGAAACCAATGTGCGTATCGTATCCAGTGTTGCAATGTGCTGACCGGTCGCACCGGTTATCTCAACGAGTCCGTTATAGATTTCTTCAAGTTTAAATGCAGCGTTTGCAAGATCTGACATAACGCCGGGGAGTAATCTTGAAAATCCGTAATCTCGATATATGTCAGGGTTTGTTCCGGTTACCATAAGTATTTGCTGGTAGTCATTGTTAAGTGTATTTATAAGTGCTGCTATATCGTAGATATATTCTGACATGTCTCCGAGAACAACTTCTATTTCTACTTCGTTCCATCCGGCTTCGAAATAAAACAGATAATCTATCTTTTCGTCACCCTCTTTTCCGTTACCGAGGAGAACGTTTTGGAAAGATGTGTCATAATTAAATTTCAGATAACTTGCTTCTTTAAAAGGAATTTCTCCATTTATTCTTATACGCCTTGATGTAAACATACCCGCCATGGTATTCTGACGGAATCTCGCCATTATGTTGTATAAGCCTTCTTCCTGAACATAAATCTTATATTTCATATACTGTCCGACAACACTTGAGTTGGATATATTATATACAAGATTGGAAGGATGTGATGGAGAGTTTAAGCATGAAGTACGGTCGGTACCGGGGAAAAGAACCTGATCCGATACTCTGTAAGGGCTTTCCGCTTCAATTATATATGTAGCATCGCCTTCATATATCTGAAGACCGGATCCCAGCCACCTGTCAAGCACGACTTCATAACTGTTTTCCGAGTTATATCCGTATATTTTAATATCAGAAATAACCATAGGCTCTCTGGTTGCTTCGAAAGTAAAATAATGTTCACCTTCGGTAAGGTAAAACTGAAACGGCTCAACCGTATAACCAAGCCAGTCACGAAGGAAGTATGTACGCCACTCGGGTGTTTCCACACGGTCAGGGCGGATATCGTTATCTTGAATATCAACGTCCCATACATAGTTACCGCCTGCTCCGCCTGATTCTTTAAGCCATGCCAAATATGCTGTATCATATTCTGCATCACTTGCATAATTTTCGCGTCTTGGCTCATCTTTCTTGTAAAGAGTTGTGACTCCGTCTGTTCCCACGTATCCCCATGATCTCGGGATGTAAAGATAGCGGCATTCATTGAACGGAAGTGCTTCATCAAGATAAAACATACGCTCTATAATGGTTTTTGTACCCACTGTCTCAATCACACCGTCTCCATTTTCATCGTATTGAGATACAGGAAAATATGAAAGGTCAATGGAGTAAAGACCTGTCTGCGGAACTGTGATTTTGAAAGTAGTTTTACCGCTTGCAGGCATATAAACTCCTTCTCTGACATCCGAAGTTCCGTCAAATTTGGTTCCTGTAAATGTGTCGATCTTATAGTCTGCAGTGGTAAGATATTCACCTGATGTAGGACTTTTTTCACCTTTCGGGACAACAACGTCTGCTGCACTGAACGTTCTGTCCGAACTTTTATCCACCTGAGTTTCATCGATCCACTTATTCATATAAACGTCATAATTCATTCCGCTTGTAAGTTTAAGGATCTCTTCAAGAGTTTTGCCGCCATATGTTGTCTTGTCATCGTCAAGTGCGCTTCCGGAAGTGAAATCTTCTGCGCTTTCTGCATAAACCGTAGCAAAAGGCAACATGCCGACGAGAGTGCAAACCAACAAAAGCACTGCAATAAATCTTTGTTTTCGCCATTGTTTCATTTAAGATTCCTCCATAAAGAATTGTGATTGGTATCATTTACAGTAAAATGACAAATTGGCTGTGATTTGCTCCTCTGAGCCGGTGGCCATTACCGCTTCCGATTCGACGTTCGAGTGTTTGTTTCAAGGCCGATTTTTTCGGAAAACATATCCAAAAACACCTACATCGTCGCAAAAGTTTTTTTACTCCCAAATTATAACATAATAATATAAAAAAGTCAAGCAACTTTTCAGTGTTTTTTTTTGAATTCACCTGACTTCAAAACACCGTTTTATTTGAAAATTATTTTTTTAACTGTTCTTAATATTTTTATGTTTATCATTGGTTTTTTGACATTTTGCTAAATTTTTTTGTTTTTTTTCTTTATTTTGAAGCAATTTTTTTGTCATTTTGTTAAAAAATCGTTTTATCTTTGTCAAACTTTTACTTTTTACTTTTTTATTGTTTTTTTCTAAAATATTTAAAATATACGTACAAATTGCACAAAAAAACCGTTTTATTTTCTATCTTTGTTTATTTTGCACAAACCAAGCGCTTTAACAATATATTTACTTTTAAATCATTTTTTGTTTACATAAATTTCTTTTTTTCCTTACAAAATACTTTCTTAAATTTGTATCACTTTATAAGTTATGTTTATGTTACACACATTTGAATATAACCGCCTCAAAAAAATAGAAAAATAAAAAGCAGCAGAGCAAATGCTTGCTGCAATATATTTTATGGCAGATGAGTAAACTGATTTTAATAAATCAATTTTATAGATACACAGTTTCTCCTGTGCGTGCCGATTTATAAATTGCTTCTATAAGTTTTAATGCTTTTATAGCTTCAAGGGGAGTTATTTGCGGATCTCTTCCCTCGATAACGGCATCGACCATATCTTCTATTTGTGTCACGTGACCGTATTTAAGCCCTGGTTCGTAAGCACATGCAACTCCGTTTCCTTTACCGTACCGGTCAAACATATCTTCTTCATCACGCTCGTCTTCTCCCTGTACCTTCCATAATTTTAATATATCGGCATCAAGTTCAACAGATCCTTTTGTACCATATATCTGAATATCAGTAGACAAACCGGGATAACAGCATGTAGTAGATAAAAACGTTGCAGTAGCGCCGTTTTTAAATTTTATTATAGATGCAGTCAGGTCTTCTGTATCTATTTTGTGAGCATTTATCGACATTGTTGACGTTACGCTTTCCGGCTCGCCCATAAGCCATTGCATTATGTCAAGAGTATGTATTGCCTGGTTAATAAGAGAACCGCCTCCGTCCATTTCCCAGGTACCGTGCCAGCAATGTTCACCTTCATAATAACTTTGCTCTCTGTACCATTTAACTGCAAATGTTCCGAGAAATATTTTTCCAAGTTTTCCGTTATCGATAGCGTTCTTAAGCGGTCTCATTACAGCATGGTTTCTGTTTTGATATATACAACCGACTTTCTTACCTGTCGAAAGCCTTGCCTTTTCTATTTTCATAGCCGCCTCAACTGTAATATCAATTGGCTTTTCTATCAAAACGTTTTTTCCTGATTCAAGCGCTTTAACGGAATATTCAGCGTGCATACCGCTCGGTAAACATATACTTATTATATCAATTTCGGGGTTTTTCAGCATTTCGTCAAAATTGGTATATCCTAAAACCTCGGGATTTTTATCCGTAACAGACTTTATCTTTTCAACAGCAATGTCACAAACGGCAATCAATTTACATTTATCGTACTGAAGGACTGATTCCACGTGTGTTTTACCTACACCAAGCCCTGCAACTGCATATCCAATCTTGTTATCTTTTGTCATTTTTATCTCCGTTCTGCCGTTTAAAACGACTTCAAAAAATTTGGATAATTTTTATTTTACTTACAAACCATAAAATATTTTTTGATTCTACAGTAAATTCAATTAGATTCCTGCTGTTCATCAAGTGTTTTCGTAAAAGCAGGAAGAAAATGTTCCATAAAATATTTTATTTCTGGCATATCAAGTTCATTTAGTTTTTTTTCAATTCCGGTCTTGGCACTTGAAAACTCGGTATTATGAAATTTTTCTTCTTCAATACACTTTATATATGCACACAATTTATCGGCACCTTTTACAAGCTTATAAACTTCAGCATCTTTATCTTTTTCACAAAACAGTACCCTGAATTCATCTTCAAGTTCCGGAGGAAGTTTTTCAAGCAAGTTCTTTGCGCTTTGCTCCTCTATTATTGCAAATTCACTGCGTATGACCGGATTTGCATATTTAACTGGCGTAGGCATATCACCGGTAAATACTTCCGGAACATCATGGTAAAGTGCAAAAGTTACAGCCTTTCCCGTATCATATTTTTTCCCGAAAAGTTTATTTCCTATTACAGCCAGGGCGTGTGTTATTATTGCACACTCCGAAGAATGCTGCGCAAGACTTTCGGGAATTGCATTCTTCATAAGCCCCCAACGCTGTATATATTTTTGTCGAAAAACAAGTGCAAAAAAAGGACTGCTTTCTTTATCCATCATTATGTTCCCTTCTCTTATTTGCTACGTTATATTATACCATTTTAAAACGTTATTGTCAATAATAAAAAGTGCTTTTTTGATATGCCAAAATAAAAATTACATATCTTTTGATTTACTATCTGCCGCTTCATTTTTAATAGCAAAAATACTCAAAGAAAATTCGGCCATGTGAAATTTTCTTATTATTAGCGCATAAAACTTATTTTCTTTTTGGGTTAATTATTGACAACAGAATCAAAAAATGTTAGAATATGTATAAAAGATATTAACCATAAAAAAACAGATACAAATACAAAGGGACGGTATAAATATGAAGGTCGAACTTATTGCACATACTCCTGACGCAGATAAAATAATTGCCGCAGCCGCAAAACTTTGCTATGCAAAAAGCGATATTTCCACGCTCATGGATAAACTTACCCCCGAAAAGGTAGAAAGTTTTCTTGAAATGCTCTCCGAACTCGGTCACGAAAGTCCGGTTGAACATGCAACATTCACTTTTGGAATAGAGGGAGTTTCAAGAGCCCTTCTTGCACAGATAACACGCCATAGAATAGCCTCATTTTCTGTACAAAGCCAAAGATATGTAGACAAAAGCGGATTTGATTTTATAGTTCCACCGGAAATAGCAAAAATTCCTGCCGCACTGGAAGAGTACAATGCCGCTATGAAAGAGGATTCCATACACTATGCAAAACTTAAGTCAATACTGATAAAATCAAACTACGAGCGATTGATTGCCGAGGGCAGTTCCGAAGAAAATGCAAAAAAAGCGGCTGAAAAAGCAGCAAACGAAGATGCTAGATTTGTTCTTCCAAACGCCTGCGACACAAGAATGATAATTACAATGAATGTACGTTCTCTTTGGAATTTTTTTAAACTCAGGTGCTGTAATCGTGCACAGTGGGAAATTCGTGAACTTGCCACCGAAATGTTACGTCTTTGCAAATCAGCATCTCCTCTTCTTTTTAAAAATGCCGGACCAGCCTGCGTTAAAGGTAAGTGTACCGAAGGGGCATATTCATGCGGAAAAAGTTCAGAAGTACGTAAACGTTTTTTTAATCTTTAATTAACTTTAATTAATTTAAAAAGATTTTTATATTAAAACAGGGTCAACATTTTGCTCCTGTTTGATTTAATAAAAATAATAAAAATAAAAAAGAGAAACGAATTTTATCCGTTTCTCTTTTTTATTTTTAATCCAATTTTACTCTGTAAGAGTATTTCCGCAATCTGAGCAACTACCGTCTGTTATTACGTGCTCTTTTGCAGGAATTGCTTCTGAAATTACATAGTAAAATTCTTCTCTACCAACATATTTGTAACACTGAATCTTAATACCGTCCGTTGTACAGGATTGTTCGGATATCACAGTGGGCTCTCCTTGCACTTCATCTTTAAGATAAGGTACAATATCTTTAACTGCTATATGTCCGCAAACGCTGCAAACCTGTTTTGTATATCCGTTGCTTGTAACAGTAGGTGCTACCGGAGCATCGTCAACATAAGTGTGTTCTGTTTGGCAGAAGTTTCCGTTATCAATGTTATCTCCCAAAACAATTTCATTTTTCTTTGTAATAGACTCAAATCCGATGGACGCAAAGGCAATAGTTGTTCCGTCCATAAGTTTACCGTTTCCGTTTCCAGCAACAGAGCCTTCAAATTCTATTCGAATGGAAACTATATCTGCAAGAGTATCAGATGTATTTCCTACTTTTTTGAAATAAGGAGCATTAGCGTTATCAGGATCAGCATTCAAAGGAAGTCTTACATCTTTCCATCCACTTCCTGACAAATACAATCTCGTTTGGAAATAATCTCCGTTCTTGGTCATAAGCTTGATTATAATATTATATCCCGTTGTTTGTTCAACATATAAATTCATCGATAAATACTCATATTCGGTCAGATCATATTGTCCTAATATATATGGATTTTCGGAATCGCTTACAAGTTTTACGCCAACAAGGTTTTTGAACTCCAGACTTTTAAGGTTATTTGTCTTATAATTCGTAGTCATAAGTACATTTTTACCATCTATATTACTGAGAGTTACTGCATCCTTATTTGCATATTGACCTCCGGTGAGTTTTGTAAGCGTAGAACCAGAAAGAACAATTTTATCTACATAATCATAGTAGGAAGAAACACTTTGATTTTCATAGAATTGAATTGCAGTAATTTTCTGTGGGATTTCTGTAACAACGGAAATAGTTTCAATTTTACCAAATGTTATATCTGAAATAGGGGCAACAGCTCCTGCATAAAGAGCAGTATTCGCAACATAAAAATCAAATTCTCCGTCTTCAATTACCATAAATTTATATTGGCATTGGCTGACAAATTTAGTTGCATATTCACTGTTATTACATTTTATGCTTGAAGCAACACCTAATCCGTTAATATAAACATCATAGGTACCCGCTACTTCATTTATAACAACATTGTAAGATATCCACTCATCTGGCTTTACAGTGTAAAGAACCTTTCCGTCACCGGAAACAATAAATCCATTCTCAACTTTAAGGAAAATTTCCTCAAACATTGTACCGGATATGGATTTTCTACCATATGCAAGAATTATTGTACCCTGATTCATCACGTTACCCGTGAAACTTCCGGAATTAAATTTAACTTCGTTATAAAGCACTGCTGTCGTACTATTTAAAATGTTCTGAGTCGTTGAAATTTCGGAATTATTTTCAGTTGTAATTACACCCGGAATATCTGATACATTTGCACCTTTTTTTACGTGAATTGCAGTAATCATATCCGTACCATTTGCACCAATAATTTCTTCAAAAGTTGCACGGAATCCTTTTTTGCTTGTTAATAACAGATTTGATCCAAGTATACCTCCACTGGTACTGTTCGCAATATAAGGTCCTATTGTATCGGTTTTATTTTTTGATATATCATAATCTCTGCCTGTTGAATCCGGGAGGAACGGATTTGTAACATATACAGGTACAGACGCCTGATATGCATACATATCGTCAACATCAATTGACTGCTCTCCAGATGTTACATTATTAAACAAGAATCTATATTCGTAAACAACTCCTCCGGAAGGAACAAAACTTGCATCTCCCGTTTTCATAAAAGCATTCTGGACCTTGAGTTCGCCGTCAAAGTACGCATCTACCATTCCTTTTCCAGGCTTTATTACAAATGAAAGTTTTGAAAATTTCTCACTTGTAAGTTGCCCTATGATGCAGTCACCAGGAATAAATTTGATATTTCCCAATTCATCCAAAGAAAACACATTAAATACAACATTATGTCCGGTGGTTCTTTGTGCCGCGCTCATTGTTCCGGTTACCGATTTACCGGTTGCAGGAAGTCTGAGCGATAACTCTACTACCATATCCTGATTTGCTCTTCTGTTTAAATCAAGATAGTTAAGATAACCCGTTTGTGTATGTTTAACTCTGAGGAAAACATTTCCCATCTCTGTTACCTTTGAGGCAGTACTGCTACTTCCGTCATTTGTAAAACGAATTTCCAGGTTATTTCCAGCTGTAGAAAAAATGTTATCCGAAAAACCGTTTCCATCTACACCGCCGTAGAAATTATTTCCAAGAGCTGTCTGCATATCTGCAAGGGTCGGCATAGGATCTGATTCGGTATAGAGTTTTTGAGTTGTCGTATATTCATCAAGGTTACATCTTATGCAATAATTTTCTATTAACTTTCCGCCGTTTTCTCCATCAACTATCCTCGATTTCATTGTATGTCCGTACGCAGGAATTTCGTTTACCCTCTGAGTAATTCCGCAGTTTATACATACACCTTCACTGTAACCATCTCTGACACAGTTTGCTTCCTGAACAACTTTTATATCTACGATATTATGTCCGAATTTGTATTCACCGTTGAACTGGCTCATTGCGCAGTGGCATACCTTACATTCACCGGTAATCAAACCGTCTGAAGTACATGTTGCGGGAATGTTAAGATAAGAATCTGCATCTTTATCTATTTCATGTGGAGTCATTGCAAGAACTTCCTTATCCTGGAATCCGCAATTTTCACACTTTTTGTAAATTCCGCCGTATTCTGTACATGTTGGTTCTTTTCTGCCGAACTCAACCATGACATGTTCAAGTTTTTGGGATTCTGTCGTATGTCCCGTCTGGCCTTTACATATTGTACACTCCTGATAACTATACCCATCTACATAGCATGTTGCAGCAACAGTTTTTTCGACATAATCATGTTCGCATTCATCAGAAGGCTTTTTGTACATTATTTTATTATTACTATAATCTGTTGTAAATACACCATAGTCTGAAGAAAGCGTCTCGCCTTTGTATCCCTTTGGAGACATACCTATATATGCATCAATATTATCAAGATCAAAACTTGAAGCAACTCCTACCTCAGGCCTCATTGCTATTTTGAAATTTTCAAGATCCATTCCCAGGTAATAATCATTTGACTGATAATCTATTCCGGAAAGTACAAGTTTATTGTCTATATAAAATTCATATTGACGCTCAACATCATTAAGCACAACAGAAAGTTTCATCCATCTGTCAAAATCAGTGTCTTTCAGCGTATAAACAGGTCCGTATACAACGAAAATGGTTTTTGTATCAGAGTCATATGTAAGGAAATCAACACTTGAGTACTCTTTTTTACCGGAAAGGAGAATAAGATCTTTTGTGTTTTCCTTATTGATTCTGATATCAAATTCAACAATATATTTATTTTGCTTAAGGGTATTGTAACCGGGAGTAAATATTGCGCCATATCCGTGGTCTCCAATTAATATTCCGTCCGTCTCATCCGGTCTTTCTACGTGCAGGTAAGTATTAAAAGTTTCTTCCTCACCTTCGGTTTTGTAAACATCGGTAATACCCTCGGGAGTATAAACATTGAAAGCTTTGTAACTCAGTGTATTTTTATCGCCTTCAAAATCTATGTTTATACCGACAAGGCGTGTATCGGTTGCAGCAGAGCACCTGTCGCAAACGGCAGTTTCACTGTATCCATCTTCAGCAAGAACATATGTTACAAAGTTGTGTCCGAGTGCAGTGCCCTCTTTTACTCTTGTTTCTGAATAATCACAAAGTGCACAAACCCTGGTTTCATGTCCGTCCTCTGTACAAGTCGCATCTTCGTCGTAAACCCATTCTGCCTTTTCTATAGTATGGCCTTCCGGCTTCCACTCATACTGTTCGACGTATCCGCATACCCTACATGTCCGTTCTTTTATACCCGGTTCCGTGCAGGTTCTCTTAACAACAGTGACTTCTTTGTTGTTCCATGTATGCCCGTTAATACAAGGATCTTCCTCGTCTTTTTTACATGCCGCAAACATGGAAAAAGGAAGCATCAGAACTGCCAGAAGAAGTGCGAGTATTCTAAATTTTTTCATAAGTTGCTCTCCTTCGCAAACAATATTTTAGCAAGTACATTATATCATTTTGTTTTTTTATAATCAATGTATTTTTTCAATTTCGAAATGTATTTTTTGTACCTTTTTTGACATTATACGCAACATGTACAAAGTTTTATTTAATAATTACAGCAAATTGCACAAAATATTTTTTTTGCAATTTACGGTGAAAATTTATGAAAAATAAGTTTGTTAAAAATTCACATTAAATTAACATTTGCGTTTTTATAAATTCAAATATTTGTGCTACAATTACCTTCAAATTTGAAACTCAGTTTCATTTTCATTTTGATTTTTCAGAAAGGAGTTGAGTCAAATAAACAGAGAAAACGGATATAAAACCAAGCAACGTGAATTGGTTCTTGAGTATTTAAAAAAAGAAAACCGTTGCGTAAGCGCAGAAGAAATAATAAATGCACTCGGAGCATCAAAAGCAACTGTTTACAGAAATCTTGATCACTTTGTAAATGAGGGGATTGTTCTCCGTTTTTCAGGCGATGTAGGAAAAAGCGCAGTTTATCGCTATAACAAAAACCACATCGGTCATTTTCATTTAAAATGCATATCCTGCGGCAAAACAATGTGTGCGGATTGTAATTTTATAAAACAAGTTGAGAAGCATTTTATGGATCACCACGGGTTTGAACTCAGCAAATCTCAAACTGTTTTTTACGGAACCTGTTCTGATTGCAGATGACTGCACTGTGGCTCAACATTGTATCATTTATTAAACAAACGGAGGTTAGCTCAAAGAATAAAGAATATGAATAAAGTTAAGAAAAAAATTGCCGGGTTTTTGTTTTTTATACTTACTTTCACTTTAATAACAACTGCACTTGCTTCTTGTAATTCAAACAGCCTTTACAGTGAGGGAAACGGTGATTTAAATGTTGTTTGTACAAGTTTTCCCCCCTTTGATTTTGCAAGGCAAATAGGAGGAGATAAAATAACTTTGACGATTTTACAGGATAACGGGGCAGATCTTCACAACTATTCCCCGACAACGAAAACAATTGCAGCAATGAGCAATGCCGATATATTTATATGTGTCGGCGGAGATTCGGATAACCTGTGGATCGATGATGCCATAGAGTCTTCGCAAAATCCTGATTTGAAGGTATTGCATCTTGTTGACGGAATTGAATTACTGCACGCAGAACTTGAGGGTCATAATCATGAAGGCGAAGTTCAAAGCAACAAACAAACTCACAGCGAAGATGAACACGCCCACAGCGGAGATGAACACGTTTGGCTTTCACTTAAAAACGCAGGAGTGATAGCCGACAAGATAAATGCCGCATTTGCTGAAAAAGATTCAAAAAATGCCGCTTACTATCAAACACAGACAGATTCATTCAAAGCAAAAATTTCCGCTCTTGATGCTGAATATGCAAAAGCGGTTTCTGATGCAAAGACAAAAACAGTAGTTATCGCCGACCGTTTTCCTTTTATTTATCTTGTAAATGACTACGGATTTTGTTATTATGCCGCATTCAGCGGATGTTCCACTGAGATCAACGCCGATTTTGCAACTCAGGTCAAACTTATAGATGCGGTAAATGAACATTCTTTACCGGCGGTGATCGTAACCGAAGGAGATAACAAAGAACTTGCAGATAACATATGCGAGCAAACAGGATGCAAAAAAACGGCTTTGAATTCCATGCAGTCGATAACCCGTACCGAAATACAAAACGGTGTAACATACATTGATATAATGACGGAAAATTTAGCTTCTTTAAAAGTAGCATTAGGCACAGAATAACGCACCTGTATTCTTGAATTTTTATAATTTTCATAATTTATAAGTCACAAAACCATTAAATATAAAGAAGTGAAATTAATATTCAGCAAAACACGGAGATTTACAAAATGGCACTTATCAAAACGGAAAATTTTTCTCTCGGATACGAAGGTCATGTGATCGTTGAAGATCTGAATTTTGAGGTAAACGAAGGCGATTACCTCTGTATTGTCGGAGAAAACGGCTCCGGCAAAAGTACGCTTATGAAGACTCTTCTCGGACTTAAATCAAAAATGGGCGGGGCACTTATTTTCGGTAACGGACTGAGAAAAAATCAGATAGGATATCTGCCTCAACAGACACTTACACAAAGAGATTTTCCGGCTTCTGCCTACGAAGTGGTAATTTCTGGGTGTCTTAACCGCTCAGGATTATTTCCCTTTTATTCATCCCGTCAAAAAGAGTCTGCAAGATACAATATGAAACTTCTCGGAATAACGGATCTTGCCGGACGTTGCTACAGAGAACTTTCCGGAGGACAGCAACAGCGTGTCCTCCTTGCACGTGCGCTCTGCGCATCTTCAAAATTACTTATTTTAGATGAACCCGTATCTGGACTTGACCCGAAGGTAACACAGGAAATGTATTCAATAATTGAACATCTGAATTCTTGCGGAGTCACGATCGTAATGGTCTCTCACGATATTGAAGCATCTATAAAATATGCTTCCCACATTTTGCATATAAGTCATAAGCCGCTGTTTTTCGGAAGGACCGAAGATTATTTAAAAAGTGACGTTTTTAAAGTCTTTTGTAATACATCCAAAACAGATATTGCCGCTATGATACCGCCCCAAAGCGACGGAAAGGAAAACAACTGATGGAAACATTGATATTTTATTTCAAGACATATCCGACAGTCAGATACTCTGTACTCGTCCTGACACTTGTATCGCTTTGCGCGGCGCTTTTGGGGGTCAGTCTGGTACTTAAACGCTTTTCAATGATAGGAGATGGCCTTTCTCATGTAGCATTCGGTGCAACATCAGTAGCGACTGCTGCAAGTTTCACGCCGGTGTATATTGCACTGCCGTTTACCGTTGTTTCCGCAGTACTCTTGCTTCGCATACGGTCAAATACTAAGATTCAGGGTGATGCGGCGATAGCAATGATATCCGCAGGGTCGCTTGCATTCGGATACATGATACTGAATCTTTTCCCTTCAAAATCTTCCAGTATAAGCGCAGACGCCTGCTCAACACTTTTCGGTTCGGCAAGCATAATAGGGATCAAAAGATCGGATGTAATACTTTGTGCTGTTCTGGCTTTTGTCGTCCTTTTTGTATTTATATTTTTTTATCACAAAATATTTGCCGTTACGTTTGATGAAAATTTTGCAACTGCCACAGGTACTAAGGCGGAAATCTACAATACATTGATTGCAGTAATAACAGGCGTCGTAATAGTAATGGCAATGAACATGGTAGGTTCACTTCTTATCTCCGCACTTATAACATTTCCGGCACTCTCCGCAATGAGGGTCTTCAAAACTTTTAAAAAAGTTATAATCTGTTCTGCCTTTATTGCAGTTTTTTGCGCTTTGATCGGAACCGTGATATGTATATTGGCGTCCACACCGGTTGGGTCTACGATAGCACTTACAAACATAGCAGTATTCGGTATTTTTTACCTTATAGGTGCATTAAAATCAGGAAAAAAATAATTCCAAAAAACAGAAATTGTACGTTTTTTATGTGAACTCTTTTTAATTAAACAGCCGCTGAAAGCGACAGAAAGTGAAATTTTATGAAAAAAACAATTGTTTTATTAATGATCTTGTCTGCTGTCTTTTTTTCTTTCGTTTCCTGCAAAAATAACAAAGGGCCGGGAAAACTTGATATTGATGTTGACTGTAACTTCACCGGGCTTTCAACAAATGAAGTTTACGGAACAGTACTGTCAATAATGAATAATCCGGATGACTATACCGGAAAAAGCGTTGCAATAACTGCACAGTATTCCACGGTTTACAATTTTTCATCAAATACTTGCAATACCCCCATAATAATCGCACTTGATCCTACCAATTGCTGTGACGCTTATTATGAGATAAGAACGGCGGACGGTATATTATACCCCGAATACGGAGAAACTGCAACATTCATTGGTACATTCAATGCAGGCGGATATATTGACGTAACAGAAATAAAGAGATACACCGAAATGAGCGAAAAGTATGATTTTGACGCTCTGAACATGAGCGCTGACGAATTAAAAAACGCTATAACCGATTACACAAAAAACTACAAAAACAGTGAACTTAACGGAAAAACAGTTCGTATAATCGGTCATCATTTCGTAAACGATGTATATAAATTCCTTTCAGGGCTTGACGGTGACGGGAGAGTAACATGGAACATAGAACTTACAACACCAAATGAAAATACGGTACTTCCAATGCCGAACGGAAATGTGGTAAACCCGGTGGAAATAGTCGGGGTATTTTCATACTATTCCGAAGGTGAGAGCACATACGCCTGCATAGAAGTTACATCCGTTTCCAAAACAGCATGTGTTTTTAAGTAATATTTTTTTTAAACTTTTAAAAATAAAAAAACCGTACGCAATATGTACGGTTTTTTTGATCTGTTTAATAAGGTACTCCAAAAATCAGACTGTTTTAAAATAAAAACAGGAAAGCAATCATGGGAAACACCATTGATTCAATATCAGGTATAATACTGGGGCTTTTTTATATATCTGATTAAGTCGTTCCAAAGTGTGCGGTCCACAAAATTTCCTTCTTCCCTGCCTGTTGCTTTACGGAAAAGGTTTACCGAGGACTGTGTATTGCCATCATATTTCCCGCTCGGGGTTACATAAAATCTTTTATCGTCTAACGCTATTGTATTAAGAAGTGCCTGTAATACAAAAATATCGTCAAATTCATCTCCAAAACTTATACGATTATCTTTGTAATTGTTAAAATCGGGAACGTAACCCATCATTTCAAAGTCACCAACATTTTTTTCATATGCATTGTAAATGATATTAAACGTATCAAGATCAGTTTCGCCTGTCACCGGTAATCCGTTTTGTTTTTGTATTGCCATTACGGCATCCTTTGTTTCTTTACCGTAAATTCCGTCAATAAAAATTTCCGGAAGATTAGGATCTGTTCTTGATAACACTCTAAGCCATTTTTGTAAATTTCTTACAGGAGTATCGGTATCCTCCAAAAAATGAAATGCACCTTCGCTATTCATTATATCCCTCCTTTTCGTTTATTTAAATGCATCCCCTGACGGGTACTGTCCTTCGGATACAACACTACCCTTTACAAGGTCATCATAAAGATCTCCTATTGCCTCCCATGTATTTATTCCGACTATTCCTGTTTCCGGAAGTCCAAATGTTCGCTGAAATGCTCTTACCGCATTTTCCGTAGCGGGACCGAATATGCCGTCAACATTTACCGACGGAATTTCTGTATAAGTTTCGGAAATCACATTAAGATACCTTTGTAAAAGTGTTACAAATTCGTTTTTCTGCCCGATCGTCAGGTCAAACCCGGGATAGGGCCTTGCCGTTCCGACGAAAAGCGAATCTGGTAACGATCTGATTATACCTCTGTATGCATCGTAAAGCGTTGAATAAGTCTCCTCATTGACGATTCCGGTAACAGGTAAACCATACTCTTCCTGGAACGCTTCAACGGCATTTTTTGTAGCGGGACCGTATATTCCGTCTATTGAAATTTTCGGAATAGTATTATTGTAAAGCGAAACATATGATAAAAAATACTGTACGATACGAACCCCGTCTCCGCGGCTTCCCTCAGAAAGCGTTTCGGGAAACTGTCTTGAAAGTTCCTCCACCGTAAGCCCTTCCGAATCAAGTTCGGAAAGCCGCTTTATCCCATTATATATAAACTGTATCTTGTACCAAGTAGCGGGCCCTACGATACCGTCTTGTGTCAAGTTGAAAATCTCCTGAAATTTTTTTACGGCATTTTCGGTATTTCCAGTAAAAATACCGTTTACAGGGTTGATTTTAGGTATTGCAGGATAGTTGGCAGAAATTCTGTTAAGACGTACCTGTATTGACTGAACGTCATTTCCTGCACTTCCAAGCCGCAGGCTCCTTGACGGAACACTTGCCGTTATATCCTCAACAGGAACATCTGAAATAATGCTAATATCATTTCCGTAATAATTTTGGAGAATCTGCAAAGGTGTAAATCCCTCATTTGCAAGCGTTACCGTGCCCCACTGAGAAAGCCCCGGACAAGTACTCGTAGTGCCATTGCAATACTGTGTAAAAAGCGGTTCAACGCTTCCTTGTCGCACGACGTAACTGTTGAATATTTCATCGACGATTTGGCTTATATTTTCAAAAATATCTCTGCCCGGAACAAAAAACTGATCTGTTGCCGTTGAATTTGTAATATCGAAATTAAACCCGCGTGAAGGATAAAATTCGGTAAAAATTCTGTTAAGCACGAATGATATTTGTGCATATATGTTGGCCCGCAATGCATTTTCCGGCCATGTCGGATAAATTTCGCTTGACGCAACATTTTTGATGTAATCCGGAAAACTTACCGTCACATTTTGTGCTGCAGAATTAGGAGGTCCCAAATGTACCGTGACTTTTTCCGGTATTACAGGTCTTATTATATTATCCATCGTTCACCCTCTTACTATTATATTAAGTTGTAACGCAATTTGAAAAATCAAAGGTTCGGCGGTGTGCCTTCCGTATATGTTACATAGTCATTGGGGAAACCCGATGAACCTTCGGATTTTGTTATTAGTTCCACCGACTGTATGGAAGTTATACCCGGATAGACTGGAACGTTTGTATTTCTGACGCTCACATATCCTTCTTTATCTGTATCGATATTATAATTAAAGTACGGCGGAGAAGGCGCTCCCGGAAATTCGGAATTTACAAGCGGAGGAGCAAGCACCTTAAGTTTTGGAGTTCTTCCGTCACGATCTGTGAAAAATACCGCTATAAGACTTCCGACAGAATCCTTGACGGTTACAACGGCATTTTCTACCGGTAATGCACCTCCGGCGGTTTTAACTGTTACGACAATATATCCGTTTTCATCCATAAGATCATTCTTCCTTTCTTTATGAGTTTCAATCAAAGTATATTCATTTTTGTGAAAAGCGTTACTTTTATCGCAGAAATCAAAGATATTTTAATTTTTTTTGAAATTTATAAAAAAAACTTGCAAAAGAAAAACATGTTTGATATAATATATATAAAGACAAGATATAAAATAAGATCATACCGGCCGGGGAGCTAGCGGTATCCTGTAACCTGCAATCCGCTACAGCAGGGGTGGTTTCCAATCCGAGGGCGGACGATGTATGGTCTGCGCCGTGTGTAATCGTGTTGACGAATGGGTCTTGTGCAATCGGCGGCCGTGAACCATGTCAGGCGGGCGCACCGAGCAGCATTAAGCGGTACAGTTGATGTGCCACAAGGGTGCCTGTTCCGAGCGAGAGCCGCGGTTAACGCGTATACCGTCTTGTTCAGAGTGCGGTGTATGATCTTATTTTGTACCTTGTTTTTTTCGCGGAATTAACTATCATGTAATCTTATGTACTTATCGTATTCATTGACTTTAAATGTGTAAACTTAGTTAAAATTAAATTTGAATGCTCCCGTTATACGGCGGCAGAAAGGAAAAAGCATGCATCAGGCACTTTACCGCAAATGGCGTCCCAAAATTTTTGACGACGTATACGGTCAGGAACACATAACATCAGTGCTTCGTTATGAAGTCCAAAACAATCGGTACAGTCACGCATATCTTTTTTGCGGTTCAAGAGGAACCGGAAAAACAACCTGTGCAAAATTGCTTGCAAAGGCAGTCAATTGTCTTGCACCCGTCAACGGGAATCCGTGCGGAGTATGCGAAGCATGCAAAGCAATAGAAAATGAAACCACATCTGATGTTGTGGAAATGGACGCGGCATCCAACACCGGGGTTGATTATATACGTGATATCCGCGATTCGGTAATGTACGCGCCGTCAATGCTGAAAAACCGTGTCTATATTATAGACGAGGTACACATGCTGTCACAAAGCGCATTCAATGCACTCCTTAAAACTCTTGAAGAACCGCCTTCAGAAGTTATATTCATACTTGCAACGACTGAACAGCAAAAAATACCAACCACAATTCTTTCAAGATGTCAAAAATTTGAATTCAGAAGAATACTTTCCGATGTTATTGCAGACAGGCTTATGTACATTTCGGAAAAAGAAAACATAAAAATAACCCGAGATGCCGCAAAACTTATTGCAAAAATGTCACAAGGAGGTATGCGTGACGCGATCAGTCTTTTGGAATTATCTGCAGGACAAGGTAAAGAAATCACTGCCGAGTCTGTAAGGGCAATAACCGGGTCGGCGGGACGTGAGCAATTAACGGAAATTGCCAATGCCGTTCTTGAAAAAGATGCCGACAGACTTTTTAAAGTTATAAATGAAATAGTATCTGCTTCAAAAGAACTTACCGTATTTTGGCAAGAACTTATAGATTTTTACCGCGACTTATTGGTTTTCAAGACCACAAGATCACCGAAAAAATATATTGATCTTACGCCGGATGAAGAGCAGGCAATTAAAGATATTTCTTCAAAATACGCTCTTCCGCAACTTCTCCGCCATTGCACATTACTTGAAGAGGCATTCATCTTAATGCAAAAAGCAGGAGCATCAAAGAGACTTAACGCAGAAATAACATTGCTTAAAATGAGAGATGAGCGACTTGACACTTACCCGGAGGGGCTTACTGCAAGAATTTCCGCTATTGAAGAAAAACTTGCTTCCGTTTTAACCAACGGCAGTATTACAACAGGTATTTCTGCCGGCAACCCCGTTAACATTTCAAAAAAAAATGACAAAGGGCTTAACGATAAAAAGAAAGATGTTGACAAGTCTTCAGATTTTGTCAATACATCTAATGATGTTAAAATAAAAACCGAAGAAATTATGTATAAAAAGTCAGTTATTCCGGAAAAAATCCCTGAAATCAAGTCAAATCCTTACACAAGACCAAACATACGGCAAGGTTTAAAGCCGGCAACATGGTGGATAGAAGCGATTAAAAAGATAGGCGAAAAAGACCCGTCCATGGCACCGCTTATGAAGTTTTCAAAGGCATACGAAAATGAAGGAAAGATCCTGATACGTGTTGAAGGAAGTCTTGCAATGCTGATGCTCAACACTCCTGAAATGAAGAGTATACTGTCATCCCTGACTCCAAGTATAGCCGACAAAACTTACTCCCCGGAGCAATTTGAATTCACGGAAGTCACCCCTGATCCAAAGGATTCTCCTTTAGATGATTTTGAAGGCTGAACAACAATACGATCCGAAAAATAATTTTACCGAAAAGTGAGGTTTTACAATGAAAGCAAGAATACCGAAAGAATACTCCGCAGGACCGTCCAATATGCAAGGCATGCTGAAGCAGGCACAAAAAATGCAGGAACAGATGGCAGAGGTACAAGCAGAACTTGAAGCCAAAGAATACGAAATTAAAGCAGGCGGAGGCGCCGTAACCGTTAAAATAAACGGAAAAAAAGAAATTCTGGCTCTTGACATTCAGTCCGAAATCGTGGATCCGGACGATATTGAGACTTTATCCGATATAATTATAGCCGGTGTAAATGAGGCAATAAAAACAGTCGAAAATGATGCAAATACCGAAATGGCCAAGATTACAGGCAGTATGGGAGGGATAGGCAACGGCATGATGCCGGGCCTGTTCTAATAATATGAACGAATTCATTCTTCCTCTTGAGAAAATGGTAGAAGCCTTTCGCCGTTTACCCGGAGTAGGCAGAAAGAGCGCTGAACGTATGGCATTCGGTATACTCGGAATGAGCGAAGCGGAGACAAAAGACTTTCTTTACGCCATAAGTAACGGTAAAGAAAGCATACGTCCGTGTGCATGCTGCGGAAATATTTCCGAAACCGATCTTTGTCCGATTTGTGCCGACGAAAGCAGGGATAAAAAAACAGTCTGCGTTGTGGAGGATTCAAAAGCAGTCCTCACTTTTGAAAAAATCAAAGAATTCAAAGGTGTTTATCATGTTCTCGGCGGCGTTATAAATCCAAGGAACGGCATAGGTCCGGATGATATAAATATTGCCTCTCTCATTGACCGGATACAAAAAGATGGTGTAAGTGAGGTAATGATAGCCACCAACGCAACGGTTGAAGGCGAAGCAACAGCAATGTATATAAGCAGAGTCATAAAACCGACAGGTGTAAAGATAACGAGACTGGCTTATGGTATTCCCGTAGGCGCCGACCTTGAATATGCTGATAAACTCACCTTACTTCGTGCAATTGAGGGTAGAAGAGAGTTTTAATAGAAAAGATCTAAGTCCCTGATAATTTTAACTTATTTGAAGCCCCCGTTTTTAACGGACACTTAAACAGATCTGACATTTTAACACATATGTGATTCCGTATCTAAATGATTTCCGGAATTAAAAATCCGTAAAAATCAGCATGACCGGGCTTTCATAACTGAAAAGGAAAAACAAATGCAAAAAGAAAGATTTACAGCCGTAAAACGCCAACTTTTTGAACGGCTGTTTGATAATTTAAACGAAAAACAGAGAGAAGCGGTCTTTACCGTAAACGGTCCTCTTTTAATACTCGCCGGAGCCGGCAGCGGTAAAACAACCGTTCTTGTAAACCGCATCGGTTATATGATAAGATACGGTAATGCATATGCTTCAGACAAGGTTCCGGAATCCCTTACTGACACTGAACTTTCCGGACTTGAAAACGTACTTTCTCACCCGGAACTTTCAAAGGACCAACTTGAAACATTGCTTGACAGATATGCAGTGAATAAAGTAAATCCCTGGAATATTTTAAGTATTACTTTTACAAATAAAGCAGCAAATGAAATGAAAGCCCGTCTTGAAAAGAAGGTTGGCGATGATGCCTCAAAAATCTGGGCGGGGACGTTTCACTCAATTTGCGTACGTATTCTCAGAATGTACGGAAAAAAGGTAGGATACTCCGAAGGATTTACAATATATGACACAGACGATCAAAAAAAACTCATGCTTTCAGTAATTAAAGACACAAATACTGATGAAAAAATGTTTCAGCCTAAAGCGGTGCTTAATTTTATAAGTACTGCCAAGGACAAACTTATGACTCCGGAAGACTGTTCAAAACAGGCGTCTGATTTCCGAGAAAGCAAAATGGCAGAGCTTTATAAAGAGTACCAAAAGCGTCTGCGTTCGTCAAACGCTCTTGACTTCGATGATATAATAATGCAAACCGTCCGTCTTTTACAGACAGACGAAGAGGCTCTTTCATACTGCCAAAACAGATTTAAATATGTTTGTGTTGACGAGTACCAAGACACCAATCATGCACAGTTTGTGCTTACATATTTAATTTCAGGAAAGTACGGAAATATTATGGTAGTCGGAGACGATGACCAAAGCATATACCGTTTCAGAGGCGCGGACATAGAAAACATACTTAATTTTGATAAAGAAATGAAAAACGCAAAGGTCGTGAAACTTGAACAAAATTACCGCTCAACCAAAGCAATTCTCGACACCGCAAATGCAATTATTTCACACAATTCAACTCGACATGATAAATCCCTTTGGACAAGAAAAAAAGACGGTTCCCCTGTAACTCTCAGATGTCTTGAAACACAAAACAGCGAAGCAAAGTATATTGTTGACAAGGTACTGGAACTAAAAAAAGAAGGATATTCATTAAACGATTTTGCAGTTCTGTACAGACTCAATGCTCTTTCAAACAGTATTGAAAGTATGTTTGCAAGAAGCGGTATTCCATACCGTGTTTTAGGCGGCCTTCGATTTTACGAAAGAAAAGAAATAAAAGACATTTTGGCGTACCTTTGTGTCATAAACAACCCTTCTGATAACATCAGGTTGCAAAGGATCATAAATGAACCAAAGCGTAAGATAGGTGCGTCCACAATAACGGCCATATCAGACCTTGCGTCGGTTTATAACGAATCAATGTTCGGAATTATTCAAAACGTACATAACTATCCTGTTCTATCAAAAGCAGCACCAAAACTAACTGAATTTGCAATGCTTATACTCGGGCTTCGTGATATTGCAAGATCAGAACCTCTAGATGTACTGATTGACAAGGTCCTCGATCTTTCGGGTTACCGGGCAATGCTCAAAGAAGAAGCGGAAGAATCGGGTGAAGCAAGACTTGAAAACGTAAATGAACTTATTTCAAACGCCGTTGAGTTTATGGCAACAAGAGAGGACAATTCTCTGAATGCATTTCTTGAAGAAATTGCTCTTGTAGCAGATATAGACAATTACGACCCGAATGCCGAAGCGGTTGTACTTATGACAGTACACAGTGCAAAAGGACTTGAGTTTCCCGTAGTATTCCTGCCAGCCCTTGAAGAAAGTATTTTCCCTTCTCAACAATCATTTTTAAATGATTCCGAACTTGAAGAGGAAAGAAGGCTCGCATATGTTGCAGTAACACGTGCAAAGGAAAAACTTTTTCTTACCTACACTCACGAAAGACTTCTTTACGGTAAAACGCAGTATAACAGGCCTTCAAGATTTCTTTCTGAAATTCCAGAAGGTCTTCTTGACACAGAAGTACCAGAAATACCTCAGAAAAAAACAATCACACAAAACATATTCCATACAGAAAAGAAAAAACCTAAGATTTCGGATGAAATATACAAAAAACCGTCAGTTTACAAAAGCACCGCCGAAAGATCTGCAACGACAGAACGATTTGTACCGGGAGATATGGTACACCATTCAGTGTTCGGAAGCGGGATGGTAATTTCTGCAAAACCGGTAGGTCCGGATATTCTTTACGAAATATCTTTTGATAATGCAGGAACAAAGAAAATGATGGGTACCTTCGCAAAGATAAAGCGTTTAAATTAAATCGGATAGATTTTAAATAAGTTTATTTTTGATTTAACTATTGACAAACATATAAAAAAGTGCTATTATATCAATAATAAATTATGGTCTGTATTTTAAAATATACGCGTAAATACCGGCCGGACATTGGAAAAGATATGACAAGCGGCAGAACGGAGATTAAACTAATATGAAAAAGAATGTTACGATAATAGGATTCGGCGGTCAGGGTGGCTGGCACGCAAATCATGCAATTAACAGCGATGTTGTATCGTTACTTGGTATATATGATATTGATGAAAAAAAATCAGAACTTGCCCGCTCAAAGGGTATACATTCATATTCTTCCCTTGAAGAGGCAATAAACGATTCAAAATGTGATATAGTTGTTGTTGCAACACCCAACGACTGCCATAAAGAGATCGTCATAAAAGCCCTTGAAGCGGGTAAAAATGTTATATGCGAAAAACCTGTCGAAATGAGCGTTAAAGCGCTTGACGAGATGATAGATGCCGCAAAAAAAAGCGGAAAACTTTTTACCGTTCATCAGAACAGACGATGGGATGTTGACTTTCTTGCAATGAAAAAAATTATAGAAGATGGTGACATCGGAGAAGTCATCCGTATTGAATCCAGAATTCACGGATCAAGAGGCATTCCTTCCGATTGGCGCTGCCATAAGCAATTCGGCGGAGGCATGATTCTTGACTGGGGAGTTCATCTTATTGACCAGATGCTTCTGCTTATACCGGAAAAAATAAAAAAGATATATTGTGATATAACAAATATTACTACTGATGAAGTTGACGACGGATTTCGCCTGAATCTCTACTTTGAAAGCGGAAAAACAGCCCTTGTTGAAGTAGGTACATATAATTTTATCGCTATGCCGAGATTCTACATGCAGTGTAAAAGCGGAAGCGCAAAGATTGAAGACTGGAGACAAAATGCGCAGGTAGCAAAATGCCTTGCATGGCATGAAAGCGATGTATTGCCCGTTCAAACGGCCGCTGGTATAACCAAAACTATGGCGCCAAGGGATGAGATAACACTCAAAACATACGAAATTGACCGTCCGGTATCAGATGTACATGACTTTTACCGCAACTTTGTAAATGCAATTGACGGAAAAGAAATTCAACTTATAACCCACGATCAGATGAGAAGAGATCTTGCAGTGATGGAAGCCTGCTTTAAATCTGCCGAACTCGGCTCGCCGGTATATTTTGAATAACTTGCAGATTCCGTAAATTTATAATATATGCCATAAAAGAGTTATAAAGATATTCCCGCTTTATAAATTAAAATTCAAAACAGCAGGCCCATCGGCTTGCTGTTTGTTGTTGCAACCGGAGTTTTCTATTTATTTCCTATTATTTTCTGACATTAAATATATTGACAAAAAAAAGAAAAAATGTTATAATGCAAATTGAATACATTAATAATAAATAATTATTAATGTGAAAAATTAAATATGTTAAACTAATGTAAGCGCATTATCTTTTGGAGGAAAGATATGAATTTTGAAACCCTTTTTCTATCTGTATTTTTTGTATTTTTGCTCGTAACTTTACTGTTTTCATTGATCAGAGGAAGTAAAAAATCTTTTTTCAGAATGTTAACCGTGGTATTTTCAGCGGTTTTCGCTTTTTTACTTACAGTAACATTTAAAAACATTGCAATAAATATTACAATGTCAGAGATATTAGACAACCTTATTTCCGAAGACGCAATTGAAGAGATATTATACTCTTCTCCGATAATAAAACAGGTGGTATCCAAGACCGTTGCCGGACTTTTTGCTCCAATTCTCTTTTTAGCATTGTTTTTAATATTTTCAATTATTACATATGTACTTTATTTTATAATAACCCTTTTGTTCAGAAAATATTTCACCGGAAAAAAGGGTGGCTCTACAAAAAGTTCGATAAAGTTGATCTTTGCTGCTTTATACGGATTTATACAGTGCGTTGTTGTTTCTGCATCATTCGTTATTCTTATAGTGAGTTACACAAATATCGTTCCGGAGATTTCACCGAAAATAGAATGTTCAACATCTGTTAAACCAGAACAAAAAGATATGATTATGTCTATAAGCGAAAATATAGAAGATGCAAATAATACTTTTTTTGTATCAACGTATAAAAATTTCGGACTTAACTTTGCTTCAAACTCACTGACCGGATACAGCATAAACTATAACGGCAAGAAAATCAATGTCAATATGTCAGATGAAATATCTTTAATTGCCGATCTTGTTATTTCATTTATGGACCTCAAAGCGGAACCTATACGGGACTACGGTGAACAAGAAGCCGCTCTCATAAAAAAAATCGGCCAAAGTTTTACAAAATCAGAGATTCTTTCTATCACGGGAACGGAACTTCTCCATCAAGCAACTGAAAAATGGAAATACGGAGATTCTTTTTTAAACATCAAAAAACCATACCTCGGAGATGAACTTGATCCTCTGCTCACCAAACTCATTGATGTATTTTACGAAAGTACAAAATCGACTGAAACATTTAATGAAGATATAATTACTACGACAGATCTTATAGCGATCTTTGCGAAGAATGGTATCCTATCTTCTGCGAACTCTGCACAAACAAACAACCTTTTTGACTCGTTTGCAAGCGATGGAGTAATAACAGAGATAACAGTTACCTTGAACAAAAATCCCAGAATGAAGGTACTAATACCCGAGATAACAAATATTGGTCTCAAGATCCTTGCAAATTCGCTCGGAATTTCATCAAACACCGCAGAGATCTATAACGAGGTTCTAACGAATATAGCGAATTATATAACAAATACAAAAAATGAAACAGATACGGAAAAGAGAGTCGATGAATTAAAACCGGTCCTTAAAACCGAGTTTGAAAACATAGGCATAAGTATAGAACCGGAATATATCGATTTGCTTGCTGAAGGATTAATAAATGACTTCGGAGATTTTGAAGGCGAAATAACTCCCGAGTTTATAGCAGAATTTTTTGACATTTACAACAACATGACAGAAACTGCCGGCTCAGAAAACAGCGGCGATATAGATTTGCCTTTAGTTTCTTCCGGTGTTGCAAGTACTGACGGTAATAACTGCACCGAAAACGAAATCAAATCAAAATTACCGGTAAATTTCACCAATGCCGCAAATAATAAAAAAATTTATACCTATCCAAAATATGCCGAAAATGCTCTTATATTATCTACCGGAGCCGCACAGGCGGCAAAGGGCAGTCTTGCATTGATCAATAATGCCTCTTCGGACAAAATTGAATCGTTCAAAAATTCAAGCAAATATATAGGAGGTATGCGTTCATATTTAACAGCAGTAATAAATCGTACCACTACCGAAGAATTTTTATTCTCTGCTGATTGTGTAATTAACGACCCACAGGCAGAAGGTCTTGCACTTGAAACCATGGTAAAAGAAGTCGCGTCTATAATAAATTCTCTTAAAACGTCCGATGCCAACGGTCTTAACACTATAAAAAAAGCATCTCAAAGTTTCGGAAAAGCGCTTGACAGCCTTGCAAAAACAGAAATGTACGGGATGTTAAAAACTTCGAAACTTTTTACCGCCATAATTCAATCCAAAACGCTCGTAGATGCAACAAATATATCGATCCCGGAAACGATAAAAATATCCAAAAAGCAATTTGAAAACGCAGGATCGGTTTCGTTTGTTTCTCTTATGAACGTGTTCGTCAGCACGGTAGATGTAATGAATTCAATGCAGAACAACAACATCTCTACGGATCAAATAGAAGATCTTATAGGAAACCTTACCCCGGAAAACACGGATATAATTCAAGAAGTTATAACTACTGACCGTATGGAACAGATCGGCATTCCAAAAGATAAGGCAGAGACATCCACCGAACTTATCAGCGATCTGTTTAAAAATCTCGGAAAGATAGAGGACCCAGATACATACGCTGATGAAGCAAAGGCAGTCGAAAACATAATAAATCTCGGAATTGCAGCAAAAAATAACAATTCCCAAGGCGGAGAACAAAACAAACATTTGTTCTCAAAAAACGAAGAGGAAGGATCTCTCGGCTGTTCAGCAGATGATATGGTAAATAACATAATGTCCAGCACCGCAGTATGCGAAACGGTACTTTCCACAGCAATGGATAAAGAAACAGTCGACCCGTTCGGAGTTTCTGAAAATATAAGCAAAGAAGACGCTGACGCAATAAAAGATGCCTGCGACAACTATGTTTTTCAAAACGCAGACAAATCACCTGAGGAATTTGAGAAAATCAATAATACACTTGATGCAATCAACAAACTTCTTGGTATTACGGATTGAAATCCCCCGATTTTGCCGTAATAAGTTATTTCCATCTTTAAATTAATCCGACAGTACAAAACCATAAGTAAAAATTTGCAAATAAACATAAACTAATACCGGGTATGTTCTTAAAAGAATATACCCGATGCTTTTTAAACGGATTAAAAACACGTATACCAGTCTGTTTCCATAAAAATACGTTTATAGGACGTAAACACCGAACTGTTTTTAATATTAGTACTTTTGAAATACCATGCTGTTTACATAAACAACGGAGAAATCATATGAAAAAAAATCAGCGTAAGGAAAATCCTTTTCCGTTTTCAGATACAAACAAAAGATATTATACAATGGATTACTTTCTGCGCCAAAAATTCGGGAAAAAAGCATGTAAAATACCGATCGATGCCGGGTTCACATGCCCAAACCGCGACGGTACCAAAGGATTCGGAGGATGTACCTTTTGCAGCGAGAAGGGCAGCGGTGAGTTTACTTTGGGGAACGGACACAGTATAACAGAACAAATAGACGCCGGCGCAAAAATGATGCATCAAAAATGGGAAGACGCAATCTTAATACCTTATTTTCAAAGTTTTACAAACACATATGCACCCGTTACCGTTCTCAGAGAAAAATATACAGAAGCGCTATCAAATCCTTTATGCAATGGTATCTGCATAGCAACGAGACCGGACTGCATAACAAATGAAATTTCAGTCCTTCTTCACAAAATTGCCGAAGAACAATTTTTAATGCTTGAACTTGGTCTGCAAACAATTCACGATAAAACGGCTGACGTACTTAACAGAAGATATGGGTATGCTGATTTTCTAAAAACATACGATATGGTAAAAGATCTGTTTATCTGCGTACATCTCATAAACGGACTGCCAGGAGAAGATCATAAAATGATGTTGGACAGCGCAAAAGCACTTGCAGAATTAAAACCTTCCGCCATAAAGTTCCACGCTCTTTATATAGTTGAAGGTACACAAATGTCAAAAAGTTATCTGCGCGGAGAATTTGATACGATTACAAAAGAAGAATACGTAAATACGGTCTGCGATCAACTTGAGGTTTTACCGCCTCAGACAGTAATAGAACGTGTGACCGGTGACGGAGCCTGCAACACCTTGATAGCACCTGAATGGAGCAGAAAAAAACTTACAGTTCAAAACGAAATAGACAAAGAACTTTACCGACGTCAAAGTTATCAAGGCATTAAATTCAGCCTTTAAAATCAAAAAGGAGCGAATGCTCCTTTTTGATGTATTGAATGCCGGAATTTTTAAAAACAAACCATTTCGAAAAAACTTTATTCAGATTTTCGGAAGGTAAGTTATAGGATTGACGGTTTTGCCGTTCTTTCTGATTTCAAAATGTAAGTGGGGTCCGGTAACATTCCCCGTAGTACCGCTTTTCGCTATATACTGTCCTTTATAAACCCGGCTACCGGTCTTAACATCTATTTTACTCAAATGTGCATAGTAAGTCAGGTCGCCGTTGTCGTGCTGTATTTTGATAAGATATCCGTAACTGCCACTGTAACCTGCAAAAATAATTTTTCCTCCATCTGCGGCATATATAAATGTTCCGCTCGCTGCACGAAGATCAACCCCGATATGAAATTCATATTTACCGAAAATATAACGTTCTCCATAATGAGAAGTCACATAAACGCTTTTAAGCGGCCACGCATATTTTCCCGTTGAAGCAGTGGATTTTTTTGTACCGACAAGTACCACCTTGTTTTCTGCAGCCTTTATTTCAGTATCAGAAATAACCGTGCGAACAGTTTCAACGCCGTCAATATAAATCACTTCATATACAAGTAAGCGTTCTCCGTTTTTTCCCTCGTTTTTAACTACGCTTGTCCCTTCATAATAATCTGAGGAGTTTTGATATATGGTTTTAAACTCTACGGTTTTTGACTCTGTTTCACTTACAGTAACGGAAAAGGAAAAGGTCTTTCCGTCTGAAAGAAAAATATTTTTTATTTCTTCGCCGCGTTTTAATTCATTTTTATAGCATTCTTTTTCAGTAATCTCAAATTTATTGTTAAGAGTTACACCATTGATGTTTTGGTATATTTTATTTATTTCCTCGGTCTTATCTTTAATAAGTGATGTTTTAAATTTTTCAAGTTCCTCTGCGCTTTCTATGTATGCTATCTTCTCTCCATCTATTGTAAGCAGATATGCATTTACTTTTTCAGTCTGTGTTTCCGAACTTCCGGGTGAATTTGAAGAATGTCCTCCCGCGCAAGAATTAAGCATAAGTGTTCCGGAAACAAGACAAACCAATATTGCCTGTTTTTTATTCATATGTAATGATCCTTTCTCTAATTTTCTCAAAACCGGGTATATCCCGACGAAATAAATCCGTTATATAATGATATATTTATTTTGCAAATAATCCAGCGTTGGATTCGTTAAAAATTGAATTCAACGAGTTACTCCGGGGGCTGTATATATTTTACCAGAAAAAATTCTTATATTCAATAGGGAATTACCTACTGTATTCATTTCCCGTAAAATAAAGGAGCGTTTTCTGTTTTTTCCCTGGGTCTTGACTTTTCGGAAATTTAGTGATAATATTTATTAAGGTCAACTAAAAAGGAGGTATCCGCAATAAAAACCAAGGAAAAAACGCTCGGAAATATTCTGATCCTTCAGATGCTACTTTACCTTATAAAAGAACTTGTGATCTTTTTAATTGCGCTTGCCGAACAAAACACAGTATTTATAAAAATGATCTCCATTTTGCTTGCTACGGCATCCTTTATTCTCCCTATTGTTTTATACGGAAAATCAGAAGGATATGTACCTTTTTTACATTCGATAAACGCACCTGCATGCCATGAAATTGGTAAAAAAAGAAGTAAAACCGTATTTTTGTTTATATTTGCTTTTTCGCTTTTGATAAGCGTATTAAATGGCGTTGGATTTCTTACCGATTTTGTTTTTTCTCTTTTTGGCAAGAGTTTTGAAAACACTCTTTCACTATCACCATTTGATGTTGCATATACGATTATCCGATCTGTAATTTTTGCGGCATTTTTAGAAGAAATGCTATTTCGGGGTGTAGTACTTCACGCGTTTTCAAAAAGACCTGCAGTTGCAAAAATTCTTTTTTCAGGTCTGCTTTTTGCATCATCACACTATAATTTATATCAATTTTTTTATGCATTTGCAGCAGGTACCGTAATTGCATTATTTGCTGTTGTCACAAACTCGCTTTTATTTTCCGTTCTTTTACATCTAGGTTCAAATTTTATGACTTTCATCTTTTCAATACTGAAAATTTTTTTATCCTCCGAAAAATACACTGCTGTTTCTTTATTTGTTTTCTCAGCGACCGCAACAGTAAGCATAGTTTGTACCATAATTTATATATTTAAATTTTATAAAATCAATGATCCGTCCGTACCCTTGAAGAAATCTGAAATTCCAAAAGAAATATTTGTATATATTACCGCATCTTTGTTGCTTTCAATTATCAACATATTATAAAACTGATTTTATTACTCCGATTTTAAATTATGGAAGGACTTTTATGTTTACCGAAAAAGATAAGATATTTATGCAAAATGCCATTGAATTGGCCAAGGAAGCCGCAAATGAAGGTGAAGTTCCGGTCGGTGCTGTTATTGTACACAAAGGAAAGATCGTCGGTCAAGGCAGAAACAGACGTGAAAAAACAAAAAACGCTCTTGCTCATGCAGAACTTGAAGCTATTAACGAGGCGTGTAAAAACCTTGGCGGTTGGAGACTGCCGGAATGTTGTATTTACGTAACCCTTGAACCTTGTCCAATGTGTGCAGGCGGAATTATAAATTCAAGAATAGAAAGAAGCGTTATTGCTGTTACCGACAGTAAATCCGGATGCCTTGGTTCTGTAATAAATTTTAACTCTTACCCTTTTAATCATAAAACGAAGGTTGAATACGGTCTTTGCGAAAAAGAGGCCCGGGCTCTCATGTCGGATTTCTTTTCTAAATTACGAGATAAAAAATAATTAAAAACGCCTTTAAAAATTAATATGGTTTTTACTTGGACTTAAAAATAAAAAAACACCGAAAAATCGGTGTTTTTTTATTTTCTGATTTAATTAAACAATTCTTTCAACCTTACCGGAACGAAGGCAACGGGAACATACATATACAGTAGTATGCGTACCGTTTACAACTGCCTTGACCTTTCTTATGTTAGGCTTCCACATTTTGCTTGTCTTTCTGTTAGAGTGAGAAACGTTGTTGCCAAAAGACGGAGCTTTTTCACAAAATTCACACTTAGCCATCTATTTAACCCTCCTATAATAATCAAACCTCATCACGATGCAAATAAGCCGTCGGTTATTTAACCTTTCAAGGCTTGCACCAGGTATATGCAAATGTCATTATACCACACTTTTTTCAAAAATGCAATAGATATTTCAAAAAATTTTATTTTTTTTACATTTGTAAAATCACAAAAAACTTTACCGTCTATTGACAAACCGATTATTTTAATATATAATATAACTAACTATATATTTTTTATAAACTTAATACTTAATATAAGTGGGAATTTTTGAAAGGAAATTAAAATGACAAGACGAGAGGCAAGGATTGCCGCGTTTCAGTTAATATATGAGCGTAGCGTTCAAAAAAATAAACCGATATCTGAGATCATAAAAGACACATCGCAAAATCAGGATTTTATCCCAAATAAATATATTAAAACTGTACTGAAAGGAACCGAGGAAAAATTACCTGAAATAGATAGCCTTATAAACGAAAATTCAATAAAATGGCGTATTGAAAGAATGTCGACAGTCTCACTCTCAATATTAAGACTCGCCGTTTACGAAATGCTTTATCTTGATGAAGTACCTTTCAAGGTGGCAATAAACGAAGCAGTTGAACTTGCAAAAATTTATGATCACGACAAAGCACCGTCATTTATAAACGGGATTCTTAACAAAATTGCCGTTTTAAAAGGACTCAAAACAGAAACCCCGGAACAAATATTCTATTCAACAGAAAACACTGAAATTAAAACCGGGTCAGAAAAAAAATATGAACTTAAAATTGAGTCATCAGATAATATTGGATTTGAAAAAAACAATGATGCCAATGAAAAATCAACGACATAGTTTTATCTGTTGACTCCGTTAAATACTATGAATTTTTGATTTATTTGATATTCAAATTTACTAAAAACCAATCCGGAAAAAAATCGGAGACACGGAAAATGAAATATTTTCTCGGAATAGATACATCAAATTACAGAACTTCTGTAGCAATTTGTGACGAAAACGGAACACCAGTTAAATCTGTAAGAAGACTGTTGACAGTAAAAGACGGAGATCGCGGTCTCAGACAGAGCGACGCACTTTTTGCCCATATAAAAGCACTGCCCGGTATAATGAAAGAGATCGGGAAGTTTCCCTTGTACGCGGTCGGGTATTCAAGAACACCCCGTGACTGCGAGGGCTCATATATGCCTTGTTTTTTAGCAGGTCAAGCAATTGCTTCTGCAATTGCAGAAATACTCGGAGTGCCTCTTTTTCCGTTTTCACACCAAGCAGGACACATAGAAGCAGCAATTTTTTCATGCAATAGTCACGAAAAAGTACCGAAGACGGAAAATACGGTACAAAAATTTTCTGAAAACGGAACGTTTATTGCATTTCATTTAAGCGGAGGCACATCTGAAGCCCTTTTATACGATAACGGAAAGATAACTCTTCTCGGAAGTACGCTTGATTTAAATGCAGGACAGGTTATAGACCGTGTGGGGGTTATGCTCGGACTTAAATTTCCGGCAGGAGAGGAACTTGAAACGCTCGCAGGCGAACTTCCTTTTTCAAAAGGAATAAAAATATCAGTCAAAAAGTTTGACTGCAACTTTGCCGGTATAGAGAATATGACAAAAAAACTTTATACTGATACTCAGAACCGCGAACTTACTGCAGCTTTTGCCATTGATTCAGTATGTAAGACCGTTGATAAAATCACTGAAAATATAACAAGTGAATACCCGAAACTTCCCGTGCTTTATGCCGGTGGGGTAATGGCATGCAAAAGAATACAAAAGATACTCGGGAAAAAATACAATTGCGGATTTGCCGAACCGATGTATTCCGGGGATAATGCAGTAGGTACAGCACTTCTGTGCCGAAGAGAATTTTTAAATTCAAGATAACCATCAATACCGAATGTATTTCAAAAAAATTTATAAAACAATTTGAAGGAACGGCGGAAAATTCTGAAGAATTTAAAATTTCCGGTCTGTCATAAAAACATAAAGGGGAAAAACATGACGCAGTACTTTACGGAATACTTTAACGAAAACATTATAGGCGTCGCTGAACTTAACGGTTACGTTAAGGAAGTTATAGATTCTATACCGGTATTCAGTAATCTGCATGTTAAAGGCGAGATTTCAAATTTTAAAAATCATATTCAAAGCGGACATTATTACTTTTCTTTAAAAGAAGAAAATTCAGCCATAAAAGCGGTTATGTTTTCAAGAGATGCCCGCAGAATGAAATTTATCCCGGAAAACGGAATGAAAGTTGTCGTTACCGGACGTCTTTCGGTTTACGAGCGTGACGGAAATTACCAACTTTATGTAACCGATATTGAACCGGACGGTAAAGGCGCACTTTATGAAGCATATGAAAAATTAAAGAAAAAACTTGAAGGAGAGGGCCTTTTTTCAGAAAAATATAAAAAACCTCTTCCGAAATTTCCGAAAACAGTCGCTGTAATAACATCGTCAACCGGTGCGGCAATAAGAGACATAATCAATATAACAAACAGACGTTATCCGATTGCAAAGATACTTGTGTACCCTGCTTTGGTTCAGGGAGAAGGTGCGGTCCGTTCGCTTATAAACGGTGTCATGTTTTTAACCGAAAAGATACACCCTGATGTTGTAATAATCGGCAGAGGAGGCGGATCCATCGAAGATCTGTGGGCATTTAACAGTGAAGAACTTGCCCGTGCCATTGCTGCTTCCGACATACCGTTTATTTCGGCAGTAGGACATGAAACAGACTTCACTATATGCGACTTTGTCTGTTCTGTACGTGCTCCAACGCCGTCAGGTGCGGCGGAACTTGCAGTCCCGGATATAAACGAAATAATATATAGGATAAACGGTCTTTCTGATGAAATAAAAAACACAGTTTTACGTAAGCTTGAATTTTTGAAAGAAAAGATATCCGTTATTGAAAAGAAGCGTGTCATTGCTTCTCCGTACGGCTTTATTGATGAGAGACATCGTGATATTGATATGATTGCAGATAAAATTTGCAATACAGGCAAACTAATATTAAGCAAGAAACGCGAAAAATTTCTTTCTCTTTCGGGGAAACTTAACGCATTGAGCCCGCTTGCAGTTTTAACCAGAGGATACTGTGCTGTTTATTCATCAGACGTATCAAAGGTGATTACACGGGCAGGGTCCGTCAGTATTGGAGATGAATTAAAACTTCTGATGTCAGACGGCGAAATTTTTGCAAAAGTAACAAAAACAGAAATAAAATAAATGTAGCATAAAAAATACAGAAAACACTTCACTAATAAAAACAGAGGGAGATTTAAAACTGATATGTCAGATAAAGAAAATATATCATTTGAAAAGGCAATAGAAAGACTTGAAGAACTTGTCTCGCTTCTTGAAAACGGAAACGCGCCTCTTGATAAATCTCTTGAAATATTCGAAGAAGGCATCGGGCTTATAAACACATGCAAAAAACAACTTGAAAACGCAGAGCAAAAAGTAAAACTTCTTGTGGAAAAACAGGACGGTAGTGTAGATGAACAGCCTTTTGACGAAAATTAAAGAAAACGCTTCCGCTGTTGACGCAGAAATAAACATTATTTTATCAGACGCCGATGAAAGTTACCAAGTACTTTATGATTCAATGCTTTATTCAGCCAACGGTGGCGGCAAAAGAATTCGCCCATTTCTAACTATAGAATTCTGCAAAGCACTAGGAGGGAATGAAAAAGCCGCACTGACACTTGCGGCGGCAGTGGAATTTGTTCACACTTATTCTCTTATACACGACGATCTGCCGTGTATGGACAATGATACAGAAAGACGCGGAAAACCGACAAATCACGTAGTTTTCGGAGAAGCAACGGCACTTCTTGCCGGGGACGCTCTTTTAACGCTCGCTTTTGAAACAATATGTAAAAACAATGCACTTTCAGACGAAAACAAGGTTAAAGCAATAAAACTTTTATCTGAAAAAGCAGGTGCAAAAGGTATGATAGGCGGTCAACAACTCGATCTCATAGGAGAAAAGTATAAACTTGACAGGAAAACACATTTGAAAATGAATTCTTTAAAAACCTGCTGTCTGATAAAAGCATCTGTACTTCTTGGATGTATTGCCGCAAACGCCGACAAAAACACTTCCAAAGCAGCAGAAGAGTATGCAGAAAACCTCGGCCTTGCATTTCAAATAACTGATGATATTCTGGATGACGGTCGGGAAGAACAAAAAACTACATTTTTAAGTTTTATGTCAAAAAAAGAGGCAATGGATTATGCATATGCGCTTACCGAAAAAGCAATTAAGGCAGTAAGCGGAATCAGAGACAACGGAACTTTGACATCTTTTGCTTACTATCTCGCTAAAAGAAACGTATGAGAGCAGATATATTTTTAGTAAAAACCGGACTGTGCGAAAGCCGTAACAAGGCAAAACAGTGCATAGATGAAGGACAACTTTACGTAAACGGTAAAAATTTTAAAAAGGCATCAGCAGAGGTAAACGATGAAGATACAGTTGAGATACGAGGAGAAAATATGCCGTTTGTCAGCCGCGGAGGGCTAAAACTACTTGGCGCAATAAAATCATTTGGACTTGATTTTAATGGTCTTACCTGCGTTGATATAGGCGCCTCGACCGGAGGTTTTACTGACTGCCTTTTACAAAACGGTGCAAAAAAAATATATGCAGTTGATTGCGGAGTCGGTCAACTGCACCAAAAGTTACTGAATAACGAAAAGGTTGTAAGTATAGAAAAATTCAATGCCAGATACCTTACCTATAAAACACTTGGCGAAATATGTGATGCGGCAGTAATGGATGTAAGTTTCATTTCACAAACGCTTTTATACAGTGCAGTAAAAAACACAGTAAAAAACGGAGGTATGCTCGTCTCTCTTATAAAACCGCAATTTGAGGCAGGCAGAGAAGCAATAAACCGTAATGGAATAGTCAAAGACAAAAAAGTATATGTAGGCGTTATTAAAAAAATAATAAAAGCCGCCGAAGAAAACGGACTTGTGATTATAGGTCTTGCTGTATCCCCTATACTCGGCGGTAATGGAAACACAGAGTATCTTGCCTGCTTTAAAATCGGACACACGTCAAATTTGTTTAATACAGATGAGTTTTTGAAAAATATTTTAATATCCGAAAAATAATTTTCAGTAATTCTTTGTTGTTTTACCGTTTAAGACGTGGGACATAGAATTAAATTTTTAAAATGACATGAATACTTTTTTTATAATTAGACGCAAAAATTAAAGAAAGGATATCAAACTTTATGCGCAGTATTTATATTTTTACCGGTGAAAACAAAGATGTTGACGGAAAATACAGAAAACTGCTGACAGAAAAAGCGAAAAAATACGGAGTAAGCATATTGTCCTCTCCGGATGGTGCCGATGCATTAGCAGTTCTCGGAGGCGACGGGACAATACTTCGCATAATACCTACAGCATGTAAATTAAATATTCCGGTAATAGGGGTAAATCTTGGGCGTATAGGGTACATGGCAGAACTTGATGTAAATGAAGATTCACTGATATCAGAGTTTTTTAAGGGTAATTTTTACGAGGAAAAAAGAATGACCATAACCGTAGAATCGGACGGTGCCGGATATACGTTTCTTAATGATGCAGTAATTCACTCTCACTCAACACATATGATAAGACTCTCCCTTTATTGCAATGAAATTCCGGTTAATACATACAGGGGTGACGGATTGATAATTACCACGCCAACGGGATCCACAGCATACTCCATGTCCGCAGGAGGTTCTATAATTGACCCGACACTTGAATGCATAGGTGTAACTCCGATATGTACACAGGCGCTTATGGCAAAACCGCTGATTTTTGCTCCCGATAATATACTTTCGGTATTGATTGAAACGGACGATGCTATTTTAACTGTTGACGGTGGAAACTCTGTTGAACTCAGAAAAGATACAAAAATAACATTTGTTAAAAGCAACCAACCTTTAAGGATGATAAAACTTAAAAACGACGGTTTTTTTGGAGTTCTCAGACGTAAATTTTTGGAATAAAAACTAAAACTTAAAATTAAGGGAGAAGACATAATGAAACATTCAAGACAGGAAAAAATACTTAAAATAATCAGCGAAAACACAGTAGAAACACAAGAACAACTTATAGAAAAATTAGAGGAAGCAGGTTATAATGTCACACAAGCTACGGTATCAAGAGATGTAAGAGAACTGAAACTGACAAAAGTTGCCTGCGGCCTTGGAGTTTATAAATATGTCGTTTCGAACCGTGATGACCATTCCCATTCCGTGAAATACTTAAATATATTAAAAGAAACCGTTACCTGTGTGGAACATGCGGGCAATCTTGTGGTCGTAAAAACTTACCCCGGGATGGCACAGGCCGCGGCCGCTGCACTTGACAGTATGGACTGGTCAGAAATAATAGGAAGTATTGCAGGGGATGATACGGTAATGCTCGTAATACGGTCAGCCGAAGCATCAAGGTCGTTTGCGCTCGAACTTCACGGACTGATAGATCTGAAATAAAAACCCATAAAGGCGGTGTTTAAAGGCATTGATAACAGAACTTCATATTGAAAATATTGCCGTAATAAAAAAACTTACAGTTGAGTTTAAAAAAGGTTTTTCGGTACTTACCGGAGAGACCGGCGCAGGTAAATCAATAATAATTGACTCAGTAAACCTTTTACTCGGCGCAAGGAGCGCAAAAGAACTTGTACGTTCCGGAGAACAAACGGCTCTTGTATCCGCATGTTTTTCAGATATACCGGAAAACATTCTTACAGAACTTGCAGGTTATGGTGTATTTCCCGAAGAAGACGGCAATATTTATCTCCAAAGGACGGTAAGCGCAGAGGGTAAAGCTTCGGCAAAATTGAACGGAAGAAGTGTTCCGGCATCTCTTCTTAAAGATATAGGAATATATCTTATAAATATACATGGTCAGCATGACAGCGGAAAACTGATTTCCCCAGAAAATCATATAGATTTTCTTGACGGATATACCGGAACAGGTCCGCTTTTAAATGACTACTCCGTAAAATACGGAGAGCTTCTTGAAATAAGAAAAAAACTCCGTCAAAATACCAAAAGTGAAAACGAACTTCAAGAACGTATAGAAATTTTGAATCATAAGATATCCGAAATAGAATCTGCAAAACTGAAAAACGGCGAAGAAAATGTACTGCTTTTAAAACGCGAGAAGATAAAAAACCTTGAAAAAATATCACGATATTCAACACAAATAGAAAAAAATCTTGTAGGTAACGAAAATTCCGCATGCGAACTTATTGCTCAGGCGAAAGAAGCCGTCTCTCATTTAAACGGAACACTTGAAGGCGCGGAAAAAATTTATGAACGCCTTGATTTTTGCCTTTTGGAACTTAAGGATATAGCGGAAAGCACAGCGCTGATAACGGACTGGGATGTAACTGATCCTGAATCAGAACTTGACCGAATAGAAACAAGACTTGATGTTATTGAAAGATTAAAGAAAAAATACGCGCCAAGTATTTCCGAAATTCTTGAAAGTAAAGAAAACGCCAAAAAAGAACTTGCCCTATTAAATAACAACGGACAAATCGTAGAAAAATTGAAAAAGGAACTTATCGCAAAGGCTAAAGAGACATATGCGGCAGCAGATAAAATAACGGAATTGAGAAAAAACGCAGCAAAAAAACTTTCATCTGAGATAAGTAAGCAACTAAGATACCTTGATCTTGAAAAAGTTGTATTTGAAGTAAGTGTCAGCGATATAAAAGGCGAGGACGGTAAAAAACGCTTTTCACCCAAAGGATGCGACAACGTTGAATTTCTTATATCCACAAACCCCGGAGAACCGCTTAAACCTCTTTCAAAGGTGGCATCTGGTGGAGAACTTTCACGTATCATGCTTTCTCTTAAAAGCGTGCTTGCAGACAGTGACGGTGTACAGACCGTAATATTTGACGAAATAGACACTGGAGTTTCCGGAAAAACATCCCAAAAAATTGGTATAAGGCTTTCCGATCTTTCAAAGTCAGTACAGGTAATCTGTATAACTCATTCGGCACAGATTGCCGCTTATGCCGATACACACTATAAAATAATCAAGACAGAAAAAGAGGGCAGATCAGAAACGTATATTAAAGATCTTAACCGTGACGAACGGATAAAAGAACTTTCGCGTATAATGGGTGGTATAAACATTACTGACACGGTTATGAAAAGTGCCTCAGAAATTCTTACTGCGGCAGGAAAATAATTTTTGCGCATATATAAACCGACCGCATCTGCATATGAAAAGAAAAAGATATAAAAATTTATATAAATCAGGAGAAAAACAATGGGACTTTATAAAGAGTTTGAAGAAAGGGGCATGATTGCTCAGGCAACTGACCCCGAGGCTATTGAAAAATTACTTGACAACGAAAAAGTCACCTTTTATATAGGATTTGACCCAACGGCAGACAGCCTTCATGTAGGACATTTTTTGCAGATGAAGATAATGGCTCACATGCAAAAGTACGGACATCACCCGATAGCACTTTTCGGTGGAGGGACCGGTATGATCGGGGACCCTTCGGGTAAAAGTGACATGCGTAAAATGATGACCAAGGAAACAATTGCACACAATATAGAATGCTTCAAAAAACAAATGTCAAAATTCATTGATGTTTCAGAAGGAAAGGCAACATTTTTAAACAACGGTGACTGGCTCCTTGATATGAATTACATTGACTTTCTCCGTGATATAGGTGTACACTTCTCAGTAAACCGTATGCTTTCTGCAGAATGCTACAAAACAAGGCTTGAAAGAGGACTCACTTTTCTTGAATTTAACTATATGCTTATGCAGAGTTACGATTTTTACAAACTGAATAATGACTTTGGTTGTAAACTTGAATTTGGCGGAGACGATCAGTGGTCCAACATTATAGGAGGAGTTGAACTTATTAGACGTAAGACCGGCAAAGAGGCATACGGACTTACCTTTACTCTTCTTACAAACAGTGAAGGCAAAAAAATGGGGAAAACAGAAAAGGGCGCTGTTTGGCTTGACCCTGAAAAAACTCCTCCGTACGAATTTTTCCAATATTGGAGAAACGTGGGAGACGCCGATGTTATAAAATGCCTAAAATTACTTACATTTCTTCCAATGGACAAAATCAGAGAATATGAAAAACTGGAAGGCTTTGAAATCAATCAAGCAAAAGAAGTTCTCGCTTATGAGGTAACAAAACTCATACACGGAGAAAATGAGGCAACAAAAGCTTTAAATGCAGCAAAAGCGGTATTCGTAGCGGGTACAGCATCTGATGATATGCCAACTACAAATGTATCTGCGGATACATTTACAGATGGTAAGATCAGTGTGGTCGAGCTTATGATTTTAAGCAAACTGGCATCCTCTAAAGGAGAGGCAAGACGCCTTATAATTCAAGGCGGCATAACCCTTAACGATGAAAAGATAAGCGATATAAATGCTACAGTTTCAAAGGATGCTTTTTCAAACAGTGTCATTATAAAAAAAGGAAAAAAAGTATTTCACAAATTTGATCTGGTTTGATACCGGTTCAACCAAAACTCAAAACACCGTTCTTTAATCTGCGTATTAAACAGATTTTGATCTGAATATTTTTATGTGATTGTTTTTATAACGGGAGACTTATGGAAAAAAATTTTTCTTTATTTCTTAAGGAAGCCCAAAATAAAGGCAGTTTAAAATATTTCACAAATTTCGATTTGTCATCGGTCTGCTCTGCAGGAACCGGAGGAAGCGCAGTCTTTTTTATAACTCCGTACACCGTTTCTTCACTGACAGAGACTGTAAAATCCGCAAACTGCTGCGGTATAAAATACAGAGTGATCGGAAATGCCTCGAATATACTTTTCCCGGACCAAGGGTTTGACGGAGCAATAATTTCTTCAAAAAAAATAAACACCGTACGTGTAAATATTAACAGCGAGACCGGAAAGAAGGAAATTTACGCAGAATGCGGTGTAATGCTTCCCGTTCTTTCAAAACTTGCACTCAAAAATTCCCTTTATGGATTTGCCGGTCTTACTTCGATCCCAGCAACAGTCGGAGGTGCTCTTATAACTAATGCGGGTGCGTTCGGCGATGAAATCTCCGACACACTGACATCATTTACCGTTTATCTTCCTGAACGCGATAAAACAGAGGAAAGAACACCTGCGTCTTACCCATTTTCTTACCGTAACAGCAATGCCGCCGAAGGAGGCGCGATCATTCTTTCAGCACTGTTTTCACCAAACACGGCAAACATGGTAGAAATAAGAGAAAAGATGTTACAAAACACAGAAAAGAGAAAGGCGACACAACCGTTTGGTGTTAAAAGCGTAGGAAGTTTTTTTAAAAAACCGGATTATATTACGGTAAATAAAAATGTATCTTCTGAGTTTTACGGAAAATCAGCAGGAGAAATCATTGAGATATGCGGGCTTAAGGGAAAAACAATAGGCGGAGCCTCTGTTTCAAAAAAACACGCAGGTTTTTTAATAAACTCCGGAAATGCTACTACGAGTGACTTTTTGTTGCTTGCCGAGAATGTAAAACGCATTGTTTTTGAAAAAACCGGAATCATTCTTATTGAAGAGTGTATAAAAATAAATTAAAACCTTTGCTACTATTTAAAAGCAACAGACCGTATTGAAAATATAAGAAGCCGTAAATTTTTATTAGTAAAGATAATAAATTAAACCTTGCTTAAATCAACATAAAAACGGAGGTTAAAATGCGCTATTTAATAGTTACCGGCATGAGCGGAGCCGGAAAAACCAGTGCCGCAAATACGCTTGAAGATATCGGATTTTACTGCATAGACAATATGCCGGTCGCCCTTATTTCTAAATTTGCCGAACTTTATTCGGAAACAAATTCAGGACGGGACGTTGCTTTTATTGTTGACGTAAGAGGAGAAACAGATTTTACACCTCTTGAAAGCGAGGTCAAATCCCTAAAAGAAAGCGGATACGACTGTAAGGTTATGGTTATGGACTGTACCGATGCAGTACTTATCAACAGGTATAAAGAAACAAGAAGAATACATCCGCTTTCAGCTTTTAGAAATATACCTGTATCCGAAGCACTTCTTCTCGAAAGAAAACTTTTGTCAAACATATTTGAACTTGCCGATTATAAAATAGATACTACATATCTTTCTCCGGTGCAGACAAGAGAACAGATACAGCGTTTACTTTTGAACAATACTAAAAAGAAGTCGCTGACCACAAATATTATATCATTCGGCTTTAAAAATGGAATTGTCGCAGAAGCGGATCTCGTGTTTGATGTACGCTGCTTTCCAAATCCTTTTTATATTCCTGAACTTAAAAATCTTACCGGACTTGATGCACCTGTAAGAGAATATGTAATGAGTTCTCAACAGACAATGATCTTTTTGGAAAAACTTTACGACATGATAGATTTTCTGTTACCAAATTATATTTCTGAAGGAAAAAAACATTTGACTGTAGCAATAGGCTGTACGGGAGGAAAGCACCGATCCGTGGCAATTGCAGAGGCACTGACGACACATTTGAAAGAAAATGGAGAAAATGCTGTTGTAACGCACAGAGATATAAGGAACGGGAAAACCTGAAGTACATTTCAAAAAAACAAAAATGCATTTAATTCATCTTGACTGTATTCAAAAACACAGGAAATATATCTGTAAGCAAAAGACCAAAATTGACATTTAAAACACAAAATCCCACAAATAAAGAAGCTGTACATCAATATTACAAATAAACTTTACATATTGTGAAAATCAGGTTTTTCAACGCGGAGAAAAAATTATTTAAGGTGAATGGTTTAATTCAGGCTTTCAAATAATTGTTAAAATAAAATGTTATTAATATAACGTCGTTAAAAAACAAGGAAAAAAGATATGAATTTTACAGAAAAACTTTCCTCGCAAATAAAAAACAGTCCTTTTTATTGCAGACCGCTGGCGTTTATGTCAGCGGCTTTTCTCATTTCACTTTTTCTTTTTAAATTAGGAATTTTTTATTTTTGTGTCTTTTTGACGTTTATATTTATATATTCTTTATATTTGATAATTACCGGTATAAAGAAATTTAATTTAAAAAATCCTCTGCCTTTCCTACTTATTATGTCAACTCTTATCACACCTTTTATTTCTTTGCCGGGAATATTACAACAGGAAAATCTGAAAAATTACTATGGAAAAACAGTCGAAGTTAAAGTAGTCATTGAAAATACCTATTACAGTGAAAGTTACGGTTCAATGCATGTGGTAAAACTTAAAGAAATTGACGGCAAAAGATGTCATGGAAATGCCATACTTGAAATAAAAGAAGATCTTGAATTTCAACCGTATGATACTCTTGTCATTGAATCAGAAATAATCGATACAGAAAAAATGCTTACTTTAAGTGAAAAACTCAACCGTATATCAAACGGTATATACATAGATATGACATCCGAAACAGTAAAAACCGTGACAGATGAAAACAAAAGTGGCTTTTTATACGGTATGTATAAAATAAAAATCAATATGTCAGATTATCTGCACAGTTGTTTAAATCCTGCTGCGGCAGATTTTGCTACCGCGCTTTTTGTCGGAGATACCGGTCCGCTTCCAATGAGTTTTAAACGGGATATGTCTGCAATCGGAATTTCACATATTTTAGCGGTCAGCGGCATGCATACTTCAATGATAGCAGCAATGGTCGGATTTCTTCTTAACAGAACACATTCAGGAAGAAAAACCAAAGCGGTAATAACCTGTTTTGCCTGCATTGCATTTATGTTTATCGCAGGACTTTCACCATGTGTCGTAAGAACCGTTATTATGCTAATATTTTCTGCCATACCATGTTTTTTCGGAAGACGTGCCGACAGTATAACAGCATTGATGCTTTCTGCAGATATACTTTGTCTTTTTTCTCCCAACAGTGTTCTTTCCTGTAGTTTTCTTCTCTCATTTTTTGCTACACTCGGAATAGTTCTCTCCGCTTCATACATATCAAAAAGAGCAAGAAACGACTTATATAAGGCAATAAATGGCGAAATGAGAAAATTATATAAGATTTTCAGACCTGTTGTTTTATCCGCAATAGTCAGTCTTTCCGCTTCCGCCTTTACTGTCCCTGTTCTTGCACTTTATTTCGGAAAAGTCTCTTTTGTTGCTGTTATTTCAAATTTTATAGCCGTTCCTTGCTCTGATTATTCAATGATACTGCTTATACTAATCTTTATTTTTGGAAAAATTCCGATAATCGGAGCGTTACCGATATTTTTATTTGAAACAGTTTATGATTTTCTCCTATCATTTTCCGGATTTATGGCAAAAAATTTTGAAACGACCGTTTCTCTTCGTTATCCGTTTTTCTTTTTAATAATGATGTTGTTTGTGTCTATTTTGCTTTTTCTGAGGCTGCAAGGAATAAGGAATCCCGGCTCTCCGATTGCCGCATTTCTTGCTTGCACACTTATTTTCGTGTCCTGTGTTCAGATATATGATGTTTCGGTACAAGACAGAGGAGAAGTAATTTATACTGCAAATAAAAATTCAGACGGTCTGCTCGTTACAAGCGGAAATCAAAATCTTTACATAGACATCGGAGATGGATCAAAGTCGCTGCCGGCTCAGGGGTTTCACTTTATTGAAAACAGATATTACCAAACGGAAATTGACGCTTATATGTTTACTCATTATCACAGCAGACACATCGGAACTATAAAATATATTCTGTCGAGAAATTACATAAAGCAGATATATCTTCCGGAACCGGAAACAGAAAGCGAATTATCTTTTTACAAATCAATCTTTGAACTTGTTTCCGGTGAATGTAAGATAATAAAATTTGTAAGAGGTGAAACCGTTAAGTTCGGTAACGCTGATATAGAGACCATTCCTTATACATTACTTAACCGTTCAACACATCCTCCTCTTGCTGTTAAAATTGCATTTGGAACGAGAGCGATCCTTTATTTTGGTTCTTCTGTTATGGAATCGGACTCTGCATACTTTTTATTGGAAATGATAAATAGTTGCAAAACAATAATTATTGGGCGTCACGGACCTAAAACCAAGGAAAATATAAAAATCCCGATACCCGGCGATGCAAACGTTTATTTGAGTCCGTTTGAAGATACCGCCGAAACCGAGATTTTGTCTGAAGCCAATTTTAATTATCTTACGGCTGATGATAACGGATTTTCATCGGTTGTTTTTAAACTTTGCAATTAAAAACTGCCTTTCTTTATAATAAAAATTGACTATTTTGAAAAAAATCAAAATCAATGACTGTATTTATTAATAAACGCCCAATAACTTTTTCCTACAAAGTAAATTATACTTTTTTGACTTTGTCATAATTTTAGTTATTTAAATATGTCATGAAAAATTATTAGCCATTTTTTTACAAAGTTGCAAAAAATCTATGCCTTTGTATTCCGCTGCCTGAGGCAAAAGACTGGTCGCGGTCATACCGGGTATGGTGTTTGCCTCCAAAACATAAATCAAATTAGTTTTATCTTCAATCATAATGTCTACTCTGCAAAAATTTGAAAGCCCAAGTGCTTTATGCACTTTTAAAGCAAGTTTTAATACGCGTTTTGTTAATTCTTTCGAAATGTTGGCAGGAGTTATTTCCTCAGTCTTGCCCGGTGTGTATTTACTTTCATAATCATAGAATCCGTCATGCGCTATTATCTCAGTTACCGCAAGCGCCTTGTCTTCAAGCACACCTACAGTAAATTCCCGTCCTTTTACAGCCGCTTCAAGCAGTACCGTATCGCATTTTTTCATTGCATTCTTTACTGATTCTGAAAGTTGTTCCCGTGTTTTCACAAACGAAACACCTACACTAGAACCCTCATTTGCCGGTTTTACTACACATGGAAACCGAGGAGGTACCGGAGGTCTTTTGTCATTTTTTCTGTATACCGTATATATCGGAGTAAGTATACCAACACTTTCAAAAATCTGTTTTGCACGTAATTTGTCCATGGCGACAGCAGAACCTTCCGGTGAACTTCCAAAATACTTTATTCCAAGGCATTCAAAAAGAGCCTGTAACCTGCCGTTTTCTCCCATACCGCCGTGAAGCATAATAAAAACAGCATCTGCCATTTTGCATAAAGTCAAAACACTGTCGGTTATAAACGCTTTTTCCCGGCAATGGTAAGAAAAAGTGCCTGAAAAAGGAAAAACGTCTTTTTCGTTACTACCAAAACTCATTGCCTTTTTGAAACGGGGTATACCCTTTGTGTATTCTGAGATATCTGTACCTTCGGGCTTTAAGATATCTGTACCTTTGGGCTTTAAGATATCTGTACCTTTGGGCTCCGTTTTTTTTGAATCCCAAAAAAACGGATTTTTTAATTTAAGTTCTTCAAAGCTGCAGAAAAAATGTTTTTTGGAAATATCAACATCGCTTGTAGGATCTGCCAGTGCAGTTTCAAGACCAAGTTTGCAAAATGCCTCTGCAACTCTTTTACCGGAAGAAACCGAAACTTCCTTTTCAGATCCGCTTCCTCCGGCAAGTACAAGTATTTTTTTCATTACAAATATCCTTTCAAAATCTTTTTTGGATGCTTAAACCCATTGCCGTAAGCCAGTCAATGAACGGTACATTGTATTCCTGCTATAAAAAAACACACCAGGTTAAAGCAAAAAATAAAAACGGTTTGTCTATAATTTAGACAGACCGTTTCATTGTTTTAATGTATCCGTTTTATACTTTTTAAAGAATCAAGGGCGATCCGAATGCAAATTTTTCTTTTAATATCCTGAATAGTATTTTCTCAGTTTCTTATTTTATACACGCCCCCCGGAAGACGCATTCTCCTTTTTTATATGGAAAATCGCCCGAAGAAGAGGTCTTAAGGGTCTTGGAGCCTTTACAACAACTATTTTCATTTTAACACCGTCCTTTCATAAGTAAATTACATAAAAAAAGTTTGGTGATTTTTTCAAAGATTTCATTTAAAACAATGAAAACATAAATAAGTTATCTTTGCTTTGCTGTGTGATCATATTTTTCAAGGTATCATATTTGTATCAGTCTTACAACATACCAAAAGAGTGATAAGGTCACGTCAAATGTATAAAATGTTCACATAAAAAAACGATAAAGTAATATCTTGCTTTACAAAATCTTTTATGAAATAAATTATTTTGAAAAAAGACATATAACTCCGAATGCGACCGAAACAAGTGCAGTGGTACCCACTAAAATACATGGTGGCAGAAACAAAGTAAGAAGTACTCCCGCTCCGAAGGCTGGAAGCATAACCGTCATTACATCACATATTGATGCGCTACATTTTATATTATTTCACTCCTTCCGCTCATGAAGATCGTCGCAACACCTCATTTACATTTAAGTGTTCAGCAAAAGTGCCTTTAAAGTGTTTCTTTTTATATTGTATGCAGAAAAAGAATTTTGTTGATTAAAATTTCGTTTTTTTACTAATGAAAGGATGTGCTGATTTTATTTCCTCGTAAATTTTAACAAAACTTTCGTGTCGCTCCTTTGCAATTTTTCCTTCCTGTACCGCTTTTATCACCTGACAGCCCTCTTCTCTTAAATGAGTACATTTACGGTATCTGCAATTTTCTGAAAACTTCAAGATTTCAGGAAAAAGACCTGCTACATCTTCTTTTGAAATATTTTCAATTGTCGTAAGATTAAAAATACCAAACCCCGGGGTATCTGCAAGAAATGAACCGTACGGAGTCTGAACGTCGTTAAGCGAATAAAGTGTAACGGCACGTGTGGTGTGCTTTCCGCGGTATATTTTCCGGCTGACTTCACCTGTAACAAGCCTAAGTGACGGAAAAAGCGAGTTTAAGAGAGATGATTTTCCTACTCCGCTTTCACCGGCAAAAAAGGCAGTACGTCCCTTTGTTTCAGACAGTATAAAGCTGAGTAATTCCGAAACACCTTCTTTATTTTCCGATGAAGTAATAAATACTTTATATCCGCTTTTTCTATATATTTCTCTTATCTCTTCCGCTTTTTCGGGGTAAAGATCGCTTTTTGTTACTATTATTACCGTCTCCGCACCGTAATACTCAGCGGCACAGGTAAGTTTATCAATGGTTATGTACGACGGGGCAGGGAAAGCCGTTGCAACAGTAATAAAAAGATTATCTATATTTGCTGCCGGCGGCTTATCAAAAAAATTCTTCCTTGGGAATATACTGTCAATTACGCAGGTCCCGTTTTTTTCTTCGGTAACGGTAACATTATCGCCCGGATACGGTGAAATTTTACCGTATCTGAAACTGCCCCTTGCACGGCAAGTAAGAATGCGTCCGTCCACTGTTACCACTTTATAAAGACCTCCTACTCCAGATAAAATCTTACCGTTTTGCCTGTTTTTTTCTATATCCGACATTTACCTTCCCCCGATTTTTATTTTGTAACTTATTTAATTATATACAATATTCCCCGAAAAATCAAGACTGATTACAGTTTTTGATAAATATGTGCTTTAAAACTATACGCTTTACCTCCGGTTTATTTAAGTAAAAGCCGTAATTGCTTGCTGACACATATCAAAAAAGCGGATTAAGATATATATGTTTACAAAATATTGTTAAAAACTTTATTAAATTATGATATAATAATACTGATTACTAATATGCACATAAAGCATTAATTTATTATAAAATATAAAAATATTACCTTAAAGGTAATTTCCACTAAAGTACAAAACTGCATGAAAGGAAATTTTTTATGGCAGAAAAAAACAAAACGGGTGCAAAGAATAAAAAAGAAGCCCCGCTTAATGCAACATATCTGCTTACTGTAGTTTCAGCGGCTGTTTTCTTTATTATTGCATTTTCGCTTTTGGTCTACATCAACAAATTTAAAATTCTTCCGGCATTTCTCATCGGAGTATTTGTCCTTATCGCTTACATCTGTGTAATAGTACTTATAAACCTTTACATCAAATTGATCAAAGAAAAGATGAAAAAAAAGGACAGCACGGAAAAAATACGTCTCCGCCAATCAGAAGACCTTCCTCTTGGAGCATTTGCAAAACTGAATCAGCCATGTGCTATATGTAACGAAGACGCAAAAATAGTCTGGATGAACAGATCATTTGCAACCCGGACACCAAAACATATGCTTATAAAAGGTGACATTGATTTTAAAACGTTATTTGATTATTCAAACGGAAATTATGTAGGAATCGAAAAAATTTCCATACTTCCTTCGGGCCTTTCGGAAACCGGACTTTTCGGTAAACTTGCCGATACCGAAAACGGCGTAACCGTTACGGGTATACACGGTTTCAGCGGCGAATGGACAATGCATTCGTACAACTACAATTCCGGAGATAACGAATTTTTTATTCTTGTATTCACCGAAGACACGGAAAAAAACAGTTGGATTAGAAAATACAATGACAACCTCACCCATATTGCCTACATTGTTATAGATAACCTAGAAGAACTTGCACAGTCAGAACAGGAAAGTTACCGCCAGGCATCAACCAAGGTCGATGCAACTATAAAGGCATGGGCAGCCGAAAACCGTGCATTCATAAAAGAATACGAGCGTGAGAAATACATTATGGCATTCCATCATTCAGAACTTGCCACCCTTGATAAAAAGAAATTTGATATACTTGAACGCGTAAGTATGATAAGAGTGGGCTCAGAAAACCTATCTGTGACGGTTTCTCTCGGCGTTTCTCCGGAGATCGGATCTCTTGACGAAAAAGATAAAATAGCACAATCGGCGCTTGAAATGGCTCTTCAAAGAGGAGGAAACCAAGCAGTCGTAATGATGGGAAGTTCTCCGAAATTTTACGGCGCTAAAACTCTGACATCACTTAAACGGTCCGGAGTACGCCATAGAGTGTTTGCAGATAAACTTATTTACAGGATGAACAAATGTTCAAACGTCATTATAATGGGCCACCGAAATCCCGACTTTGATGCCATAGGATCTTCTGTAGGACTTGCACGCCTTGCAATGTCTTTAGGTAAACCGACAAATATTATTGCAAATACAGAGGATCAGAATCTGCGCGACTGCTTTGATAAACTTTCAACTCTGCCGGAATATTCAAATATGTTTATTGACGCAACAGAAGCACAGGAAAAACTTACCTCAGAAACACTTGTCATATGCTCCGATGTAAATAATCCGGATAACTTTGAAGCGGTCAATGTTGCGGATAATGCCGATTATTTATTTATTATTGACCATCACAGACAGAACGAAAAAACACCCGAAGCGGTTCCTGAAAAAAAGGAAATCCTTATAGTTCCTTCTGCATCTTCCGCATGCGAACTTGTCTCCGAAATACTTGAACTCGGTCTGACCGGAAATTCAAGGCTAAACCACGAAGAGGCAGACATTATGTTTGCGGGAATACTTCTTGATACAAAAAATTTTACCAGAAATGCTCAGGTCCCCACATTTGGTGCTGCTATTTACCTGCGCGATAACGGAGCAGACCCGATTAAAGCACAGGCTCTGTTCAAAACAGATCTTGACGATTTCCGTCAGGAAAGCGCGTTTTCAACCGATCTTGAGATATATAAAGAATGCATTGTAATTGCGAAAGAGACCGGTGAAGAATCAACACCAACAAAACGTATAACCGCGGCAAAAACTGCCGACCGTCTCCTCAATATCAAAAAAATACGAGCCTCGTTCGTTGTCGCGAAAATGCAAAATGATGTATTTATATCTGCGCGTTCCGACGGATCTGTAAATGTACAACTTATAATGGAATCGCTACGCGGGGGCGGACATTATAATGCGGCAGCCACAATGCTTAAAGAAACGAGTGTTGATGATGCGGTGGAAAAGCTCAAATCATGTATATCTTCTTACTTCGGTATAGAAGAAAAAGAAGTGCCGACTAAAAAGAGAAGGAAAAAATTTTTTAAAAAAATATGATTTTAAAAATACGGGTCGTATGTAAAACAGTTGAAATAAGCGCTTTAATTTTCTAATAAACACCATACTGTTTTTATACGTACAGTTAACAGAAAGGAAAAGGTACAAAATGAAAGTAATACTTATACAGGATGTAAAGGCTCAAGGTAAAAAAGGAGAACTGATAGATGTATCGGAAGGATATGCAAGAAACTTTCTTATACCAAAAAAACTTGCAGTAGAAGCAAATGCCAAAAACATGACCGAGTATAAAAACGCAGAAAAATCAAAGCAGATCCATGCAGAAAAAGAACTTGCTCTTGCAGAGGAGACTGCCCAAAAACTTAACGGTTGCGTTGTAAAGATCCGACGCACTTGCGGAGCAGACGAAAAACTTTACGGTTCAGTCGGTGGTAAGGATATTGCAGATGCTCTTTTTGAACAGTACAAAATAGAAATAGATAAAAGAAAGATACAACTAAGCGATCCGATCAAGACATACGGAAGTTACGAAGCCGCTGTAAAACTTCACGCAAAAGTCACCGGAAAAATACGCTTTGTTGTAGAAAAATAAGTCATGGATATACAAAATAATAATGTTCCGGTCTCATATGAATCCGAACAAAGTGTAATAGGTGCGGTATTTATTAAATCAGAGTGTTTCGGGGACATTATGAACCATGTTTTTGCAACCGATTTTTACTTTGATGACCACAGGGAAATATTTCTTGCAATGCAGGAATTGTTCTCGGCAAGTAAAAGCATTGACCACATAACAGTTACTGACAGACTTGTCACCAAAGGAGTAATGGATGCCGAGCACGCAAAATCTGCAATAATGCAGATAGTCTCAGCAGTTCCTTCTGCGGCTAACGCAGTTGATTATGCAAAAATAGTAAGAGACCGTTCGGTTCGCCGGCAACTTATACAAATCTGCCGGGAAATAGAGGAAAGTGCTGCTTCTGAAACAGATTCCGCAGAAAACATTCTCTCGCTTGCCGAAACAAAAATCAATAAAATTTCCGATACGACGGTCAGCGGTAATTTCCGTCATATAAAGGAAGTAATAGGTCAAAATTACAAACACCTTCAGATGCTTTCGCAAAACCCCGAAGAAACTTACGGTATACCTACCGGATTTTCATCAATAGATAACTTACTGATTGGAATGGGTGCCGGAGATATGGTTTTGGTGGGAGCGCGGCCTGGTGTTGGAAAAACATCCTTTACGATGAATATAGCAACCAGAGCATCTAAAAGAATGAAAAAAACTGTTTGCGTATTTTCTATGGAAATGTCGGCAGAACAACTTGTTATGCGTATGATCTCAAGTGAGGCAAGAATTAACAATACAATACTTCGCTCCGGAAAACTTCAATCGGATGATTGGAATGCCGTTGCATTTGCAGTCAACTCACTTTCAGAATGCGACATCCTTATAGATGATACTGCAGGTATGAAGGTCTCAATGATGAAAAACCGCCTGCGTAAGGTAAAAAATCTCGGTCTTGTAGTAATTGACTACCTTCAACTTATGCAGGAGGATACAAAAAACGATAACAGAGCGGTAGCAGTCGGTGAGATTTCCAGAGGAATTAAACTTATGGCAAAGGAATTTGGGGTACCGGTCTTGACTTGCGCACAACTTAACCGTGCCGTTGAATCAAGAAAAGAGGGTATTCCGCAACTTTCTGATCTTCGTGACTCCGGGTCAATTGAGCAAGATGCAGATAGCGTAATGTTTTTACATAAAAACGATAATGAACAGCAAAAAGTTCAGGTGATTGTAGCCAAAAACCGTCACGGCGCAACCGGTACGGTAGAACTTGGCTGGACACCTCAGTTCACAAGTTTTTATACGCTTGAAAACAACCTCATTGAAGAATAGCAGTCTGTTTGAAAATATCCGTACCTACCATAACCGAAAAACATGAGAATTCTTTTAAACACTTTTAATGTTTTGATTTTTGGTTGACGGTAAAACTCATTTTAGGGTAAGCAAATTATATTTTTCAGAAATAAAATATATCAAGGAAAAGCAAAAATGAAAAACGGAATTCAAGATGATCTTCCGCAAAGATTTTTAAAATCGGTAACAAAGGAAGGTCTTATACTTTCAAACGAAAAAATACTTGTTGCATTTTCCGGCGGAGCAGATTCCGTTGCGCTTCTTTCAGTGCTAAAAAAAATTTCATCTGACCTGAATCTAAAGATATTTGCCGCACATCTTAATCACGGTATACGTGGGATTGAAGCGGACCGAGACGAAGATTTTTGTAGAAATATTTGCCAAAAAATGGATGTACCGTTTGAATCAAGGTACGTTTCTGTACCTGAGGAAGCAAAAAGGACCGGGCAGGGACTTGAAGCATGTGCAAGAAAAATAAGATATGATTTTCTTTTTGAAACTGCAGAAAAATTTAAGTGTAACAAAATTGCAACTGCGCATCATGCAGACGATAATATAGAAACTGTACTTTTGCATATTATAAGAGGAACGGGATTGAAGGGACTTGTAGGAATCCCCCCGAAAAGAGGTAATATAATACGACCTCTCCTGATTTTCAGAAAAAAAGAACTTATAAAATATCTTGAAAATGAGGGGCTTGATTTTGTTTACGACAGTACAAACAGTGACCTGGAATTGACACGTAATAAGATAAGACATAAACTTCTTTCAACGGTTTACGAGATAAACCCGAGAGCAGATACGGCTTTTTCTAATATGAGTAAACTTGTAGAAGAAGACAATAAATTTCTGACCACACTTGCTGAAGGAATAAATAAAAAAGCGACCCTTTCCGAACTAAAATCACTGCCTTTACCGCTTCTTTCCCGATTTTTACAAATACGATTCTTTGAATGCATAAAAAAAATACAGTTGAACGGCGAAGAAAAAAACAAATGCCTGCAACTTTCATTTATACATTTAACTCCCGTAATAGATTATATAAAAAACGGCAAAGGAAATGCGAGTTTCGCTTTACCCGGTAAAATAACCGCACATATAAGTTCAGCCGGAGCGCATTTTTTATACAGCGAAGAAGAAAAAAAACAAGACTTCAATATACCGCTGAAAATGGGTGAAAATAATATTTCACAGTGTCTTTGCAAAATTTTAATAACAAATGATAAAAATGTCGCAGATGAGTGGCAAAACATTTACAAATTATCTATACTCGTGTCGGTTAATTTTGATACAATAATTTTTGGAAAAGAAATATCCCTTTTTGCCAGAAATTCAAAATCAGGTGATTCTTATGTATATAATGGTCACACAAGGAACGTACGACGTAAACTTATTGATTTGAAAATTCCATCTCACCTTCGAAAAAAAATCCCTTGTATCTGCGACTCGGACGGTATAATTTTTGTACCGAATTTGAAAATTGCAGACAGAGTAAAACCTGTAAAAGGAAAAGAAAAACTTTATATTGTTTATACAGATGTTAAAAATCCGGAATGTTTTAAAATATAAGATAAAAAATATTTGAAGTGGAGATTTATATGATAGACTGGACAGAAGACATAGAAAGCATACTGATAAGTGAAAGTGAAATCAAAGAAATAGTAAAATTAGTCGCTAAAAAAATAGAAGACGATTACCGAAATGAAGAAAAAATTGTTTTGGTGGGAGTATTAAAAGGCTCTGCTGTATTTATGACAGATCTTATGAGACAATTGCATATACCGGTTGAAATTGACTTTATGAGAGTTTCATCATACGGAGACTCATCTGTTTCTTCCGGAAACGTAAACATCATTCTGGATCTTAACCGACGGGGACTCGGATCAGAAAATATAATCATTGTAGAGGATATGGTAGACAGTGGGAGAACTTTGAAATACCTTGTTTCATATCTTAAAAACAAAGGTGCAAAGAGCGTACGCACGGCTACACTTCTTGATAAACCCGGTCGCAGAGAAGTCGAATTCACACCGGAATATGTCGGGAAACAAATAGAAAACAAATTTGTAATCGGATACGGTCTTGATTATGCAGAAAAATACAGAACATTACCTTATATCGGAATTATAAAGCCGGAAAAAATATAATTTAAGCGTAAAAATTAAATACAAATACAAAAAAAAGGCATAATAATTAATATATATGCATTTAATAAAGCAAAATTATTTGGAGACTTAAAATGAATAAAAAGAACAACAAACGTATTATTTTTTATGTTTTACTCTCGATTTTTCTTATTGCAATAGCAATGAGTACCGTTATGCAGTTCAGAGCAACACCGTACACATACGATGATCTTTGTAAAGATGTCATAGCGGATAATATACTTGAAATAAGTGTAACGGAGAGCGGAAAATGCACTGTCACAACACGTGACGGCAGTGTAAAATCATTCCGGTTTAATAATATAAGTTGGCAGGTATTCAATGAACAATATATGCCCCTGCTTTCCGAAAAGCAAACGAACGGCTCTGTAAAACTGAACTTTGAACAGCCATCCAATACTGCAGCATGGATATCGTATATACCTTATATTTTAATTATTGGACTTCTTATTTTTACAATAGTTGCGTTTGTCAGAATGTCCGGCGGCAGAGGCGGGGCACTTAATAATTTCGGCAAAGCAAGGACAAAACTCGGTTCTGATGAAAAGAAAAAGGTACTTTTCCGCGATGTTGCAGGTGCCGAGGAAGAAAAAGAAGATCTTAAAGAGATTGTAGACTTTTTAAAAGAACCTGGAAAGTATATACGGCTCGGTGCCAAAATTCCGCACGGCGTACTTCTTGTAGGCCCTCCCGGAACAGGAAAAACCCTTCTTGCAAAAGCTGTTGCAGGAGAAGCAGGGGTACCGTTTTTCTCAATTTCAGGTTCCGACTTTGTAGAAATGTATGTCGGTGTTGGTGCTTCAAGGGTCCGCGATCTTTTTGAAAACGCAAAAAAATACCCTGCTTCAATAATATTTATAGATGAAATAGATGCTGTAGGACGTCACAGAGGCGCAGGTCTCGGAGGCGGTCACGACGAAAGAGAACAGACACTTAACCAACTCCTTGTCGAAATGGACGGATTCGGTTCGGGTAACGCAGTTATAGTCATCGCGGCAACAAACCGTCCCGACATACTTGACCCTGCACTTCTCCGTCCCGGAAGATTTGACCGTCAGATAACAGTCGGATATCCGGATATAAAGGGACGTCTTGAAATACTCAAGATTCACGCAAGGGGTAAGCCCTTTGAAGATGAAGTTTCTCTTGAAAAAGTTGCAAAAACAACTGTCGGATTTACCGGTGCAGATCTTGCAAACCTTCTTAACGAAGCAGCATTGCTTGCTGCAAGAAGGAAAAAGAATCTCATAGGTGAACAGGAACTTGAAGACGCATCCATTAAAGTAATAGTAGGAACCGAAAAACGTTCAAGAGTCGTAAAAGATAAGGAAAAGAAACTTACTGCTTACCATGAGTCAGGACACGCAATATTAACAAAACTTTTGCAACCTGATAACCAGGTACATCAAATTTCAATAATACCGACCGGTGCCGCAGGCGGATACACTATCCACAGACCTAATGAGGACCGCTCATACGGTTCTAAAAATGAAATGAAAAACGAAATTGTCGTTTTGTTGGGCGGACGGATGGCAGAAAAGCTTGTACTTGAAGACATATCTACCGGTGCTTCCAACGATATTCAGAGAGCAACTTCAATTGCAAGGAATATGGTTATGCGTTACGGAATGAGCGACCGTCTCGGTCCGCTTGTATACGGTTCAGAGCACAACTCTGACGAGATTTTCCTTGGCCGTGACTTTAATTCTCAGAAAAACTACTCAGAAAATACGGCATCCATAATTGATGAAGAGATAAAGCAGATAGTATGTGAGGCATACTCCACCGCGGAAAAGTTGCTCACTGAAAATATGAGCAAACTTCACTTTATTGCATCATTCCTCTTTAAAAACGAAGTTATGGATGAGTATCAGTTTGAGGCAGTCATGAACGGTGAGGCTGATTCAATTGAGGCTCTTGAAAAAATTTCTGAGGAAAGAAAACGCCGTAGCAAAGAAGAAAACGAGCAAAAGGCAAGGCGTGACGCTGAGGAAAGAGAAAAAAGACTTGAGCAAGAGCGCAGAAGGATAAACGAACTTCATGGTATTATTACTCCGCCTTTTGACAATCCTCGTGATGTTGAAAAGAACGGCAATGAAAAACCAAACAATAATACCGATAAAAATGAACAAAATAATGACTCCGACCAAGGCGATACAAAACAATAATCCTTATTAAATGAAAAATAAATTGAAAAGAAAAACAACTAACGGATTTGATATCCGTTAGTTGTTTTTTTTAATAAAAATATGTATTTTAATTGTTTATTATTTTTTTAATTGATCTGTTATCAGGAGTAGCAAGCAAAAAAACCGTATCTCCTTTTACATAAATTTCTGCCCCTACGTAATATTTTTCATAACTTTCGGGAGCGTAATCCTTGATCTCAGAATTTTGTAAACGGTCAATCCTCTTTTGTAAAAGTGACTTTACCTCGTCGATATCTGAAATATTTACACACCTCAGTATATGTATTTCAAATCCGCTGTCGTCAAGCGGTAAGCGAATTGCAAATTCTTTGATTTTTGAGGCACAGGATGGATCTTCCCATTTTCCGTTATATAATCTGCCCAAAGTCTGCATGTCACACTTAGTAAACCCCTGCTGTTCAGAATCGGAATATAAAACGGAAAATCCGTACTCATCTCCAAAATTTTCAGAAAGCTCTGTCAATAATGTATATATATTTTCAGGACTTTTTGCACAACAGTTCAGAGAAAATAAAGTTAAAAAAACAAATAAAAAATAAAAAAGTCTCATTTTCATTTTCATATTCACCCTCTTTTTTTATTATTTTAAATTATATTAAATTTATATTGATAAAATACCTTCAGGTATTTTTTATTTTTTCCCGGAAATACTTTTAATAAAGAAGATTTTTCGTTAGCTTCGTCTTTTAATATTTGATCTGTATGAATAAAAATGTTATAACGAAAAATATTAAAAAAAATTAAAATATGAAAGGAAAAATAAATGAATAACGAATATTTTTCTCATGCTATACCTTCAAGCATTGACGGCAACGACATTCCTCTCGGTATGGGAATGGCTTTTGCACAAAATTTATCTGCTTTGACCGTTTTTGCATCTATGAGCAATGAGCAGCAAAATGAACTTATCAAAAAAGCCCACAGTATAGATTCATCCGAAGAAATGGAAGCCTTTGTAAATGGTATTTCCAATCGCGGTATAAGCGGAATCACGGGATAAATTTATTGAAAAACTGTAATTTTTAGTGCCCTGCAATTTAAAATATAGGGTTATTTATAATATAGGCGATTCAAAAAATTTTGTTTCTTGGTAAAATAAAAAAGCAGGTATACAAAAACCTGCTTTTTTACATATTATAAAAATTCTTTATAAATTTCACTTTTATGAACACCTCTGTCTTTGGCTGCAGCTTTGATCGCATCATTTTTCTGCATACCGTTTTTCATGTAAAATTCAACATGTTGGACAGGAGTGAGGGAAAACCAAAAATTCTCTTCTTCCTTTTTACCTTCAACAACCAATACATATTCGCCCCTTGGAATATTGTTATTATAATATTCAATCGCTTCGCAAATAGTCGTTCTTATAACTTCTTCATTTAATTTTGTGAGTTCTCTGCAAAGAGTAATTTTTCTGTCACCGAAGAATTTGTAAAGATCGTTGAGAGTGGATATAAGGTGATGCGGTGCCTCATAAAATATAAGTGTGCGTTTTTCCGTTGAAAGTTCGGCAAGCCTTTCTTTTCTTTCGCTCCGCGCGCCGCTTATAAAGCCTTCAAATGCAAAACGCCCGGTGAAAAGTCCGGACAGTGCAAGTGCAGCAACAGCCGCACATGCTCCGGGAATAAAAGTTACCTTAATATTTTTTTCCGCACATAGTCTCACAAGATCTTCACCGGGGTCACTTATCGCAGGAGTCCCTGCATCGGTAACAAGAGCACATGATTCACCTGCAAGAAGCCTTTTACATATCTCTTCTCCGCGCTCCGTTCTGTTATGTTGATAATAACTTACCATTGGCTTCGAAACACCTATATATGATAAAAGTTTTGCAGTATTTCTTGTATCTTCAGCCGCTATGAAACTAACCTCTGAAAGTACCTTTATCGCTCTTCCTGATAGATCTAAGAGGTTTCCTATAGGTGTGGCAACCAAATAAAGTACTCCGTCTTCTGTCCTGTTTTTTTCTCTCCCGACAGGGTCAAACATGGCATTTCGTTCTCTTGCTCCGCTCATAACTATCGTCTCCGTTTTATTTTTATTAACGTATACACTTCCGGATTAAACTACGATTTTTCTATTTGCCGTTTAAACTTAGGCAATTCCGGTGCGTCCAACGGTTACTGAATACCACCCTCGATTACCTCTTTTATATTACGCTCAAGTTTCAGTCTTTCGACCGTAATATCCCTTTGGCAATTTTCACAAATTATACGCACGTCGCTTCCAGTCCTAATGACTTTAAATTTATTTCCTCCGCATGGGTGCGGTTTTCTCATAACCAGCGTATCACCGACGGAAAATTTTACTATCTTCATAATTTTATAAATTACTCTCTTATAAATTAATTAAAACAAAATCAATCGCATGGTTTCACAAATAACTAAACTCAAAAATCACCACTCTAAAATACAAATAATATTTATCTCTCAAAAAACTTTTTCGGAAAAATTCCGTTTTTATAGATATAAGCAATATCCTGCGTCTCAATGCCGTTTTCATCGGTCATAAACAGGTTAGGTGTGAGATAAAGCGATTCCTTACCTCCCCTGATTGCCTCTGTAAGCACAGATGATGGTTCGTGATTTTTGTCCACTGCAACAAATGTCATTCTTTTTACTGCGAAGCCACTCTTGGAAAACGCATTCATAAGTGTTTCAAGTCTGTCCGGCCGATAGACAACATACAGTTTTCCTCCGGTCTTAAGAACTTTTCCTGAAAACGAAATAAAATCCTCAGCACCGCCGAATACCTCGTGTCTTGCCGTCTGCTTGGAAAACTTGGGACTTTCTTTTCCGTCTCCGTTTTTCATATAAGGCGGGTTTGTAAAAATAACCGATACACCGGTCAGTTCTGAAGGAATCATAGTCCTGATATCTGCGCACATCGGAATAACGGTTTCTGAAAGTCCGTTCACCTCTGCATTGGTTTTACAAAGCGATACGAGTTCCGCTTGTATCTCTACCGCCTTTATACTTTTAAAAGCACCTCTGTTTGCCAAAAGCAAAGAAACAATACCGCTGCCTGCACCGAATTCTGCTGCATCTGCTGACGGATTATTTCTTACATACGCAGAAAGAAGGAGGGCATCTGTTCCAAAAAGTTGTGTTTCTTTACTTTCGGTTATTTTGATCCCATCTATTTCTGTATTTTTGATTTTCAAATATATATCCTCATTTTTAAATTTATTATAGAATGTCGCTGAAAAAATTTTTGGTGCGAAGCCTTGGCGTCGCACCAAAAATCAATTTTGAAACATAGATTATTCAGCAGCGATTGCTTCTACAGGGCATGCTCCTTCACAAGCGCCGCAGTCGATGCACTCATCGGCATTAACTGCATATTTTCCGTCTTTTTCGGAAATGCAACTTACAGGACACTCTTCAGAGCAAGCGCCGCAACCCAAACACTTTTCAGCGTCAATTTTATGTGCCATTTAAATTTACCTCCGTATATGTTATGTTATTTAATTATATCATAAAGAAATTTGAATCAGCCTTTATTAAGGTTAAAAGTTTCCTGAGAATATTTGACATATTCCGATATTCCTTATGTTATACACAAGTATTATATCACATTTATTTCTTTTTTTCAAGTACTTTTTTTGTTTTTCTGCAAAAATTAAACATTTACCTTCTTGGAAATTTTTTCTGTTAAAAACACTCCGCTTTTATATAAAAGCAGATATGTTATTAATTATTAAAAATATTGACTAAAGTTTTATATATTTTCTGCTTTACTGACCGTTGTTACTGTTTTGACCGTTATTGAACCTTTTATGATAAGACTTAAAGTGTTTCTTTTTATTACCGCTTTGACTGGTTTGATTTCCCTCTTTTTTATGTCCGGTTTGAATACGGGATTTGTTTTGATCATCATGTTTTTCGCGGTTTTCACCAAAATCAGATTTTTGCTGAGCATTTTTATATTGATTCTGATTTTTTACTTGTTCCTGACCTTTGGTATGACCTTGATTTTGGCTCATGCTGTCATCGTTGCTCTTATATTGCTCTTGATTTGCGTTTTTACTCTGGCCATGGTTTTGACCACGGTTATGGTTTTTATGCTTCTTACGGTTTTTGACATTGCCTTTGCTGCCGGATTCCTCCTCTGCCGCTTTTTCTGCAGTTTCATTTTTTTGCTGCAATGTCTGTTTTTCATTTTGAGGCATCGTTTCCGGCTTTTCTTCATTTTTTTTCTTTGCTTTTACTTTTTTAGTGTCAGTAACTGCAGACTCTTCATTTGAAAATTCACTTGCGAACGATGCAAAAACATCTTCCTCTTCCTTTTCTTTGCCACGCTTTGGAATTTCAGTCTTGGTTAGGGGTTCACCTTTATATTCGTCTTCTTTTATAACATCTTCTCGGACATAAACTATTTGTTCTGAATCATCCGATCTACCGTCCAGCTTAACCTTAACTATTCCGGCAAGCGGATCGGACTCTGTAACTTCTCCGGGTCCGTCCGGAGTAACGACTCGAACCCCTGCCTTTGGCGTAAGTGCTTTTTCTGCGACATATGTCTCATATTCATAGCGCAAACAACACATAAGTTTTCCGCATGCACCAGAAATTTTTGCTGAATTAAGGGAAATATTCTGTTCCTTTGCCATTTTAACAGATACCTGAACAAAATCTGTAAGAAATGCTGAACAGCAGAACGGTCTTCCGCAAACACCAAGTCCCCCAAGCATTTTTGCTTCATCCCTTATACCTATTTGACGCATTTCAATTCGTGTATGAAAAATTCTGGCAAGCGAATTTACAATCTCTCTGAAATCAACTCTTTCTTCTGCAGAAAAGTAGAAAAGAAGTTTGCTTCTGTCAAATGCGTATTCGACATCAACAAGTTTCATTTTCGGATTGAATTCATCAATAAGTGCTATACATGCATTATATGCCTCAATTTCTTTTTTCACGTTTTCCGAATGAATTTTGGTATCCTCTTCATTTGCTATTCTGATAACGCGCCTTAACGGCGTCACTATTTCAGTATTTTTTACCGAGCGATTTGCAACAGATATATATCCGTATTCAATACCCCTTGATGTATCCACTACTACTCTGTCATCAACTTTAAGTTTAAACCCTTTCGGATCAAAATAATATGTTTTTCCTTCTTTTTTAAATCGGACTCCTACTATTTCGGTATTTTCCGGAAAATTTTCAGTCTGTTTGGGCTCAGATCCGTCAGTATCGGAGTCCATAGCCTGAACATCTTTATCTTCCGAACTGTCTACACTATTATTTTTCTCCGGATTTTGAATATTTTTGTCCATATTTTTCTCCATTTTAAAATTACCTGAATGTATTAAATATACTTATACCTTATCAATTATATCGTATTATATTTTATCAATATTTTTATTTCAACTTATTTCAACGCATCAGTCAACGCATCTGAACTCTTCACTGCAAAAAGTTGAACATTTACATTCGTTTCATTAAACGTCTGCATCAATTCTTCAGCGACATGGTATAAATTCATAATCGTGCTCTTAGCAAATGAAGCCGAAAAGTCTTCCGCTTTTTGAATACTTGAAAAATAGATCGGTTCTGTTTTTATACCGTATTTTACCGTAAGCATATCACGTAACGCACTGCATAAATTAAGCATTATCAGAGCAAATTCTTCTCTACCGATTTTAAGCACACTGAAAAAACAAAGTATGCTTGTAGCGTTTCCCTCTGCAAGAAGTTTTATAAGTTCGTCTGTTTTTTCCTTCACGTTGTATACATAATCATCCGCCTGGACAAGCATCTTTTCTGCTTCTCCTATCGTACCCGCAGAAGATCTGATAATAAGTGAAAACCCCTCAATATCCTTTTTATAGAGGTTACGTGCTCTTTCATTATTTTCTAAAAGAAAATTTGAAAGCGTTTCATTGTCAAACATTTCCATTCTTAGTATGGGCGCTCTTGATCGCACAGTAGAAAGAAGCGCAGAAGCATTATCGCATAAAAGTAAAAAATAAACATTTGCAGGAGGTTCTTCAAATATTTTCAAAAGAGCGTTTTGTGCTTCCGGAGTCATCGTCTCTGCTTTATCAATTATAAATGCTCTGAATGAAAGTTCCTGTGGTATCAGGTACGCCTGATAACGTATGTCACGTACGGCAGAAATTCCTATTGTTTTTTTTCCGTCTGCAACTGTGTAAAGCGTAACATCGGGTGAGCCGAAACTCAGTATCTTATCTTTAAATGACGGATCCATTGCTGTCAAAGCAAGAAGCGCTGCTGTTTTTTTTCCGCTACCCTCCGGTCCCTCAAAAATCAGCGCGTGCGGGAGTTTTTTTTCAGTTATGCTGTTAAAAATATAATTTTTTAACTGTTCATTTCCGTACAAATTTTTAAAAACCGTTTCCGCATTCATTTCAGTCCCTCTCGCTTTTCAAAAAGTTTTACAAAAAACTTCTTTAGCGGCCTTGCCAGATCCACACAACATTAAAATTTACTTGTCTGCAAATTTGCTTTAAACCTTCAAAATAATTATAACAGAAAAAATATACTTTGTCAAATGTATTTTGTAAAGACTTTTGATCTGTGACAAAAAATAATTTAAAAACATATTTTAATAATAACCGCCGCTTTTTGCGGCGTAGGTCAAAATTTATTTAAAACAATATCAAGCAATATTTAGCCGGCAGGTATCATAACCGCGGCTGTTAGTTTATTATCTTTAATGAGGAATCTATATACCGTGTTAAGTCTTGACAAAACAACAGAAAACACATTTTATAAAGTTGAAAATATTGCTCTTCCGACAGCTATTCTCAACAGATTTGAGGAACTTGGTCTCATAAAAGGAACGAGGGTCCGGCGTGTATTGACTGCACCCAGCGGTGATCCTGCGGCATATATGGTGCGGGGAGCGCAAATAGCCATAAGAAACGAATACGCAAAAGGTATTACAGTTAGTGAATGTATTCCGTAATATTTGAAATTTACCCGTTATCTCTTGCAGTAAACAAAAACCGCTTTTTGATACCAAAACAAATGTTCTGCAAACGTCGCTCCGAAAAATAATAAATAAAAATTATTACAATAAAACGTCATTCAAAAAACTAAAAGGTAAAGACATAGACATGACTGAAAAAAAGAAAACTTCATATACCGTTGCCCTGACAGGGAATCCTAATGTTGGAAAAAGCACAGTCTTCAACGCCTTGACCGGAATGAGGCAGCATACTGGAAACTGGGCAGGAAAGACCGTAGGCTGTGCGTATGGTAATTTTGTTTACAAAGATACCTTTTTTACCGTTGTTGACCTCCCCGGCTGTTATTCTGCCGGTGCCAACACAGGAGAGGAAAAAGCCGCATCCGAATTTTTGGCCTTCGGAAACTCCGATACTGCGATAACAGTCTGCGATTCAACCTGCCTTGAACGCAGTCTTATACTTGCTTTTCAAGTTGCGGAAATGAGTAAAAATTCAATAATATGCGTAAATCTTCTTGATGAAGCGGAAAAAAAAGGAATAAAAACCAATCTTGAAAAATTAAGTAATATGACCGGGCTTACGGTTGTAGGAACATCGGCAAAGAGCGGGCGCGGGCTCAATGAACTTCGTTCATCAATCTTTGATAAGTGTACAGAAAGAGACGATACCCTTTCCATAAATACCGATAAAACCATTCAAACAGCCGATACTAAAAAATGCTTTTGCATAAACTACGGGGAAAAAATAAACTCTGCCCTGGATAATATTGAAAACCTTGTGGATGTATACGCAAAAAAAACCGGTATGAAAAAAAGATACCTGTCTCTTGAGTTGCTTAAAGAAAACGCATTTACAATCAGCGCCCTGCGTGAAAGCGGATATGATATTTTTGCCGACACCGTTCTTTGCGAAACATTGGAAAACGAACGGAAAAGAATAGGTCTTACCGCAGAAGACATTCGTGAAAGTGCTTTCAGATCTATTATCCGATTTGCAGAATACACAGCATCACAGTGTGTAACTTTTTCAAAGGAAACGTCATATACAAAAAGATGTCGGAAAATAGATAAAATAGTGACCGGAAAGTACACTGCTTTTCCGATCATGGCTCTTTTGCTTGCTCTGATACTTTGGATAACCATAGAAGGAGCAAATTATCCGTCCGCTTTTTTGTCCCACCATCTTTTTAAATTGCAGGATATCATGTACGAAGGAATGCTTTCGGCAGGTGTACCCGAATGGATATGCGGTGCTCTGATAATGGGGGTATACCGTGTGCTTGCATGGGTCATCTCGGTAATGTTACCTCCTATGGCGATCTTTTTTCCTCTTTTTACACTTTTGGAGGACCTAGGATATCTTCCGAGAATAGCATTCAATCTTGACAGTGCATTTAAAAAATGTAATGCTTGCGGAAAACAGGCTCTGACAATGTGTATGGGATTCGGATGCAATGCTGTCGGAGTTACCGGGTGCCGTATCATCGATTCAAAGAGAGAACGTATCGTTGCAATAATAACAAATGTTTTTGTTCCTTGTAACGGCCGTTTTCCTACACTTATTACCATTATAACTATGTTCTTTGTTATTGGAAACGGCATTTTTCACAGCGTTCTGTCCGCCCTTTTCCTGACACTTGTAATTTGCTTCGGAATACTGATGACCTTTCTTGTTTCTTATCTTCTCTCAAAGACACTCCTGAAAGGAATACCGTCATCTTTCACTTTAGAACTTCCGCCATACCGAACCCCGAATGTTATTTCCGTTCTGCTTCGCTCCGCACTTGACAGAACGCTGTTTGTTCTCGGGCGTGCTATTATGATATCAGCCCCGGCAGGACTTATTATTTGGATACTCGCCAACTTTTATGTTGGGGATAGTTCACTGTTGTTTATAATATCCGATTTTATTTCTCCGTTCGCAGGACTTATGGGCCTTGACGGTGTGATCCTGCTTGCATTTATACTCGGATTCCCCGCAAACGAAATTGTGTTACCAATAGCAATAATGGCATATACACAGTCATCTGCTGTAACAGAACTTTCCGGTACGGTTCTTCAGTCTTTGCTGATTTCAAACGGATGGAATACCGAAAGAGCAATTTCTGTTATGATATTCTGTCTCTGTCATTTCCCTTGCTCGACAACACTTATGACTATTTTTAAAGAAACAAGATCAAGGTTTGTAACATTTCTTTCGGCGCTTATCCCGACAGTTATCGGAATTATTCTCTGCATATTAAATCACCTCATCTTTAAATTAATATAAATCAGGAATCGTATGGCGTGACTTTATGTAAAAATCTTTCAGAAATCTTATTACCGAAAGGTATTTTGAATAATAAATAACTACGCGGATTTTTTTTTAAATGTATATATCAATCCGCTATTTTCGGTAACGGTTTTATTTCAGGATACAGATAAACACTGAAAAACAAACGGGCATGCTTTTGCATGCCCGCATGCCCGTTTGTTTTGCGGTTTCATATAAATATGGTAAAAATTCAGATCGTGGCATCAATGACCGCTTTAATAGTATGCATCCTGTTTTCCGCTTCATCAAATACAACAGATGCGGGACTTTCAAATACCTCGTCCGTTACCTCCATTTCGGTACGCTCAAATTTTTCTCCCATCTCTTTGCCAATATATGTATTCATATCGTGAAATGCCGGCAGACAATGCATAAATATGGTACTGTCCTTTCCGGTCATATTCATAAGATTTTTATTTACCTGGTATTTTTCAAGGTCTTTAATACGCTCTTCCCATACCTCTGAAGACTCACCCATGGATACCCAAACATCAGTATATATTACATCGGCATTTTTTACCGCTTCTTTCGGATCTTCTGAGAATGTAAGGACCGCTCCGGATACTTTTGCATATTCTTTACAAAGTTTTATAAGTTCCGGATCAGGGAAATATTTTTCAGGTGCACAGGCAGTAAAATCAAGTCCCATCTTGGCGCAACCCACCATAAGCGAGTTTCCCATATTATATCTTGCATCACCCATGTATACCAATTTTATCCCTTTTAAGCACCCGAATTTTTCTTTGACAGTAAGTAAATCAGCAAGAACCTGTGTCGGATGAAATTCGTTTGTAAGTCCGTTCCATACCGGCACTCCGGCATATTTTGCAAGTTCTTCAACAATTCGCTGTCCGAATCCGCGATATTCTATACCGTCATATATTCTTCCGAGCACTCTTGCTGTATCGGCAATACTTTCTTTTTTCCCAATCTGAGAACCGCTGGAATCAAGATATGTAACCTGTATACCAAGATCGTGAGCCGCAACCTCAAAACTGCAACGTGTACGTGTACTTGTTTTTTCAAAAATAAGAGCAATATTTTTCCCCTTGTGCTTTTCCGTAAGAAAAATACCTTTTTTCTTTTTTTCTTTATGTTCGGCGGCAAGGTCTATTAAATATCCGATCTCTTCCGGAGTATAATCTATAAGTTTTAAAAAATTTCTTCCTCTCAAGTCCATCTTAAAAAATCCCTTTCTTTAAGTTTCTTTTACTAATTTTCTTCCTTACGTTCCTCAATAAAATATTTTATTCCCCGGTTTATTAAATAAACAAATGCCATGTATTTTAAAGATTTTTAATACACCGATATCACCTGTTTATCCCTGTCTTTTCCATGCATGTCTGTTGAAAAGGACAAGCACCGGAAATATCTCAAGACGCCCTGCAAGCATGTCAAATATCAGTACACATTTGGAAAGTACACTGTATCCTGCAAAATTGCTCATCGGTCCTACTACATCAAGCCCCGGACCTATATTATTAAAGCAGGAAAGAACTGCGGAAAGATTCGTCTCTATTGAAAAACCGTCAAATGATATCAAAATAACACTCAGTATAAGTATCACCATATAAACAGCAAGGTAAGCGTTTGTATTTGAAATGATTTTTTCATCAACTGTTTTTCCGTTTATACGTATTGTCTGCACCTTTTTCGGATGAAGGACCTGGTTTATATTTCTTTTGATAGTCTTTATAATCAACAGTACGCGCGCGCATTTCATTCCCCCTCCTGTACTTCCCGCACAAGCTCCTATAAACATAAGAACAAGAAGCAGTGTCCTGGAGAATACCGGCCAATTCACAAAGTCTGCTGTTACAAACCCGGTAGTGGTTATAATACTCGAAACCTGAAAAAACGAATGGTGTAACGATTCTCCGAGAGTTTCGTATATACCGTATATATTGATTGTGATCAGTACAACACTTACAAATACCACTCCGAAATAAAATCGAAGTTCCTCATCTTTAAATACAGATTTTATCCGTTTCAGTAAAATAAGGTAATAACAACTGAAATTAACCCCAAACAGCAACATAAAAACTGCTGTTACCGTCTGAATATAAGAACTGTAACTTGCCATGCTGTCGGATTTTACTCCAAATCCACCAGTTCCGGCAGTCCCGAAAGAAGTACAGACTGCATCAAAAACGGGCATTCCCCCGGCAATCAAAAAAAGAAAATCAAGCACAGTAAGGACAATATATACAGAATAAAGGATCAATGCGGTCTGACGCATTTTAGGTACGAGTTTGCCAACGTCCGGACCGGGACTTTCCGCTCTTAAAATGTGCATAGTATAACCTTCGCTTTTTCCGCTGACCGGAACAATCGCAAGAAGAAAAACAAGCACTCCCATGCCGCCAAGCCAATGGCTGAAACTTCTCCAATAAAGCATACCTTTGGACATCGCTTCGACATCTATAAGAATAGATGCACCGGTAGTGGTAAATCCGGAAACTATTTCAAAAAGAGCGTCTATAAAATTTGGTATATATTTTGAAAAAAAGAATGGTAACGCACCGACAAAACTAAGTAATATCCAACTTGTACCGACGCATATAAGACCTTCTTTTGCAAAAAAATCAGGTTTTGCATTCCTTGAAAAAACAGCAAGTATACAGGCAATCCCTACCGCAGCGGCGATCCCCGCAATAAACCCGTTTATGCCTGCCGTATCCCCGCATACAATACAAATAACCAGCGCCGGGAGCATAAATACGGCTTCAATTGTAAGTATCAGGGCGTTAAAACGCCCCATCATTTTGTAGTTCATCGCATCTCCTTTGCTTAATTACTCAAAGATATCATTAAGTTGGAGAATAACATTGTCTCCGCTTGATACTATAACAACGGAATCGCCTTCATTAAATGTAGAATCGCCATCCGGCATCTCTGTAACATCGCCTCTTGTTATGCATACAATAAGTATATTTTTACGTAATTTATTCTTTTTAAGCGGTATTCCGCAGTTAAGTGTATTTTTGTCTACAAGAAATTCAATCGCTTCTGCCTGACCGTCCGCTATTGAATGAATGGTTACGGCTGCTCCGGTTTGGTTTCTCATGGTACGCACATACCTTACTATTGTGTTACAGCAAAGTCTGTGTGGGCTGATAACGCTTCCTATTGGAAGGCTGTCGATTATATTGCTGTTTTCAAAGTTTGTCAATTTTGTTACAGTCAGAGGTATCCCGCAATTGCTCCCGTAAAGAGATATTATCATGTTGAGTTCGTCGTTACCGGTAAGAGTTACCAAAGCATCTGCTTCATTTATCCCTTCGCTTTCAAGCACCTGCTGATTACTTGCATCACCGTGTATAATACTTGCCTTAGGAAGTTGCTCTGAGAGTTTTATACAACGTCCGTAATCACTGTCTATTATTCTGACATTGATCTTACTTTTTTCAAGCAGACATGCAAGATAGTAACTTACCATTCCACCGCCCGCAATCATTACATCTTTAATTTTATGAGTAACTATGCCCAGATTTTTAAGAAGGTCCGAAAGGGCATCTGTCGGAGCTGTAACATAAATTTTATCCCCTGCTTTAAGTTCAAAATTGCCGTCCGGAGCAATTACCTTTCTGTTACGTAAAACCGCACAAACAAGGACTTTACACTTTACGATACCGTTCATATCCTTAAGCGGAACATTGCAAAGTTTGCTTCCTTCCTCTATTTTCAATTCAACGATCTCGACTCTTCCTTTTGCAAATGAGTCTATTTTCAAAAATCCGGGGTACTTTATAAGTCTTTCTATCTCTTTTGCAGCCTGTTTTTCCGGGTTAAACGCAAGTGAAAGACCAAAAGCGTCCTTCATAATGTATGCTTGTTTGGCATACTCAGGGTCTCTTATTCGGGCTATAGTATGAATTTTAGGATTCATCGCACGGGCGGTCATACAGCATAGAAGATTAAGTTCATCCGTTCCGGTCGTAGCGATAAGAAGATCTGTATTTTTTACCCCGGCACTCAAAAGAGTTTCCATAGATGCACAGTTTCCCTGAAATGCCATAACATCGAATTTTTCAAGACTGCTTTGTAAAACGGACGGTTGTGAGTCTATTATTGTAAGATCATATCCTTCGGCTGAAAGAAGTTTTGCCAAAGTTTGTCCGACTTTTCCGTTACCTGCAATAATAATCTTCATTATATTTTTTGTCCTTCATATTATTTTACTTAAATGTTATTTACGCAAAAATTATTTTCATTTTTTCTTATAAAATCGAAACAGTCAAAACACCGGCTTATGCGGTATTTTATCCGCTAGTGTTTTAATATTTTTTTAAAATTTTACAATCAGCATCTATCTTCAAATTATACTTGACTTTTACATTATATAAAAAATATGTATTATATTTTTTATTAGTACCGCCGTCAGGGATCACTCTATTATCTTATTGATAATATCTTCATAATATGAATTACCGTATTTTTTTACAACAAATTTATGCTGTCCTCCTTCAAAGATATCGAAATGATTTATCCCGGTATCCTCTTCAAGAGATGCCTTTCCGCTTACCGTATCAAATCCGGCTTTTTCTTCGTCTCCTATGCATGCAGTGTAAACAAGGAGCGGGTCCCAAGAGGAGCGTCCGTTTTCAAAACCTATACTTTTCAATACTGAATAAAGCAGATCATCTTTTTTCAGCGTACCTCCGGTTATGACCTTATTCGCTACCTCCCAGCCGAGAAATGTGACCGGAGTAGGCCAAAGGTCACAGACGATCCTGCCGGCAGTTCTTGAACGCTGATTATTTTCAAAATTATGCTCTTTTCCGTTTTCAAGGTCGTCCCATTTACCTGCCATTATCCAAAGTTTACCTACTTTTTCTTTTACGAGTTCAATACCCGAAAGCTCGGAGTATTCATCTCCAACAGAACAAAGAAGACCGGAAAGAATCTGCGGAAACCCTATTTCTATTATATCTACTTTTTCATTTGACCTGGAAAGGAGCTTTCTGTACAACTTTACTGCGTTTTCACAATCTCTGTTCTGACGGTGCTTTCCCGAAAGAGCGGCAAGCGGATACTGCAATACCGGTTTTCCTTTAAAATCCGTTGCATAAATATCTATTCCGAGCGGAATACCGTCGTATCCTTCATTTTGTAAAAAGGCGTCCACTGCCGGAGCGGAAACTTCCATACATGCATTTATCCCTACACCTAAAAGACGGACATACCCCGCCTTCTCCATTCGTGCAAGTAGACGGATCGCGACAGCATCGTCACAGTCTGTCCAGAAATCCGTTCCGAGGATAACGGGTACTGCTTTTTCGATCATATTATTTCTCCTGTTTGCGGTCTTACGGCTGTAAAATATTTTCGCCTGTTGCCCGCCGCCATAAAATTTATTTTAAAGATCAGTCTTTTTTTTATTCAAAATCAAATAAAACAGTTAACTTGCGTAAAATTTTTTATGACAAATCCACCTACTTTATTTTAATTCAATTTGTCAACAATAAATGTAACGGCTTCGTCTAAAACATCCGTCTCAACAGTTTCAATCGTTCCCGCATCGCAAAGTTCTGCAATTTTCGGGTCAATCGGAAGTTTTGCCAAAACAGGAATATTAAATCTTTTTGCTGTTTTTTCAACGTGAGATTTTCCAAAAACTTCTATTTTTTCATTACAGTGTGGACAGTTAAGATAACTGTAATTTTCAATGATACCAAGTATCGGAACATTCATCATCCTTGCCATATTTACCGCTTTTTCCACTATCATGGAAACAAGGTCCTGAGGAGATGTTACAATAATTATTCCGTCAAGCGGTACGGACTGAAGTACGGTAAGAGGTACATCTCCTGTTCCGGGCGGCATATCCACATACATAAAGTCTACGTCTCCCCAAACAACCTCGCTCCAGAACTGTTTGACCGTTCCTGCAACAATAGGTCCTCTCCATATGACAGGAGCACTTTCGTCCTGAAGGAGCATATTTATACTTATTGCGTTAATCCCCGTTATTGTGGATCTTGGAATGATACCGTCTTCGCAGCCTGTAAGATCTCCCTTGAGTCCGAACATTTTAGGAATAGACGGTCCTGTTATATCCGCATCTAGAATTGCGGTATTAAAACCCAGTCTACGCGTTAAAACCGCAAGCAGCGCTGTAACTGAGGACTTTCCGACACCGCCTTTTCCGCTTACGATCCCGATAACATGCTTGATGTCGCTTGCCCTGTTTTGCGGCACCAAAAGACTTTCCGGTTCTCTTGAGGAACAATTTGCAGAGCATGTAGAGCAATCATGTATACACTCTGCGGCTTCTTCTGTTCCTTTAATATCTTCATTTTCCGTTTTTTCGTTTGCCATTGAAGTTAACTTCCTTTCAAGTTATTATACTTTTTAATTTTTTTTATTATAATACAAAACGGGATTTTTTTCAACCGCTTTCCTGAAAAATATTTATCAGGTTTCAATTTTTTTGTTTTACCCTGTTTAAAAACTCAAAAACCGAATTTGACTTCATATTCACCTTCACGTGTCTGATATCATTTTATAAAAATTGTTTCTTCAGTTTCCGTAATTTATGACTCTATTTTACAACAACATTTTCATCCCCAAGTATTTTTTTTAATTCATTTATAACAAAAGGGGTAGCATCAAGACCGAGACTAAAATTAAGATAACGTTTACTTTTTGTCTCATAAAATATTACAGGCACCGTTCCATCAAATATCTCTATCAGGTTAACGGCTTTTTTGGCCTCTTTCGAATCAGTGCCCGTTACCCTTAAAAATATCTTTGCCGGCTTGTTAAGATATGGTTTTACCCCGCTATCCTGAGAAATTCCTATGCTTTGATTTTTTTGATCTACGTCTTTCGTTACATCGCTGCTTCGAAATTTTGCATTTCCTTCTTGCATAAAATTTCCGCTTTCCGCTTTTGTATATCTTACGGATCCACCTTCGATATTCGGAATACTTTGTGTTTGCATATATTCGATATCTGTATTTTTTCCCATGAAAAATTTGTTATACTGTTTTTTTTCCGCTTCAATAAGATCCGCAAAAGGCGAAGGGCGGGACGTATATCTTCCGTTAGAACGCAAAGACGCCGCCGAGCGCAGTATAATTTTAGGTGCTTCTTCCTCCCTTACACTTATCTCTCCGTAAACCGCAATGACCGCATCCGGTACAAGAAGTCCGGAAAATTCCGCAAAAAGTTTGGGAAATACTATTACTTCTATCTCCGCACTCCTGTCCTCAAGTGTTATAAATGCCATCTGATCTCCTGAGCGAGTGGTCTTTATATTTCTTCCTGTAATAAGACCTATAACAGTTACGCATTGCTTTTCCGAAAATTCAAATTCTTCGTTTCCTTCCTCAAAGCAACTTATTATTGAAGATATGCGTACAGGGTTTATATCCTTTTCGTTTTCGGAGTATTCATCGGTTATATGTCCGGAAAAATACATACCCGACGCCTCCTTTTCAAGGCTGAGAAGCACTCTCAGAGGAAACTCGGGTATATCCGAAAACTCGGTCTTCGGCTCCGAAACGGTTCCTTCCGCGTTTCCGGAAAAGAGGTTCATCTGTCCGCTTACCGTTTCGCGTTTTCTGTCAAAAATCTTTGTTATTATCTCGTCGCATTTTTCAAGCAGGCGGCTTCTGTATATCCCCATTTCATCGAAAGCGCCCGCCTTTATAAGCATTTCGATCTGCTTTCGGCTCATGTCTCTGCCGTACATGCGCTCGATAAAATCAACAAAGTTTTTAAAAAAACCATGCCTGTTACGTTCTTCGATAAGTCTGCTGACAAAACCTATTCCGACGTTTTTAAGTGCGGAAAGACCGTATCTTATATTCTTTCCGTCCGACGAAAAGTTTATGTCACTTTCGTTTACCGATGGCGGGAGTATCCTTATCCCGAGACGGGACGCCTCTGACATGTATTCAAAAAGTTTTCCCCTGTTATTGAGTTCGCTTGTCATAAGCGAAGCCAAAAATTCAGCCGGATAATGTGCTTTCAGGTATGCCGTTCTGTAAGCAAGCACCGAGTACGCCGCAGCGTGGCTTTTGTTGAATGCATATCCCGCAAAACCAACTATTTCATCAAAAAGTTCGGCCGCCTTTTCTTTGTCAAGCGCGTTATTCTCGCAACCACTGAGAAAATCCTCTCTCTGCTTTGCTATTACCTCTGGCTTTTTCTTTGATATCGCCTTTCGTACAATATCCGCTTTACCCAAAGAATATGAAGCAAGTGTTCTGAAAATTTGCATGACCTGCTCCTGATATACCACGCATCCGTATGTTTCGTCAAGTATATCCGCAAGTTGCGGAAAGACGTAATCCTTTTTACCCGTTCTCCTGTTTTCAATAAGACGGGGTATCGATTCCATCGGTCCCGGACGGTACATGGATATCGCTATCATAATATCGTCCATGCCTTCAGGTCTGAACGTTGTGAGCATTTGCTTCATTCCGTTTGATTCAAGTTGGAAAACACCGGTCGTCTGACCTGCTTTGAGCATTTCGAAAACGGCAGGGTCGTTTTCCGGGGCATGTTCAACGGAGAATCCCGGCTCCTTTTTCTTTATCATTTTTTCAGTATCGGAGATAACGGTAAGATACCGAAGCCCGAGAAAATCAAATTTGAGAAGACCGAGTTCCGCAACGGTATCCATATCATACTGCGTGACCTGAACATCTCCGCTGACCGCAAGAGGTACATACTCATATACCGGTCTGTCGCTTATAACAACGCCCGCGGCATGGGTAGAGGCGTGTCTCGGCATACCTTCTATCGCCTTTGCGGCAGATATCAGCCTGCGAATATCATTTGATCCTTCGGCAAGCGCGATTATCTCTTTGCTCTTCTCAGCTTCCGCGAGCGTTATACCGAATTTTTTCGGCATGGCTTTTATGACACTGTCCCCTTCGGCGTACGACAGCCCCATGGCTCTTGCGGCGTCACGTATAGCCGCTTTTGCCGCCATAGTACCGAAAGTTATTATCTGCGTAACTCTTTCGTTTCCGTATTTTGAGGCAACATATTTTATAACTTCTTCTCGGCGTATATAACAGAAATCTATATCAAAATCGGGCATGCTGACACGTTCGGGGTTCAGAAAACGCTCGAAGATCAGACCGTACCTCAGCGGGTTTACGTCTGTGATCTTCAAAAGGTAGGCGATAAGACTTCCCGCCCCCGATCCTCTTCCAGGTCCAACGGCTATGCCTTTGCTTTTTGCGTAACCGACAAAATCCTGTACTATAAGATAATACTCGGCATATCCCATGGAGATTATTACCGAAAGTTCGTATTCCATACGCTCACGATATTTTGATCCGGGGTTTTCCGCAGTATAAACTATATCGCCTTTTTCAAGTCTGTCTTCCAGTCCCCGCTCCGCAAGCGACCGCAAATATTCCCCAGGGTCACGACCTTCGGGCGTCTCAAATGCGGGAAGGTAGTATTTCCCAAAGGTAAAATCAAAATTGCACTGCTCGGCAATTTTGACCGTGTTTTCAACTGCACCGGGAAAATCTTTAAAAAGTTCCGTCATTTCTTCGGTACTTTTATAATAAAATTCGTTGGTCTCAAAACCGACGGGTCTTCCCTCAGTTATTTTTTTATTAACCTGTATGCACATCATTATCGCTTGGGTTTCGGCGTCTGCACGGCGCAGATAATGAACGTCATTCGTTGCAACAAGGGGTATTCCGGTACGCTCTGAAATGAGCCTAAGTACCGAATTTACCTTTATTTGCTCTTTTATGCCATGCTGTTGGATCTCAAGGTAAAAATTACCCTCCCCGAAAATTTTTTCGAGTTCTCTTGCTTCTGATTCCGCTTCATCGGTACGTCCGGAAACGATCAACCTCGGAATTTTTCCGGCAAGGCAAGCGGAAAGTGCAATAAGCCCTTCGCTATGTTCACGAAGTAAGTTTTTATCCACACGCGGCTTAATGTAAAAGCCCTCGGTAAATGCCTTTGAGACCATTTTTATTAAATTTTTATAGCCAGTTTCGTTTTTACAAAGCAGAATCAAGTGTGCATTTTCTGAATCTTCGTTGTAAGTTTTGTCAAATCTTGTTCTCGGGGCAACATAGACTTCGCAACCGATTATCGGTTTAATTCCCTCTTTCTTACATGCTTTATAAAAATCCACGACGCCGTACATGACACCGTGGTCGGTTATTGCAACAGCAGTATGCCCTTCAGCCTTGGCTTTTTTCGGTATATCCGAAATTCTGCATGCGCCGTCAAGCAAACTGTACTCACTGTGCAGATGAAGATGTACAAAATCTCTCATACCGTTCTCCGCTTTCTGAAAAAATTACGGTAAAATTTATTTTAAGTATACATGCTCTTGCGTGTTCTTTATTATTTTTCCGTTTACCGAAAAAATGAGTCAGAAATCTTCAAAATTATGCGGATATTTTCAATTTTTTGAAAAACCGTTATAATTTAAAATTTCGCTTTAAAAAATATGTTATCATTTTATAAAAAACGTAATAAATTTATTTGTTTTCATCTGTTTTTTTAAGCATCCGTCTCAAGTTCATATTTTTCGATCACGCCTTCTTTAAATTTTGTGAAAAGGGCAGAAGCATAGCAGAACACGGCAATATTTACCGCAAGATTGATCATCCATATCTCTGACCATATAAGTATAAGTGATGAAAACGCTACTGAAGAAGCAGCGCTGATTATTCCGAGCACAAAAAACACTTTTATAAATTTCCTGATTTTATTTACCTGTAATTGGTTAAGTTTATTACTTTTAACATATTCCTCCGAAAAATCGCAGACCACATGATCCTGCAAAACATTTTTCAAAAAACCGTAAATATAGCACAAATATATTATAAGTGCCGTGGCAGACAATACGGCAAAAATTATAAGGAAGATATATTCAGTTAAAAATTGCCTTCCGATTTCACTTTGTTGAAAAAGAAGTCTTATACTTGCGTAAAAACGCTTTTCCATAATACTGTTATAATAAACATGATCGACAAGAGAAATTGCCGTATATATGCCGCCGCTTATAAAAACGGGTCTTCTTACCTTTGTATATTTTGAAATTACATAAATACCGAACAACGATGCCGCGCCGAAAATAAAGTCAGGTATATAATTTTTCCCGTCACCTATAAAATCTATCAAGAAGAAAGCAGATGCGGTAAGGCATGAAAATCCGAAAATAAGGGTTCGTCTTATAAACAGATTCGGAACTGTTTCTCTTTTTATGTTATATTCCTGTCTTATCAGTGAACAAAAATTTTTATCCCTTGCCATCCTTCCTATATAGTTTAAAACAGTGTATCCCCAGAATATCGCGAAAACAAGTGTTAAAAATACATTCGAAACATTCAGAAGTCCGGAAAAAGCCGCCCATGTTTCCGTTACATTCTCCGTTATATCCGTGCTTTCGGAAGCAATTGCTCCAAGTTGCGGTATAACTGAGAAAAGCCCTTTTGCTGCAAGAAAGACTGCTCCTATATATCTGAACTCGGGCGCCTCTTTTACCTTACCGTCATAACGTATATTGAGGTAAGCAAGCCCATTATAAAGCGCGGATATCATAGCCGCTCCGAGTCCGAACTCAATTACCGCAAATATTATGGTTATACTGAGGTGCGTTATTTCATCAAACCCACCGGAAACAAAAAAAGTAAGTGTCCTGGCAAGAGACGCCCATGTCATGTACTTTATTATCGGTACGGTATCGTCAAGTTCCGGTGAGACCGCCCTTAAACGGTTTATCCCGAGCAATATTATCAAACATCCCAGAAAATCCGGAAGTATGTCCAAAATACCGATAAGCGGGTTCATTAAAAAAAGAAGTCCGACAGTTATTAAGGTAAATTCCATATTTTTTTCCTTTCACAAAATCAGTTATAAGCGATCTTTTTTACTTACTATAAAATACATGGCACGCCGGTTTATAAAACTTTGCCTTACTTATTTTCCGCGATGCTTTTTCTTCTTTTTCTTTTCAGGATGATACTTTTCCGGTATCGGATTTACTTTCTGAGGAGAATTTTTTTCATCTTTTACGGAAACTCCGAGATAGCAGGTAATTATCATCCAAAGGTTAAGTATTCTCCAAACGAATCCGATCAAAAACGGGTATAAAAGTATTATTTCATATCCATCAAGCAGTGACGGAACAAAAATCGAAATAACCGACATTGTCATCTCAAATGCAAAATATACAAACATAACCGCCATATTTCGTCCGGCATGCTTTTCAAGAGATCTTATCCCGGTATTTGTCCCTATGATCTTGACACCGACATATATAAAAAACATGGTCGCCATCTCGGCACATTCACTTAAAAATCTTACCGAATTGTAAAGGTAATCATACCACGTTACTGCCGAAATTTCCGGCACTGCGGTTTTATATATTTGAAGCGCCAAAAGTGCGGCGCCTATTGGAACTGCAATAAAAAGAACATTTTTTGCTTTTTGAAATGAACGTTCGAATTTTGAAAGTCTGAGCATTGCAAAAAGCATTATAAGATATGCCAAAAAGGGCAAAAGCGTTATGTTTCCGACCGTTATCTGGAACATAAAAACATAACCTATAAACAGCCATTCAAATCGCATAATAAAATCCTCCGCTTTAAAAGCGGGTAACCTTCTTAATTAAGTCGTCCTGCATATTTCATTTGCCGTATAAAAATTGATAATGACAAAAATATACGGTAATATATTCTAATAAATAATATACTTGATAGCAGATTTGAATTTTTATTCAAGATCCTTTCCGCAGCAACGTTTGAACTTTTTTCCGCTTCCGCAGGGGCACGGCGCGTTTTTTGCTACCCCGCCGTGCTTGATCATCACCGTTTTGTTACTTTCTGCCTTTGAACCGTCAGTAAAGTTTTCCCCTGTTATCCTTGCTACCTCTCGACGTACTACTGCTTTTGCAGGTACCACGGTAAGCACCTTGCGTACCGTTTCTTCTTTTATTTCCCTTATCATTTCATCAAACATATCTGCCCCTGTTATACGGAATTCGGTTATCGGATTTCTCTGGGCATATGACTGCAGACCAACGCTTCCTTTAAGATCTTCCATGGCATCAAGATGTTCAATCCATTTTTTATCAACAGTCTCCAGGAGTATAATCCTTTCGACCTCCCTCATTTGCTCACCGAACATCTCTTGCCGCATATTATAAAGTTTTTCCGCACGCTTCATAAGGGTATCTGAAATATCCTGCGAGGTAATTTTTTCCATTTCTTCATCGTTATACTTAAAACTGTTGCTGTCACAAAGTATTCCGTAAAATCGGTTACGAAGATCATCAAGTCTCCATGTTTCTTTATCTTCTCCGTCAGGCAGATACTCGTTTACGGCATCTGATATAGTGGAGGAGATCATACCTTTGATCTTATCCTGCATATCATTGCCATCAAGTACTTCATCCCGCTGTTTGTAAATTATCTTTCTTTGCTCATTTATTACATCGTCATAACTTAAAAGATTCTTTCTTCTTTGGAAGTTCTGTCCTTCAAGTTGCTTCTGTGCCCTTTGTATAGCACCGGTAAGTATCCCGGCTTCGATCGGCTGATCGTCAAGCCCCAGCCGAGTTACTATCCCCATTACTCTTTCAGAACCGAACAAACGCATAAGATCATCTTCCAGCGAAAGAAAGAATAGACTTTCTCCAGGGTCTCCCTGTCGTCCTGCGCGACCGCGAAGTTGGTTATCTATACGACGGCTCTCATGTCTTTCGGTTCCGACAATAAAGAGACCTCCTGCCTCTTTTACCCGGTTTGCCAGCGGTTCTATCTGGGCTTTATGTTTATTATAAAGTTTTTTGTAAACCTCTCGTGCTTCAAGCACTTTTTCACTTACAGAAACTGAAGAACCGACAGCAAGACCGATCGTATCATCATCATAAAGTTGAAGTCCTGTTTCCGGGTCTTTGATCTTTCGCATATCCTGCTTTGCAAGATGTTCTGCATTTCCTCCGAGCATTATATCCGTTCCGCGTCCTGCCATATTAGTGGCGATCGTTACTGCTCCTACCTTACCTGCTTCGGCAACAATATCTGCCTCTTTGGCATGCTGTTTTGCATTGAGCACTTTATGAGGAATACCTTTTTTTGAAAGCATTTTTGATACAAGTTCCGATTTGTCGACCGAAACCGTTCCCACAAGAACCGGCTGCCCTTTTTCGTGGCACTCCGCAACCTGCTCGCATATTGCCTTATATTTTGCATCCAAAGTCCTATACACCTTATCATGATGATCTTTTCTTATCATGGGCATATTTGTCGGTATTTCAACAACATCAAGATTGTAGATCTCGCGAAATTCCATTTCTTCGGTAAGTGCAGTACCTGTCATACCGGAAAGTTTTTTGTAGAGTCTGAAGTAATTTTGAAAAGTAATAGTTGCAAGAGTTTTTGATTCTTTTTGAATTTTAACTCCTTCTTTTGCTTCTATTGCCTGATGTAATCCATCGTTATAGCGACGTCCGGGCATAAGACGTCCTGTAAAAGTGTCTACAATTATAACTTTTCCGTCTGCGACTATATAGTCCTCATCTCTGTGCATTATAGCCCTTGCCCTTATTGCCTGATTTATATGGTGGGCAAGGACCGAATTTTCAGGATCTGAAAGATTTTCTATTCCAAAGGCTTTTTCCGCTTTTTTTACACCTGACGCCGTAAGAGCGGTCGAACGGGATTTTTCATCAAGAGTATAATCATACTTATTCTCAACATCTTCATCTATAACTTTAGCATCAAGTTCTTTTTTCTTGTATTCACGTAGTGTACGCACAAATTTACATGCTTTGGCATACAAATCGGTGGATTCGTCTCCTTCTCCGGAAATAATAAGAGGAGTTCTTGCCTCATCAATCAAAATTGAATCAACTTCATCAACGATCGCAAAAGTATGTCCTCTTTGGACCTTTCTTTCTTTGTAGATAACCATATTATCCCTAAGGTAATCAAAGCCGAATTCATTATTTGTTCCATAAGTTATGTCACAACCGTAAGCCGATTTTTTTTCTTCTTTTGTCTGACCGTGACTTATTAGCCCTGTTGTAAGGCCCATAAATCCGTAGACTCTTCCCATTTCTTCACAACCGACTCTTGCAAGATATTCGTTAACCGTAACTATATGCACACCTTTTCCGGAAAGTGCATTAAGATATGCCGGTAGGACCGCAACAAGCGTTTTTCCTTCGCCGGTTTTCATTTCAGCAATTCTACCTTGGTGCAGTATTATACCTCCCATAAGTTGAACCCTGAATGGTCTTTTACTGAGGACTCTGTCCGCCGCTTCTCTTACCGCCGCAAAAGCGTCCGGAAGAATATCATCAAGTGTTTCCCCTTTTTTCAATCTTTCTTTAAGTATATCTGTCACCGAGGAAAGTTCCCCGTCGCTCATTTCGGAATATTTGTTGGCAAGTTCTTCTATTTTATCAACGGTAGACGTTATTTTCTTTATCTGACGCTGACTGTACGTTCCGAAGATCTTTGTAAAAAGTCCCATTTTTTGCTCCGTTTCTTAAATACTTGTTAAATTAAATTATCATGTTAATTATAATTATTATATACTATAAAATAAACATACATAATAACATTTTGTAAAACTTTTTTGTTTTAAAATCTGTCCACGATGCACGGTCACTACTTAAAAACTATTGCAAAAAACAAGAAAACGTGGTATAATTTCAAAAGGTGTCAAAAATAACTTGACTATAAAAAATAACAAATACCTTGACAATTGAAAGGATGAAAAATGGCAAATCTTAACCTTGTACTTGTTGAGCCGGAGATTCCGCAAAATACTGGAAATGTAGCACGCACCTGCGCCGTAACAGGAGCATCTCTTCACCTTGTAAAGCCTATGGGATTCGAGATAGATGACAAAAAACTAAAGCGTGCAGGCCTTGATTATTGGGATAAACTTGATATTTTTTATTATGAAGGTCTCAATGATTTTCTTGAAAAAACAAAAGGAGAAAATCTTTATTTTTTTTCTACAAAAGCAACAGTCGTGCACAGCGATATTATATACCCCAAACGTTGCTTTTTGGTATTTGGAAAGGAGACAGCCGGTCTGCCCAAAAAATTAATAGAGAATAATCCTGAAAATTCCGTACGTATCCCTATGAAAGATGAACTTCGCTGTCTTAATCTTTCAAATTCCGTTGCCATAGGCGCTTACGAAGTTCTTCGACAATGGGGATATCCTGATCTGACAAATCACCCGACTATAAGATATTAAGCATTTTTTGTCTATTTTGCCTGCGTTATTATCACTTTTTCATTAATTATAAATGTTTTTATTTATTAAATCCAAATATTTTACTTCTGTTATTGATATATTTTTAAATAAAAAGGGTTGCCTGATTTGATGGCAACCCTTTGGTTTTTATGGATATTTATTGCGTATTCACAAGTGTTTTAATTCACTCTTTTATAAGTTCGACCATTTTTGCACTTATAAGAGGGGCGTAAAATTTATTATATCCGGTACTCGTGAGATGAGTTCCGTTACCATTACCCTCTTCCTCTGTACTGTTATAACTGTAAATTATGCGTTGTTCATCATTATTTGTATCAATTGCTCCGTCGTGGTAAATATCAACTACGGGTATGCCCCATTTTTCGCATACTGCAATGGCACTGTTTACAAGAAGTTCAAGCGTTTGCGCATGTCTGGTCGGCATATTGTGAGGAGTTACAAATATTATCTTTGCCGTCGGATATTTTTCTTTCATGAGTTTTACCGTTGCTTCAAACGATCCGCAAAATGTTGTAAGATCATATTCATCATTAAATCCATCTGTAATTTCACCGAGCGTGCAGTTATTGAATCCTGTTGCATTGGCATCGTTTGTAAGACCGTTAAATACTACAAAGTCGGGACACACAGCACTTGCCGCATTAACCTGACTGTAAACATTTGTTTTTACATTATTGACCGTAATGGTATTTCCGCCTTTTGCATACTTCGTATGTACCATTCCGTATTGAGAGACAAGACCGTCGATCATACCGAGACCGCTATAATGCCCCTGAACAAGAGAATCCCCAAAACTGTATACGGTTTTCCCAATAAGAACGCTTCCTTCTCCGTCTGCACCGTTGATCATATTATCCTCCGTATTTGCAACTTTATAATATACATCGGCATTTTTCCAATAGTTGAATATGGATTTCATAAGGTTTCTGTGTGTCTCGTCATCGGATTTTGAAAGGTTATTGTATGCAAATCCCAGAACGCTTGAAGTAATTGTCAGCATATTCTGACCGCTTGAATTTTCAACGGTCAGCGTATGCTTTTCTTTAAGCCCGTAAGCATTTACTGATTTTTCAATATAATATAATCCGTTACCTTCCGGTCTTAATTTCGGAATAACCTCTTCACCGTCTATCATGAATGTGTAATCATATATACTTCCGACCTCCGATTTGAATGTAAATATCATTTTTATGTTTGATTCAAGAGACAGGCTGTATTTTGTACGGATTATAAGTCCGTTCGGATTTTCTGCTGTTGCATCTGTCTTGTTTGAATCCGTAACATTTGCTTCAGCGCCGGTCACACCTTCCGATATAAAACTGTTTGCATCGATTCCGGCAAGAGCCGAAACATCAACAGCTGTACTTGTTTTATCAAGATCTTTTTTCGCAAGTTTTCCGTAAAGTTCAAGTGCACTTAACAGGGCCCTTAATTCTTCTGAATAAGTTATGCTTACCGGCTCTGCTTTTACTTCATCTATATAAGTTTGTGCGGAATAACTGTATTCGGTTCCAATCGGTTCCCCATTCTTAAATAGTCTAAGTTTTATTGTATCTGCAATATCTTTTGCGGGAACACCGTAACTTATTTTATAATAAACACTTCCTTTTATGACAACACTGTTAAGTTCGCTTACAGAAATTTTAAGTGTTCTACCTTCGGTAAAATCAGGTTCTCTGCCTATTTCGGCGAATAAATCAGGTTCAATGACTTCGGGATTTATGCTTAGGTAAAATACTACTTTAACATCGCTGCCTAAAATAAGACTGTTTCCGTAAAGTGTAGAAATCCCGTCCGCACTCTCTCCGCATACGCTGCAAATACCGTTTTCAATATTTCCCAAATGATTTGAACCGTTACAAACGATCTTTCCGTTTGCATCTGCCGTATAATTTTTTCCGTCAATTATTACCGTATCGCTTACGATCGGAAGCCCATATTCATCATAGTATCTGTACGCGCCGCTTTCTATAATTAATCCTCTCTTTATATCGGACGCCTTTGCCGGAGTCTTTGTTCCGTCATCGGTAAGAACAGGCATTCCGCCTTCCATTGTCATAAAACGCATAGGTTTATCTGCATCAGCGTATATTGAAATATTCTTTATATACATTCCCGCAATAAACCCTTCTGCCTGCAATGATCTGAATCCCTGGACTCCGTAGCATCCGGAAGATATTTCAATATCTTCAAGAATTTTAACTCCGTTTACATACATATCAAAAATGCCGTCCGCTTTTCCAGATGTCGGAGTATTTAAAATAACCGAAATCTTTGTAAATTCTGTTTTACTGAGCGGAACAAGTTTTCTGTTTCCGGATTTGAGCCAACCGTCCTCGGTTATACTTGCAATAATCGTATCATTTTCCAAAGTCGGTCTTGACATCTCTTGATTATATCCTTTTACTGATATTAGTCCATTCGCGCCTGCGCCTGCACCTGAAAAATACTGATCAAGCATTATGTCAATTTCAAATCCGATACTAGCACCGTTTACATATTGTGACGGCAAATCATAATCCCAATAACTGTCTTGGTTTGTGCCGGTATTTATATATGAAAGATAGTATCTTGCACTTGAATCGTCTACCGTGACTTTGTAATTATACGCCGCTCTTTCAACTCCGGTAACAATTTCATTTATACATGACGCATCTTCTGATTTTAGAAGTTCGATATTTTGAGTGTCCCCGTAATTAAATACACTTTCAAAATAAGGTGCATAAGACATCTCTATACCGTCGCTTGCTTTACCAATAACATTTCCTCTGTAACCTACAATATAATTTTCTCCGTCAAGTGAGAAATTTTCTGTCTTGAACGTTCCGTCTTCATTGAAATAACGAAGTATTTTTGCTGTTTTGACAAATCCTGTTATTCTGTTTATAAACGGACTGTCCATATTTTCACCACTGTTATATGCATCAGTGAGTCTGACCGAGATATCTTTGATGAAGAGTTCGGTTTCATTCATAGGTTGTATTGAGTTTTTATACCCGCAGAAGAAAGCAATATCATTTAAAAAGAATTTTTCCGGAGTATTTTCTCCCCATGGTGCTTGAGTGGTAGAAGCAGTCGTCTTCAGTTCGCCGTTTACATAAACATGTACCTTGACCGCATTGCTTGCTTCATTACATACAAAATCAACAGTAACATTAGTATAACTTTCCGTAGAAGCCTTACCTATATTTACTCCGTTGTATGCCATATTTCCGTCTGCATATAGATATACAGAACCAAGAGGAGTACTTCCCGACAGCCTGTTTATCGGATTCATTATTTGATATGTACTTCCGAGAGTTTCCGATCCCATTTTAAAATCAACGGACACTGAGTAGTTTTTCCCGATTATATTATACAGACCAAAGACAGAAAAATATGCCTGAGCATCCGCAGGTGTTACAAATCCTGCAGGCTTACCATATTTAAGCACTGTATCATTTCCGTCTTTTGCATACGTAAGGATACCGCCGTCCGGCATTGCAGTATTTACAGTCAAAGTGACTCCGTCTGCGGCAATCCCCGCAATGTTCTCATTTGCAACAAGACTTTTTCCTGCCTCCGCATCAGAAAAATCCGTTATAAAAAGATCCTCTTCCTCGGTATTATGAGCGTTTCTCTGTGCACGACCGGCTAAAATTATATTATCTATAAACATTCCGGAGTTTCTTACATCCGAAATATTATCGCTTGAATTATATAAGCGGATCTGTCCAAAGGCGTAATCAAGATAACTTCTTCCAGTTTCACCGAAAGTCTGATCGTCATTGAGCGAAAGAAATTGCTCGCCATCCGGCGTAACAAGAACATCGTTTAAATAAACATAGTATTTGTTTTCCGAAAGTTTGACATGTAATGAAACGGTCGTATATTCTATATCCGAAAGGTACCCAATAAGGTTTTCCGGAGAAAAATTATTCTGTGTATAAAGTCCTCCTACCTTTGATATCCAAACCGTAGTAGTATTGAATCGGGCACCGCTGTCTCTGTTAATAAAACAAAACAGCGACTCTGATGAATTACATGAGGCAATATGATTCCCGTTCATCTTAAGATCAACACTTATAAATATGTCATTTCCCCGTGCAACACCATTATTCATTATATCTATGTAGTTATCATTATTATCATCTTCATTTTCCGCATTTCCGAGATAAAGAGCCTTATTTACATCATCCATTATTATTGAATAACTCTGCCTGTAATTTTTTAACTGTATATCTTTTCCTGAAATGTACGGTGAATTTATACTGGTAAGATACTGAATGTTGCCCTGACTGTTTTTTTCCGTTTTGGAAACGAGACCCAATTCCTGATCTTCAAAATCAAGATAAAGAGCCGGTACAAAGTTTTTACTCTCAAGGGCTGCTTTCACACTTTCCCAACTCTTTTTTGTTGAAGATACCAAAATCGGTGCATCATCCGTTTGTCCCACCGCAAAAACGGATATTGGTACAAGTCCGAAAATTATGATAAAAATAAGTAGAATTGCTGAAAATCCGATTCCTTTTTTCATGCTGTTTCTCCTTTATATTTAATTACTTTGTTCCAAAAATTCTATCTCCAGCATCTCCGAGACCCGGTACAATGTATGCTTTTTCATTGAGACATTCATCAAGAGCCGCGCAGTATATATCAACATCCGGATGATCCTTTTGCATCTTTTTTACACCTTCGGGTGCCGCTACAAGACACATAAGCAAAATATTTTTTCCTCCCCTGGACTTTACCGTTGTTACGGCATCTGATGCCGATCCGCCGGTCGCCAGCATCGGATCTACTATGATGACACGTCTTTTTTCCATCTCCGGAGGCAACTTGCAGTAATATTCCACCGGCAAATGCGTATTCGGGTCGCGGTAAAGACCTATATGTCCAATTTTTGCGGACGGAATAATACGCTGAAGTCCTTCGACCATGCCGAGCCCTGCACGCAGTATAGGCACAATAGCAGGTTTTTTTCCGGAAATTTTCTTCCCGACTGTTTTACATATAGGAGTTTCTATTTCCGTATCTTCAACAGGAAGATCTTTCGTTACCTCATATCCCATAAGCATTGAAATTTCCTCGAGAAGTTGTCGAAAATCCTTGGAAGAGGTGTCTTTTTTTCTCATCATAGTCAATTTATGACGGATAAGCGGATGATCAACAACATAAAAATTTCCCATTTTGTACTCCCTTTATATTTACACAAAGTTTACGTATCACCGTTTAATCTTTCGGTAGCAAATATATTTCTGCATTAAATGTTTGGTTTTAGAAAGGCCGGATATATCAAAAATACAAAGGATGCTTTTTTACGAGGACAGTTACCCTTTCCCTGATCTGATCGGCCTTGGTATCAAATTCGGTTGCTGTCAATTTGATGAGTTTACCTATCTCTGCCATATCATCTTCTTTAAATCCTCTTGATGTTACGGCAGGAGTACCGATCCTTACACCGCTTGTAACAAAAGGTTTTTCAGGGTCGTTCGGTATCGCATTTTTATTTACCGTAATATATACCTCATCAAGTTGTTTTTCAAGAGCCTTTCCGGTTATACCAAAATTACGAAGGTCCACAAGCATAAGATGATTGTCGGTACCTCCGGAAACAAGAGAAAATCCTTCATCAAGGAGCGTTTTTGCGAGGACCTGGGCGTTCTTCACGATCTGAGTCTGGTATTCTTTGAACTCCGGCTTCAATGCTTCGCCGAAGCAGACCGCTTTTCCCGCAATAACATGCATTAGCGGACCTCCTTGAATACCCGGAAATATTGCTTTATTAATCTTTTTGGCGGTTTCCTCGTCGTTTGTCAAAATAAGGCCGCCTCTGGGACCGCGGAGCGTTTTATGTGTGGTAGTTGTAACTACATCTGCATACGGAACTGGGGACGGATGAAGACCTGCGGCAACAAGCCCCGCGATATGAGCCATATCTACCATAAAATAAGCACCTACCGATTTTGCTATTTCGGAAAGTTTTTTAAAGTCGATTATTCTCGGGTATGCGGAAGCACCTGCAACTATAAGTTTTGGTTTGCATTCTTTTGCGCTTCTTTCAACCGCATCATAGTCTATAACATTTGTGTCATCTGTAACGCCGTACGCTACAAATTTATAATATTTACCGGAAATATTTACCGGAGAACCGTGAGTAAGATGTCCGCCGTGGGCAAGATTCATACCCATAACAGTATCGCCGGGATTTATAAGTGCGAAATAGACCGCAGTATTTGCCTGAGCACCGCTGTGCGCCTGAACATTTGCATAATTTGCGCCGAAAAGTTTTTTAGCCCTCTCTATGGCAAGGGTTTCAATAACATCAACGCACTCACATCCGCCGTAATACCGCTTCTCCGGATACCCTTCCGCATATTTATTTGTAAGAACAGAACCCACGGCTGCCATTACTGCGGGAGAAACAAAGTTTTCCGAGGCGATAAGCTCAATTCCTCTTTGCTGACGGGCACACTCTGCTTTGATAGCATCTGCCACCTCAGGGTCAAATTTACTCAAAAATTCCATGTTTTCTTTAACCATCTTTTATGTCTCCTTAATTTTTATTATTTTCATTCTTATGACACAAAACAGATATTTTCCTGTTATTTTTAATTACGTCTATCTTTTTCATAAGTCAGGTCTAACGTGTATTTCGTACCTTGCGGCGTATCTATTAAAGTAATTCCTTTTTCGGAAAGTTCAGATCTTATCCTGTCTGCTTCCGCGTATTTTTTCGATTTCTTTGCTTCGGCACGAAGTTTTATCTGCTCTTCAATATAAGAAGCCAATTCGACGTCTGCAACCGGTTGGTCATTTTCTTTTTTTCGTGGCCTTGTAAGATCGAGCGAGAGAACTCGGTCAAAGTCTTCTATAAGTGCCTTTTTTGTAACATCATTTGTATCTGCCTTCAATACATCGTAAACAGCGGTAACCGCAAGAGATGTATTAAGATCGTTATCCAGTGCCTCTACAAATTTTGTCTTATACTCTGCAAATTTTTCAGTATCGACCGCGCCTTCGTTTTTAAGTAACGCAATTTTCGCAATAAGTTTTTTAAATGCTCCGGATGCATTGTCAAGGTTTTCGTATGAAAATACCAATGATTTTCGGTAATGCGACTGCAAACAAAAGAATCGATATGCAAGTGGATCATATCCCTTTGATTCAAGAAGCGATACGGTTAAAAATTCTCCCTTTGATTTTGACATCTTTCCGCTGTTTGTATTAAGATGATGAACATGGAACCACTGAGGACACCATTCATGACCAAGATACGCTTGCGACTGTGCAACTTCGTTTGTATGGTGCGGAAAAGCATTATCGATACCGCCGCAGTGAATATCAATCCGATCTCCGAGATGTTTCATTGATATGCAGGAACACTCGATATGCCACCCCGGGTACCCGACTCCCCAAGGAGAATCCCATTTAAGTGCCTGATCTTCAAACTTTGATTTTGTGAACCAAAGAACAAAATCATTTTTGTTTTTTTTGTTACTGTCTGCTTCAACTCCGTCCCGTACACCGACCTCCAGATTTTCTTCGTCAAAGTTATTGAAAATATAGTAATTTTTCAATTTAGAAGTATCAAAGTAAACATTTCCTCCTGCAAGATAAGCGTACCCTTTATCTATAAGCCCCGAAATCACCTTTATAAAATCGTCAATGCATGCAGTTGCAGGCTCTATAACATCGGGAATTTTTATATTAAGTTTTTTACAATCTTCAAAAAACGCATCTGTATAATATTTTGCGATCTCCATTACCGTTTTGTGTTCTCTTTTCGCGCCTTTCAGCATTTTGTCTTCGCCGGTATCTGCGTCTGACGAAAGATGTCCGACATCGGTAATGTTCATTACTCTTTTAACATCATACCCGGAATATCTGAAATATTTTTCCAAAACATCTTCCATGATGTAAGTTCTCAGATTTCCTATATGTGCAAAGTGATAGACGGTTGGACCGCAGGTATACATCTTCACCTTGCCCGGCTCGTAAGTTTTGAATTCATCCTTTGTTCTTGTAAGAGAATTGTATAAAATCATGTCTTTACCTTTCTTGGATTTCACCTTGAATACATTTATTTGCTTTTTAGTACTTTGCGACTTTTTATATTTACCGTACCATAAACCTGTTTTTCATGCTGCCGGATCTTTATTTTTACACTATATCTGCTTTTTAACTCAATTGAATTTTTATTCATTTTTATCGGAAACGGAAGGTTCCTTTTCCATTTTTTTAATTTTATTTTCAAGACGTTTTATTTTATTACTCATTGCTTTAAGTTCCTGCGCTACCGGATCGGGGATATGTATTTGGTCAAGGTCACTTTGAGGAACCCTCTTTTCTCCCATTTTTACAACTTTTGCAGGAATCCCGACGGCAGTACAATTCGGCGGTATCTCTTTAAGTACGACGGCATTTGCCGCGACCTTTGAATTATCGCCTATTTTAAACGGTCCGAGGATTTTTGCTCCGGAACCGACCATTACGTTGTTACCCAAAGTCGGATGCCGCTTTCCGACGTCTTTACCGGTTCCTCCCAGAGTGACCCCTTGATAAAGCGTACAGTTATCGCCTATTTCCGTTGTTTCTCCAATAACAACGCCGCTGCCGTGATCAATAAACAATCCTTTTCCTATAGTTGCACCGGGGTGTATCTCTATACCGGTAAAAAATCTTGCTGTCTGGCTGACGATTCTTGCCGGAAGATAAAGTTTTTTCTTGTAAAGTTTATGTGATATCCTGTATGCAATGACAGCATGAAGTCCGGAATAAGTCAACATTACTTCCAGCGTACTTTTTGCCGCCGGGTCTCTTTCCTTGACCGCTTTAATGTCGTCTTTAAGTTCTTCAATGCTTCTCTTAAAAGAGTCGGCTATTCCTTTTTTCCTTTTTTCTCTATTACCGTTCACCGTTTTTTCTCCTTAAAAAGAGATTTTATTTATAAAAAATAAATATTTTACGTATACTTATGTACAAGTATATCATATTATTTTATTTTTTTCAAGTATATTTTTACAAAAATTAATATTTAAGGAAATTTTAATATACTTTTGAATTTTCAAAAATTAACTTAATTTCTACAAACATCATATTGACAAAAATTTTGTAATAGTATAAAATATAATTGAGAACAGAAAAATCAAAATAATTATTCACGGAGGCAGACAAATGGCAGATGAAAAGAATTTACCCATTGATGATGAAGAAGAAGTTGAAATATATACATTAACCGATGAAGACGGTACGGAAACGGAATTTGAACTTATCGGATCAAATGTTGTTGACGGAATTTCTTATGTAGCGCTTGCACCCCTTGATGAAGATTCCGACGAATATGTAATACTCAGAATCAGCACAGATGAAAACGGCGAAGAAGTCTTTGAGACAATCGAAGATGATGACGAATTTGATAAAATCGCCGATATGTTCGATGATATGCTTTTCAATGAAGAAGACTACGACAATTGATCATTTCGCATTTTAAAACTACTTAAAAATATGTATTAAAAATTTTTAACAGTTTATCCCAAGTGTTTTTTTCCGGTAATATATTTCTTATAAAAGCAAAAAATAATAACGTAAGACGTTAAAAGCGAATTACGCTCCTGCATTGTAAAAGGTTTAATTTAAACCGACGCGTGATATGTTTTTTAAGTGGAACCTACAAGAATTAAAAGGAGTTCGGGTTCGCTCGTAGGAGTGCAGACCTCCTCACTCCCCCTGCTTTTGTCACGGGGAACAAGAGACGTTGGTAGCCCAAAGCGAGTGACAGAACACCGCCTTGCGAGAGCAGGGTTTTCATTAATTTCATACACGGCATTGCGGGGAACCGGTGTTGCAATTATGCAGCACCGGTTTTTGTTTTTGGTTAAAAATACAGTTATCTGAATTTTGAATATTTTGGTTTTTTTAAATTTTTCAGTACATTCGATAATAACTGTCCCAGTTTATTTTTACTTTTGATTGGTACGTTAACAAAAGTATACGACGGAGCATATATTTTTATAAAGAAACCGATTTTGAAAGGAAACAAAAGTATGACAAAAAACGGACTTAAGCAACGTCTTCAATCACTAAGCGACAACGAACTTCGCACACTTATTTTATCAATTACTGCTGCGGCAGGGCTATCATCTGATTCCGTGCGGACGCTTACTGCAGATATACCTGCTCTCAGACGTAAACTTTCGGCTCTTGGCGATGGAGAAATTACAGCATTACTTTCCGCAATAGGAACCCCTGAAGCAGAAAATGCAATAAAAAATTTAAACAGTAAAAAATATTAAAGAAAAAATATCAAGTGAAATGTACTTTAAATCGTAAAAAATGTTTACTAAAATGAACTTTTGAAAAACAGTAAAATTTAATATATTACATTAATACACGAAAGGAGAAAAATGGACAACGGTAAATTCAGCGATTTAAGTTCGCTGCTAAGTACTTTGAGCCAAAATCCGGCTGCACTTTCCGCACTTGGAAGTATAATGGAGAGCATAAATAAAAAAAACATTTCTCCGGATCCACCGAAAACAGAAAACTTTGACGCGGGTAAATTACTTGGGCTTTTGGGAGCCGTAAACTCTTCCCGGGAAAATACATCCGGGAAAAGTTCATTCAGCCCTTTTGGAAGCAAAGAAGATGTAAAAAACCGTATAGCTCTGCTTAACGCCATCAACCCTTTTTTAAGCGAAAAACGCCGTCAAATTCTTGATCTTATAATTAAGTTGTTAAAACTTTCCGAACTCGGCGAACTCGGAAAATTATTCAACGCATTGAATTAATAAATACTTCCCCGTCCATTTAAAAATCAAGAGTTCAATTATTAAAGCATAATAAAATTCCTTAAAAATTAATGAAAGGAAGGGAGATAATTGTACACCCGAAGTTATCACAAAGACGAAAAAATTAAAAAAATTACCTCTACACCTGAGGAATTTAATTTCGGAAGCTCTCAGGTCATGAATGAAGAAGATATTCCCGAAGGATATTCCGGAATGGCTGTTTTGCGCGAAAAAGAAGTTACTGTACAAAATTCCGGGTCGATTGACAACAACACTTGTGGTACGGTCGACAATATTGTTTCCGATAATTTTGAAGCAACACCAAAGCAACAAAGGCCTGTTCGCAGGTTTAAAGTTGCCACAAAATACCCTTCGGATCTTTGGAGTGCAGAAAAAAACAATTTAAATGAAAATCCACCCTCATGCTGCGAAAGTAAAACTGAAAAAGAATGCCCTGAAATTTGTCCGAATCCCACCCACATTGAAGAAAACTGTAACGATCAATATCAAGACAATTCATTTGAATGCAAAGACCTACCAAAAGAAAAACATTTTAAAAAAACTCATTCTAACAGTTTTTTCAAACGCTCTCACATTTTTAAAGAACATAAAACCGGATCTTCAAAAAAGGATACCCGTGAATCAACATTTTTTAAGAAACCCTCGCTTTGCTTGAAAGAACGAAGTTTCTCAATTGAAGATCTTCTCCTCGGAGGACTTATTCTTCTCCTTCTTAACGAGGGAGCAGATGACGATGTAATACTGATATTTGGGTTTCTGCTGTTTTCCGGGCTTTAAAAAACAGACATAAGATCTTATCCTATGTCTGTTTTTAATGTCTGTTATTGTACAAAAAATATATAATTTTTAAAGTATGATTTAAAAAACACATACACCGGTCAGTTTTCCGGCACTACCCTTTTTACAGATCCTTTTGACAAAAATATCGGTTCAAGCATAACATAACTGTTCGGTGCACTGTTATAGTTCATTTTGTCAAGTATGATTTTGGCAACATTTTTACCTATTTCCTCTAACGGTTGCAAGACGACTGAGAGCTCAGGTCTCATCGCTCTTGAAAGTTCTTCATTGTCAAATCCTATAAAAGAAACATCATTTGGTACTGTATATCCCATATCATGCAACGCTATTATACTTCCGGTTGTTATATCGTTGTTTGTTGCAATTATAGCCGTTGGCCTGCGCTGTCCTTGCATAAGTTTCTGTGTAAGGGTGTAACCTGTCTGGACATCATACCTACCGTGTAAAACCATATTTTCGTCAACAAAAATATTATTTGCTACCATTGCCTCCGTATAACCTTTACGCCGCTCTTCGGCAGTATATATATCTGAATTTCCGCAGATTATTCCGATACGCCGGTGACCGTTACCAATAAGAAACTCTGTGGCATTATAAGTTGCTTTTTTATTATCTATAAGAACAGCACTTTCTGATGAATCATTTATAATGCGGTCAATAAATACAATAGGCACTTTTAGGTCCTTTATGTCTTTGTTTTTAAGTTTATCCGGCATAACAACAAGACCGTCAACCATTTTATCCAAAAGAAAAGCAAGTTTCTGCTTTTCCAGTTCAGGATTCGATCTGTAATCGCAAATAATAGTACTGTATCCATGAGGCGTAAGTTCATTTTCAACATAAGAAATTATTTTTGTTGAAAATATATTATCAAGTTCAGGAATTAGTATTCCAACAGTCATGCTTTTATTAGTACGAAGATTCCTTGCAATGGTGTTTGCTTTGAATCCAAGTTCCCTTATTGCGTTCTCAACAGAAATTTTATTTTTTTCTTTTAATTTTACGCCGTTTAAATATTTTGACACAGTTGCGGTGGATACTCCGGAAAGAGCCGCTACTTGCTTTATGGTCACTCCCATTTTTTCACCTTAAAATTATAAGTTTTTTTTATTTTAACACAAAATCACAAGTATGTCAATATGCATATTTTAACATGTAAAGAATAACTTTTTCAAAATTATTTAAAAACAAAAATCGGACACATCATGTTGAATTTTTCAATACGGTGTACCCGATTTATTTTTATTTCAAAAAAGTTAAACTTAAAAAGCGTTAAACGCCCTACAAATTCTCTCCTTACTTATTTGCTTCTTCAATTGCAACGGCAACGGCAACTGTTGCACCTACCATCGGGTTATTACCCATACCGATAAGTCCCATCATTTCAACGTGCGCAGGAACAGAAGAAGAACCTGCAAACTGGGCATCGGAATGCATACGTCCAAGGGTATCCGTCATACCGTAAGAAGCAGGTCCTGCCGCCATATTATCGGGGTGAAGCGTACGACCTGTTCCCCCTCCGGAAGCGACAGAAAAATACTTTAAGCCGTTTTCATTGCACCATTTTTTGTATGTGCCCGCAACGGGATGTTGGAATCTGGTAGGATTTGTTGAGTTACCGGTAATCGAAACTCCGACTTTTTCAAGTCTCATAATTGCGACACCTTCCGGAACATTATCAGCACCGTAACATTTTACGTCTGCACGCGGACCTTTGGAATAGGGAGTCTCTGACACAACTTTAACTTCTTCGGTATAAGGATCAAACCCTGTTTTTACGTATGTGAAACCGTTTATCCTGGAAATGATCATTGCAGCGTCTTTTCCGAGACCGTTGAGTATGACACGAAGCGGATTAACTCTTACTTTATTAGCGTTAAGGGCAATTTTGATAGCACCTTCGGCCGCGGCAAAAGATTCGTGACCTGCAAGGAAGCAGAAGCACTCTGTTTCATTTGAAAGAAGCATTGCACCGAGGTTACCGTGGCCAAGTCCGACTTTTCTGTTTTCGGCAACGGATCCGGGAATACAGAATGCCTGCAGTCCTATACCAATAGCGGCAGCGGCATCAGAAGCCTTTTTACAGCCTTTCTTTATTGCGATAGCCGCACCTACCGTATAAGCCCATTTTGCGTTTTCAAAACATATAGGCTGTGTTTCTTCTGTAATTTTGTAAGGGTCAATTCCTTTAGCATCACAAATTTCTTTACATTCTTCGATGGAGGAAATGCCGTATTCCTTAAGGACCGAGAGGATCTTTGCCTCACGTCTTTCATAACCTTCAAACTGTACCATTTTTCTTTCCTCCTTAAAATTATTCCTTACGTGGGTCGATATATTTAACAGCCTCGCTGAAACGACCGTATGTGCCTTTGGATTTTTCATAAGCCTCGTTTGGTGTCATGCCTTTTTTAATAAAATCTGTCATTTTTCCGAGAGAGACGAATTCGTAACCTATAACTTGATCATCTGCGTCAAGGGCCATTCTTGTGCAGTATCCTTCTGTCATCTCGAGGTAACGCACACCTTTTTCCTTAGTTCCGTACATTGTACCTACCATGGAACGCTCCCCTTTACCGAGATCCTCCATACCCGCACCTATTACAAGTCCGCCTTCGGAGAATGCAGATTGAGAACGTCCATAAACGATTTGGAGGAAAAGTTCTCTCATTGCCGTATTTATGGCATCACATACAAGGTCCGTATTAAGAGCCTCAAGAATTGTTTTGCCGGGTAAAATTTCGGCAGCCATGGCTGCTGAATGAGTCATACCTGAACATCCGATCGTTTCAACGAGTGCCTCTTGAATTACACCGTCTTTAACATTTAGTGAAAGTTTACATGCACCCTGCTGAGGAGCACACCAACCCACACCGTGTGTGTAAGCGGATATGTCCTTTATTTCTTTTGCCTTAATCCACTTTCCTTCTTCCGGTATCGGCGATGGACCGTGATCCGGACCTTTTGCAACTTTGCACATACGCTGTACGTCTGCTGACATTGCGTATTGACATTCAAAATCTTTGCTCATATTTTGTACTCCTTTATTGATTTGCGGAAACCCGCATTTTTAACATTATTTAATGCCGTTCAATCCGGCTTTGGCTTTAAAACCTTAAACGGTTTTACATCAGCGACATTGCCGAGTTATACATATCCAGCATTTCTTTTCTGCGGACTTCAGCCAATATTTCCATTTCGTGAATCTCCGAAGATGCAAATCGGTCAAGATCTCCCTGCTTCAATTTGTTTTTATACATTTTATCAAGAGTAAGCGCAAAATTTATTTCATAGGTAACTATTTCCGCATTTCTTTCGCAAACAACTAGGTTTGATTTACCTTCAAGCAAAAGTTTAACGGCTGCACTTCCCATCATTGATGCCGCAAGTCTGTCACGAAGAGTCGGAGCACCGCCTCTTATAATATGGGCAAGACGGACAAAACGTGTTTCCACATTTGTGATCTCTTCTATACGCTTGGAAAGTCCTTCGCCGAACGGCTTGCCTTCTTCGTCTTTGACGCCTTCCGAAACTATAACAACAAAACTTCTTCTGCCTTCTTTTTTGGACTTTATTATCCTCTTCATCATTGCGTCTTCATCAAACGGAAATTCTTTTATTACGATACCTATTGCACCGACGGATATTCCCGCCTGCAACGCGATATACCCTGCATCACGCCCCATGACCTCGACTACCGAACAACGTGCATGAGATTCACAGGTATCGCGAAGTCTGTCCACACACTCAAGGACAGTATTCATTGCAGTGTCGAATCCGACAGTATAGTCGGTTGCAGTTATATCATTGTCGATAGTCCCGGTAAGGCCGATCGTCGGAATTCCGTGCGCAGAAAGATCTGTTGCTCCTCTGAATGTTCCGTCTCCGCCAATGGCGATTATTCCGTCGATTCCGTGCTCTTTGCATGTTTTAAGCGCCTTTTCCATTCCAGATGGTTCTTTAAATTCATTTGCCCTTGCTGTATAGAGCATTGTACCACCCTTACTTATAATATTTGATACATCGCTTCCGGTAAGACGTACCAAATTACCGTCCATAAGTCCTTGATACCCTTCAAAAATACCGTAAGTTTCGACACCGGCTGCATTTGCAACACGTGTAACTGCACGAATGACCGCATTCATTCCCGGAGCGTCGCCGCCGGAGGTAAGGACACCTATTTTCTTAAATTCCATTTTCTGACCTCTCTATATGCTGATTTCAATGAATTAACAAATTTGTTTTTAGTTTTAAATAAACCATAATTTATCACTTATATTTTTATATTTTACTTAACGCTATACTTTTCATATTATCCGTAAAAGCATTACAGATTATAACTCTCAAAATAATTATAATTGTATTTTCAAAAAAAGCAAGGGTTTTTTTATATATTTCAGATTTTTTTACAAATATTCGCAAAAGTAACATAAACATTTCACATATTAAAGGTATAATAGGTATAAAAGATTAAAAAACTGCGAAAGGATAAACGTCTGTGAATAACGGTAACCAAAACAATTTAAATCGCAATGACGGTCTTTCTGAAAAAGATGCTGAAGGCAAATCAGATAACGATATTAAAACTTCAAGTAATACCGATGTTTTTGCGGCTGCGGACTCCAACGACTTTTCTGATAACACAAAGTCCTCAGATAATGAGACATCGATCGCGAATACCCCGGATGAAAAAAATACCGGAATATATTACAATAAAAACTCTGAACGCGATACTGAAAAACACTTTGGCGTTTACACTGAAGAAAAAAAAGAAACAGGTAAAATTCAGCAGGACACAGACAGATCGGAAAACCCTACATTTGCTTTTCAAGACGATCCTAACATAAATAACGCAGCGGAAGTTTTAAACAGTTATCTTTTTAAAACTGCTCCGCTAAATAATTTCGATCCTCCGAAAAAAGATACTGCCCATTTAAAACGAATTTGGAAAATCGCAGGTATACTGATGCTCACAGCAGTAATTGCATTTTCAGGTGCGTTTTTCGGATTCTTCTGGGTTTGCCGGACTTCCATTCTCGGAGATTCGGAATTTTTTAAAGCACTTATAATGCAAAGCTCCGGTATAACCGTTAACCGTGTTGAAGTTGAAACAGTATCCGGAAATTATGAAGAAGATACAGTTACTCTTGCCGAAAAAATAACGGAATGCTCGATTGAGATCCGAATATACAATTCCGCACAAGAAAGAGTGGGATCCGGCAGCGGAGTAATTTTATCCGAAGACGGGCTGGCAATTACCAATTATCATGTAGTTTACGGATATGAAAATACATTGAAAGCCGTTATGTCCGATGGCACTGTATGTGATGTTTTGGTGCTCCATCTTGATAAAATTTCCGACCTTGCGGTAATAAAATTAGTTACAACGAAAAAACTTCCCCAAGTAACATGGGCAGATTCCGATAAAGCAGTACATGGTCAAAGTGTGGCTGTTTGCGGGAATCCGGTCGGACTTGGATTTTCCGTCTCCTTCGGTAATATTGCACATCCCGATCGGGATCTCGGAGACACAGACGGTAATTTCATTCAACTTGACGTTTCAGTAAATCCGGGTAACTCCGGCGGCGGAGTATTTGACGGAGCAGGAAACCTGATTGGTATAGTTAATTCAAAAGCAACAGGTACCAATGTTGACGGAATAGGGTACGCGATCCCGTCAAACCGTGTTTTGGATGTAGTAAATCAACTTTTGCAAAACGGATATGTCGGCGGTAGACCGGCGATTGGTCTTACTCTCGTTCAGGTAAACGAATCAACATGGGACTATTTCAAAAACGGTGACGGTGTAACACCCGGTGAGCTTGCGGATTATCTGTACGAAAGCCAATACGGTATATATATTATTTCCTCTAAATACAGTAGCGGAATTCAAAAAGGCGATAGAATAATTTCCTGCAACGGGGTCGAATTCCCGAACAGAGAAAGTTTTTCAAATTGGCTCCTTAAATATAAACCCGGAGACAAAGTCGTGCTTGAAGTAGAAAGGATTGTCGGCAAAGAAGTCAATCCGGACGGCACATACCATATAACACGTGGAACCCTGTCCGTAACAATAACTCTTCAGGAAAGAGATTGGGCAGACGAGCCTTATTCAACAAAGTAAAATATTTTCAGAATAAATAAATTACGGATATATTTCGCTAAAATACCGAGATATATCCGTTTTTGGCTTTATGATAACTTTTAAAGGCCGTTGTTCTATATTTCAAAAACCATAAAACAAAACTTTGATATTATCTAAATCAACAACAAAATTTGACCTATAATAAATTCTTTTCTTGACAAAGAAAAATATTTGTGATATAATTGTAAAAAGTAATTTTAAAAGCAATTTTATAATTTAATTTTTTATTCCTCACCACCAGAATAAAAGTATCCTAAGATAAAACACGGATCCGGCGTTTTTTAACAGGTCAATAAAATTATGTATAGATAAAATGGAGGGAAACAAAATGGCTTACTTTTATCCAGAAGCATCGCATACTTTCAGCGAGTATCTTCTCGTTCCCGGATACACCTCGGAAGACTGTATTCCTGCAAACGTATCTCTTAAAACCCCGCTTGTTAAATTCAAAAAAGGGGAAAAACCGTCAATAACACTAAATATACCGCTGGTATCTGCTATAATGCAATCGGTTTCTGATTCCGGCATGGCAATTGCACTTGCAAAAGAAGGCGGTCTTTCTTTTATTTACGGTGCCCAATCCATTGAAGAAGAAGCAAAAATGGTAGCAAAAGTAAAAAATTATAAAGCGGGATTTGTCGTAAGCGATTCAAACCTTCCTCCGGAAAGCACTCTCGGTGATGTCCTTCGCCTGAAAGAGCGGAAAGGACACTCAACAATTGCTATCACATCAGACGGAACATCCAACGGGAAACTCGTTGGCATAGTTACCAGCCGTGACTACCGGGTAACACGTATGTCCGAGGACACCCCTGTTTCAAGTTTTATGACCACAAGAGACAAACTTGTTGTCGCTCCCGAAGAAACCACGCTTGCAGAAGCAAACGATATTATCTGGGATCACAAACTCAACACTCTGCCAATAGTTGACAAAAATGATAATCTGCTTTACCTTGTTTTCAGAAAGGATTATGCACAGCACGAGGAACAACCTCTCGAACTTCTTGATTCCCATAACCGTTTTATGGTCGGTGCAGGTATCAATACCCGTGATTATGAAAAAAGAGTTCCGGCACTCGTTGAAGCCGGTGCGGATGTTCTTTGTATAGACTCTTCAGAGGGATACTCCGTATGGCAGAAAAGAACTCTTGATTTTGTCAGAAAAAAATACGGAAATAAAGTCAAGATCGGTGCCGGAAATGTTGTTGACAGGGAAGGATTCCGTTTTCTTGCCGATGCCGGTGCGGATTTTGTAAAAGTAGGGATCGGGGGCGGTTCAATTTGTATTACACGGGAAACCAAGGGTATAGGAAGAGGTCAGGCAAGCGCAGTCATTGAAGTTGCGGAAGCCCGCGATGAATACTTCAGAGAAACGGGTGTTTACATTCCGATATGTTCTGACGGCGGTATTGTTCACGATTACCATATGACTCTTGCACTTGCCATGGGCGCTGATTTTATGATGCTCGGAAGATATTTTGCAAGATTTGATGAATCACCTACACAAAAAATGATGGTAAACGGTCAATATGTCAAAGAATACTGGGGCGAAGGTTCCAACAGAGCCAGAAACTGGCAAAGATATGACCTTGGCGGGAAAGCGAAGCTTTCGTTTGAAGAAGGAGTTGACTCATACGTTCCTTACGCAGGACCTCTTCACGACAATGTTGAAAAATCACTTTATAAAGTAAAATCCACCATGTGCAACTGCGGTGTAACAAATATACCGGACCTTCAGAAAAATGCAAAAATAACACTGGTTTCCGCTACAAGCATAGTAGAAGGTGGTTCTCACGATGTTATGCTTAAGACGACAAACAATTCAATCTGAAAAATAAAATTTAAGATTTACATAAAAAGTAACATTGAGGATTACACAAAACGGCTGTCCGGGAATTTTCAAATACCGAAGATTCAAGACAGCCTTTTGCGATTCAAAGAGCTGAAAGAATATGAAAATAAATTTTAAAAAACTGAACGAAAATGCTGTCACTCCAACATATGGCAGCGAATTTTCCGCCGGCGCGGATTTGTATGCAGTCACCGACGGAGATATTGAGATCTCTCCGGGACAAACCATATTTATACCTACCGGAATTGCTGTTGAAATTCCCGAGGGACTTGTCGGACTGATCTTTGCAAGAAGCGGACTCGCATCAAAAAAAGGACTTGCACCGGCAAATAAAGTTGGAGTCATAGACAGCGATTACCGCGGCCAGATAATGGTGGCTATGCTTAATCACGGCAACGAGGTACAGAGAATATCAAACGGAGAAAGAATTGCACAAATGGTGATTGCGCCATTTATAAAAGCGGAATTCACAGAAGCCGATGAACTTTCAGAAACGTCACGCGGCGAAGGTGGATTCGGATCAACCGGAAGCAAATAGAAAAAATATTTTGCTTTGAACAAACTAAAAAACATCTCAATGTAACCGAAAATATTATTACCAAAGTAAAATTCACAATCCTAAAATAACCGCAAAATAAGATGATTAAAAATCATGTTGTTTTGAAACTTTCAATAAAATAATTTAATTTTAATATTTAAAAGGCAATAAAGATAATGATAAAACTTATAGCATCTGATTTGGATGGAACATTGCTCAAATACAGAGAGGATTCTGTTTCTCAGGAAACAAAAAATGCAGTATTGTCGGTCTTATCGTCAGGCAAAATTTTTGCGCTGATTTCCGGAAGAGACGTTCCGAGTCTGAAAAATTTATTTGAATTTGCAGGAGACGAACCATATTATATTGGTTGCAGCGGTGCTGTTTGCGTCAAAGACGGAAAAGTCATATACAGCCGTCCTATTCCAGACGAAGCAGTCATCAAGGCCCTTCATTACGCAAAAACAAATGAAAAAAATGCCGTATTTTCTGCCGCAGATGTTTTATACATAACAGGAAAAAACTGTTTTCAAAAATATATCTCTTCGCTATACGGTAACGGTCAGACAGTGGTAATAAACACTAATCCGGATATTAAAAAACCTATATACAAAATATCATTTTTTTCTGTAAAAAACGATGATCAAATTAATTTTTTCGATTTTGGTGTGCGTTTGTCCTACAAAAATAACGGTTGGACAGAATATGTAAACCGATTTGTAAACAAAGGCGGAGCGCTCTCATCGCTTCAAAGCAGGCTTGGTATAATGAAAGCAAATACCGCCTCTTTCGGAGACAGCCGAGATGATGCGGATATGTTTAATTTATCTTCAATCGCTTTTTCATTCGGAATAGAGGCAAAAAAGGCTTTTCCAAAAGCAATAAACACCGAAAGTTTTTCTGAAGCATATAAATTTATTGAAAGCATTTAAATTACAATGTATTTTTTGTTTTAACTTTAGTCCAATTGCTTTTGCAATTCAGTTATTACTGTTTTTTCTCGTAATATCATCGCTACTTTACATTATCGTCAATGCTTTATAAATAATTTTTATCAAATATAATTAATATAAGTTGCATGTTTAAGCAAACTTATTTCCACTGAAACATAGCAATTTGCGTTAAATATTAATTAAACGGAGAATAACATGTCTAAAAAAAATGTTGAATGTATATTTCTTGATGTAAGAGATCTTAACACGGGGCGCATTATGGAAAAAACCGAGCCGCGTGAACTTACAGGCTCGCTTTGCCTGACAGTCCCGGACAATTACTATGCCGATATTTACATCGACGGCTGCCTTCAAAAAAAAGTCAAACCTTGCGTAAAGAAAAACATTAAAAAAATGATAGGCGCAGAACATATCGGTAAACTTATAAGCGTTTTATATGTAAGCAAGCGCCCACTTAACGATATGTCTTGGGGTATCGGAAACCTCCCCATGCATTATAAAAATTTTGGAGACGCTTGCATAAAAGTCGGTGCAAACGGATTTTTTAAGTCCGAAATAACAGATAATGAGACTTTTTTTGACTCTTTTAACAGAGAATTCGGAATTTTAAATCTTACAGAAACAGCAAGCGTTATATCATCAGCATTCCGTGACCTTGCATCAAAAATACTTCTTGATATATTTGACGAAGCGATACTACCGATATTTGATACCGATTTTCTTATATCCGAGGTGGAAATACGTCTAAACAAACAACTTTGCGGAAAAATAAATCCATCACTCCCCGGAGTCATTTTCAAAAGCATCTCAGTTTCGGATATATGTGTTTGCGAAGAAGATGTAAGAGAATTCAGAGAAAAATTTGCAGGAAGAACAGGCGGAAAAAGGGTTTGAATCCTTAACCCTTTATTTACTGAATTTTATTATACTGAAAAACGGTCATGCGACCGTTTTTTTTAATATTATTTTTTTTCAGTAAGTTTTGATATAAATTCTGAAACTTTGTCAAGAAATCTGACGACCCCGTTTGGTACAAGAGATGATGCCTTCTCCTCGATCTCCGAATAAGTCTCCAAAAATTCTGAGTTTTCTATTGGTATCTTATTTCCGACAACACTTATACTTCCATCAGAAATATCACAATCTATCAGCGTAACGATCGCATCCAGATTGAAAATCAACAGTAAAACACATATTACAATGAAAAACTTTACACTTTTTTTTATGAATTTTAATATCATAATATACCGTCGCTTTACAATAACTGTTTGAAATTAATTTTTTACAGGATAAATTTTTAAATTTTAACTTGATATGAAGTCTATCCGTTAAAAATTTCAACAATAAAACCACATACATCAAGCCCTAAGTTGCTTTAAAACCAACACAGGCTAAAAAATCATATTTGAATTAAAGTTCGGAAAATCCGAGAAATGTTAAATTTATTGCCTTGGCTATTAGATCCGCCTGTGCCGCAACGGCAACATCGGTATTTTTGGGTGTTACAAAGAAACTTTTTTCATTCTCAAGAATATCTTTAAGAGGCTCTTTTATATCCTTGATACCTGCTTTTCCGAGTACATCAAATACAAGGGTAGATGACTGTACAACAGTTGGAACTCCTATTGAAATTACAGGAACACCGAGAGTTGCAGAACTTAATTCTTTTCTGTGATTGCCAACCCCTGATCCCGGAGAAATACCTGTATCTGTAAGCTGAACCGTAGTTGCAAGACGGTCAACATGTCGTGCCGCAAGAGCGTCTATGCATATAACAATACCGGGCTTTACAGACTTTACAGCAGATAAAATCAACTCAAAAGTTTCAATTCCCGTTTCTCCGGTAACTCCAGGTGTAATTACAGAAAGTTCTATGCCCCCAAATGAAGAAAAAAGATCATTTTTTTCACTTTTCAAATGCCTTGTTACTATTAATTTTTCAGCGCATATAGGTCCGACGGAGTCAGAAGTGATACGTCTGTTACCAAGGCATACGGTAAGCAAAGAAACAGGTTTATTTTTTATAAATGGCTCTGCAAGTTCCGAAATAAACTTTGATATTACTCCGATCGCTTTTTCGTTGCTTTCTTTACCATAAAGCCAAAGGGGTCCTACATTAACATTTATATATCGTCCTTTGGCAAACCCCGTATTTTGATTTTCAGAACACATTTCGTGAACGGAAAATCCGTCTTCAGTGTACTCTTTTGAAGTGATTCCCTTTATTTTAAAATTTTCTGTTTCTACCGCAAGGTCGGTCCTCACGTATTCGTTATTTTCCAAAGCATACGCATCCTTTCCGTTTAAATGCCGTTTTAAATATTATTTACATTGTAAATTACATTATGAGTAAAAAACAAAAATGGTTTGCATTGGAAAATATTAAAATGTTAATCTTGAATTATTATTTATAATTAATTTAAAAATATATTGTAAAAACTACCAAAAAGAAACCTGAAGAATTGTGCAATTGACAGAAATATTTATTTTTTAAAAATTCCGTCTTAAAAAGCATTGATAAAATTCAACTTTAGTGATATAATACTTTGTAAGCTGTTTAATTATGCATTTTTTTAGGAGGAGTACCCTATGAAGAAAACAACAAGAATTATCTGTCTTGTTCTCTGCCTTGTTACGCTTTCCGGATGTTTCGCCGGATGCGCAAGCACCGACACCACAGTTGGCTCGCAGATAAATATGTATCTCTCTTCCGAGGTATATAATTTAGACCCTGCATATGCCCATGTAGATGCCAGCGCAAGCAAAGTGCTCGGCCTTTTATACGAAGGTCTTTACAAACTTGACGATGAAGGAAACGTAAAGGCTGCCGCTTGCGATAACTGGATATATACCGAAGACGAGGGAATTGATCCGGAAGACACAAGCGATAATATTTACAAAATGGTCATTACACTTAAAGATTCGGCATGGAGTGACGGCCGTGCTTTACATGCTGACCAGTTTGTTTATGCTTGGAAGCGCTTGCTTGACCCTATGTTTGACGGTGAGGGCGCAGAACTTCTTTACGACATAAAAGGAGCATGGGAAAGAAAGAATGACGGAGGAAGCCCGGATGACGTCGGTCTTATAGCGGATAAAAAAATCCTTACAATATTATTCAAGCATTCAATTGATCCCTATGAATTCGAACGCAAACTTGCAAGTCTTGCACTTCTTCCGGTCCGTCAGGACTGTGTTGAATATTACCACAGCTGGTCAACAGCAACCACAACAATGTATACAAACGGTCCTTACACATTGCTTTCCTTTTATCCCGGAATAAGCCTTGAACTCGTAAGAAATATCTATTACAACCACAATAGTGAAGATGAAAAAAAGGAACCGACACCTTCCAAATATGTAAAGCCGTACAAAATAACCGTCGATTTTACACTTAATGCCGAAGATATGATGGCAAAATACGAAAACGGCGAACTTTTCTACATAGGAGAACTTCCTGTTTCAGTAAGAAATCAGTATAAAGACAAAGTAAAGATTTGGGATACCGTAAATACACATGCATATTTCTTTAATACCAATATTGCACCTTTTAACAACGCAGCGGTCCGTAAAGTACTGAGCGGTGTCATAGACCGTCAGGCAATTGTAAATGAAATAGTATTTGCAAAACCTGCAACAGGCATAATTCCCGACGGCATTCCGGACATCAACAAAAACGAAACCTTTGCGAGCAAAAATGATACACCGATTTTAAGTACGGCAGAATTCAGTATAGAACAGGCTATATCACAGATCGAGGCTGCCGGAATTGCAAAAGCATCTTTTAACAATGAAGTTTTTGAAATAACTGTAAGAGTAAATACAGATGCAAGTTTCGACAATGACGATAATTATAAATTAAACTCAATTGAAAACAGCAATCAAAAGATATATGATAATGTGGACTATGTTGTCGCTTCAAAAATTGTTGAAACATGGAATAAAGTAGCCGAACCTTTCGGATTTTCTTTCAAGATAAACTGTGTAAACACCCAAAGATATAACGAAGTAACCTCTTCTCTTGTACAGTTCAGAGATATCTACCTTGAAACGCTTTACGGTACAATGCAGGGCGGAAAATGGAATGATGAAGGACTCCGTTACACATATACAAATTCTGAAAATGAAACAGTAGCAATGAGCATCAAAAAAGAAAGGGCAGGGTTTGACATAATTGCAGTTGATACAACTGTTTTTGATAACACGGCGTTCTCTGCACTTTCGGTATTCGCTTCAAAGTACTCCGGAGCAAAAACGGATGCAGAATTCAATACACTGGGCCATATTACAGGATTCAATAACGAAATTTATAACAATCTTATATCAGAAGCGGATCAATCAAGAATTGCATCCGTAAAATATGAAAACGGTAAAAAAGTCACAGATCAGGCAGAACTCGAAAACATGTTCAATAAATTGCACGAAGCAGAAAAATTATTGCTAAGCGAAATGCCGATAATACCGATTTTCGTACACCAAAATGCAGTACTAAAAAGTAATAAATTAAAGAATGTCGATTATTCTTACTGGGGCTATCCGATATTCAATAAAACAAAACTTCCAAATTGGGAAAATTACCTTCCGAAATCAGAAGATGAAGAAACCACAGAAGAGTAATTTATTTACAACAGATCAGCAAAATCGGGGACAGTTTCGACTGTCCCCGTTATGTTTCAGAAAACCGGATAATAAATTCACATATAAATTTTATATGGCTTGAAATACAATTAATCCGTCATTATATGAAATTTTTAAGGAGGAAAATAATGCAGGCACCTCTAAAAGAAAAAAATGATATAAAAATCTTTATATTATATTTAATGCGTAACATAGGATATCCTCTTGATTTTTCAAATATAACAGATATAGTGTTACAGGATGAAATAGTAAAATATTTTGATTTTGCCGAATGCTTCGCCGAACTGCTCGAAACCGGAAACATTGCCGAAATTAAAGACGAAAACGGCGAAACACTTTACAATGTCACAGAACAGGGAAAACATGTTGCGGATAATTTACAAAGTGATATTTTTATGATGATAAGAGAACGAAGCCTAAAAAGCGCATTAAGACTTTTGTCATTTAAAAAAAGAGGCTCCTTTATTAAATGCCAAGTCACTGCGCTTGATGACGGAAGTTATTCGCTGTGTTGCCGTATAGTAGAAAACAAAGAAGAAGTAATGAATATAACGCTTAAAGTTGATAATAAAAAACAACTTGACAAAATGACACATAATTTTCAAGAACGTCCTGAGGCTGTATATAAAGGTCTTATGACGCTTTTAACCGGTGAAATAAACTACCTGATAAACTGAACAAGTCAAAATTTAAAAAATTTTAATTGATCCGTCTATAACCCCCTCAATTTATTTTTATAGTAAAAAAAATAAATATAAATATAATAAAAATATTAAATTTTTTTGAAATAAACTATTGACAATATGAAGAAAATAGTATATAATGTTTTCAAAGTAGACGGGATTGTTTGTACATTTTGCAACAGAACGGAGACTTAAACATGTTCGGTAAAGAACTTGATGCCGTTAAACACGGAGATAAAAAAGCATTTGACGGTCTTTCAGAAAATTTTATGCCGTTAATAAATAAAGAAGTCCGTTCTGCCATTTCCCGCTGTGATGAACTTAACGGTCATTTTGATGAAATGAAGCAGGAAGCCCTGTTGGCACTTTACAATGCAACTCTGAATTACAATAAAAATGAAAGGGTCACCTTCGGTCTATTCGCAAAAATATGTATCCGCCGCCGAATAATTTCCTACGTAAGAAAAGAAAAAACACGTCTAAAAAAACTTAGAAAAAATGAGTCCGTTTCACAAGATATCAAAAAAAGCGATTCGCCTGACGAACTCTTGGAAATATTTGAAAAAAACAACGAGTTAAAAAAATTTTTAGAAAATAATGCCAGCAAATACGAAAAGAAGGTATTGGATCTTTACCTTCAAAAGAAAAGTTATGCAGAAATTGCAGGACTTCTTTGTAAAGATCAAAAATCTGTGGATAATGCTCTTTTCCGAGTTAAGTCCAAGATAAAAAAAAGGTTTTATTAAAATTATATACCCGGATAGCTTAATTAAAGCACCCTGTGCCCGTCCAAGCACCGAGAGATGGCAGTTGAAGTCTGTCGATGGGGAAAATTATTTTATTGTTAGCGAGGTAACATTATGTACGAGGACAAGACTTTAGTATGCAAGGATTGCGGCGAGGAATTTATTTTCTCAGCAGGCGAACAGGAATTTTATGCAGAAAAGGGCTTTCAAAATGAGCCCCAAAGATGCAAAGCGTGCCGTGATAAAAGAAAGAGCGCAGGAAAACCACAAAGAGAGTTTTTCACAACTACATGTGCTAAATGCGGAAAAGAGGCAAAAGTTCCTTTTCAGCCTTCCAACGACAGACCTGTATACTGTAGCGAATGCTTTGCAGCATCTAAAAATCAGTAAGGCTTCGTGTCTTAAGATTTGTACATCCATATAACCGAATAATATCAACCGCTTAGGCGGGTTCGGTTTATTTTTTCTCGGCGCAGTCTATTTTCAATATGTTTATCGACAGCTCCTTTATTGAAACACAAAGGGTTATTTGGGTAAGCCTGTACAAGCAAGGCCGTGCGGTTTTAAACGCACGGTTTTTTCTTTACAGGCGTATGGGTAATAAAAAGCCAAATAATAGGTAGACACCAATGATCATAAAAATAATACGGAGAAAAATTTAATATACAATTTTAAAAGACGTTTTAATAAAACAAACTAATCAGTTTTGTAAAATTTTAATTAAAATACTATACAAATAAAAAATAATATGTTATACTGTATAAAAATGATCTGTAGATTTGACCTGTAATTTTTTCTTTAGATCAAAATAAAATAAAGGTAGATCAAGCGGGAGAAATACGCATGTATGAAAAAAACGGAATTTCCGAAAACGTAGTTGCCGGAAGAAATGCCGTTCTGGAACTTTTAAAGACCGGACGTGTTATAGACAAAATATTTATAAAAGACGGTGAATCGGAAGGATCAATAAAAAAGATCGCAGCTGAAGCAAGATCAAGAGGTATACCCACCGTCAGTGCCGGAAAGCAAAAGCTTGAGGAACTTTCGGGAAATATAAATCATCAAGGTGTTGTCGCACTTACTTCAATTATAGAATATGTAAACATAGAGGACATACTTGAAAATGCAAAAAAAATTGGCGAACGCCCCTTTATAGTTATAGCAGACGGAATAAACGATCCCCATAATCTTGGAGCACTTATAAGAGTTGCAGAGGGTGCAGGGTGCCACGGAATGATAATTCCAAAAAGAAGAAGCGCAACCATTACTGCAGTGGTCGCTAAGTCATCTGCGGGAGCAATGGCACATCTGCCCATTGCAAAAGTAAGCAATATTTCAAATGCTATTGAGGAATTAAAAAAAGCAGGTGTATGGATATACGCCGCGGAGGCAGGGGGGACCGATTACACCGAAACGGAGATAATAACTCCGGCTGCGTTTATATTCGGCTCGGAAGGAAACGGAGTATCAAGACTTGCAAAAGAAAAAAGCGACTTCATAATATCAATTCCGATGAAAGGTAAAGTCAATTCTCTGAACGTATCCTCCGCAGGTGCAGTAATACTTTTTTATGCAAGAAAATTTTTCAAATGACAAAATTTTTTACATTAAATAATTAAAATATGAATTATTTAAAAACCTAAAGGAAGGTCGGTTTTATGGAAGAAACAAATAACGAAAAATCCATTAGCGATGCCGAAAAAAACGGCCTTGCCAAGAAAAAAGCAATAAACAAGGCGGCTTCATATTTTTCAGACGATAACTCTCTTTTTGAGTTTGAGGGTTTTGAAATAGAACCGATACCGGAAAAAACGGAAATTCCGCCGGAACTAAAAAAAATTACAAATACGGAACATTTTGAAAAAACTTCCTCACACGAAGAAATGCAAACTGAAAGCATTGAAGGTTTTGCTGATGACAATCCGGAAAATATAAATTCCGCCAATGAGGTAATAACTGAAAATACCAAATACAGAGAAGAGTCGCAAAATGGCACGAAATCAGAATGTTCTGACGCCGTTCACATACAAGAGAGCCGCGATTCAACTGAAGAAAGTAATCAAAAATCAGAAATAACTACATGTGAAATATCAAACGGTAATTCAGAGCCGGAGAAAGATACTGAAAGTACAGAATGTGAAAATACTGAAAAAGAAGAACATGAGTATACCGGTAAATCAGAACCCGGATATGTTTTTTCGGACGCACCACCGATTGATAATCATCGCAATAAAAATCTTTATTTTGAACAATTCGAAGAAAACAATATTCAAGACCCCATTATACCGGAAAGCGAACCGTTAAATGCCGAAGGACAGATAAGTTTTGACGTACCCGAACTTTACGATACAAACGATGCTGATAATGAAAATGAATCGGTCGGAGTCAGGGGCCAGATAAAATTTGACGGGACAGAGCCGAAAATAGTGCCGGTCAATATTAAACGATCAGAATCCGGGATTACCTCCTCAGACCAATATCAATCGGAAGTTTTTGGCTCGAACGGTCAAAAATATTCTCAAGAGACCTCCGAATATGAAAAAAAACCGGAATATTCAGAAGAAATTCCATACAGTTCTGAATATAACGAAAATAATGACGGCGAAACCGTAAGCAATATATTAAACGGTGGAGACCCCCAAGAACCCAATCCTGATCTTAGTGCCGGTACTAAAGACGATATGCCAGAAAAAATTGATGAGATATCCGAAACCGATAACATATCTCTGTCAGAAAATGAAAAAGAGATCAGCAACGACATATGGGATAACGAAGGAAAAGAAGATTGGGAAAAAAGAGAGCAGTTCTTAAAATATTGTAGATCACTAACGCTCCCTCCAATTAAGTCCGGAAAATTCGGTACTTCCGAAACCGACAACGTAAAAGCAAAGGCCAAACCTGCTTCATCCGGTTACCGTTACGCCGAATCTGAGCGTATACCTGTTTTTTCCGACGGATTACACGGCGGAATCGACAAATCTGGGTACGCTGAAAGAGAAAAACGTTATTGTGATAACAGAAAAGAAAAACGCCAGATCGCTTTGAGGGAAAAAACACGTTCGTCTTATAGAATAATGATTTATACCGCATTCATTTTGTTTACAGTATTTTTATTGGAAGTTTTGTATTCTGTTTTTCTGAAAAAGACTGTATTGTTTGCGTCTGTAGAAATAGGATTGATAATTTTGGGAACTGCATTTGTCTGGAAAAGTCTTCTTGACGGGTTAAAATGTGCTTTGCGAGGTGCGTTTATTCCTGAATTACTTGCCTTTTTTTCAATACTTTTATCACTGATTTATAATTTTCTTATTATATTTACAACTTTTTCGAATCAAACCGTTGCCCTTATCGGAATTCCGGGAGCGATCAGTATATTTTTTACTGCGCTATACCGCTATCTCATGTTACAACGTGAGGAAAAAGTCTTTGATGTTACTGCAGAATACGGAGATTATTGCACAGAAGTCAGAATGGCAAGCTTCAAAGGATCTCCGGAAGAAATATCATTTGGAGGATACGCCGATGAAAACTCCTCCCTTTACAAAACAAACCATGTTTCAAGAATAGATGGCGGATATAATATTTTGCCAGTAAGAGATGAATGCTTTGGACTAATAAAAATATTTATTATTTGTCTTATATGCATTGCCATAGCAAGCGGTATAGCATTCGGATTTATCAACAATAATATATATCAGGGAATTTTCAGTGCATATATTCTAATTTCGTTTGCCTCTCCTTTATGCATATTTATTTCACTTGGTCTTCCCAGACATATGACCGCTGAGGCAGTTGCTGAAGAAGGAGCAGCAATAACCGATTTTGATGACGAAAGCGATGAATTTGATGAAAACGTCATAATGATATCTGAATCGGAACTTTTTCCGCCTGAAAAAATCATTGTAACCGATACATTTTTAACCAATTCTCATTTTTTAGAAACACATCTTGCAAAAGCAGCAGCTGCATTCGGAAAAATTGGGGGTATCCTTTCCGGTCTTTTTAGCAACATAGATACTGATCCAAATAAATACAGAAACGCAGTAATTACAGATATTTCAAATAACGGTATATCGGTAAAAGTTGATGATTCTGTTGTAAGAGCAGGTGACGATGCGTACCTTGAAAAGCACGGTATAGAAATAGAACGGTATCCCGACATACCGCAAAAAAACACGAGAGTCCTATACATTGCAAACAACGGAGAATTTTTTGCAAGAATAGTAATCCAGTATAACCCTGACGAAAAACTTTGCCGTAAAATTTCAGAATTACGTCAGTCCAACACACTTTTTTCTTTTAAAACATGCAATCCATGCATAGACGCTCCGCTGGTTTTCTACACAACAGGACTTGAACCTGAACTCCTCAGAGTAGTAAAATACATGGTAGAAGACGATATCCCGGAAACAGACACCGACAGAGAAGGAATGCTTGTTTCAAAAACCGGAGCTTACGGACTTCTTTGCGCTTTGATAGGGTATAAACGCCAAAAGAAACTTATACGGTTCGGGTGCAAATTTGCCGCATTTTCCGGACTTATCGGCGTATTTTTGGCGCTTATTATATCGCTGTTTGGGGTTGAATGGAAATATGTTGCATTGGCAATTATGGGATTTCATGCTGTTACATCCGGTATTGCAGCATTTATAAGCATATACGGTATAAAACATGGACGAAAAAATAAACGCAGACTTTGAATTACAAAATTAAAATATAATTTTAAATAAAATGTAATTTCAGCGGGCATAAAGCCCGCTGAAATTACAGTTATTCTATTGAAGGGCGTTCTGCCATGTTTATTACGGATATTTATGAAAGGACATGAAAATGAAACTTGACGCCATTTTGAAAAATGTTTTGAAACCCGGGCGATATACAGGCGGTGAATACGGTCAGGTCATAAAAAACAAAGACAAAATATCTGCACGATTTGCATTTTGCTTTCCTGATACATATGAAATAGGAATGTCAAATCTGGGAATGAAAGTACTTTATAACGCATTAAATATGATGCCAGATGTGTGGTGTGAACGAGTATATGCTCCTTGGCCTGACATGGAAGAGCAAATGAGAAAAAACGGTATTCCGCTTTACGCGCTTGAAAGCCTTGATCCGGTAAAAGATTTTGACTTTATGGGGATAACACTTCAATATGAACTTTGTTATACAAACGTACTTAATATGCTATCTTTATCGGATATCCCGGTTTACTCATTCGAAAGGGACGAAAGATTTCCGATAATCGTGGGTGGGGGTCCATGCACGTATAACGCAGAACCTCTCTGTGATTTTTTTGATGTATTTTCAATAGGTGAAGGTGAAGAATCTCTTACCGAAATGACCAGTCTTTATATAAGTATGAAAAAAGACGGAAGTTATACAAAAAGTAAATTTTTGCACCGTCTTGCAAAAATACCGGGTTTTTATGTACCATCTCTTTATAACGTAAAATATAACGCTGACGGAACGATAAAAAGTTATACTCCGATATATGATGATATCCCGGAAAAAATACAAAAAAGGATCATAAATGATCTTGACAGCGCCCCATATCCGGATAAATTTGTTATGCCGTACATAGAAACGGTCCATAACCGCATTACAGAAGAGGTATACCGAGGATGTATCCGAGGCTGCCGTTTTTGCCAGGCAGGTATAATATACCGTCCGGTAAGAGAGAAATCACCTGAAAAAGTGAACGAGCAGATTAAATGCCTTTACGAAAACACAGGATACGATGAAGTATCCCTACTTTCGCTTTCCATTAGCGACTACTCCCGCCTTTCAAAACTTACCGAAATATTGCTTGAATGGACAGATAACGAAAAAGTCAGTCTTTCTCTGCCATCTCTGCGGGCTGATACTTTTTCAAAAGAACTTATGGACAGGATTTCTTCAATCCGCCAAAGCGGGCTTACATTCGCCCCCGAAGCAGGGACTCCGAGACTCCGGGATGCAATAAATAAAAATGTAACAGAGGAAGAAATTCTACATGCTTGCTCATTGGCGTTCGGCGGGGGCAAAGCAAACGTGAAACTTTATTTTATGATAGGCCTTCCCACCGAAACTTATGACGATATTTCCGGAATAAACGATATGGGTACAAAAGTCGTTGAACAGTACTATAAAACAGAAAACAGAGTTAAAGGAAGACACCCATCAGTAACGCTAAGTTGTGCGTGCTTTATTCCGAAACCATTCACACCGTTTCAATGGTGTGGACAGAATACTATTGAACAACTTACCCAAAAACAAAATTTTTTATCAGAGAAAATAACAGACAAGCATTTACGTTTCAATTATCACGATGCAAAAGCGTCAAGGATAGAGGCAGCACTCGCAAGAGGAGACAGAAAACTTTCTGCCGTTCTTTACGAGGGATTCAAACTGGGTATGCGTTTTGACAGTTGGGATGAATTTTTCAGTTATGAAAAATGGGAAAAAGCATTTAAAAATGCAGGGATAGATATGAGTTTTTACGCAAACAGAACATTCAGTACAGATGAAATCTTACCATGGGATATAATTGATATCGGTGTTACAAAAGATTTTCTTTTGCGGGAGTACAAAAAATCACTGGACTCAGTACCGACTCCGAACTGCCGGGAAAAATGTTCGGGATGCGGAGCAAACAGACTAGGGGGTGTTACGGCATGGTGCCCGAAAGTGTCAGAATAAAATTCAGGAAAACCGGTAGACTTCGCTATATTTCACATCTTGATCTTGACAGAACGGTAAGGACAGCCTTGGTCAGAATAAAAATACCGGTTTGGTATACAGAGGGATTTAATCCTCATGCCAAAATTGTTTTTGCACAGCCACTGCCTTTATTTGCGGAAAGTGAATGCGAACTCCTTGATATAAAAATCACAGAAAAAATGCCGTTTGAGGAAATAAAAAGAAGACTTGAAAACGCATTTACAGATGATCTTCACATCCTTGACGTTTACACTCCTGAAAACAGTTTTCGTGATATAGCATTTGCCGAATACCGTATAAGCGGAAATTTTTCTGTCAACGAAAATCGGGTAAATGATTTTCTTTCAAAAGATATCAATATAAACAAAAAAACAAAAAGCGGCGAAAAAAACGTAAACATACGCCCTCAGATATACAGTCTGAAGTTAAATTCCGACGGAACTATTACAACAGTACTTGACGCAAGCGGCAATTCGTATCTGAATCCTGATATTTTTTGCCGCGCTCTTCTTGGAGATAATGCTGATTTTTTAATTACGAGAACAAATTGGTTCCGGTCCGAAAACCATGGAATTACTGAATTCAGATAATAATAAAACACGGTTCATGTAAGCATATTTAGCACATAAATATCTAATGCTTTTTGACAGATATAAAGATAAAAAAGATCGGAATTTTCAGGAAAATATTTTATACAAAACAACGGATATTTAAGAATCCGTATCAATAACCCTTACAATATCCGTATGCTTATATATTTTGATCAAAAAATATTGACAAAGCTTAGACGGTTTAGTTCTTCAAGTTCATTTATCCTGAAATTCAATAAATTCAGCGAAGCGGCAATATCTGCTTCGCTGTTTGTTTTTACCGCCGCTTTAAATTCCGCTATACCTTCGCTTATGTTATCGGTGTAACTGCTGTTTACACCCAAATGCATAATCATTTTATGCTTGTTCCAATATTCCTCCAATTTTTCGGTATCATTTACGGTAAAAATTTTATCCGCAGATACCATGTCTTTAAGATCTTCTGTAATCCCGATACAGTAAATGCTATTCGCCGTTATCAGCATAATAAGACAAAGTATAAGCACACCTGAAGCAATTGCAGTTTTCATGTATGATAACCCCTTTCATGAAAATTTATTTTTTGACTTTCTGATCTTTGCGGGCATATGCCCTATGCTTTTCATTATCCAGTTTTCTTTACCGGAATCATCGACCGTATATAAAAAAACATCTTTTTGGTTTACACCTTTGAAATTTAAACGATCGCCCAAAACTTTGTCCGTCATTCCTATACAACTCATGCCAAAAGAATTTATTTCTCCGTCAACAATAATGGTGTGTGCAATACCAGTTTCTTTTTCTCCCTTTTTTGCTTTTTCAAAAACAGACAACTTACCGTTATCTTCGAGTATTGCATATTCAAGGTCTGCTATGTCCGAAATACCTTTTTGTCTTGCCTCTGAAATTAAATCTTCAATTCCAAGACGTAGTTTTGAAAGTTCGCCTGTGTCAAGTACACCTTTGTTGATTACTATACTCGGATTACCGTCAAAAAATTTTTGCAATTTCCGGCTTTTGGTTATTGTAAACGCGGAAATTATTTCAAGAGTAACAACAGTCAATATCGGTATTACAGCAAAAGTGAGCGGAATCTCATCGTGACCTATAGGTATCGCTGCAATTTCGGAAAGGAGCAGAGCGGTAACAAGTTCGGATATCTGAAGTTCTCCGATCTGCCTTTTACCTCCAAGCCTCATTGCCAAAATGAGAAAAACATATATAATAACAGTTCTTATGAAAATTGTAATCATGCTTTGTTCCTTTCAATCGGTTAAATATTATTATTTTCTTGAACTCCGAAAATATGTATTTTCAGGAAAAAATTTTTTTAATTTTTAAAGTGTAAAAAACTATTTTTACCTAAAAAGGATAATTTATGCATTTTTCGAAAAAAGTTTACAATTTAATTTGCGCGCATGTGAATTTTTCTCTTTACAATTAGAGGATTTTATGATATAATAGTAGCAAATTTGAAAATCTAATTTCTTTATCAGGAGGAATTCAAATGGCAAGAACCAAACTTTCTATGGATGGAAATACCGCCGCAGCTCACGTAAGTTATGCGTTTACCGAAGTCGCCGGTATCTATCCTATCACACCTTCAAGCCCTATGGCTGACTCTGTTGACCAATGGGCAGCTTCAGGAAAAAATATTCTCGGAAAACCTGCACTCAATATTTTCGGCACTCCGGTTAAAGTTATGGAGATGCAGTCGGAAGCAGGCGCAGCAGGTACCGTTCACGGAAGCCTGGCAGCCGGAGCACTTACCACAACTTATACCGCATCTCAGGGACTCCTTCTTATGATCCCGAACATGTACAAAATAGCCGGTGAACTTCTTCCGTGCGTATTCCATGTATCCGCACGTTGCGTAGCAACTCACGCTCTTAATATTTTCGGAGATCATTCCGACATATATGCCTGCCGTCAGACAGGTTTCGCAATGCTTGCAGAAACCAACCCTCAAGAAGTAATGGACCTTTCTGCCGTTGCACATCTTGCAACGATCAAGAGCCGTGTACCATTCCTTAATTTCTTTGACGGTTTCCGTACTTCACACGAAATACAAAAGATCGAAGTATGGGATTTCGATGATCTTAAAGAACTTACGGATATGGATGCAGTAAAAGCATTCCGTGACCGCTCTCTTAATCCAGCACATCCCGTTCTTCGCGGCTCTGCCGAAAACGGAGATATTTTCTTTCAACACAGAGAAGCATGTAACAAATTCTATAATGCAGTTCCCGGTATTGTGGAAGAATATATGGACAAGATTAATGCAAAAATCGGAACCAACTACAAGTTATTCAATTATTACGGAGCACCGGATGCTGATCGTGTTATTATTGCCATGGGTTCTATCTGCGATGTCGCGGAAGAAGTTATTGATTACCTTAACGCCAAAGGCGAAAAAGTCGGACTCGTTAAGGTCCGCCTTTACAGACCTTTCTCGGCAGAGAAACTTGTTGAAGCTATACCTGATACAGCAAAGAAAATTGCTGTTCTCGATAGAACCAAAGAACCCGGCTCCCTCGGCGAACCTCTTTATCTTGATGTTGTTACAGCATTATCAATGCGTAATATAACAGATAAAAAGGTATTCGGTGGACGTTACGGTCTCGGATCGAAAGATACCCCTCCGTCTTCTATATTCGCAGTATACGAAAATCTTGCTTCCGAAAATCCGAAAAACGGTTTTACCATTGGCATAGTCGATGATGTTACGGACATGTCCCTTGAAGAAAAACCCGCACCAGATACTTCTGCTGCCGGAACGATATCCTGCAAATTCTGGGGCCTCGGAGGCGACGGAACGGTCGGAGCAAACAAAAACTCCATTAAAATTATCGGTGACCACACCGATAAATACATTCAGGCTTATTTCCAGTATGACTCCAAAAAAACCGGCGGTATAACTATTTCTCACCTCCGCTTTGGAGACAAACCGATAAAGAGTCCTTACTACATTACCAAAGCAGACTTTGTTGCTTGTCATAATCAGGCATATCTTACAAAGTACGATATGGTAAACGACGTTAAAACAGGAGGAGTATTTCTTCTTGACTGCCAGTGGGAAAGCGTATACGAACTTACAAAACACCTTCCCGGCAAAGTAAAGAACTACATTGCAAACAACGATATAAAGTTCTACACAATCAATGCAACAACCATTGCTATAAGTAAAATTGGTAACGCAAAGGTTAAAAACACGATTCTTCAGTCCGCTTTCTTTGCACTTGCAAACATTCTTCCAAAGGATGAAGCTATTGAGTATATGAAGAAAATGGCATATAAATCATATATCAAAAAAGGACAGGCAATGGTTGATCTCAACTATGCCGCTATCGATGCAGGTGCAGATGCTTTTGTTAAGGTAGACGTTCCCGCCGAATGGAAGAACTGCGCAATTGAAGACACAAAGGCCGTTGCAACAGGCAAACGTGTTGACCTTGTTGACTTTGTAAATAAAGTTGTCGAACCGGTCGATGCCATGAACGGAGATAAACTTCCCGTTTCAGCATTTGAAAAATATGTAGACGGTACATTCCCACAGGGTTCTGCAGCGTTTGAAAAACGCGGTGTTGCCGTTATGGTTCCTGTATGGAATGCCGAAAAATGTATTCAATGTAACAGTTGCTCATTTGTATGCCCTCATGCAGCCATACGTTCCTTTGCACTTACCGACGAAGAAGCTGCAGCAGCTCCCGCACAAACAAAGTTTGCAGCAAAACCAGTGATCAAGACAAATTACAAATTTACAATCGCTGTTTCGCCCCTTGACTGTATGGGCTGTACGCTCTGCGTAAAAGCATGCTCTGTAAACATCGGAGCAGACAAGAAAGTCGCTGCAGAACTTGCAGAAGCAACCGCTGCAGGGGATAAAGCAAAAATAAAAGAGATCAAAGCAAAAGCGGCAGAGAACTACGCTATAACAATGGTTCCTCAGGCAACTCAGTCCGATCAACAGGAAGCATTTGATTACTGTGTAGCAAATGTTACAGAGAAAAAAGATATAATTAATGTCAACACCGTTAAAGGAAGTCAGTTCAAGCAGCCGCTCCTTGAATTTTCCGGATCCTGTGCAGGATGTGCCGAAACATCTTACGCACGTCTTATTACACAGCTCTTCGGTGAAAGAATGTACATTTCAAATGCAACAGGATGTTCTTCAATATGGGGCGGTTCCGCACCTGCAACGCCATATACTGTTAACCGCGAGAGCGGCAGAGGTCCAGCATGGGCAAACTCTCTGTTTGAAGATATCGCAGAGCACGGTTTTGGTATAGCGCTTGGACAAAAAGCTATTCGTGAAAGACTTATCGGTAAAGTAAAAGAGATGGTAGGATCAGAAAAAGCATCTGATGCGTTTAAAACAGCAGCAAATGCATACCTTGATACCGTAAATGACGGTAAGGCAAACGGACCGGCTACCGAGACTCTCATTGAAGAACTCAAAAAAGCAGCAGCAGCAGGTTGTCCGACAGCAAATGAAATACTCGAAGAAAAAGATTATCTTTCCAAAAAATCCGTATGGATTTTCGGTGGAGACGGCTGGGCTTACGATATAGGATTCGGAGGTCTTGACCATGTTCTTGCTTCAGGAGAAGATGTAAACGTCATGGTCTTCGATACCGAAGTTTACTCCAACACCGGCGGTCAGGCATCTAAAGCCTCTCAGATAGGACAGGTTGCACAATTTGCGGCAGCAGGTAAAGCAATAGGCAAAAAGAATCTTGCAGAGATTGCAATGTCTTACGGATATGTCTATGTAGCACAGGTTGCCATGGGTGCAGACATGAATCAACTTCTCAAAGCACTTACAGAAGCTGAAAGTTACAACGGACCTTCCCTCATTATCGGTTACGCTCCTTGCGAAATGCACGGTGTAAAGGGAGGTATGCAAAACTGTCAGGAAGAAATGAAAAAGGCTGTTGCGGCAGGATACTGGAATATGTTCCGTTACAACCCGGCGCTTGAATCAGGTAAACTTATAATTGATTCAAAAGAACCGACAGGCGACTACAAAGCATTTATTACAAGCGAGACGCGTTATGCAAGGCTTGCGCAGGCGTTCCCGGAAAGAGCAGAAAAACTCTTTGCAAAGGCTGAAAAAGCTGCTAAGGAAAGATATGCAAGGCTCCTTAAAATGGGTGAACTTTACAAATAATTTCTTACTTAACTAAAAAACCTAAGGCTTTCGAAAGAAGGCTTTAGGTTTTTATTTTTACAAAACCGATATTTAATTAAAATAAAATCGAAAATTTTAAAATATTTAATATTTAACTTTAAGTGATCGGATATGCTTACACAGTACTGAAAATATTTTTTCTTCGTAATTTTCAAGCGGTAAATAAATTAATGTTTATTCAAGACTTATTTATATTTTTATGGTATAATATTTGTATATAATAAACGAAGATTTGAACTATATCTGCGAATGTTATGTGATTTTCAGTAAAAACATTTTTGACAGTTTTTTAATAATACGGTATCTGTATTTTGTACGGAGTTTTAAAATCTGCCTGAAATTATATCGTATTATTTTGAAAAATATTGCCAATATGATCAGCAATGTAAACCAGTATAATAATATTAATTTTTTAATTAAAGGGAATATTCCAAAATGTTAAAAGTCGAAAACTTAGTAAAAAAATTCGGTGACAAATATGCGGTAAACGATATTTCTTTCTCAATAAATAAAGGAGAAGTTGTAGGTCTTCTTGGTCCGAACGGTTCTGGAAAGACTACAACAATGAATATCATAACCGGATTTTTGTCATATACTTCCGGCAGCGTTACCATAAACGGATACGAAATTCTTGAAAACCCCTCTGAGGCAAAAAGAAACATTGGCTACCTTCCTGATCAGCCACCTTTGTATCCTGAAATGACTGTCAAAGAATATCTTAATTTTGTATACGATCTCAAAGGCTGTACACTTAACAGAAAAAAACACATAATGGAAATCTGTGAAATAACAAAAACAGTAGATATCCGGGACAGGCTTATAAGAAACCTTTCAAAAGGATTTTATCAGCGTGTGGGTATTGCTCAAGCTCTCGTAGGAAATCCAAAAATAATTCTTTTGGATGAACCTACTGTAGGTCTTGATCCAAAACAAATTATAGAAATTCGAAGCCTTATAAGAGGACTCGGACGAGACCACACCGTAATAATAAGTACCCATATTCTTTCAGAAGTTCAGGCAGTCTGCGACAGAATACTGATAATGAATAAAGGAAGACTTGCAGCAGACGAACGTACAGATGAACTTACAAAACTTATGGAAGGTACAAAGCGTGTTTTGGCTCAAATATGCGGAAGCAAAAAAACCATTCTCGAGTCCTTAAGAGCACTGGACGGAGTATCATATGTTGAAAGTTCAAAAGAAATTCCCGGGACCGATGCAACACTTTTTAAAATTGAAAGCAATAACGGTTCGGATATCCGCAAAAAAATCTTTGAAATGTGCGCAGAAAAAAACATGCCAATCATTGGCATGGAACTTGCAAGCGCATCGCTTGAAGATGTTTTTCTAAACATAACAAGAGAAAAACAAACCGCTTCAAGAAAAACAAAAAAAACATCCAAAATCAGATAATTTTAAAAAACAAATTTTTCTTTAGTTTAAGGAGTCGGCTATGTTGGCAATATATAAACGGGAACTGTATTCTTACTTTACATCTCCCATAGGGTACTTATTCGTTGCTATTCTATGGGCTGCTTCCGGACTCGCATTCAGTTTCTTTACATTTTTAGCAGGTCAGGACGCAAATATATCTTCGTATTTTACGTCAGAGTTGATAATACTCATGTTTGTAACACCTATTTTAACAATGAAATCTTTTTCTGAAGACAGAAAACTTAAAACAGAACAACTTATTCTGACATCCCCGGTCTCACTTCCAGGTTTTGTTGTTGCAAAGTTCTTATCATCATATACACTACTGGGAGGAACTTTTATCATTGTAAACTGTATTAATTTACCGATAATGTTTTCTTATCTCAGCGACCAACCGCTTGTCGTTTATAATGCCGTAACAGCACTGGGAAGTTGTGTTGCCGTTTTACTTGTAGGCGCAGCATTTATATCGGTCGGTCTTCTTATTTCTTCGCTTACCGAAAATCAAATTATTTCGGCGCTTGGCACTCTAATTATACTTGCAGCTCTTCTCGGAGCGTCAATGTTAAATTCCAAAATTGGATTTGCTCCGCTCCGTGCTGTTCTCCGCTGGCTCAGCATATACTCAAGATTCAGCGCTTTTACGCAGGGATATTTTGATTTTGCTTCGCTTATTTATTATGCATCTTTTGCAGCAGTCTGCCTTTTTGTTACTGTCAGAGTTTACGAAAAGCGGCGTTGGGCATAAGTTAAAATATTAGATATTTATTAACATTAAAACCTTACCTGAAAAATTTTTAATGTTAATAAATTGATAAAAAAATTTTTATTCTGCCTATAAATACAAAATTCCCTTTTAAAGTAATATTAACCGGAGATTAACATGGATAATAAAACAAAAAATTTAAAAAAATCGCTCTTTTCCGACAGACGGTTTAAATACGGCTCACTTGCCGTTTTACTCACCGCAGCATTCATTGCATTGGTGGTAGCACTTAACGCCGTGATATATGCACTCGCATATACATACGGCTGGTATATAGATTTGACAGGATCAAGATACTACGGTATCACAGATAAATCGGAAGAAGTACTTGACGATGTTCTTACCGAAGATGTAGAAGTAAAAATAATATTCTGTCAGGCAAAAGATTTGGTACTTGATGACAGTGCAGGATATTATATTTACAGATGCGTTGAAACTTACAAAAAAACATATCCTAACAATATAAAAGTAGAATTTCTTGACATTGTATCCCGCCCCGATCTTGCTGAAAAATACACTACCCAACTCGGAACACCTATATATCAAACAAACATTATAATGGAAACAAATCAGTCTTCCGGATTCAAATTACTAACGTACGATAACTTTTATACAGTAGATTCTGATTCCGGAGAAGTTTATGCATTTAACGGAGAAAGGAGGTTTACATCTTATATAATTTCCCTCTGTACAGAAGCACCTAAATGCTATTTTATAGAGGGACACGGCGAAGATATTTACAACACTTACACAAGTTCAGGGCAAAAAACACCCAATGCACTTTATAATCTTATGATAGATGCAGGCTTTGATGTCCAAACAATAGACTTAAGAATTGAGGGAAGTAATCTTAATGATGCCAAAGTCGTTGTCATAAATGACCCTGTAAATGATTTTTTTGGTGAAAACTCATCAGGAGAAAACGAAATTGAAAAACTCCGCAAATTTATGAGCGACGGAACCGGTAATATACTTGTATTCCTTTCCCCAGAAAATGCGGCATCAGAAAATAAACTTAAAACTTTGAAAGAATGGCTTTACGAATGGGGTGTTTCGGTAATGCCTGGTGAAATAAACGATAAATCCCATTCACTTAACAAGGAAGGAACTGCTGTAATAGCAGATTATCCTACCGATAATGGATTCGGTCCGTCTCTGCATCTCAGTTTAAGAAACCGAGATTCTCAGCCATATACAGTTATAGATAATCCGTTGGCATTTACAAATCATTGGCAGGAAAAGAACGATGCAGGATATCCTATAAGCGGAAACAAAGAGTATTCTCCGGTTCTTTATTCATACACAAGCTCTGTGCTTCAAGAGGGAGAAAATGCAAAAGCAGGAGGGTACAGCATAGCCTCTTTGATACGTCAAACCAAATACGATCCTACAACTGCACAGCAAATCAGTACATATATGTTCGTATCATCAACAGGATATACAAGCGAAGAATACCTGAATTCCAATGCTTACGGAAATAAGGATATAATATTTGAACTTGTAATACAAATGGGTAAAAAACTCGTCCCGATGGACATAGATTTTAAAGTTTTCGAAAGCAATGAGCTTACGATATCAACCGCTACTGCATATGCCTTGACTATAACGGTATCCGTAGCAATACCGATATTGATCTGTGTTGCAGGCACGGTCGTATACTACAAAAGAAAAAGGCTTTAATATGAACTTATTACTCATGGCAAAATAGGAGAACTCAATGAAAAAAGAAAGAAGAGAAGAATTTTCTGAAAACACTACTGACAATACCCCGAAAAATACAAACGTTTTTGCAGAAAACATATTTTCAGGCGACACTGACATTGAAAATACAGACATTAAAGATAAATCAGAATATAAATACAAAGATGGTAATGTAAATACCAATGAATACGCAAATGTTAATGACTTAAAAGAAGGTGTTGACGATAATATACCTGAAGATGTTCCGGATACCACAGACTTAACCGCAAAAATCTTCAGCAGTCCGGATAATCCATATAAAAATAAGGAAAAACCTGAGAAAAAAAAGACGGGAATGGTAAAAAAGCAAAAGATAATGATAATATCCTTTGCTTGCTTTGCACTCGTATTAACACTTTCTTACTTCATTTTTATAATGCCTTACCTTAATAAAATATCGGAACCGGAAGCAACTGTTCCTCCGGAAATTCTTGAAGGTGAAGTCTATGACGCCTCAAAAGATCTTATGCTGATATTTCCGCATACAGAGAAAAACGATATACAGTCTGTTGAAGTACACAATCAATACGGAACTTTCACCTGCGTAAAAGAAAGCGACGATGTATTCTACATAAAAGAACACATGCTTGCTCCTCTCGGAGAAGATAAAATGTCATCCTTGGCAGTCGATGCAGGATATACGGTCGTTTCAAGAAGAATAACTACAAAATGTGAAGATTTCGGAAAATACGGCCTTGCGGAGGAGGACGATCCGGCGTACTACATTCTTACTACGGTAGACGGAGAAACACATACCGTTTATCTTGGGGATTACACTCCTAACGAAGGGGGGATTTACTGCAGATATAAGGGAAGAGACGCCCTTTATGTCATTTCTTCTTCTGCCGCCGCGACTTTACTCAGCAGTGCTGAAAATCTTATGACTCCCTTACTTACACTTCCGCTCCCCCAAAGTGCTTATGCTCAAACAGATCAGATTATAATTACAAAAAACGGCCAGCCATTTGTTGAAATACTGTATGATAATATTTGTGAAAAATGCGGCGGAAAATATGTTGAATTGACAGATGAAAAAAAATATGAATGTCAAAAATGCGGCAATAAAGTGGACATAAACGTTTACAAAGTCAGCGCATATAAAATGACATACCCGTCCAACCATATAGTAAATGATACAAACTATTCTACCGTACTTCTTCTTTCGCTCTGTTCACTTCAGGGAACAAGTGTACTGAAAGCGGGATCGGGAGCAATAGGAGAAAGACTTTGCGATGACGAAGAGATAATGGCTGAATACGGATTTCATGACTTTGCAAATGTTCCTTACCGTCTTGTTTACAATTGTGACGGACAAACCAGTGCAGTTGCATTTGCGCCGTCCGGTGTTGAAGGATATTATTTTGCTTATTCGTATGAATTTGACATGATAATCTTTGTCGATGCAAATACCGTACCGTATCTTGAATGGGATATACTCGACTATATAAGTCCCTCGATATTTTTGGAAAGTATTGCCGATGTTGCCGAACTCACGGTAAAAACAGCAGAAGGAAGTTACCTTACTTATAACAGCCGGAAATATTCAATAAATGAAAAGTTTACATTCAAGTATGTTGAAGGCGAATCTGAAAATTTACTCATATGTACATCGGAACGCACACAAAAAGTTTATGATAAAACTTCCCCGTCATTTAACTATATACAAGGATTTTACGGCTCTGCGCTTTCCATGTATATTGAAGGATATTCAGACAACACAAATCCTGCGGAGATGGTCAAATATGCTGAGATGACAGTCAAAAAGAATGACGGGACTAAGATCGATTATGCGTTTTACTTAAACGGAGAACGGGCATTTTATACAGTAAACGGAAGCGGAGAATTTTATATTCCGGCATATCAGTTAAAAAGAATGCTCGTAAACGCCGTAAGAGCATCTGAAGGATTTCCGGTAGACGACTCCGAGACCGCACCCGAAATTCCGGAAAGTTATGCACCGATAAGTTAAAATTTTTATAAAAACAATTTCCACGGTAGTTTTTAACGCCGGTCACCTTAATTAAAAAGGAGACGAAAATGAAAAAAAATTTAAAAAAAGCAATAAGTTTTTTTCTCATTTTATGTTTTACGATCACCGCATTCACCTCATGCAAAAAACCCGGAGCCTTTTCCAACAATACAAAGACGGTAATGACGGTGGGTGATTATAAGGTCACATATGATGAATACAGGTACTTTTATTATAACTGTATGCTTGATATGGGAGATCAGGCCGATTTCACCGATCCTCAAACAGTGGAAACACTCAAAACAAATACCGAAAATGCGATAAGAAAAAGATATGCTATAAAACTTTATTGCGATAAATATAACAGAAAAATGAGCAACGCGGATAAAAAGGAAATGGATGAATTTATTAAAAGTTACATTGAAGACAGAGGCGGTGAAGATAAATTTAAAGAAGAACTTCTTAATTATCGTATGACTGGAGATGTTTTCCGCGAGCAATATGAGTTAACATATTACTACGATGTATACCTGCGGGAACTTCTATTTACAGGATACGACGGTATAATCCCGGTAGATGACCAAACAATAAAATCTGATGTCAAAAATAATTTTTATCATTATACGCAAATATTTATACCGTTTGAAGAGGGAAGCGACTATGGCGAAAACCAGGAATTGATAAACTCCGCTCTTGCAGAACTGAAAAGTGGTAAAAGTTTTGACGAAGTTGCAGAGAAATATTCAAGGTGGACCGTTGATTTCAGAATCGGCGTTTACAGCACACCGGGCGAAAAACTTCAGATGATAGAAGATACTGCGCTATCCCTTGATATAGGTGAATACAGTGACGTGATATTCACTTCAGAGGGCCACCATATAATAAAAAGACTCCCCATTGAAGATGATTATATAGATAAAAATCTGGACACGCTCTTAACTGTTTCCGCAACCAGACGTTATAATGAGTTCATAGATAAAGAAGCGGCTACACTTAATGTTGAATATAAGGATTATTATAATGATATCACACATGCAATGCTTGTAAATAAGTAAAATTAAAAAAAGTTTTGTATCAAAATAAAAAAGATGCTTCGGCGAAGCATCTTTTTTTCTATTTCAAAAAATATTCCACACAAGATCTGATGAACGGTAAAGCCCTGCAACCTCTGTCGGCAAGTCCGTCGCCTATACGCTCCGGGTGGCTTATCTGTCCTACGACATGTCCGTCTTTGGAGCAGAGTGCATCTATTCTTGCGCTTCCCCCTATCGGATCGTCTTCAAACATAGTCAAAATACGGCCGTCTTTTGCAAGTTCTTTTACATAATCGTCATCTATCATAAGGCGAAGTTTTTCACCTATAACCACGGTATCAAAAATTCCGCCGGGCTCAGAATATCTCATAAACGGCGAAAGAGTTGAAGTTGCCTTTATTTTCGGAACACTATAAACCACCGGGAATTTTTCATTATCAAAAAATCCCGTTTTCTTACTGTCAAGTTCTATAAGACCGCTCTTTATAAGTGCGTCAAAACTGGTTCCGCTGCCGTATATAAGCCCTCCTCTTTTTTTAAGAGACTTAAGTTCCGACAAAATATCAGGCATCATTAAAACAGCCGCCGTAAATGCCGAAGAAACAGAACCATCCGGAATATAAAGAATATCGGTCTTTGAAAGTTTCTCTGCAAAAAGGCTGATATTATGTTCTCCCACTATAAACGTATCTGCTTCGGCACCTACGTCCAGAAATAAACATTTTATATCATCAGCAGGAACACTGTAATTTGTCACAGGGATAAGTACATTTACTTTTCCCTCTGTGACAGTCTTTGCACTACCGTATTGAGAAATACAATTTTTAAGAAACATAAAATTATAATTATCGGCCTTAATATCTTCTTTTTTCTTGTCTAATTCTTTAAAGACAGGAAATGAATCGTCAAGATATGTAATAGCGGGAGTATCGGTTACCATTCCTATAACAATTGCATTTTTCGGAACGACAGTACCTTCCGCTATCTCAAGCAACGCGGAGCCGTAAAAATAATCGAAAAGAGTTTCAAGTTGACAGTCTTTTTCAATATCCACACCCTTCCCTGAGGCCCTGCATATTTCTATAATTTCAGTAGCAACGCAGTCAGCGTTTATAACAGATCCGGAAAGGACCGCTTTTTCCGCAACAAGAGCATTTACTGTATCAATAGCTTTGTTTTGTCCTTCAGGCGAAGGAAGCTGGCTTACATGATCGATTTCAGGCTTTATAAGGATCAGCCTGCTTCCTACGGATTTCAAATCCCTGGTTATCGCATCATCTTTACTTCCGACACAAAGACCCATTATGGCAATGGTAGATTCAGACGGATTGCTGGGATGTTTTTTTTCTATATAACCGCTTCCTCCTATGGATGCTGTTTTAAGATTCATCTGCGCCTCAAAAACGCCGAGCATTGAAGAAACCAAAACACCAAGACGCTTGCTGCTGTTTCCGTGTTTCGGAAAATATTCCTGAATTGCAATATATCGCTCATTTTTTCCGTAACCGGAAACAACGAGTTTCATAATAGCCTCAGTAACAGAAAGGTATGCGCTTTTATATGGTGAAATGGAATTTATTTCGCATGTCACGCCGGATCCGATAACACTGCATATCGGCTTTCCGCCCTTGGTAACGCACTTACCTTTATAGTTAAGTTCTCTTAAAGACACCTCGGGACGTCTTGGTGAATTTTGTAAATATACTGCTCCATCTCCGATAGTTTCATCAATACAGTTGTTTATTTTTAGTTTTTTTATGTCAGCATTTTTTTCGGCAAGTTTCATAGCACCGATAAAATTTTTCTTTGCAGAAACAAAAAGTGTTTTAAGAGTCTTTTTTAATTTGTCGACCGGCTCTTTGGCAACATTAAGTATTTCCGATTTAGGGAGAGCAGCCTGTTTTTCTATAAATACTCCGAGACGGGTTTCATAGCCTTCCGACATCAAAAATCCGTGAGTCAAAGATGCTGTTCTATTTGTGATCCCGTCTGTAATAGTAAATCTTCCGCTGTCATTTACAGTTGCAATTTGTGCACAGGAAACATTGTATTTTTCGCAAAGTAAAGAAAAATTTTTAGCGTTTTCAGGAGAAACTGCAACTACCATTCTTTCCTGTGACTCACTTAGCATAATCTCCTCTGTACTGAGGTTTCCGTATTTAAGAGGCACAGCATCGCAGTTTATAGTAACTCCCGATGCAATTTCGCTTATCGCACACACAATTCCGCCGCTTCCGACGTCGTTTACTGAATTAATGTAAGAAGCAAATTCGACGTCATTAAAAAGTCTTTGCATGGCAGCCAAAACTCCGGCTTTTCCCACCGGAACATATTCTCCGGAAACTTCAATTTCTTCGCCGCTTTCACCGTAGACCGACATAAGTGTGCTACCGTCGCGTCCGGTTTTACCACCAAGCAGAAATATTAAATCTCCGCTTTTTGCATTTTTTTTCAGAAGCTCGTCAGTTTTTTCAGAATCCGTAAGTGCAAGTGCAACACAAAATTCAAAGTGTTTTTCATCATAATCGGCGCTAACCGCTTCGTTGTTTTGTGAACATGGAATACCGAGTCCCCTTGCATAATCCGAAAAACCTTTTGCCGCTTCCGTTGCTTTTTCTATATTTTCCTTTGAATCAGAGTATCCATACAGACGCGCGGATTCAAACGGATATGCAAGTGCGCACAAAAGATCGCGGACGCTTCCTCCGAGACAGTTAGCCGCACCGTCATACGGTGATAACATTACCGAGCGGTTACAATTCTCATTTTTTAACAGCATTAAAAGTTTTTTGCCGCTGTCGATGCCTTCAATTTTTATTCCGTTCAGTTTTTTTGTAGCCTTCTTCAGACTTTTGGTTTCAAGGTAAGAATTTGCTGTTCTTGCTATATCAGCGAGAGAATAATTTTTATTTCTTTTTAGTGATTTATAGTGATCCCAAGCAACTTTTACAGCCTCGTCTTCGCAATCGACCTGAGAAAGCAATGTGTTGAGAGTCGTATGTCTGAAACCTTCTGAAAAAAATCTGTCTGCTATACGCATTTCCGTCAAAGTCGGCTCCCGGCTTTCGGACAAAAAATAGTTTTGGACACGTACCATGTCCTCCATATCCATTTCAAGATGCAAATTTTTCTTGATCTTTTCGAGTTCTGTATATTTTGCGGTATTGAATCCGTCTGCAAACTCAATATATTTACCGTCTTCCGGTTTTTTTTCAATAATGTCAGAGTCTGGTTTTGAGGCACATTTGAACACACTTGCGAGAGCTTTATAAATACTTTCCGTATATTTTTTATCAAAACTGTCCGGAAGCGTAATTTCCCAGCCTGCAGTAACTTTTGCATCAGATCCGGGTGAATAAAGTTTTATTATATCTGCAATTTCATCGCTTATTCTATCGGTAATACCGGGTCTTGACATAATAAGTATTTCAGCATTTTTTGTGTCTTTTTTTTCTTTTTCAATTCTGACTGCTTCACATTTTTTCGTTGCAACAGTCTGCTTTAAAATATTTAAAACTTCCTTGCTTATGCTGCCTTCTATCTCTATTACCTTTCTTATCCTTTCGGGCTTTACAGAAAGTCCGGTCTTTAAAAAAATCTTTTCGGTAATAAATTCCGGGATTAACCCGGCATCGCTGTTTATTTCCGCGTAAATTCGATGCAACATCAACTTACTCCTAATCTTTAATTTAGTCTCAATAAAAGATTTTGTTTTTTTTTTAATTTCGCCTTATTTTCAAAAAATTATATTTAAAACGCATATTGCGTGTAATTTTTAAAAATATTCTAATACATTATACTACAAATTAAACTTATTGTCAATGTATATTTTCTACAACCCTCAAAAAAGTAGTCAACAAAAATAGTTTAATATATCAAAAATTCGACATAAAGATATATTACAACCAAAGGGTTTACTTGACAATACAAGTCAAAAATGTTATAATTATATATATTTTTACATTTTTCCAACAACAATGCGCAGAAAATATTTACGTAAAGGCGGCGATATATTTGAAACTTACACTGTTTGCTTACAATGCATCCCATTATCATACCTGCCTTGCAGTGCGTGCATTAAGGACCGCTGTTTTTGATCTTGAAACGCCTCCGGATGTGTCTGTTCTGGAATTTTCGCTAAAAGATAAAAAAGACCTTGTGCTCAATGCCCTATACCGGGAAAAGGCACAATTATACGGATTTTCGTCGTATATCTGGAATATAACTGAGACACTTCAGATCGCCCAAAATTTAAAAAAATTGCTTCCGGAATGTAAAATATTCTTCGGCGGTCCTGAGGTAAGTTACAGAGCCGATGAGATTCTTGAAGAGTACTCTTTTATTGATTCGGTTATCATAGGTGAAGGGGAGCAGGCCATAAAAAATATGATTGACTTTTATCCTGACATACCGAGGAAAATTATCGGTGAGCGGGACCCTCTTTTTTTGAAAAGAAAGCCGCATTATTTTTTTAACGACGGCACCCCGGAATTACTTTTTGACGGTAAATTTGTTTATTATGAATCATCCCGAGGCTGTCCGTTTTCCTGTGGATACTGTCTTTCCGGAGCGGACTGCAAAGTCATTGCAAAATCTGCAGAGGATACACTTGAAGACCTATTTATGTTCGAAAGACTTCCCGGAAAAAAACGCACTGTAAAACTCGTTGACAGAACGTTTAACTACGATCTGGACCGTGCAAAAAAGATATGGAAAGGTCTTATTAGCGAAAAATACACACACACTTATCATTTTGAGATCCAACCGTCTATAATAGACGAAGAGGCTCTGGAGATATTATCTTCGGCACCTGCCGGAAAATTTCAATTTGAAGCAGGGATACAAAGTACAAATCCTATAATTTTAAAAGAATGTGGCAGAGGCGGTAATATAAAAAAAGAACTTGAGAATCTAAAAAAACTGAAAATGATAAAAAATATACCTGTACACGCTGATCTTATATGCGGTCTGCCGCTTGATAACATTGGATCAATAAAAAAGTCTATAAATGACGTCTATTATCTTTGCAACGAACTTCAAATCGGGTTTTTAAAACTTCTCCGCGGTACTGTAATTCAGGAAAACGCGGAAAAATACGGCATTAAATACCGCAGCGATCCTCCTTACGAGGTACTTTGTACAAATACTATTTCATATGATGAACTGTTTCTTTTAAAAGGGATTGCACACACCGTTGACAGAGTATCAAATAGTGGTAAATTTTCTCTTTTACTTGAATTTTTGTTTGGAATTACCACTCCTTTTGATTTTTTTTCCTCTTTGTCTCTCTCACTCGGCGGTAACCCGGCGGCATACTCTCAAGCGGAAATGTATGAAAAGGTTTATTTCGAAGCACTCAAATATACTGAAGATAAGGAAATACGCGAAAAAATTCTATTGCTTTGCCGCGAGGACTTTCGGCGTTGCGAAAGGACTCGTATGCCGCCGGCACTAAACAAAGTTAATTTAAAATATTAAAAAATTAAAATTAAGTCACAGATATTTTCATTTTTCAAAATTAAAATAGAATAGGTGAACTTAAAGGTAAGAATTTACATTATTTATAAAATCACTTTGCATATTAAATTTTTTAAGTAAGTTAAAATTTTGTCGATAAAACGGAAAAGTATATTTTATTGATATTCAGTCAATATATTAATTGAGTTTTATTTTTAACAGGAGTTTACTTTAAAAGAAAGGAGTAATTAAAAATGGAACAAAAATTTTCGGTAAGCGGAATGATGTGCGCCGCGTGCGTTGCACATGTTGAAAAAGCTACAAAGCATCTGGAAGGTGTAAATGAATGTAATGTAAGTCTTTTGACATCGTCTATGCTTGTAAATTTTGATGAAACCAAAGTAAACGAAAAAGATATTGTTTCGGCAGTGAAGAAGGCAGGGTACAAAGCGGAAGTAGCAGGGGACAGCGTCTCCGTATCTGCTGAAAAACAAGGCGCACTGCTTAAAAAACGTCTTATCCTTTCAGTTGTTTTTACTTTGGCGTTGATGTATATTTCAATGGGACACATGGTTGGAGCACCTCTTCCTGATTTTATTTCTCCAAATGAAAACGTGATTTTCTTTATACTTGCTCAAATGATTTTAACTGTACCGGTAATAATTCTGAACAGGAAATATTTTTTAGGCGGGTTTTACTCACTTTTTCACGGCACACCGAATATGGAATCCCTTATTGCTATAGGTTCCGGCGCGGCTTTTTTCTACGGGGTATATATTTTTATAGTATCGATTGTTTCCACGGTAAATAACAACAACGATCTTTTACATTCTTATGCCGAAACGCTTTATTTTGAATCGGCTGCCATGATCTTAACTCTTGTTCTTCTCGGGAAAACACTCGAAGCGTTTGCTAAAGGAAAGACTACCGTAAGCCTTGAAAAACTTATTATGCTTCGACCAAAGGTTGCCACCCGTATAACCGAAAAAGGCGAAGAAGAAGTACAAACCTCACTTTTAAAACCAGGTGACATTTTGTCTGTAAAAAGCGGTCAGTCAATTCCCGCAGACGGGATCATTATAAAGGGAAGCGCGTCAGTTGACACTTCTGCAATCACCGGAGAAAGTCTGCCCGTTGAACTTTCTGAAAACGACAGCGTAATCGGCGGGACAGTAAATATTCACGGCTATTTTGAAATGAAGGTAACAAAAGCGGAAAGCGAAAGTCTACTTTCAGAGATAATCAAATTGGTAAGTGACGCTTCAGCAAGCAAGGCTCCCATAGCACGTCTGGCTGATAAAGTAAGCGGTATTTTTGTTCCTGGAGTTATAGGTATTTTTATAATTACTCTTTGTGCGTGGCTTATAAGCGGCGCGGATTTTGCTTTTTCTTTCAACTGTGCTGTATCTGTACTTGTGATCTCATGTCCGTGTGCACTCGGACTGGCGACTCCGGTGGCTGTTACCGTTGCTTCCGGAAAAGGCGCTCAACTTGGAATATTAATCAAAAACGCACGTTCGCTTGAGACCGTCGGAAAAGCAAAGACGGTTTTTCTGGATAAAACAGGGACCGTAACCGAAGGTCAGGCAAGCGTTGATCAGATTTTGCCCAACGGAAAAAATACCGAAACAGATATTCTTATTCTTGCTGCTTCTGCAGAAGCACTTTCGGGTCATCCGCTTGCAGTCGGTATTGTCAAGGCAGCGTCCGAAAAAGGAATTGACCTTCTCCCCGCGGAAAATTTTTCCTTGACTGAGGGAAGCGGAATAAGCGCCGAAATAAACGGCAAAAAAATTTTTATAGGTAACCGTAAACTACTTGATCTTAGCGGAGTGACTGTTCCACCAGATCTGCCTCTCGGAAGCGGTCGCCAAATACCGCTCTATGTTGTATACGGAAATGAATATGTAGGTGCTGTAATGATGTCAGACAAAATTCGGAAAGACAGCGCGCAAGCTCTTAAAAAACTTTCAGAAATGGGAATAAAAACAGTAATGCTTACCGGAGATCGTGAGGAAACGGCGTCCCATATTGCAAAAGAAGCCTTTATAAAAGAATACAAAGCATCCTTGCTTCCGTCTGATAAAAATAAAGAAATAGCCGCCTGCAAAGAAAGACCATGCATAATGGTAGGCGACGGTATTAATGACGCTCCGGCACTTGCCGAAGCCGATACCGGTATCGCAATGGGTGCCGGCACAGACATTGCAATAGATTCTGCAGACATCATATTGACCGGAAGTTCGCTTACAGGCGCTGTAAATGCAATACTTTTAAGTAAAAAAACCCTTAAAATAATAAAAGAAAATCTCTTTTGGGCTCTGTTTTACAACACACTCGGAATACCGCTTGCTGCAGGGGTGCTTTACCCGGCTTTCGGAATTTTACTTACACCGATGATAGCAGCAGGAGCAATGAGCATCAGTTCTGTTTTTGTCGTATTCAACGCACTAAGACTGAATTTTTTCAAAGGTATTTCAGCAAAAAATTAAAATTCATTTTACTAAACTAAAAGGAGAGAAAATATGTTTTTTACAAAAAAGGAAAAAATTGAACTTAAAATTCAAGGTATGAAATGTATGCGATGCCGCGATCATGTCGAAAAGGCCTTAAATGAAATTGACGGTGTTAAGGCTAAAGTAAACCTTGAAAATAAAACTGCTGTTATCACCCTTTCAAAATCCGTTGGAAGGGATGTACTTGTAAAAGCAGTTACTGATGCAGGTTACAGTGTAGTGGATTGACGTAAAGAAAACATTTTTTTAAAATTTATCTTTTATAAGTTTTTTACATTGAATCTGAAGACGCTTCTTTTTACATCTGACATGTCAGTCAATGACTCTTAAGCCCCGTGTTTTAAATTTTTTAAAATTGCCGAAAGAGGTAAATACAGGGATACAATGAAAATAAAAAAAGAACAACTTGATTTTCTTGATTGGGAGATAGGCGTTTTTTTCCATTTCGGAATTAGGACATATTACGAAGGACACACTGATTGGGATATGCAGCCGATGGATGCATCCGCTTTTAATCCCTCAGAACTCAACTGCGACCAATGGATGCAGATTATCAAAAAAGGCGGTGCAAAATACGCGGTCTTGGTTTGCAAACATCATGACGGCTTTGCACTTTGGCCTTCAGAATATACAAATTATTCCGTTGCATCCTCCAGGTGGAAAAACGGAAAAGGAGATGTTGTAAAGGAGTTTACCGACGCCTGCCGCCGTCACGGGATAAGAACGGGACTTTATTATTCTCCGGCACAGTTCGGTTCCGCAAATATGGTTCCCGAAGAATATGACGATTATTTTATAAACCAAATAAGCGAACTTCTTTCAAATTACGGAAAAATAGATTACCTTTGGTTTGACGGATGCGGAAGCGAAAATCACCGATACGATGAAAAAAGAATAATAAACGTAATTCGCGCACTTCAGCCGCATATCCTTATATTTAATATGTGGGATCCTGATACGCGCTGGATCGGGAATGAAATGGGGGTTGCAGGACTTGATGACAGAATAACGGTAAACAACCTTGGTTTTTCTGTAATGACTGATGAAAAAACAGCGCTTAATGAAAAACTTTTTCTGCCCGGAGAATGTGACCTCAGAATAAGAGAAACAAACTGGTTTTACAGTGACAGTGATGAACATACCGTAAAATCACCGGAAGAACTTTTTGGACTTTATCTTAATTCCGTAGGCAGGAGCGCAAATTTTCTTTTGAACATTGCACCCGACCGCCGGGGTCTGCTCCCGGAAAAAGACTCGGAAAATTTTATAAAATTCGGACAACTTGTAAAAAAATCTTTTGAAAATCCTATATATACCGCCGAAAATCCGGAAGAAAAAAACGGTATGTTCTGCCTTATATCACATAACCCTTTACATCCAATTGACTATATTGTAATCGAAGAAGATATTTCAGACGGCGAACACATAAATTCATTTGAAATAAGATATTTTGCAAGACGTGAAAGCAAACTGTTTAAAACAATATACATAGGTTCATTTATAGGTCATAAAGCAATAATTCCTATGAATCATATATGTGCTCCCGGGCTTGCAATTAAAGTCAACGGATCAGACGCAAATTATAAACTGAAAAGAATCTCACTTTTTTAATCATTAATATTTTAAAACATTAAAATCCGCTTTTGAGGTTGCAACTGAATAAAAACAGAATGGTAAAGGTATACATAAAATTTCAGGTTATTACAAAAATATAAATCCTGATTAAATTAATTTTGAAAGGAAAAACAGAATGTCAAACATCTGGCACGATATATCGCCCAAAAGAATAAACGCAGAAGATTTCATATGTGTTGTGGAAATATCAAAAGGAAGCAAAAAAAAATACGAACTTGACAAAGAAACTGGTTTTATAATTCTTGACCGTATTCTTTATACTTCAACACATTATCCTGCTAATTACGGCTTCATTCCTCGCACATACGGAGATGACAATGACCCTTTGGACGTTTTGCTTCTCTGTTCGGAACCGCTTGAACCTCTGTGTCTTGTAAGAGCATATCCTATAGGAGTAATATCAATGATTGATAACGGCAGGAATGATGAAAAAATCATTGCGATACCGTACAATGATCCGACGTATAACCATTATACAAATATTGATCAACTCCCAAATCACGTTTTTGAGGAAATGAGACATTTCTTCTCAGTTTATAAAAATCTTGAAAATAAAACAACGGCGGTAAACGAGGTAAGCGGACGGGAAGATGCAGTAAAAATAATTAAAAGCGCAATTGACAACTATGTGAAAATTTTCTGCAGATAAAAAATGTTTGCACTCCAGCATTATAAAATCAGTTATGTTGATCTTGTTTTTATTCAAATTATTCAGAATTTACAAAGATAAAAAATTTACGGTAAGCATACTGTTTAATTACTTATTTTGGTTTAAAACATTAAAAAACCCACCTGTCAGGTGGGTTTTTATTTTAATCTTCATATTCGCTATTTTCTGAACCATAATAGTAAAAATTATCGTCTTCATCAAATTTAGATTCAAAATAACAATCATAGCAGTACCTGTTAAACGGCAGGACCGTCGCCGAACGTCCGGGATAACTTCCCGCAGGCAGTAAATTTCTGTAAAACGGCTCACTCGAAATCAGGCATGGGGGTATATCTTCAGGCAACCTTTGATAAGTGTACTGCGCATCGGCAATAATAACGTCGTACGGAAATTTCCTTGAAACATTCAAAAGCCCGACTCTAATACGGTTTTCCGGAGAACAGTACGGTGATGCAACGCCGCCATGCATAATATCATATTCAACAAGTACATGACAGTCGCAGTATTCCGTTGGTACAGTTTTTGCTGTAAAATAACCTGTTTCCGCTCGGTTTCCGCGCGGATCGCAGGCACATGCAGCAGTCACGAATTTGCCTGAATCGCGGCAGTAAGTTGCACTTATAACTCCGTCGGCTTCCTTAAAATTCTTTGCAGGGGTCTTGCCGAGGTATTTCTCCGTATTTATTATTTTCATTACATTGTCCCATGTTTTCAGCGCAGGACTTGGCGAAGAAGGAAATTTTTCAAGATTCTGCGGCTGACTGTATCCAAACCATACACCTGCAAGAAGATCAGGGGTATATCCTATATACCATCTGTCCTGATCATTATTAGTTGTCCCGGTTTTACCTGCACACTCTACCGTGTTTTTCATTTTCATGGCATTGGCAGTACCGCTTCCGGTTACACTTTGCAAAAGTTTTGTAACTATTGTAGCAGTTTCGGGGGAAAAAATCTTTTTCTCGCTTTTTGAAGTGTTTACAATTACCTTTCCTTCAGAATCAAGTATTTTCAATACTGTCCTTCCTTCGCTAAAAACACCGTCATTGCAAAAAGCGGTATATCCGGATGTAAGTTCCGAAACGGTCACTCCGTCGGTAAGTTGACCCATGGCAAGAGGGCATACCGCTTTATCTGTATAACTTTTTCCGTTTCTTTCTTCCTTTTCAACAAGGTGATACATTTTCATATCATCATGTAAAAGTCGAAAAGATTTTTCGGTACCGTATTTTTCAAGCGTCTTGACCGCTACTGTATTTACAGAGCGTGCAACGGCATCCCGAATTGTTGTAAGGCCTCTGTATCCCGCCGGATGGTTCTGAGGCCATCCTCTAAAAGATCCATCATTTTCCTGAACAAAATTTACCGGGGTGTCATCAATGACAGTACCATAGGTAATCAAGCCCTCATCTATTGCCGGAGCGTATACGGAAAGCGGTTTTATTACCGACCCGGGAGAACGCAAAGTCTGAGTTGCAAAATTAAGCCCTCTGTTTGTGTTTTTTTCGCCGACTCCTCCCGCAAGTGCCAAAATATGCCCCTGCTTATTCATTATAACCATTGAACACTCGGGGTAAATTATTTCTTTTTCCGGATTAATGCCTTGCTCATTCTCCGCGCTGTTTTCAATTATTACGCCGTGCTTTTCTTTATTATAAAAATTAGAAGTTTCACTGAAATATTCTTCCACTGCTTTTTGCATTTCAGGGTTTACCGCTGTTATAATCTGAAGTCCGCCTGTATATATCATTTTAGTTGCGGTCTGACGGTTGACTGCAAGCTTGTTTTTTACAAGCAAACGTATGCTTTCCTCTATGACTGATTCCGTATACCACGAGTATATTTTATCTCCGCTTTTACTTATACCCTCGTTATTTTCATTCAATATAACAGGCTCTTTTGCCGCCCTCTCTGCCTGATCAAGACTTATCATTCCGAGTTCCGACATTCGAAAAAGTACGGTTTTTTTACGAGCATCATTGTTTTCAGGGTGAGTTTTAGGATTCCATTTTGCCGGGGACTGAGGAATACAGGCAAGACATGCACACTCGGACAAAGTAAGTTCATCTACACTTTTACCAAAATAAGTCCTTGCCGCTGCCCCAACTCCATAACTTTTCTGCGAAAGATAAATTGTATTAAGGTACAGTTCGATAATATCTTCTTTAGAAAGCCTCGCATCAAGTTTATATGCCCTTATTATTTCTTTTATTTTTCGGTTTACACTGTAGTCATCCTCTCCCGTAACGTTTTTTATAAGTTGCTGAGTTATGGTCGAGCCTCCGTAATTCCCATTTCCGCGGAGATAGCCCAGCATTGCACCTGCGGTACGCTTTAAATTGACTCCATTATGTGTAAAAAAATTGTGATCTTCAATTGCAACAAAAGCGTTAATAAGATTTTTCGGTAGTTGACTGTACTTTACCCAGTCCCGGTTTTGCTCGGCATAAAGCTGCTCCATTTCCTTTATCACACCGTAAGATGAATTTTCGTCTGAATCGGAAATATAATAAAGTCTCGTCGTTTTATCCTGTGCCCTTGCAACCGTACAAAATTCATCTACCGAAAGTTCAGGACCGTTTTTCGCATATATTAAAAAACCGACAGAGAAAAAAAACACTGTTAAAAACCCGATAGAAAAAACCGTTCCAATTGCAACTGCAACCGTTTTTAATATATTTTTTCCGGACTTTTTTTCGGAAAAGTCCGTCTCTATTTTTTTATTATTTTTTTTCATTTTGTTTTTCCGTTTTCTTTATTTACTTATTTACTTAATTTAAAAAATTTTCATAAATTTCCTTATTTATTTTTTTGTCATCATTATATATTATCCCTTGTAAAGAAACAATAAATTACACAATAAATTAATAAATTTTTGTTAAATAAAGCAAAAACAGGGTCAAAAGTATTGATATTTTTCTTTTTTTGATTTATAATTAAAGAAATAACACAGGCTTAAAATAATAATTTTTTGGAGAATAAAAATGCCAATTAAAATACCCACAGGTCTTCCTGCAGGAAGTATACTTGAAAATGAAAATATTTTTGTCATGAATGAGATCCGTGCAAATACACAGGATATCCGTCCTTTGAAAATTGCCATCCTTAATCTTATGCCGACCAAAGTTGTAACTGAAACACAACTTATTCGTCTTTTATCAAATTCCTCCCTTCAGGTAGAACTTACACTGCTTCAGACCGTATCACATATTTCTAAAAATACTTCTGCCGAACATATGGCAACATTTTATAAAAGTTTTGATGATGTCTGCAACGAAAAATTTGACGGTCTTATTATAACCGGAGCGCCGGTCGAGGAACTTCCGTTTGAGGCAGTTGACTACTGGCCTGAACTTTGCAGAGTAATGGAATGGTCAAAAAACCATGTTTTTTCTACAATTCATATTTGCTGGGCGGCCCAGGCGGCTCTTTATCACTATTACGGGATCCCTAAATATAAACTTCAAAAAAAACTTTTCGGAATATATTCCCACAGAGTTTTAAACGCAAAACACCCATTGCTCCGCGGATTTGACGAAGTTTTTCTTGCCCCGCATTCCCGTCACACCGAATGCAGAATCGAGGATATAAAAAGAGAACCCGCTCTGGAAATTCTTGCTGTCTCCGATGAAGCAGGTGCATATATTATTTCCGACCGCAATAACCGTATGTTTTTTATAACAGGACATTCTGAGTACGATAACGATACTCTTGCAAAAGAATATTTCAGAGACATTGAAAAAGGATTACCTATTGATATTCCGGAAAATTATTTTCCAAATGACGATCCGAAACAGCGTCCGGAAAACAAATGGAGAGGACATGCACACCTGCTTTTTTCAAATTGGCTCAACTATTTCGTATACCAGCGCACTCCGTATGATGTCAATGAGATAAAGTAAATGAGTTTTAAAAACTTTATCCCGGAAAACGGTTAATACAAACACGTAAATTTATATAAGATGTCTATGATATATTCGATAAACCGTATTTTTTAAACAAATGCCGTATGTCAGAATGTCAGAAAAATTAAAATTAAAAAGGTACTGCAAATGAGAAAACCTACATACTCCGAAAAATACATGTACAAAAATCTGCTATGGCTATCTGTGGCAATTTTTGCTTTTTTTCCGTTTTTAACAACTTTTTTATTGCAATTTCTGTATCTTAATACATATACAGATGCAGCATACGGAAGTCTCGGAATTTTTATATCGGTAATAACAAGTATTCTGAGTTTTCTTTCTGTTTATATGGGACTCGGCATACTTACTGTTACAGTTATCAATTTCGGTAAAAACGCTGTTGGCATTATAAGACTTGCTTTTCTCTCTCATCTGATATCATTTTTATCGGGATTTCTGACCTGCACTGTTTACGAATATGTTTCTTCCGGCTTTTTTATTACAGATACGGTATTAATGGAGATTCTTATGCTTGCAATAGATGCCGTTGCAAACCTTCTTGTTTATATAATCGTATACATTATTCTTATCAGGATCACTGAAAAGCGCAAAACGGTTTTAAATACACCCCCACTGAAAAAACGTTATACCGACATAAGACATCCTTTGATTTTTGCAGCCGTTATTTCGGTCGCCGTCCATTCCGGTATACAATTTTTAATGGTCATATATGATATGATAACTGCGATCAATGATCCCAGTATCGGTCCCCCTATTAATACTTCGGATGTTATATATTGGATTTTGGAATACCTTTCCGTATTTGTCATTGCAGCACTTGGAATGGTTGTCATAGAACTTATTTTTTTACTTTCCGAATATTATATTAAAAGCGGCAGAAACAAAAATGCATAAAACCATCTTTTAAAATTTATTATAAAGCATAATTTACAAATTTTCCTTATGTAAATAAAATAATTCATCACACCACTATGACAATACGCTAATACAACGTATTAACTGCAGCAGAAAAATACTGCCTTTATGGCAATAAACGCAGTATAACTTTAAATACCATCTTTTTACGCTTTTATAATTATTTTGTTTACATAGTATTACGCATAACCATACACCACTAAAAAAGAGTTTTTAAATTTTTAATATAAAAATCGCCCTGAAAGTTGCTCCTTTCAAGGCGATCTTTTTTGTTATAAGAATTATTTTTTGTAATTTGCTTCAATAAAAGCAATTATTTTCGGTGCGAGTTCTTCTTTTACAAAATCCTGAGATTGATGAACTCCGTCCCCGCAAATAGTTTTATCTGTAGGATCTATAACGATTTCATTATATGAGTCGTATACGGGGATTTCATATTCGGCACAAACTTCTTTCATGACATCAGCAATTTTTTCAAGGGTATATCCGTTCCTTTCGCCCTCATACCCTGCAACCTTTACAGGCGTCATAAAAAAGATAAACGCCTCGGGATAATTACTCTTCAATGTAGCGCAAAGCGTTCTTATTCCTCCGTAAAGAGTTTTGGAATCCTTGTTGGTGGGAGCAGAATCGCCAAGCTCAACAAGACCCCAGTCGTTTACTCCTCCCATAACGGAAATTATATCAGGGGTTCCTTCAATACCGGCAACCTGATCGTGCATAGTAGGTCTTACGTCGCTGTTTGCATTGCCAAGTTCTCTATGAACATTTGTGCAAAGAGTTGCTCCGCCGACTGCTAAATTTTCAACATCGTATCTCAGTTTTGTTTTGATAATAGACGGATAAGGATTTTTCATCTGCTCATAATCATATTCGCCTTCCCCTATCTCTTTGACAACTTCCTGGCCATATGTAATACTGTCACCTATACATACCATATAAGGCTTTTCAGTTTGATCTTCATTATTGTTATTTATTGTCGGGGGGTCCTTTTCATCATTACAACCTGTAAATGCCATAAAGACACATCCTAAAATCATTAAAACAGTAAAGAATACAGAGAGTTTTTTCATTGTAAAAACCTTTCTTTTTATGCAAATTTTTTCTGTTTTAACAGTTAAAAACAAAAACCTTAAAACTTATTTATAGTTTAACACATATTTATGTATTTTTTTTTCAAAATAGTAAACAAACATTTCACATAATTTTGTTATTAAATATTATGCATTTTTTTGTGTCATATGTCTGGTTATTAAAATACAAAATAAAATTTCAATAATTTTAAAAAAACCCTTGACAAAAAGAAAATAATGTAGTATAATATTCCTTGCATTTATACGAATAGACGGACCATTAGCTCAGTTGGTTAGAGCACCCGGCTCATAACCGGTAGGTCCTAGGTTCGAGTCCTAGATGGTCCACCAAGTCAAAAAAACCGAACCTTTTGGGTTCAGCCGATTGGTTCGGTTTTTTTATTTATCTAAACAATAGAAAATTATGCCGTCAGCCGAGCCGCTCGTTTATTCAAGCACCCGTCACAGTGCCATTTTTAATTTATCTATAATTCTGTTGCAAATAAAGTAAAATTTTGATATTATTTGATTATGATAATTTTAATTTCGGGAACGACACATACGGGTAAAACCGCTTTATCTCAACGGCTTATGGAAAAATATAAAATCCCGTATTTTTCTATCGACCACTTAAAAATGGGGTTAATTAGAAGTAATAAAACTTCGCTTACTGCCGACGACGATGAAAAGCTTACGCCTTATCTTTGGTCGGTTGTCAAGGAAATGATAAAGACGGCGATAGAAAACAAACAAAATATCATAATAGAAGGTTGCTATATTCCATTCGATTGGCAAAAAGATTTTGACGAAAATTACTTGCAAGAAATTAAATATTATTGTCTTATTATGACTGCCGAATATATTGAAAATAACTTTTCAAAAATTTTGGAATTTGAAAACGTAATCGAAAGCCGCATTTCTACCGACATAAATTTACCCGCATTGATAGCCGAAAACGGGCTGAATTTGCAAATGTGCAAAAAGTACGGCTTGGAATATATTTTAATTGATAAAAATTATAAAATAGAAATTGAGTTATGATAATACGGCAATACAAAAATGAAGATTGCGACGTTGTGTCAAAATTATTTTATGAAACAGTCCATTCCGTCAATGCAAAAGACTATAAGGCGGAACAACTTTCGGCTTGGGCAAATAATTATGACAGTTTGAAAGTGCGGCAAGATGATTTAATAAGTCAAAAAACTTTGATTGCAGAAACAAACGGCGTAATTGTCGGGTTC
>CALWJV010000017.1 GCA_944381115.1 uncultured Clostridia bacterium
ATACAACCTTTCCGCTGTCTACGATTTTATCATTCGCTATTATGTTTATGTTTTTTCCGATTACAAAAGAGCGTTTTCTGTATTCGTCCGTAAAAGCGCGGTAATCGCATGATAAAATTTTATTGTAATAAAAATCGAGTTTATTAAGAATATGTGCAATAAGTTTTTCTTTTAAAAAATTTACATTTTCAGGTTTCTGGCTGTATAGTGCCCCAGCAATATTTCTGAGGTTTTCAGGAAAATTTTCAGTATAAATGTTTATGCCTATTCCGAGTACAATAAAATCGTACCCTGTTGCATCTTTATTTAATATACCTTCTGTCAAAATTCCCGAAATTTTAGAATTTTCATAAAAAATATCATTGACCCACTTAATTGAGACCTTTTTTCCTGTAACAACTTCGATAGATTCACAAACTGCGACTGCTGCTGCCGTAGTAATGTAGATCATTTTTTGAGGAGAAAGACCCAGAGCATTGATCGGTGGCCGAAAAAGAATACTCATATAGATACCGGTATTTGCAGGAGAGTAAAAATTCCGTCCGTCTCTGCCTCTTCCTGCGCTTTGACTGTCAGCAATTATAACAGTTCCATCAAATGCGCTATGCAATGCAAACTCTTTCAATGTGTCCTGTGTAGAAACAAGTGAATTGTAATAATGTATTTGATAACGTTTTTTTTTCATCAAATATTTTTTAATTTTAGAAACTGAAATTGAATTTTTAATAACTTTTACTCCACTATCCTTAAATTAATTGAGTATTATTATAGCATATTTACAAAGCGTTGTCAAGTAAATAAATTTTGTAATAAGATAACAAATTATTTTTAAAATGTATAAAATTGCGTAAAAAAAGCATAAAAAGAAAAATTTTGTCAATAAACTTGATAAATTATGTTGACAAATCATTATTAATATGCTATACTACAATGTATGGTATTTTAAAACTTATTTATTTGAAAAATAATTCAAATAAGTATAAGGAGTTTAATATTAAAAAATAAAAAAGGAGACAGAAATATGTCAAAATTCACAGGTTTTCTAGACAGCAAGTTTATGCTGGAAGAAAAAGGCACCAATGTGAGAACAGAGTTCCGCGCAGGTCTTACCACCTTTATGGCAATGGTTTACATATTGATGGTAAATGCAGGAATGTTCTCTGACCCATTTGGAGACGGTACAAACGTTCTCGGTGTTTCTTATGGAGCAATGTACATAACAACTGCTATATCTGCTATTATCGGCACAGTGCTCATCGGACTTCTTTCCGGCTTACCCCTCGCCCAGGCTCCCGGTATGGGACTTAATGCATTTTTTGTATTTACTGTTTGTGTCGGTTTCGGTCTTACATATGCAAATGCACTTGTTCTTGTACTCATCGACGGTATCGTCTTCATCACTCTTACCGTAACAGGTCTCAGAAAGATTATATTTGATGCGATTCCGTCTCCGGTTAAAAAAGCAATTCCGGCAGGTATCGGTCTGTTTATTGCTTTCTTAGGTCTTCAGGGAGCAGGTCTTGTAGTTAACGATGATTCAACTCTTGTAAACCTTGTTACGTTCAACCTTCTTGGTAAAGCAACATGGGCATCGATAATGCCTGTTCTGGTAACTCTCATTGCTTTCCTTGCAATGGGCATTCTTGCTAAAAAGAATATAAAGGGAGCAGTTGTATACGGTATACTCGGAGGCGCCATTCTTTATTACATTTTCGGACTTACCGTTCCGGGATTTTATGATTCTCTCAATATTACAATGTCTAATCCTTTTAATGCATTTAAAGAATTTGGTACTCAAACTTTCGGTAAGGTATTTACAGAAGGATTTGATTTTTCCGGATATCTTGCACAAGAGGGAAATAATGTAGGAAGCCTAATAATTGTTATCGTTACATCGTCTCTTGCATTCTGTCTTGTTGATATGTTCGATACAATGGGAACGCTTTACGGTGCATGTGCACGTGGTGACCTTTTAATTGAAAAAGAAGACGGAGAAAAAGAAGTACCGAATATGGAAAAGGCGATGCTTGCCGACGCAGTTGCAACTACATCAGGCGCAATCCTCGGAACGTCCACCGTTACAACGTTTGTTGAATCCAGTGCGGGTGTCGGAGAAGGCGGTAAAACAGGTCTTACATCGCTTGTAACAGCATTTTTCTTCATTATCGCAATGTTCCTCACTCCTGTTGCAGAACTCATTCCAGGTGCAGCAACCAATGCAGCACTTATATATGTAGGAGTTCTTATGATATCCTGTGTTAAAGATATTGACTGGCATGATATAGGCGTTGCAATTCCTGCATTCCTTACCATTGCTTGTATGCCTTTTACATATAACATTTCTTACGGTATTGCATTTGGTATAATATCTTATGTAGTTATTAACATCTTCGATAAAGGTGGTTACAAAAAAATCAATATCGCAACTTATGTTATTGCAGCCCTGTTTATTGCGATGTTCCTTATTTCAAGATAAATAGATAATTAAAAAAATACGCAAAGAAATTTGCGTATTTTTTTTTTAAAATAAACAGCAGTAAAATTTTAATGATTGACTTTTTTTAATATGTATGCTATATTTGTTATATACACATCGGACATTTTTGTACATTAAAATATAAAAAGGAGAAAAGTTGTGGGAAATATTGACGCAGATAAAAAAGAATTTATTGAAATTTTCAGAAAAAACATAAAAAGAGAAGGAAGCACACAACTACTTGAATATATTCTTTCAGACAAATGTGATTTTTTTACAGCCCCTGCCAGTTCAAAATATCATAGCTCATTTGAAGGCGGATTGCTAAGACACAGTTTAAATGTTTATTACTGTCTTAAAAGTTACCTTGAAAGAGAAAGGGTTAAAAATACATACGGACTCGAATATTCGGAGGAAAGTATTGCAATAACAGCACTTCTTCATGATCTTTGTAAAATAAATTTTTATAAAATCGGATTTCGAAATGTAAAGGATGAACACGGTGTATGGCAAAAAGTACCGGCATATGAAATTGATGATAAACTTCCTTACGGTCACGGTGAAAAATCGGTATATATTATATCAGGGTATATGAAACTAACAAGAGAAGAGGCATTTGCAATAAGATACCATATGGGATTTTCCGGTACAGATGACGACAGAAATGTCGGAAAAGCATTTGAAATGTTTCCTCTTGCACTTGCACTGTCTTTTGCGGATATGGAAGCAACATACTTTGTTGAAAGAGATTGAATAAAAATTAAAGAACAGATAGAAAAAGATTACAGATTTTCCCTGAAACTTATTTTTGCACCTAATGATGTAAGTTTTTGAACGGTGTCTGAATAACCTCTGCTGATATAATGAGTGTTTTCAATAACAGTTTTTCCTTTTGCGGAAAGAGCCGCGATTATAAGTGCAGCACCGCCGCGCAAATCTGTTGCCGAAACTTTTGTACCCGAAAAGTTTCGCTCTCCGTAAATTTTTAAAGTATCGCCTATAACACTACATTCCATTCCGAGTTTTTTAAGTGAATCCAGATATTTGAATCTTGATTTGAATACAGATTCTTTAATTGTACTTATTCCTTTTGCCTTGCTCATTAAAACCGCAAGTTGCGGATGCAAATCAGTAGGAAATCCCGGGTAAGGAGATGTTTCAACATCTGTGGCGATAAGATTTTCAGCATAAGCCGTAATGTTGTTGTCTTTTATTTCTATTTTAGCCCCCATATTTTTAAGTACGTTCAAGACCGAATTTAAATGCTCACACGGCGCGTCTGAGCATGTAACTTTTCCACCACACGAAAGACCGACGAAAAGGTACGTTCCAGCCTCGATCATATCCGGTGAAACGGTAAATTCTGCGCCGTGAAAAGAATTTTGTCCGATGATTGTTATTTCGTCACTACCTGCTCCTCGTATATCAGCGCCGCAGGCGTTGAGAAAAGTACATACATCGATAACGTGAGGTTCACGTGCGGCGTTTTTAATTATTGTCGTACCTTTAGCCCTTGCTGAAGCGATAATGGTGTTTATAGTACCTCCGACAGTTTTTTGCGGAAAAATTATAGTATTTCCGTAAAGACCGTTAGGAGCGGAGACAGTAATATTTCCACCGTCTGCTTCACAAACCGCACCAAGTGTCTCCATTGCATTTAGATGATAGTTTAAAGGACGACTTCCAAAATTACAGCCGCCTGTCAATACGTTGTCGTATTTTCCAAAGCGTGAAAGCATAGCGCCGATAAGATAACTTGAAGCACGCATTCGGCAGAGAAGTTCAAAAGGAAGAGGTTTAGGAGCAGCGTTTTCGGTGTTAACTGTCAGAGAATTTTCACCGTAATATATGACTTCACATCCGAGGATCTTAAGTATTGAAATACAGTCAAATACATCTGAAATATCCGGCAAATTAGATATTTTTACTGTTTTTCCGGTTATGAGAGCCGAAATAATGATAGCAACAGCGGAATTTTTTGAACCTTGCACTTTTATGCTCCCGTTAAGGCAATTACCCCCCTCAATAAAATAAAAACCCACTCGTTTAACGCTCCTTTCTTTATTAACTGCTATCATTTTATGCAATAAAGAAAATTCGGTTAAAAGGGTGGAAAATATTTTAATTTTAAAAGGTTATGAAATGTTTTTTCTTCTGGCAGCACACATTACAACGACAGGTGCAAGAGGAATTAAAGCAATAACATTAGGAATGACCATAAGATTATTAAACATATCTGCAAGTTCCCAGACCAAATCATTAGGGAAGAGGGTTCCGAGGAAAATAAAACAAATTGAAATTACAGTATATATTATGGTTGATTTTTTACCGAAAAGATATTGGAAATTAAGTTTGCCAAAGAAATTCCAGCAAATTATAGTTGAAAAGGCAAAGAAAAACAAACAAACAGCAACCAAAACATTACCAGCAGTATTTCCGAAAAGTGAAGAAAAAGACAGTTGAAGCATATTGGTTTTTGTTACTCCAGTAAGATTTTCTCCGTTTCTTCCATAGAATGTTGAAATAACAACAAGTGCAGTCATTGTAAGAACGACAAACGTATCAATGAATACTCCAACCATTGCAAAAACACCTTGTTCGTGTGGTTCTTTAACATTAGCCATTGCGTGAGCGTGAGGGGTAGAACCCATTCCGGCTTCGTTAGAAAAAAGTCCTCTTTTAGCGCCTTGACTTATTGCTATTTTTAGAGCCATTCCAACTGATGTACCTGCTGCCGCTTTCGGCAAAAAAGCTGTTTTGAATATAATACCAAATGTGGATGGAATATACTTGATATTATAAATAAGCATTACAAATCCAAGTCCTAAATATAAAAACGCCATTATCGGAACGATTTTTTCTGTAACCGAAGCGATCCTGTGAATACCGCCGATAAATATAAAAGCAGAAATTGCAGTAAGAGCAAGTCCAATGATCCAGCCGGGAATATGAAATGCATTTTCTAAAGTCTCTGCAATGGAATTTGACTGTACCATAGAACCCATAAAACCCAATGCAATTGTTATAGAAACAGCAAAAAAAAATGCTGATAATTTGCCAAATTTGCCTTTATATGCTTTTTTTATATAATAAACCGGTCCTCCGAGAATAGTACCGTCTTCTTTGATAATACGGGTTTTTTGCGCAAGTGTTGCTTCGGCATAAATGGTAGCCATTCCGAGGAAGGCAATTATCCACATCCAGAATATGGCACCCGGACCTCCGACGAGGATCGCACCGCATGCTCCGACAATGTTACCGGTTCCGACCTGAGCCGAAATTGCAGTGGCGAGAGCCTGAAAAGAAGAAAGTCCGTGTTTCCCTTTACCGCCGTTCATGGAAAAATTTCCGAATACTTTTTTAATACCTTCCCCAAAGCATCGGATTTGAACGAATTTCGTTCTTACTGAAAAATATATACCGCAACCGATCAGAAGAATCAAAAGTATGTAATCAGATAAATAAGAATTAATTGTCTGTACGATTTTTAATGCAGTTTCCAAAATTTTATGTCTCCTTATGTAATTTATTTTAATGGATATAACCCCCGTTTTAAAGAGCATTAAGTGCTATAAAACAAAAAATCAAACCATGCTAAGGTTTGAACAAAGATATTATAAATTTAAAGTTTTAAATTTTCAGCACTTTGTCCTTTGGCTTGAGAGTTTTAGCCCCTTCAGCATCCTTTTCGGAATTCTCCAAAGTTCTATCCGCCGATGGTTGCGAATGGCTCCCTCCGGTTTCTCATAAATATTGTTTTTGAATTATAGCATAAATAAAATGAAAAGTCAATATTTTTTAAAAAATAAGGATTTAAATGTTGAAAAAAATTAATTGTGATATAATGTTTATATGGATTTTAATTATAAGATGCAAATAATATATTGTAAAGCGTATCCTAAACAAAAAATCTAAAAAAAGTTTAATAACAGATTTTTATTGATTTAGACAAATAATTTTAAATTATACCGATAAAAACTGAATAAAATCGGCAGGATTGAGGGGTAAGATGATAAAAACATTTTCAGAAGGAATTTTGGGTTCCAATACCTATCTTTATTTTGATGAAAAAAGTAAAGAAGGAATGATAGTAGACTGCGGAAACAATCCAGATGATATATTTGATTTTTGTAATGAAAATGGGGTAAATGTGCGTATTATAGTGCTGACACATGGTCATTTCGATCATGCACATTTTATAGAAAATTATAAAAACAAATTTAGTTGTGCAGTTACTGTCTGTCATGAAAAAGAGATACCGGTGCTTAGTGACAGCATGGCAAATGTATCTATGCTTTTCGGTTATCCGGAGATATATCCGAACCCAGATAAAACAGTAGCAGAAGGAGATATTTTGAATGTCGGAAACAGTAATTTTGAAGTTCTGCACACTCCAGGACATACTCCGGGAGGAATTTGTCTATACTGTGAAAAAGAAAAGATAATGTTTACTGGAGATACGCTTTTTTGTGGCGGAAGAGGACGTACGGATTTTAAATACGGTGATGAAAGTGCACTTATTTCTTCGCTTGAAAAATTAATAAATATGGACGGAGAAATATCTTTTTACAGCGGTCACGGTATGGAAGGGAAGATAAAATACGAAAAAACGACGTACTGATTTTATTTTGGTACGTTTAACCTTTCAAATAAAAAATTAAAGTAATATAAATATGAAAAAGTAGAAAATTTTATAAATAAAGGTATATAATTTTTATAAAAAGTATTGACATTGAAGGAAAAATATGATATAATTATTTTACCTCTGCGGAGAGGTTTTTTTTGTGTGCAGATTTTTTCTTTGCTGAGGGAGATAAAAGAGCGGTATAATTATGCCGCTCAAATCAAAATTCAGGAGGTGCAACCAAGTGAGAGTTAAGATTACATTAGCTTGCTCTGAATGCAAGCAGCGCAATTATGATACTACCAAAAATAAGAAAAACGACCCGGATAGACTCGAAATGAATAAGTTTTGTCCTTTTTGCCGTAAGCACACTCCCCATAAAGAAACAAAATAAGGAGGGGTGTTGAATGGCAGAGAACGAAAACAAGGAAACTAATGAAGAACTTGCAGATGCAGCTGAAAGTAATGCGGAAAATACCGAAAACGTTGCAGAAGTTACCGAAGTTACATCTGAGGTAACAGAGGATAATGTCAGTAAGCAGGGATTAGTTGCAATTGAGGAAAAGAAGCCTGCGAAGAAAAAAATAAAGGAAGGGAAAAAACCCGGACTTTTCATTCGCATCGGACGTTCTTTGAAAAAATTCTGGAAATCAATGAAGAGTGAACTCAAAAGAGTTACATGGATAAATCGCAAGCAGACATTTACAAGCACACTTTTAGTACTTGTTTGTATTGCTGTATCCATGATGGTGATAGGATTTCTTGACGTAGGTCTTTCCATGGGACTTGAAGGTCTTGCAAATCTGTTTGGATAAGGAGACTTGCAATGAGTGATTTCAGCGACGCTATTCAGGAAATCAAGTGGTACGTAGTACACACATATTCCGGGTACGAAAACAAAGTAAAGAACAGTCTGGAGAAAATTATCGAAAACCGAGGACTTCAGGACGAAATAATTGATATCAGAATACCGGTACAAATGGTAAAAGAAGGGGAAAAAGAAGTCGAAGTGAAACTTTTTCCCAGTTATGTAATGGTAAGAATGCTGATGAACGACGCCAACTGGCATGTTGTAAGAAACATTACGGGAGTAACGGGATTTGTCGGTCCCGGCTCAAAACCCGTACCGCTTTCCGATGAAGAAGTAGCCAAAATGGGAATTGAAATCGAAGCAGTTTCGCTTGATTACGAAATAGGAGACGAAGTTAAAATCATTGAAGGGCCGCTTCAAAACTATTCCGGAACGGTACAGTCAATATCCGAAGATAAAAAGACGGTTACTGTACTTGCATCAATGTTCGGAAGAGTTACACCTGTTGATCTTAAATCAAATCAGGTAAAAAAAGTAGAGCAGTAAGTTTCGCAGAGTACTTAAAACTGCAAAAAAAGTGGGAGGAAGACAAAAGTCTTCCGAATCAAAAACAACCACATTAGGAGGAATTAAAATATGGCAAAGAAAATTACCGGGTATATTAAACTTCAGATACCCGCAGGTAAAGCAACACCTCAACCCCCGATCGGTCCAGCGCTCGGACAGCACGGTGTTTCAATACCCAATTTTACAAAGGAATTCAACGAAAGAACAAAGGCTCAAATGGGTCTTATTATTCCTGTAGTTATAACAGTTTATGCAGACCGTTCTTTTACATTTATTACAAAAACACCCCCGGCTCCCGTTCTTATTAAGAAGGCAGTAGGAATTGAAACCGCTTCCGCGACCCCGAACAAAACCAAGGTAGCAAAACTTACCAAGGATCAGGTCCGTCAGATTGCCGAAACAAAAATGCCAGACCTTAATGCGGCATCTATAGAGGCAGCTATGAGCATGGTAGCAGGCACTGCCCGTTCCATGGGAATAACTGTTGAAGAGTGAACGGAGGTAGATAAAAATGGCTAATAAGAAATACAAAGAAAGTTTAGCCCTTATTGAAAAGGGAAAATTATATGACTCAACAGAGGCTATTGACCTCGTTTGCAAGACAGCAAAAGCAAAATTTGATGAAACGATTGAACTTCATATACGTCTTGGTGTAGACTCCCGTCACGCTGATCAACAGGTCAGAGGCGCAGTAGTACTTCCCAACGGTACAGGAAAAAAAGTCCGTACACTTGTTTTCTGTAAAGAAAACCTTTACGCTGCTGCAAAAGAAGCAGGTGCTGACTATGTAGGCGGTGCAGATTACGTTGAGAAAATTACAAAGGAAAACTGGTTCGAATTTGATGTTGTTATAGCAACCCCTGATATGATGGGTGTAATCGGTCGTCTCGGTAAAGTGCTGGGTCCGAAGGGACTTATGCCTAACCCGAAGGCAGGTACTGTTACCATGGATGTTGCCCGTGCAGTAAATGAAGCCAAGGCAGGTAAAATAGAGTATCGTCTTGACAAAACAAATATTATTCATTGTCCTATCGGAAAAGCATCATTCGGAGCAGAGAAACTCGGTGAGAACTTCAATACTCTTATGGGTGCTGTTATCAAAGCAAAACCTGCTGCAGCAAAAGGTCAGTACATTAAGAGTTGTGTAATTGCATCTACCATGGGTCCAGGTATTAAAATCAATTCTGCAAAACTTGGTGTCTGGTAAAAATATATAACCTGAAATAAATCGACTTGCTTTATAAGGTAAGTCGATTTTTTTATATAATCATTATTTTTATGAGTTTATAATATTTTTTAATTATATGAGCCAATAAAATAATATGACAAATAATAATGTAATTTTGGTTGACAAACAAAATACTTTATGATATACTGATTTTGTAAATCCCATTAATACATTTTTTATTAATAAATGGAGGAAACAACAATTATGGTAAACAGCGAAGAAAAAAGAGCGGCAGGTATAAAAAAGAAACTTACCGAGCGTTACGCATTTGATACAACCATAGCAGTACACCCGAAAAATCCCGGAGATATATACGGAGATCATGCAATACTTCATATCATAGAGGATGATGACCTTGATAACGCAAAAAGAATGTTAAAATATGTTGCGGACTGGTTTTTGCACCCGCATCCTAATGGCAGAGAACTAAGAGGGGAATCAGACTTTGCAGCAATAAGACTTATAGTTGCACTTTATGAAGAAAGGTGCTACGGAAAACTATCAGACGATATAAAAAATTCGCTTAAAAGTTTTTTTCTTGATAATGACTTCAGTTCATTTTACGGCTCAGAAAACCATTCAATAATGTTCCGTGTTTCAAGACTTCTGGCGTCTCAGTTTTATAAAGGTGAATATTTTAATTTTTATAAAAAAAGCGCTGAAGAAATATATAATATTGATACGAAATATGTATCCGACTTTATAAATTTCCGTGCGGGACGCGGATGGGGAGAATTTGACTCTCTGGGCTATACATATGAGATAGTACTTATTTTGACCACGCTTTACAATTATACGGATAATCCTGTCCTTAAAAATAAGGCAAGAATGATGATCGACATTATAATGCTCGATATGATAGCCGACTCTAAAGGGGATATATACGGAGGAGCGCACGGAAGAAGTTATCCACAGCAGATAATTGACAGAGCACACGCCGGAATGGCATATCTGTACCGCTATTATTTCACCAACACGCCTACCTCGATCTTTACTGCCGGACTTCTTTCGGATTATTTGCCTTCTCCGATAGTTTACGAAGTTATACAAAAGAGAAAATTACCTTACGAAAACAGAGAGAGAAAGCACCTTCATTGTTGCTCACTTTGGGCGGGTGAAAATATAAAATGGGATATTCTTGCAAAAGTCACAGGAGGTATAAGTAAATATACATATCTTTGTGATGATTACATTCTTGGAGCAATAAACAGACAAGAGGATTACCCGAAAGACGTTGGGGACAAGTGGTATGCACATCACCAGCAACATGAATGGGAATTGACATTAAACGGAAATGAAAGGAATAAAATATTCACACATCATTTTGCAATTCCGGATTCACATTCTGTAAATAATCGTTGGACAGGTGACTGCGGATGCTGTTGCGGAAGTTTTTATGCAAACAAAAACACTGTGCTTGCAATGTATAATATAGGAAATCCAGAAAAAGAGCAAAAGATAAATGCATATGTTCCGCTTCCTATTTTTGAAAATAAAATTCTTGAAAAAAATTATTTATTCCTTGAGTATGAAAAACTTTATATTTCGCTTTATTTAAGCGAAGGCTACAGAATAAATAAAGAGGATGAATTTACTGACAGGGAACTTATATGTGAAGGCAGTCAACATGCCGTTGTTTTACGCGTTGAGTATAAAGAAAAGTTTGAGTCATTGGAAAGTTTTGCAAATAGTATAAAAAACAAGCCTATTGTATACGACAAAACGGCTAAAACGCTTTCGTTTGACGGAATTGAACTAAGAACAGACGGAAACAGTGAAAACGGCGTTGAAAATATTTACCCATACAAAAAGACATATGATTGTCCATTTATGCAATCGGATTGGGACAGTAAGATAATTACTGTAAAAATCGGAGGTAAAACAGTCATTTACGACTTTAATACTACCGAAGTAACAGAGAATTGACCTTAAAAATAAAACATATAAATAAAACAAACAAAATTATTGATATTTGTCAGGAGTTAAGTTAAATATGATAGATTTAACAGAACATAGAGAAAATCTCAGAAAAACACTATTGAATTTATCGTTTGATTCGACAAAATTTGAAGGAAAACATTGGCCTGGAGGTATTTACGGTGACAATGCAATTATCCATATTATAGAGAACGATAATACAGAACAGGCTTTAAAGATGCTTAAGCATGTTGCAAATTGGTTTGAACATGAGCACCCGACAGGCAGAAGAACCGATGAAGAACCTGATTTTGCATCGATAAAGATTTTAATGGCACTTTATGATAAAAGATGCTATGATAAACTTCCGGAAGATATAAAAGAGGATCTAAAAAAATTTTATACAAAGAATGATTATAGGTCAATATATGCATCAGAAAATCATTCGTTTATGTTCCGTGTTTCAAGACTCCTAGCAGCACAGTTTTATAAAGGCGAGTATTTTGAAAATTACCAAAAAAGCGCGGAACAACTTTATAAAGAGGATACAGAGTACATCAATGAATTTATAGATTTTCGTGCAGCAGAAAGTTGGGGAGAATTTGATTCACTTGGGTATCTTTGTGAAGATTTTATTATATTGAACACGCTTTACAGTTATACAGATGATCCGGGACTTAAAAACAAAGCAAAAATGATAATGGATGTAATATTTCTGGATATGATTGCCGATTCTAAAGGTGCGGTATACGGAGGCGCACACGGAAGAAGTTATACCGGCGGTATAATTGACAGAACAAACTGTGAAGCAGCATGGCTTTATTCCTACTTTTTTGGAGGTGACTGTTATAATCCGGATATAATAGTAAGTGCGATAACATTGTACTCTGATTACCAGCCGAGTGAAATAGTGTACGAGGTAGAAAGAAACAAAAAATTTCCGTTCGAAAATTACGAAAGAAAACACCTTCACTGTTGTGGTGCTTGGTATAATGACATAAGATATGATAAACTTGCAATGATAACGGGAAGTATAAATAAACATACCTATGTTACAGAGGATTATATACTTGGAAGTGTAAACCTTCAATCCGATTATTACCCGGGATCCGGGGATAATAAAGGATATGCCCATCATCAGCAACATGAATGGGAACTTAGTTTTACCGATAATGGAAAGGTTAAAATTTTCTCACATCATCCAGGGTCTTCCGGTGAACATAACCGTTGGACGGGAGATATAGGATGTTGTTGCGGAAGTTTTTATACAAATAAAAATACCGCGCTTGCCATGTATAATATAATCGAAAAAAATATGCAAAAAAAAATAAATGCATATTGTCCGCTTGAATATTTTAAAAATAAAATTCTTGAAAGCAAGTATATCTTTCTTGAATACGGAAAACTATATATTTCAATATATTTAAGTGAAGGGTACAGGATCAATAAAGAGGACGGATACACTGACAGAGAACTTATTTCAGAAGGAACACAGCATGCGGTTGTTCTGCGAGTTGAATATAAAGATAAATTTGATTCTCTTCAATCATTTGCCGACAGTATAAAAAAGATACCGGTTATATTTGATAAAGAAGCAAAAACGGTAAAATTTGACGGAATAGAGTTAAGAACAGACGGTAACAGCGAAAACGGAAAAGAAAATTTATATCCTTACAAAAAAGTTTATGATTGCTATTTTCTGCAGTCTGAGTTTGGCAGCAAGGTAATTACGGTGATAAACGGTAGTAAAAAAGTAATTTACGATTTTAATCAAAATAAAATTATTACTGCATAAAAGCAGCGGCTTATTTTATATAAATAAATTTGAATAAAACAGATAACAAGTATTTAAGACATACGGATGTATGTTTTGAAATAAAACTTTGTTATCTGTTTTTTTATTCAATTCAAACGAATAATACTGTTAATTAAGGTAAAAAATAATTGTAAAGTAAAAATTATCTTGACAAAATTAAAAAAAACGGAGAATAAAATGACATTTTCTTATATGATTACAGATGAAAACGGGATTCACGCCCGTCCTGCAGGAATGTTGGTAAAATTTGCAAAGGAAATGACGGATAAAATTACTGTAAAAAATAAAGATAAAAGTGCAGACGCAACAAAACTTTTTGCCCTTATGGGATTGGGTGCAAAAAAAGGGGATACACTTGAATTTACGGTAACCGGAGATAACGCAGAGGAAACTATAATAAAACTCCGCGAGTTTTGTTTAAAAACATTTTGAATTTTAATAAATAACATGGAAAGTTAAAATTAAGATCGTTTTATAAAATAAAAACTTAAAAACGGAGATAAAAGATTAATAATGAAGGAACTAAAATACAGAGGGATTGCAGCAAGTAACGGAGTTGCTGTCGGGAAACTGCGTTTTCTTAAAAACAGTATAGAGAAAATCCCTTCATATACCGTTTATCATATCGACAATGAAATTTTAAGGTATGAAAATGCTGAAAAAATTGCAGACAGAGAACTTGAAGATCTATATAAAAAGGCAGTTAAAAATTCAGGAGAGGAAAGCGCAGAAATATTTTCCATACACCGCATGATGCTTGAAGATCCTGATTTTCATGATCTTATAAAAAATAATATAAAAGAAAAGCAAATGAATGCTGAAAAAGCCGTAAATGAAGCGTCCAAAAATTTTATATCCATACTTGAAAGCACAAATGATCCGTACCTTATGGCGAGAGTAACCGATATAAGAGATATATCAGAGAGGCTTGTCAAAATTCTTATGGGTAAAACAACAACATCTGAAAGTATTTTGGAGGAATGTATTATATATACAGATGATCTTACTCCAAGTGAGATGCTGCAACTTGATAAAAGCAAAATACTTGCATTTATAACTGCGTACGGTTCTCAAAATTCTCATACAGCCATTTTAGCCCGTATGAATGGTATTCCGTGTGTTGTCGGATGTGGAACACTTCCGGATGTATTAGACGGAAAGTATATAGTCATAGATGGCAGTACAGGTGAGTATGAGACTGACCCATCTGAAGAAACACTCATATTTTATAAAAAAATAATGGAAAGCGAAAAACTAAGAAAATATCAGTTGCAGCGGCTTAAAGGACTTCCTTCCAGAACTTCAGAAGGCAAAAACATTATGCTTTATGCTAATATAGGAACCCGTCAGGACGTAAAATGCGTAATAGAGAATGATGCGGAGGGAATAGGACTTTTCAGAACAGAGTTTATTTTTATGGAAAAGACCTCGGCTCCGAGCGAAGAGGAACAATTTATAATTTATCAAGATGTTGTCAGAAAAATGGAAGGAAAGCGAGTGATAATAAGAACGCTTGATATCGGTGCAGATAAAAACGCACAGTATTTAAAACTTCCTATAGAGGAGAATCCCGCTTTGGGACTCCGCGGTATTAGGCTTTGTCTGCAAAAGCAAGAAATTTTTAAATCACAGTTGCGCGCAATACTAAGAGCGTCAGCATTTGGTAAAGTCTCAATAATGTTTCCGATGATTGCATCTGTTTTTGAAATAAAAGAAGTAAAAGAAATAATAAGAGAAATAAAAACCGAACTTATAATTAAGAAAATACCGTTTGATCCTGCAACAGAGATTGGTATAATGATAGAAACACCTGCTGCTGCAATACTGTCAGATCTTTTTGCAACTGAAGTTGATTTTTTCAGTATAGGAACAAACGATTTGGCTCAATATACATTGGCAGCAGACAGACAAAATCCATCTGTATCAAGATATTACAGACAGGATCACGAATCAGTAATGCGACTTATTAAAATTGTTTGCGAAAATGCACATAAAGCCGGTATATGGGTAGGGATATGCGGAGAAATAGCATCAGATATTTCTGTTACAAAAAAACTTGTATTATGCGGAGCAGATGAACTTTCCGTATCCCCACCAATGGTACTTCCGATAAGAGAAAAAATACGGAATTTGTAAAATAAATATAAAAGAATATACGGAGAGTTAGTTATGAATGGTTTATTTTCAGTAAGTAAAGATGAAGTAATTTGTTCGCTTTATGCCCCTGTCAACGGAACTGTAATTCCTCAAAGCGAAATTCCGGATGAAGTTTTTTCCACCGGGATGCTCGGAGAGGGAATAGGTATAATTCCGGATGACGGATATTTTGTTTCACCGGTAAAAGGTACCGTCGTTGACATAACTCCAACACTTCATGCATACAGTCTTCTTTCCGATGACGGCGCGGAAATACTTCTTCATATCGGAATCGATACAGTTGAATTAAAAGGAAAAGGTTTTGAAAGTTTTGTAAAAACCGGACAAAAAATTGATGTTGGTACTCCTCTTGCAAAAGTAAATTTAGATATAATAAAAAAAGAAGGTTTTTCAAATGTTACTGCAATGATTATCATTAATCCGGATATATTATCACAACTTACAATTTTTGAAGGTGAATGTTCTGCATCAAAAAGTGAAATTATTAAATTTGTAATTAATAAATCTGATTCGTAATATAAAATATAATGTATATACTAAATATATGTCAATAATTATCAATTAATAATGTATTTTATCAAAAATACTCGATATAAAAAGAAAGGAAAAAATAAAATGTCAAATGAAGTTACGGCTTCAGCCGATATTAAATTAAAACGCGGAGGGCAGTTTTTTGCCGTATTGCAAAGGGTAGGGCGTTCATTTATGCTGCCTATCGCACTTTTACCAATTGCGGGGTTGCTTCTTGGTATAGGTTCATCATTTACAAATCAAACCATGGTAAACTCGTTCGGATTATCATGGTTACTCGGTGTTGGTAAGCCTCTTTATAATTTAATGCTTATATTTTCCGATACCGGAAACATTATATTTTCAAACCTTCCAATACTATTTGCCATGGGTATCGCACTCGGTATGGCGGACAATGAAAAGGCAACAGCGGTTCTTTCTGCTGCGATCTCTTTTTTTGTAATGCATCAGACAATCTCTACATGTCTGAATGTTTCGGGAGAGTTTGTTACGCCAACCCTTCCTGAAGGATCAATTTCAAATATTGTCGGCATAAAATCGCTTGAAATGGGTGTTTTTGGCGGTATTGTTGTCGGACTTATTGTAGCAGTGCTTCATAATAAGTTTTATAAAATAAAACTGCCAAATGTTATTTCATTTTTTGGTGGAGTACGGTTTGTTCCGATCATATCCTCCGTTACGTTTGTTGCGATAGGTGCAATAATGTTTTTTGTATGGCCTTTTATACAAAGAGGTATATTCGGACTCGGTGAACTTGTTTTAAGTTCAGGATATGCCGGAACATTTATTTACGGAGTTATTGAAAGAGCGTTAATTCCTTTCGGACTTCATCATGTTTTTTATTTACCATTCTGGCAAACAGGTGTCGGTGGTTCAATGATGATAGATGGAGTACTTGTCAGCGGAGCGCAAAATATATTTTTTGCGGAACTTGCATCTCCGACGGTTACTAAATTCAGTGTTTCCGCTACGCGTTTTATGAGCGGTAAGTTTCCGCTTATGATATTCGGACTCCCAGGAGCAGCACTTGCAATGTACCGTGTTGCAAAGCCTGAAAAGCGCAGAGTGGCAGGAGGACTTTTACTGTCCGCATCTCTCACCTCGATAATTTGCGGAATTACAGAGCCCCTTGAATTTACTTTCCTTTTCGTTGCCCCTCTTTTATACGGTATACACTGTGTTCTTGCTGGTCTTGCATATATGTTTATGCATATTCTGAATGTTGGTATAGGAATGACATTTTCAGGCGGTCTTATAGATTATACGCTTTTCGGAATACTTCAAGGTAATGCAAAATCAAATTGGGTTATGGTCATTCCGGTAGGTATTGCTTATTTTCTTGTATATTATCTTATATTTTCCGTTCTTATTAAAAAAAGAAATTATGTTACGCCCGGCAGAGAAGAAGGTGCAGAAACAAAACTTTATACAAGGAGCGATTATAATAAAGCAAAAGAGAGCAAAAATACTGTAAATAAAGAAAACGGTATTTCAGAAATCATTGTAGCCGGGCTTGGAGGAACAGATAACATTCAGACCGTTGACAGTTGCGCTACCCGTTTGCGTATAACCGTTAAGGATGAAACATTGGTTTCTGATGTGCTTCTTCGTGAAAGCGGAGCATCCGGCGTTATTCACAAAGGAAAAGGAGTCCAGATTGTTTACGGACCGAGAGTAACTGTAATTAAAAGTGAACTTGAGGAATTTATAGGCAAAAAAGGGAATTGATATAAAATTTTTATTTTGATATAATAATATAAAAAAAATAAACATTTTTAAATAAAAAGCGGCTGAACTTAAAATTCAGCCGCTTTTTATTTCCATAATTTTTTGTTTATAAAATTTTTATATTTAAAATAATTTAAATCAGAAACGGAAATAATTTTTTGTATTATTATAGCAAATATCCATAATAATGTTAGCAATAGACTCGATATCAGCCGGATATTCACCGTTTTCCACCCATTCACCTATAAGATTGCAGAGAATACGGCGAAAATATTCATGTCTCGGATAGGAAATAAAACTCCTTGAGTCGGTAAGCATACCGAGAAAATTTCCAAATGCAGAAAGATTTGCAAGAGAGATCATCTGCGCACGCATTCCAGTGTTATTATCATTGAACCACCATGCGCTACCCTGCATGACTCTCGGCATACCCCCATCGGAGTCATTCTGGAATGCGCCGATTATTGTACCGATAATTTCATTATCGTTTGGATTGATCGAATAAATGACCGTCCTCGGAAGTGCTTCGTCTGAATACATAAAATTGAGAAGTTTTGCCAGATTTACACCGGAGGAAGCGTTTCCGTCTATTACGTCAAATCCGGTATCTGGGCCAATCTTTGCGAAAAACTTTGTATTTGGATTTCTGTTTACGCCGTAATGTATCTGCATGACCCATTTTCTTTTAACATATTCGGAACCAAAAAATGCAAGCATTGCTGTTTTAAAAGTATCGGCTTCTTCTGGAGTAGTCATACCGTCTGTTTCGTAAGCTTTTTTAAATATATCGTCAAGTTGCTTTTCATTTTTATAAAGTGCAAATGGGATATAATTATCTATTCCGTGGTCAGCAGTTTTACACCCTGCCTCATCGAAAAAATCCATCCTTTTTATAAGAGCATCTTTTAGAGTCTTTATGTCGGTGATATCAACTCCGGAGACAGATTTAAGCAAGTCGATGTATGATCTGTAACCTTTAACATCAACTTTCAATGCTTTATCGGGACGCCATGCGGGAAGAACTTTTGTTTTAAACTCTTTGTCTTCAGCAATGACTTTATGGTATTCAAGTGAATCTGTAGGATCATCGGTAGTACAGAGAAGTTCAACGCCGGATGATTTTATAATATTTTTAACTCTCATTTTAGGAGATAAAAGTTTTTGGTTACAAAGATTCCATACCTCATCGCAGGTATCTGCATTTAAAATCCCATCGTAGCCGAAATAACGTTTAAGTTCAAGGTGAGACCAGTGATAAAGCGGATTTCCCATAAGTTTTGGCATAATAGTTGCATATGCTTTAAATTTTTCATAATCAGAAGCATCTCCGGTAATGTATTTTTCAGCAACACCGCATGATCGGATTGCGCGCCATTTATAGTGATCACCGCCGAGCCATAGTTCGGTAATGTTGGAATAACTTTTATTTTCTGATATTTCTTTAGGACTTACATGACAATGATAATCAATGATTGGAAGTTTAGAAGCGTAGTTATCGTAGAGAACCTTTGCAACATCGTAATTCAATAAAAAATCTTCATCAAGAAACTGTTTCATATTATAGATCCTTTCAAAATTACTTTAAAATAATTATATCATAAAAAAATCGGTTTGTACATATGTTTAAAAAAAATTTACCTTTAAAAATTGCATTGGACAAGAAACATAAAAAAATAAATTTTATAACTAAGAATAAAAATTATATATTAGTAAATATAATACAGTGATCGCATTAAAACAAAAAATTTATAAAAACAAAACAAATAAAGATCCGTGAATTTATCACGGATCTTTATTTGTTTATGTATCTATACCGAATCTTACAAAACTGTAACCCGGATTAAAATCGGCACATTCTCCTTCCTTCCAATCGTTTTCATAGGAAAATGTTTTGGGTGAAATTCCCATAAGTTCAATAGTACCTCTGTGATGAGGACCTAAAAAGTTACGGTAGGAATTACAAATGGTAAGTGTTATTGTGTTTATACCTTTTCTAAGATGTTTTTTTATGTCAAGATACTTTGAAAACATTATTGTTCCGGCATATTCTCCGTTTACTTTAACATCACATATCGCAAGACGCCCACTGATTTTCAAAACGGTAGAATCGCCTTCTTTGTAGTTAATCTTTGTTGTAAATTGCATTTTACCTCCGTAGAAAAGATAGCCGTCCTTTGCTACATTTGAAATGTCGACATTGGTTTTTTGTGAAGTTAACGTAAAGGTTTCTGCACATTCGTATCTACCGTTACCGTTTTCAAGAAGAGAGAATTTTGACGGATCTGTTTTAATTTCAAAACTGCCCTTTAAATATGTTGCTTCTATTTCTGTTTCAAATACCAAACAGTTGCGCAAAGACTCCATAACGTTATCATAAAGAACATGATATACATAGTCGTTTTGGTGATATTCGATTTTTAAAATAACTGAGTTTTCTCCGAGCGTCAAATATTTTGAGATATCAGTTAAAGCAAAGTTAATATCAAACCACCTTTGGTTGCCCATATTGATAACCTTGCCGTTAATTGATAATTCTTCAACAAAATATACTTCATTTATAAAATCAAGTTTTTCCGGAATAACTTCCAGATTAAAATAAAATTTAAGCCATATTTTACCGCTGTAACGCTCTTTTAAAAGATTGTCTCTGATGCGTTCTATGGGACGTACTTCTGTAAAGTCAACACCGTTTTTTGAAAGAGCGGCGCGATCAAGTGTCAAGAGGTTATCAGGCATTTCGGAAAGGGTGAAAGGATTATCAAACTTAATAATATTTTTTTCATTGCTTTTCTCAAACGGAAGGTAACCCGGTGCATCATACTCTGTCAGAATTAATGATTCACTACCTTCAAAGTCAAGAAGTATTTCGCAGCCGTAATCAGTAATTTTTCCACGCAACGCCTTTGTTTCCAAAGTAGATATATCAATTGCACATAGAGATTTTACGCCGTTGATTTTTAATTTAAGGTCTTTAAATTCTTTATCACTAATATTTGCAAAATAAATGATCCTGCCGAAATCAGTAATTCTGTACATAGAAACAATATCTTTAATATTTTGACCATCAATGTTTCTGAGAGAAAATGGAATATCATTGCAGAATTCTTCAAAAACAGTCGGATCGGAAATGTCAGGCGAGCCGTTAAGATAATCATATTCACCTTCAGCAGCAGGTTTTCCTTCAAGATATTGAGGAAAATGATGTTTGAAAGTATAAATTTTGCCTCCGTTTTCTTTAAATTTACGAAGAAGATCCGATGTATTTTTGTCAAGTGTATCAACAGCCGGTAAAATTACGGTTGAATATGTACATTTTCCTATCTTTAATTTATTTCCGATAACTGAACCGTAGCGGAACATTGTTGATTCTTCACCGAAATGGTATGGAATTTGATGTTCGGAGAGTTTTGTATACAGTTCTTTAAAATTATTTTCAAGTTCAGGAACTTCGTTTACAATACGCTGATATACAAGCCACGCACTGTGTATCGGGTGAATAACAAGAACATCTGCTGCCTCTTTACCTAAAGAAAGAATATACCCGAGATTATTGAAATACTCATTGAAATCTTTGAGATATTCTTGCCAAGGATTATGAGTAGAGTAATGAGCCGGATAATCTCTTTTTCTTTGACCTCTTTCCGAGTAAGGATAAAGGTGCTGGCACATTACATTTACTCCTCCTGCGTACTGCAGTTCCGCAATGTGTTTAAGTTCGGTAGGTGTAACATCCCAGCCGCAACAGGCAAACATTTCCGAAACGGCCTTCTTTTTACCAAGTTGTTCACAAACCGAACCAAGTTGCTTTGGCGCAAGAGATGTTGTAAGACTTCTTCCGAGGTAATCTATACCCGGAATATGTTCATATTCGTAAAAAGGCATTATTGATCCGCAACAAAGCATTTGTGCATTAAGTGCACGTTCTTCAATTCCGTGACCGGTAATTTCAATTCCGTTTTCATTTGCCCAATCATATATTTTTTTAGCAAAATTCTGCATGAATTTTGTGTGAGTCATGCGGTGATAGTCATATCTGTGTGATTTTGCACCTTCATAATCACAAAACATAGATGGAATCGCCTCAAAAACAGAGTAACCGTATTCCTCCAAAAACCATTTATCCATAAATTTTGAATACGGAGTGGCATATCTGTAATATTGCGGTTCATCAGTAAAGAACCCGCGCATGGTCTTACCGAAATCCTGCCCAAGTTCATCTTTATATTTTTTATGGGTAAGAGCAATAAACTTTTCCGTTATATCATCTCTCATGATATCCACATAAGATGCATCGGTTTTATAATAAACAAGGAGATATTTTTCCGACCCGTCAATTGCTTTTTTTGTCAAAATCGGTTTTTTAGATCCATTAATTGCGTAAATCGCATAGATCCCGTCGGTATTTTCCGGAAAACTGTCAACAAATTTGTGAGTAATAAAAACGGCATGATTATCTGGATCTTCAAGCAGTTTTCCGCCTGCAAATCCACTTGGCCAACCGTTTTCATCATATGACCATGCTTCCATACCGAGTTTTTTTGCTTCATCAATCGATACTTTAATTGCATCGAACCATTCCTCGGATAGATATTCCGTTTCAAGACCGCCTCTTGCATGCATAAAAAAACCGTTTATTTTCAGATCATGCATATTTTGTATTTGGCGTCTTAGTTCCTTTTCTTCGAGTTTATCGTTCCAACTCCAAAACGGTATGCTACCGTAACTGAGCGAATTTTCTTTGATAAGTTTTTTCAGAGCATTCATATTGTTCTCCTTGTTATTTTAATGATTTTTAGATTATAATTTTAATTAAATTTAACAAAAGGGAAGTAAATGGATATAACAAATTTTTTAAAATAAAAACGCAGTTAAAAACCAGCAAAATACAGTCAAAATCGCTAAAAACGTAAAATTATATAATGAAAAAACGGCTAAAAATTTACCTGAATTTTTTTTATTATAAAATAAATAATTTTTAAATGTTATAAGGCTTGCAAGAGATGCTATGATAGTACCGGTCCCGCCTATGTTCACACCGAGTAGCAAAGAAGGATAGTCAGTTGTAAAATGAGAAAGTAAAACCGCCGATGGAACATTTGATATGAATTGACAGGAAAGGACTGAAAAAAGAAGTGTATTTTTTGATAAAAGAAATGATAAAAGACTGTTGACCTCGTCTATTCTTGCCATATTCCCGGCAAAAATAAAGAAAAATACGAACGTCATCAGCAGGGCGTAATCAACCTGCAAAAGTGCGTCCCTATCGGCAATAAATACACCTATAAGTACAATTTGAAGGCCTATGTAATACGGAACAGTACCAAAAACAATTAAAATTGATACAGTAAAAAGTATCAGATAATAAATGGTTCTTTTCACCGGTAAAAATTTTTTATGGTTATTTTCATAAACCAACGCTGTTTTCGGGAACATTATTGCACAGACTGTAAGTAAAATTACTGAAAGAAGAAAAGGAAATATCATAATTCCCATAAACTCCAATGTCGGAATATTGAAATGGGAATACAAAAAAAGATTTTGCGGATTTCCGAATGGAGTAAGCATTCCTCCGAGATTTGCAGAAATGTTTTGAAGCACAAAAAGTCGTGCCATATATTTTTCATTTTTTGTACAATATAAAACATAATATCCGAGTGGCAAAAAGGTAATCAATGCCATGTCATTTGCAATTATCATTGAACCAATAAAAGTTATATATATCAGCGCTACGGTTGCGGTTCGGAGGTTTCCGGTAAAAGAAATGATTTTTTCTGCTAAAATCGTAAAAAATCTGATATTTTTGAACGCACATATAACTGCAAGTGTACAAAAAAGACATGTTATGGTTTTTAAATTAAAATATTCTGGGTACTGTGCGTCAGGAGGAATGATAATTGAAGTAATTATCGCTGCAACCGCCGCAATACAGAGAACGGTGTTTTTTTGAATAAAATGAAACATGACAGAAAAAAGTAATGCTTTGCGGGACTTTTCCGCCGTATTTTCCTTTTCCATAATACTGTTTAAGGCATCTCCTTTAATTATTAACAGCGTTTTTCTTCTCGATAAATTCTTCAAATGTACCAAGAAAGTCTGTACAGCCATCGGGAGTTATCTCAATTATTCTGTTTGCAACGGAATTTACTATTTCATAATCATGAGAACTGAAGAGAATTACACTTTTAAAATCACTGAGTCCGTTATTAACCGCTGTTATAGATTCAAGATCGAGATGGTCAGTAGGTTGATCGATAATAAGGACATTTGCGCCTTTAAGCATCATTCTTGAGAACATACATCTGACTTTTTCTCCTCCTGAAAGAACATTAACAGGTTTATAAACGCTATCACCTGAGAAGAGCATACGACCGAGAAAACCGCGCAAATATGCCTCTGTTTGATCTGTTGAGTAATTTCTCATCCATTCGATTATATTTTCGTTGTGATCTATAAAATATTTGGAATTATCGTGCGGAAAATAAGATAAGGAGGCACTTATACCCCATTTATATTCGCCACTGTCTGGTTCATCTTCGCCGTTGATTATATCAAAAAGAACGGAAATTGCCATTTCATTACCGACAAAGGCAATTTTATCTTCTTTATTTACTGTAAATGAAAGTTTGTTAAAAAGTTTTATACCGTCTTTTGATTTTGAAAGTTCTTTAACGGAAAGAATATCCTTTCCGAGTTGGCGGTCGATATCAAACCCGATATAAGGATACCTGCGGCTTGATGCCGGTAATTCTTCAACGGTAAGTTTATCAAGAAGTTTTCTTCTCGAAGTTGCCTGGCGTGATTTTGATTTATTTGCCGAAAAACGTGCTATAAACGATTGAAGTTCTTTAATTTTATCTTCGTTTTTCTTATTTTGCTGTTTTATCATACGCTGAATAAGTTGACTGGATTCATACCAAAATTCATAATTACCTACATACATTTTGATACCGGTAAAGTCAATATCAACAATATTCGTGCAAACATCATTAAGAAAGTGTCGGTCGTGCGAAATAACAAGAACGGTTCCGAAATAATCAGCAAGGAAATCCTCAAGCCATGTAACGGCAGAGAGATCAAGACCGTTAGTCGGTTCATCAAGTAAAATTATATCCGGATTTCCGAAAAGTGCCTGGGCAAGAAGTACCTTAACTTTTTCACTTTCTTTCAATGATGACATCATATCGTAAGCAGTATCTGCAGACAATCCAAGTCCTGTTAAAAGTTTTACAGCATCGGATTCAGCATCCCATCCGTTCAGTTCTGCAAACTCCGCCTCAAGTTCAGACGCTTTTATTCCGTCTTCTTCGTTGAAATCTTCTTTGGCGTAAAGTGTATCCTTTTCTTTCATTATATCGTAAAGCCGTTTATTACCCATGATCACAGTATCAAGAACTGTATATTTTTCATATGCAAAGTGATCCTGCTTTAAAACAGACATTCTGACTGTATCCGGGATTGTAATGTCACCGGTTGCAGGTTCAAGTTCTCCGGAAAGAATACGGAAAAAAGTTGTTTTACCGGCTCCGTTTGCTCCGATAATACCGTAGCAGTTTCCGGGAGTAAATTTTAGATTCACATTTTTGAAGAGAGTCTGTCCTCCGAAATGAAAACTCAGATTGTTAACTGTTATCATTTTTAATTCCTTTCGATTTAAATACCGTATCATCGGTTAAAAGTTAAAAATAAATAATATAGTTAAAGAATTACTTGTTAAAAAGAGAATTTCCGTGAATATCGTTTCCGACAATGAGAGGGAAATCCGAGAATTCCATTTTTTTTACCGATTCGCATCCGAGTTCCGGAAATGCGATAACTTCACAGCTTTTTATGCATTTCGCCGCTATTGCTCCGGCGCCTCCAATAGCAGCAAAGTAGATTGCACCGTATTTTAGCATTTCCTTCTCAGTTTCAGTACTTCTTCCGCCTTTTCCGATTGTTGCAGCAAGTCCGTTTTTAAGTAATACAGGCATAAATACATCCATTCTTGACGAAGTTGTAGGACCTGCAGATCCTATTACTTTACCGAGTCTTGCCGGAGTTGGACCACAGTAATAAATAACAGCGTTTTTTATGGAAAACGGTAGTGTTTTTTTTTCTTCGATTAAATTAACAATACGTTTGTGAGCTGCGTCTCTCGCGCAATAGACAGTGCCTGAAAGAAAAACTTCGTCTCCGACACAAAGCTTAGGTATAAATTCTCGTAATTCATCTGTATTTATATAATATTTCATCTGAAAATACCTTCGAATAAATTTTTAAGATTAATTTATAACAGTATAACATAATTTTAAAAATATTGCAACACCTTTACCGATTTTTGTCGAAAATCTTTTAATTAAAATAAATAATAAAAATATTTCTCTGTCTCCCGAATATGACATTTTTTTTCTGTTTGCAGTGTTATAATCTAAACGAATCCTTTATCAGGAGGAGAGAATATTTGTTTCAGACAATATACATAGATATTCTGTTTGCCATTAATTTCAGTATGGATTTTTTGGCAATTTATATTACATCTTATTTACTGAAATTAAAATTTAAAACTTTTAAAGCGGTCATTGCGGCAATACTTGGAGCGCTTTATTCTGCGTTTACCGTTATACTTAGGACAGACAGTATAATCCTCGCTCTTTTTTTTGCGTATTTTATGTGCTATATCGCCTTTGAAAAAAGAAATTTAAAAAACTCGATTTATAATTTTATTGCATATATCGCTGTTAACTTTTTAATTGGCGGCGGTATGACTGCGGTTTTTTCGGTCTTTAATAAATTGGTTGGTGAGAGGATAGTAACCATTTACGGAGACGTGAATTCAGTACCGGAAAAACTTCCTTTTAGTATTTTTGCTGTAGGAGTAACTTTTATTACCGCATTGATCATAGCATTCGCAAAAATGTTTTCAAAAAAAGGGACAGCAAAAAATGTAAAAGCCGAAATTTTTGTAGGAGATAAAAAAGGCGATTTTTATCTTACTGAAGACAGCGGTAATATGCTGACAGAGCATTTAAGCGGAGAACCTGTTATTTTTTTAAGTGAAAAAGCAATGCTGAAAATCACCGATGAAAAAACACTCATAGGTGTCAAAAACTTAGATGCCGATATTATGAAAAACAGTAAAATTAAAATGCGTGTAACCGTTTATGAAACTGTCAGCGGAAAAGAAATGTGCGTTTGCATGAAACCAAACAAAACTTTGATTAACGGAACAAACGTCAGAGCATGGGTGGCTGTTGGAAAAGGTAACATTTTTGGAGAAAATGATGGAATAGTTCCATCAATACTAATAAAAAATTAATTTTAAAGTAAGATTATTTTAAAATGTCGGAAGGGGTTATAGGAGCAGATGTTTGTAAAAATCAAGGTAATAAATCTTTTAAAAAAACTTAAAAAAATTAAAAATGCAGACGGAGGCGTATATTATATAAATGGACCGGATTCGCTTCCTCCTCCACTTTCGCAAGAAGAAGAAGCAGAGGCAATCGGCAGGCTTTCATGTGACAGTAAGGCAAGAAATCTGTTGATCGAACATAACCTGCGATTAGTGGTTTATATTGCAAAAAAATTTGAAAATCTTAATACGGATATTGAAGATCTTATATCAATAGGTACAATCGGTCTTATAAAAGCGATAAATACATATCAATCCGATAAAAATATAAAACTTGCAACCTATGCGTCCAGATGTATTGAAAATGAAATACTCATGTATATCAGAAAAAACAGCGGAAAAAACTGTGAAGTCTCCATAGAAGAACCGCTTAATACTGATTGGGACGGAAACGAACTCCTGCTTTCCGATATTCTTGGAGGAGATGAGGAGGAAATATATAAGTCACTTGAGGCAGCAGAGGAGAAGAAAACAATAAGAAAGGCATTGTCAGAACTATCGGAGCGTGAAAGAGAGATAATTACATTGAGGTTTGGTCTTGGTAAAGATGACAAAGAACTTACACAAAAAGAGGTTGCTGATTTACTAGGCATATCACAGTCGTATATATCAAGACTTGAAAAAAAAATAATTCGACGTCTTCGAGAAGAAATTGAAAACAAAATATAAAAAAAATCAGAATAGTATTGACAAATAAAATAATATATGGTATTATATTTCAAGTAAATTTCATAATTAATACAACAGTTTTTCGGCAGTATAAAATTAATGCAGTTTTTAACCGAAATGCGTTTAATAAAATAGCAAATCTGTCGAAAATCGACAGATTTTTTAATTAGTAATTTTTTGCAATTTTAAAAATTTGTCATGGGTATTTTTATATTTTCATTACCCGAAAGGATGTTTAATAATGACCTTTAAAATAACTGAAAGACAACTTGATACAATATTTAAGGCGGGGAAATCTCCTGTCGGAATTTTTGATTTTTCTTCTTTTATTTCTTTATGTAAATCTTATACTGTTTTTCCCGGTTTCGTTGATGTACATGTTCATCTCCGTGAACCGGGATTTTTTTATAAGGAAACAATAAAAAGCGGAACAGCTGCAGCAGCAAAAGGAGGATATATCGGTGTATGCAGTATGCCTAATCTTTTGCCTGTTCCTGACTGTCTCGAAAAACTTCGTATCCAGCTTGATATAATTAAAAAAGATGCAATTATCGGAGTTTACCCTTATGCATCAATTACTAAGTCTCAGGCAGGAAAAGAACTTTCAGATATGGATGATTTGGCGCCGTATGTTGCCGGATTTTCAGATGACGGTAAAGGCATACAAAGCAAAGAAATCATGAAAGCCGCTATGTTAAAAGCAAAAGAGCTTGGAAAAATCATTGTTGCTCACTGCGAGGATAACAGTCTGATAAACGGTGGATATATAAATGACGGAGAATTTGCAAAAGCAAACGGTCATAGGGGTATTTGCAGTGAAAGCGAATGGGGACCGATACAAAGAGACGTTGAACTTTTAAAAGAAACCGGTGCTAAATACCATGTATGTCATGTATCTGCAAAGGAAAGTGTTGAAATTATAAGAAAAGCAAAATCGGACGGGTTGGACATTACATGTGAAACCGCGCCTCATTATCTTGTTATGAATGACTCAATGCTTAAGGATGAAGGTAGGTTTAAAATGAATCCTCCAATAAGAAGTGAAGCGGACAGACAAGCGCTTATTGAAGGTATAAAAGACGGCACAATAGACATGATAGCGACAGATCATGCTCCGCATAGTGAAGAGGAAAAATCCAAGGGTTTAAAGGAAAGCTTTATGGGTATTGTCGGAATTGAAACAGCATTTCCGGTTCTTTACACAGAACTTGTAAAAAAAGGAATAATTACACTTGAAAAACTTACGCAACTTTTAAGTGAAAACCCAAAAAAGCGTTTCAAAATAGATAATAAAAATGGATTTTCAGTTTGGGCACTTGATGAAAAGTATAAAATTGACCCAAATGACTTTTTGTCAAAAGGCAGAAGTACACCGTTTGAAGGCAAAGAAGTTTACGGAAGATGCATGCTGACTGTTTTCGACAATAAAATAGTGTATGCTGACAAAAGATTTTGTAAATGAATTAAATTCTACGTTATAAACGCTGTAAAAATTTAATAATAACGATAAAAATACATGGAAATAAAATTTCGGAGGAAAAAATATGGCAAAAAGAACGGATCTTAAAAAAATACTTATAATAGGCTCAGGACCCATAGTTATAGGTCAGGCTGCAGAATTTGATTATGCGGGAACTCAAGCATGTCTTGCACTCAAAGAAGAAGGATACAAAGTTGTTCTTGTAAACTCTAATCCTGCAACGATAATGACTGATACAACAATAGCAGATAAAGTTTATATGGAACCGCTTACACTTGAATATGTTGCCAAAATATTGCGTTATGAAAGGCCAGATGCAATAGTTCCTGGCATTGGAGGACAAACAGGTCTTAACCTAGCAATGCAACTTGAAAGAAAGGGTGTACTTAAGGAATGTGACGTTGAACTCCTCGGAACCAGTAGCGAAAGTATAGAAAAAGCAGAGGACAGAGAACTTTTCAAAGAACTCTGCCAGTCAATCGGTGAGCCGGTAATTCCTTCCAAAATTACATATTCGCTTGAAGAAGCAAAAAAAGCCGCGATAGATATCGGTTATCCTGTGGTTCTGCGTCCTGCGTTTACTCTCGGAGGTACGGGCGGTGGTTTTGCAAACAATGAAGAGGAACTTATTGAGATCGGGACGAACGCCTTTAAACTTTCTCCAGTCCATCAGGTTCTTATTGAAAAGAGCGTAAAAGGATATAAAGAGATAGAGTTTGAAGTTATGAGAGATTCAAACGACAAGGCAATAACAATATGCGGTATGGAAAATGTTGACCCTGTCGGAGTACATACAGGCGACTCTGTCGTTGTTGCTCCTATCATGTCATTAAACGATCATGACCTCAAAATGCTTAATGACAGCGCAATCAAGATAATAAAAGCGCTTAAAATTGAAGGCGGCTGTAATGTTCAGTTTGCACTTAATCCTAAATCTTCTGAATATTTCCTTATTGAAGTCAATCCGAGAGTTTCCCGCTCGTCGGCACTTGCATCAAAGGCGAGCGGGTATCCGATCGCAAGAATTACCGCAAAGATAGCAGTCGGTATGGCCCTTGAAGATATCACCATTGCAAACACTAACGCAGCGTTTGAACCGAAACTTGATTATGTCGTTGCAAAATTCCCGAGATTCCCATTTGACAAGTTTACATCCGCTACCAACAAACTCGGTACGCAGATGAAAGCGACCGGAGAAGTCATGGGAATAGGTTCAACGCTTGAAGAATGTATGCTCAAATCAATCCGTTCTCTTGAAATAGGCGTTGATCACATTTATATGAAAAAATTCGATAATATGAGTGTTGAGCAGATAACCGATTACTTGAAAGATTTCAGAGATGACGGACTGTTCGCAGTTGCCGAACTTATAAGAAAAAGCGTATCGATAGACAAGATCTTTGAAATCACAGAGATTACTCCCTTGTTCCTCGAAGCAATAAAGGGAATAGTTGAATATGAAAGCGTTATAAAAGCAAACACCGGAAATATTGATATCCTCAAAGAGGCAAAGAAAAAGGGATATTCCGACTCTTTTATCGCAAAACAGTGGAAAGTGCCGGAAATCGAAATATTCAATTTAAGAAAAGAAAACGGTATCTTCCCGATATATAAAATGGTCGACACTTGTCATACAAATGCATATATCCCATACTTTTACTCCACGTATACCGGAAAAAATGAGTCAAATGTCTCTAATAAAAAGAAAATAGTCGTTCTCGGTGCAGGCCCGATACGTATCGGGCAGGGTGTTGAATTTGACTATTCAACAGTTCACGCTGTTTTAACCATCAAAAAATCGGGTTATGAGGCTATAATTATAAACAACAATCCGGAAACCGTTTCAACAGACTATACAACTTCTGATAAACTTTATTTTGAGCCTCTTACTCCGGAAGATGTTATGAACATAATAGAACTCGAGAAACCAGAAGGCGTTATAGCATCTCTTGGCGGTCAGACAGCAATAAACCTTGCGGATCCGCTTATGAGAAGGGGAGTAAAGATAGTCGGCACGGACTGCACGGCTATTGAACGTGCGGAAAACCGCGACTCGTTTGAAAAGATACTTCATGCACTCAACATACCTCAGCCGAACGGAAGAGCGGTCACCAATATTGCCGACGGAATCAAAGCGGCAAAAGAAATCGGTTATCCGGTACTTGTAAGACCGAGTTTCGTTCTCGGCGGGAGAGCGATGCAGATAGTTGCCAATGAGGAGCAACTCTGCCATTACCTTAAAACGGCGGTCGAGATAGACAGAGATAAGCCGGTTCTTGTTGACAAATATATTTTCGGTAAAGAAGTTGAAGTCGATGCTATCTGCGACGGTACTGACGTATTTGTTCCCGGTATCATGGAACTTGTCGAACGCACGGGAATACACAGCGGAGACTCAATAAGCGTTTATCCTCCGTTCAGCATTTCCGACAAAGTAAAGGGAATAATACTTCAATATGCAAAAAAACTCGGTCTCGGTATAGGTATCATAGGTCTTTACAATATACAGTTCATAGTTGACAGAAACGATAACGTATTTATTATCGAGGTCAACCCGCGTTCTTCAAGGACTGTTCCGTTCCTTTCAAAGGCGACAGGTTACAGCCTTGCGGATATTGCGACCGAGGTAATTCTCGGAAAAAGCCTTAAAGAACAGGGAATATTCGGAATATATCCGGATGAGAAGAAGCGCTGGTATGTAAAGGTACCGGTATTCTCTTTTAACAAGATTAAAGGCCTTGACGCATATCTTTCTCCCGAAATGAAGTCAACCGGTGAGGCGATAGGTTATGACGACAAACTGAACAGGGCAATGTACAAGGCCCTTCAAGCCTCCGGAATGAAACTTCAAAATTACGGTACGGTATTCGTAACGATAACCGACAGCGATAAGGAAGAAGCGCTTCCTCTTATCAGAAGATTTTATAATCTTGGATTCAATATTCAGGCAACATATGGAACTGGAATGTTCCTTAAAGAAAACGGCATAAATACCCACATTCTCGGTAAGATAAGCGACGGAAGTGAGGAGATACCGGATGCTATCCGTCAGGGACACATTGCTTATATAATTAATACGAGCGACATTGGAAGTTCGGAATCAAGTCAGAATGACGAACGCCGCATTCGCAGCCTTGCGACAGAAAACAGCGTAAATATTTTTACATCGCTCGATACAGTAAAAACGCTTCTCGATGTACTTGAAGAGACAACGCTCTGTATCTCCACAATAGATTCTTGATTAAAGGAAATTTTACCATGGCAATGAAACAGGAGTTTTTTAAGATAGTAAGTCAGAAAAAAATAGCAAAAGAAGTTATGCTTATGATACTTTCCGGAAAAACCGACGGTATTACTGCATCCGGACAGTTTGTAAACATAAAGATAGGGGGCTTTTTTCTTCGAAGACCGATATCGGTGTGTGATTATGACGAAAACACTCTTACTTTGATATATAAGGTAGTCGGCGAAGGAACATCCGCAATGGCAAAGATGAACAGCGGTGACACTTTAGATATTCTGACAGGGCTTGGAAACGGATATGATCTGTCGGTTTCCGGAAATATGCCCCTTCTTATAGGCGGCGGAGTCGGAGTTCCACCGATGTACAATCTTTGTAAAAAATTGATAAAAGAAGGCAAAAGACCTTCTGTTGTACTTGGTTTTAACGGAAAAGACGATATTTTTGCCGAAAAAGAATTTGTCACGCTCGGAGCCGATGTTTATGTGACAACCGTTGACGGCTCAAACGGTATAAAAGGTTTTGTTACCGATGTAATGAAAGATCTTGATTACTCATATTTTTACACATGCGGACCCGAGCCGATGCTAAAAGCCGTATACGATCTGAGCAAAACGAGCGGTCAATTTAGTTTTGAAGAAAGAATGGGATGCGGATTCGGTGCATGTATGGGTTGTTCCTGTAAAACCAAATACGGAAATAAGCGTATTTGTAAAGACGGACCGGTTCTGGTAAAGGAGGAGATCATATGGTAAACACAAAGGTTATATTAAGCGGTCTGACGCTTGATAACCCCATAATTCCTGCAAGCGGAACATTTGGCTACGGATACGAGTTTGCCGAGATCTACGATATAAACTGTCTCGGAAGTTTTTCATTCAAAGGTACGACAAAAGAGCCGAGATTCGGGAACCCGACTCCGAGGATCGCGGAAACGCCGGCGGGAATGATAAACAGCGTCGGCCTTCAAAATCCCGGTGTTGACAAGGTCATATCCGAGGAACTTCCCAAACTCAGGAAGTGCTTTTTAAAACCCGTAATAGCAAATATCGGAGGTTTTTCAATAGATGAGTATGCATTTGTTGCCGAAAAACTAGACAAAGAGGACGGTGTGGGAATACTGGAAATAAATATAAGTTGCCCGAACGTACACAACGGCGGAATGAGTTTCGGTACATCTGCCGAAATGGCGGCAAAGGTAACAAAAGCGGTCAAAGCGGTAACGACAAAGCCGGTCTACATCAAACTTTCACCAAATGTTACGGATATAGTATCTATTGCAAAGGCCTGCGAGTATGCTGGCGCCGACGGTATCAGTCTTATAAATACTCTGCTCGGAATGAGGATAGATCTGAAAAAGAGAAGACCGATCATAGCCAATAAAATGGGCGGTTTTTCCGGAAGTGCGATCCTGCCAGTGGCGCTTCGTATGGTTTATCAGGTTTACGATGCCGTTAAAATACCGATAATGGGTATCGGCGGTGTCACAAATGCAAATGACGTCATTGAAATGATGCTTGCAGGAGCGACCGGCGTACAGATAGGAGCCGCAAATCTTGTAGATCCGTATGTTTGCAAGGATATAATAGAAGCACTCCCTCAAGTTATGGAAAAATACGGAATAAGTTCACTTAAAGAAATAATAGGAGGAGCACATAATGGGTAAAGATGTGATTATAGCCTGCGATTTTGCAAATAAAGAAGAAGTTTTTTCGTTTCTTGACAAATTCAAAGATGAAAAACCTTATGTAAAGATCGGAATGGAACTTTTTTACGGTGCAGGACCGGATATAGTAAGAGAGATAAAAAAGAGAGGACACAAAATATTTCTTGATTTAAAACTTCACGATATCCCGAATACTGTAAAAAAAGCGATGAAAGTCCTTTCTTCTCTTGATGTAGATATGTGTAACCTTCACGCAAGCGGCACCGTTGCAATGATGGAAGCGGCGCTCGAAGGGCTTATAAGGGAAGACGGTACGCGTCCGTTATTAATTGCCGTAACTCAACTTACTTCTACAAGTCAGGAGAGAATGGAAAGCGATCTTCTTATAAAAGAACCGCTTGACAAAGTCGTAATGCACTATGCAAGTTGCGCAAAATCCGCGGGACTTGACGGCGTTGTATGCTCTCCACTTGAAGCGGGAAAAGTACATGATGTTTGCGGTAAAGGATTTTTAACGGTAACTCCGGGTGTACGTTTTGCAGACGGGGATATAGGCGATCAGGTACGCGTCACAACACCGGCAAAAGCAAAGGAACTTGGTTCTGACTATATAGTTGTCGGACGTCCGATCACAGCGTCAGCAGATCCGGTTGAATCATACAGACGTTGCGTAAAAGACTTTTTGGAATGATATGAATAAGAAATATATCCTCTTTGATCTTGACGGTACGCTTACTGATCCATACACCGGAATTACAAATTCTGTTTTGTATGCATTGAAAAAATTTAAAATAAATGAGAATAATCCGGAAAAATTGAGAAAATTTATTGGTCCGCCTCTTGTTGAAAGTTTTATGGATTACTACGGACTTTCCAAAGAAGACGCATTAATTGCGGTTGGATACTATCGTGAATACTTTAAACCTAAGGGAATTTATGAAAACAAAGTATATGACGGTGTAAAAGATATGTTGGACGAACTTTGCATATGCGGTAAAAAACTTTATGTTGCATCTTCAAAGCCGGAACCGTTTGTAATTGAGATACTGAGGTATTTTGGACTTTATTCTTACTTTTATGGAATTTACGGAAGTACACTTGATGAAACAAGGACAAAAAAGGATGAGGTTATAGCATACGCACTTGAAAGATCGGGAATAAAAAAATGCGAAGCCGTAATGGTCGGAGACAGACAACATGATATATACGGAGCAAAGAAAAACGGATTAATGTCAATAGGAGTCCTTTATGGCTACGGGGACAGGAATGAGCATTTAAATGCAAACGCAGATATAATTGTAAGTACGGTCGAAGAATTAAAAATAATATTGAAAGGTGATAAATGATGACAAACACTGAAAAACTTATTGCAAAAGATTTACTTTCCATAAAGGCTGTATTTTTCAGCCCGGACAAACCGTTTACATGGGCAAGCGGAATAAAAAGTCCGGTTTATTGTGATAACCGTTTGACTCTTACCGCTCCGAAAGTTCGTAATGATGTGGAAAATGCAATTTCAGAGACGATAAAAAAAGAGTACCCGGATGTTGAAGTGATAATGGGAACATCCACCGCAGGTATTGCACATGCCGCTATAAGCGCGCATATATTAGGCTTACCCATGGGATATGTACGTTCCTCCGGCGCAAAGGACCACGGAAGAGGAAATCAAATCGAGGGAAGACTTGAATCAGGTCAAAAGGTCGTTGTTGTCGAAGATCTTATATCAACCGGAGGAAGTGTAATTGAAGTCGTAAATGTTCTTCGGGAGGCAGGAGCCGAAGTACTCGGTATTGTAAGTATATTTACTTACGGTATGAAAAAAGGACTTCAACGTCTTGAAGAAGCAAATGTAAAAAACGTCAGTCTTACAAACTTTGATGTAATTGCAGAGGTTGCGGCTGAGGAGAAATACATTGCTCCCGACGATATTGCGCGTCTTAAATCATTCAGAAACAATCCATCGGATGAAAGTTGGATCAAGGGGGGGAAATAATGCGCAGTCTAATTGATATTCTTGATCTCACTACCGAAGAGATTGATGCGCTTATAGAAAAAGCGAAGGACATTATGCTCCGACCTGATGCTTACAGAGAAAAATGCCGCTATAAAAAACTTGCCACTCTGTTTTTTGAACCCTCAACTCGTACACGCCTTTCTTTTGAGGCTGCAATGCTTGAACTCGGCGGAAGTGTGCTCGGATTTTCCGAAGCGGCATCAAGTTCCTCTGCAAAAGGAGAAAGCGTTTCCGATACTGTTAAAATCGTAAGCGGTTATGCCGATATAATAGCCATGCGACACTTTAAAGAAGGTGCTCCGCTTGTTGCATCCATGAAAAGTGACGTTCCTGTTATAAATGCAGGAGACGGCGGTCATAATCATCCAACGCAGACGCTTGCTGATCTTTTGACCATAAAACGTGAAAAGGGAAGTCTTAATGATCTTACAATAGGTCTTTGCGGAGATCTTAAGTTTGGTAGAACAGTTCATTCTCTTATTGCTGCAATGTCACGTTATAAAGGAATAAAATTTACTCTTATATCTCCCGATGAACTTAAACTTCCGAGTTATGTTAAAAATACATATATTACACTTAAAAACATTCCATGCACGGAAACAAATTCGCTTGAGGAAGTCATGTCAAACCTTGATATACTTTACATGACAAGGGTACAAAAAGAACGGTTCTTCAATGAAGAGGATTACCTACGTTTGAAGGACAGTTACATTTTGACTCCGGATAAACTGAAAAACGCAAAAAAGGAACTTTCGATTCTTCATCCGCTTCCCAGGGTAAATGAAATTTCTACAGAAGTGGACAGCGATCCGCGTGCTTCTTATTTCAGGCAGGCGAAAAACGGTAAATACATTAGAATGGCGCTTATTATGATGCTTTTGGGGGTAGAATAATGCATATAGACGATATAAAAAACGGTATTGTCATAGATCATATTATCGCCGGAAAAGCAATGGAGATTTACAATATGCTATCCTTAGGTAAACTTGACTGTACTGTTGCAATAATTAAAAATGCACCGAGTAAAAAACTCGGTAAAAAGGATATTATAAAAATTGACAGTGACATTGATATAAATCTTGATGTTCTCGGATACATTAGCCCAAATATAACGGTTGCATTTGTAAAAAACGGCAAAATAACTGAAAAAAAGCATATAGGTCTTCCGAGTACTCTTACTGATATCATAAAATGCAAAAACCCCCGCTGTATAACATCAACTGAGCCGGGCATACATCATATTTTTAAACTCAGTAACGGAAATACGCCCGTATACAGTTGTATTTACTGTGATACCGAGGCATAAAATAAACCCGCTTGATTTTGAACGGAGAAAATAATGAAAGTAAATATTCAGGAAATACTCGATCTGATCAAATACTGTTTGTTTACACCGGATGAAAAGCCGTGTTTTCCGAAAAAAATTGACTCAGAATTTCTGAGCACAGTATTTAAATTTTCAAAAGCACACGATGTTGCACATATCGTCGGTTTGTCGCTTAAAAAACTCGGATTACTCTCTGATGATGAAATTTCAGAAAAATTTAATAAAGAAATTGACATTGCAATGTACAGATATCTTCAGATATCGGCTGCTTTTTCCGAAATAAAAACCGTACTTGAAGATGAAAAAATACCTTATATTCCGTTAAAAGGTGCGGTTTTACGTAATTATTACCCACAACCGTTCCTCCGTACAAGTTCAGATATTGATATTTTGATAAAAAAAGATGATATTAAAAAGGCTGAAAATGTTTTTACAAAAAAATACAAATATAAAGTTGTAATAATAGGCAACAGTCACGATGTTTCTTTTATGACACCCGGCGGTGTTCACCTTGAACTCCACTTTAGATTGATCGAACAGATGCCAAAAGCAGAAAAAATACTTGAAAATATTTGGGATATTGCTGAAAAAGACGGAGAAAGTCTTTATTGTTATCGTATGCCCAATGAATATTTTCTTTTTTACCATATTACGCATATGGCAAGACATTTCATTTACGGCGGTATCGGAATAAAGCCGGTTATCGATTTATATTTTATTGATAAAATGGGTGTTGACACCGATAAAGCGGAAAAAATTTTAAAAGAGGCAGGACTCCTTACCTTTACAAAAGAGATTAAACATCTTTTTGATGTTTGGTGGAACGGTGCAGAGCAAACCGAACTTTCAAAACAGATCCACAGATATATTCTTTTATCAGGAACGTACGGTAATTTTGAAAATTATTCGGTTGCTTCGCAAATCGTAAACGGTGGAAAATTTAAAACACTTTTGAAAAAAATTTTTCTTCCGTACAATGATCTTAAAACTTTTTATCCTGTCCTTGTAAAATACCCGATATTAACTCCGTTATATCAAATAAGACGTTGGTTCAGAATATTTTTTTTCGGTAGAAAAAGCGCTAAATCCAAATTTATTTCAGCAAAAAATGTTACAGACGATCAAACAGTAATGTTTAAAAAATTTTTGAATTCACTGGAACTTAAAATCGGCAAATAAAAAAACTGCTTTTATAAGCAGTTTTTTTATTTCATTTTTCTATCTCAAATTTAAATACAGCATTGTGTGTATAATCTCTGTCCGGACCGTAAATGCAACAAGGAAAATCAGGACGGTTAGGGGAGTCTGGATATAATCCGGTCTCAAGACATACAGCACCGTACTTTTCAGCAGCAACGCCGCCTTTAAAGTAATTTCCTCCCATAAAGTTGCCTGAATAAACCTGAATACCCGGAGCATCCGTATAAACTGTAAGTTTCCTTCCGCTTTCTGAATCGTAAAGAATTGCGGCTCCGTTAAGCAAAATATCATGTTTCCATGAAAATTTACTATTACTTTTATTAATAATAAAGGTATGATCATATCCTCCCGCAATTTTTAACTGTCCGTCGTCTACAAATATGTCCTTTCCGATGGTCTTAGGTATGCGGAAATCAAATGGAGTTCCGGTAACATCTATGAGTTCAGTCGGGATAAGTTCTTTATCAACTGCAACAATTTTATCACAGTTAAGCTTTAATTGATGGTTGAGTATATTTTGTGTATCATAACCGGAAAGATTAAAATATGCGTGATTTGTCATGGAAACAGGTGTATCTTTATCTGCTTTTGCAAAATAACGTATGGAGAATTCACCGTCATCTGAAAGACGATATATAACTTTTACATCAAGATTACCGGGAAAACCTTCTTCGCCGTCAGGGGAGGTATATGTAAGTATAAGTTTATCTGCGTTCCCGCATTTACAACATCCTGTTTCAACATTCCATATTTTTTTGTCAAATCCTACATTTCCGCCGTGAAGTGCTGTTACGCCGTTTTCATTTTTAGGAATTTTGTATGTAATTCCATTAAGATTAAACTGACCGTTTTTGATCCTATTTGCATATCTTCCGATAAGCGCGCCATTATATCCGCTGTTCACAATATAATCTTCGGGATTATCGTATCCGCAAACAATATCCTTTATATTTCCATTTTTATCTGGCATTTTTACAGACTGAATTATTCCGCCGAGATTAAGTATTGTAATTGAAATTCCGCATTCTGCCGAAAGAATATAAGCGGTAACGTCTGTTCCGCAACTTAATGTTCCGAATTTCCTTTGTATAATTGACATATTTTTTCTCCAATCACATAATAAAAAATCAAATTTTAAATCTGTATTATATAAAATTATTTACCGGAGTCAAGAAATTTTTTTACTGCCTCACGTAGTTCTGCGGCTTTTTCCTCAGGAGCAGTAGGATTACAATGTGCCCAGATACCTGTCTCTGACGACGCCATAAACTGCTGTTTATCAGCCGAACGCATAGGAGGGTAAAACTCAATATGAAAGTGATAATATTCGCGGTTATCAGGATATTCTTTTTCAGAATTTACAGGAGCATTATGCATACACATCATATAAGGAAATTTGTAATCAAAAAGTTCATCATACGATCCGGTTATGACTTTAATAATGTCTGCAAGGTCAGCAATTTCCTTTTCATCAAGTTCGGCAATGGTTGATATATGTTTTTTTGAAGCAATATATGTTCCGTATGCGTAATCTGCAAAAAAGGGTATGTAAGCCATAAAACTTTCGTTTTCGTAGACCATACGCTCAGAAAAGTCCTTTTCTTCCTCGTTTATATCGCAAAAAAGACAGCTTCCGTTTGTTTCTTTATATTTTTTAGCACTTTGAAGTTCAAGTTCAATCTTTTTAGGCATTACAGAAAATCCGTACATCTGACCGTGCGGATGAGGCATTGTTGTCCCGACTTTATCGCCTCTGTTTTCAAAGGGAAAAACATATTTTATTTTTTTATCACTGCTCATAATGTTAAAACGCTGAATCCAAAGTTTAACAAGTTTTACAATATGCTCTCGGGAAAGCAAGCAAAGTGATCCTGTATGTTCAGGAGAATATAATATTACCTCACATTTTCCATAAGAAGGAGCGACTTTATAAATTTTTTTACCTTTTTCTGTAAAAGGATAATCCATCTTTGGAGGAGTCTGTGAAAGTGCCGGAAAGTCGTTATCATATGCGAGTACGTCATAATCAGGTACTTTTCCGAATTTCGGGCAAAACGGACAAAAGTCCTTTGGCATTTGCGGTCTGTTTTGACGGTGCGAGGCAACCATTGTCCAGTCATCAATCATTGGGTTCCATCTGAGTTCGGCCATTATGTGTATACCTAACCTTTCAATTTTCTCTTTTTATTATACAAGATACAACAAGTATATCACAAAATAAATATAATTTCAAGTATATTAAAAAAAAACAGCAGTTTTTCAAAAAAAATCTGAAATTCTGCTGTTTCAATTTAAAAAATTTAAATTACAGTAATAAAACCGTAAATTACCTGTTTCATCAATTTCCTAACAGGTTATTCAGCCATACCGGCAAATTTTCTGCTTCTGAAAGCCCCTCTACAATTCCGAGAGTTAAAATACCGAACAAAACAGCAACAACTGCGGCATATTGTTTTCCTGAAAGTTTTTCTTTTAAAAAAATCCTTGAAAGAATTACGGAAACAATACTGTAAGAAGCGATCATAGGTGCGGCTACTACACCGTTACCGCTCATGGCATAGACATACGTAAACTGTCCTGCTGTTTCAAAAACAGCAGCGCCAAAACGGTATTTTTGTGATAAAATTCCGAAATTTTGTTTTTTAATAAACTTTACATAAATAAAAAGAATTATTGCAACTAAAAGAAAAGTAAGTTCGTAAGAAGTATTTGCAACATCTTCAAAATTTTCTTCAGTTACATTTACAAGAGGGGTATTTGTGAAATCGTCAAGATAATAAGCATCAAAGAAAGTTCCGAGCGAATCAAATACGCAGTAGAGAATTGGCATCAAAAAAGCAACAAATCCTATTTTATATTTTCTGTTGTTTTCGGATTCAAAATTATCTGTTCGTTGTTTTTCAAACCAACCGAGAAGAAATACGCCAATGCATATAATAACAACTGCAATTCCGGAAATAATGTCCATAGATTGGCTTAAAAATATAAGGCACATTATACTTACAAGTGCTCCGGAAGTGTTTTGGATAGGGGAAGAAATTGATAATTCGAGATATCTGAGACCAAAATATCCTATTGTCATGGAGAGTATGTACATCAGGGAAACTGGTAAATACAAAATTAGATTCAGAAAATCATAGTCCAAACCTCTTATTAGCATTATAATGGCATGAATACCCATTACAAGTCCTACAATGACAGATGTTTTTAAATGGCTGTACCTGTCCTCTTCATCTGCGCCTTTTTTATAAAAAAGATCTGCGCATCCCCAGGCAAGTGTTGCCAAAAGTGCATATATAAACCACATTTTAATTTTACCTCATAATGTTTGAAATTATTAATACATAAAATAAAATCGAACATTGGTCGGAGGCGGTCTGATTCCTAAAATATGTTGTATCAAATTATCTTCCTTTTTAGTTTAAAATCAATTATTATATTGAAAAATATTAGTTATTATAACATATAACAATTTTTTTGTCAATAAAATAATAAAAAAGAACTTAGTTTTATAAAAAAATTTTTGCTGATACAAAATATTTATTTAAACCTTCGGGTAAATTTATTAATTAAAAATAAAACATTTTTTGATTGAATTTATGTATTGATAATTGAGATTCTATTAGTACCAATATTAAAAAGGGAAGCGAGCATATCAATTATTTCTTTTTTAAGCATTTCATTTTCCCCATAATTGCATACTATAGCAATACCTCTTATATTTGCGTTGATTTCAGCAACCGTAAGTGCGGATTGATTTCCTGAAGAATCTGTTATTATTACATAATCATCATTGTTTCCGGAAGTTGCATAAATTTTTTCTTTTGATATTTCAGCAGTAACCATAACATTAACCTCAGTTACACCTCCTATATGAGATAAAAGTGATGTAATCTTTTTTTCAAGAGAATCTGTATAACTTTCAATTTCATCTGATGTATAAATATTTTCAGATATCGGTAAATCACTTTCTTTATTACTATTTGTGTTTCCGAGAAAAATGAGCAACAGTCCGCAGATACATCCGATTAAAACTATTAAAAAGTTTTTATTCTTTAATAAATTTAATTTCATATGTAGATTCCTTTACTCCTTTTTTACTTTTTTGCTTATTTAATTCCTACTTTGATATTACAAAACATTCACATCCTATGGTATCCGAAATATATTTTGCAGCCTGTAAATATATGCTTTCGTCTGTATTTTTAAAAGAAAGTGTTATATTTTTTATTAAAATATTTTCTTTATTACTGTCATCAAGCGTTACAGAAACAGATATATTTTCCGACGCAATAGAATATTTTTGTGATAAAAGAGTTTTAACGTATTCGCAAATAAAGGATGCGCTTTGATTTATCAGTATCTCATCAGAAACATTTGCCTGTTCCTCATCTTCAGTAACAGAAAAATCAATGTTTATTAACGACCCCATTGTTTTTAAAAACGGAGAAAGTATTGTTATAATTGTCAGTAGGAGGGAAATGCCGCAAACATATTTTACACTACCGGCAAATTTTGTTTTTGCGACAAGTACCGTTATAAGTGTACATGCAACTGAAATATATACCAAAATACGGACCGAATTTACAATATTTATATAATTCATACATTAATTGAAAATGTCGATAAAACAAAAACAATTATTAATAATATTGATAGTATTGTAATACAAATGATAATTGCATTTAAAATATCGAGAATAGATATAGAAGATTCAAGTAAACTACGTTCGCTTTGCATATTCATGATTCCAGCGGAAAAAGCCAAGAAATTAAAATATATTTTTACAAGAAATATCTTTATCATCACTGGAATAATTGTCACGGCTACGGAAAGTATAACTGCTCCTCCGACGGTGTTTTTTAAATATTTCAGTCCGGCGCTCACTGTTTTAAAGGATTCGCCAACCGCAGATCCTACAATAGGAATAAAGTTTGATGCAGCAAATTTTACAGTTCTGCCTGATATAGAGTCTTTACCAGCACTTACAATATGCTGATATGTTATAACAGTAAGCATGATCATTGTTATAAAAGATAAAACTGTCAATATACTTTTTTTAAAAAAACGAAGCAGATTCAGTTCTGAAAATTGCGGAGACAGTCTTTCAAACATTAAAAGAAGCATTAGCAAACTGATACAAGGTAAAAGAAGAGTTTGGATTATAATGTTAAGAAACGCAAGCACAGCTCCGAACGATGCGCTTTGAGCAAAGGAAGTAAATGTGCTGCCGCCCATCAAGAGTATCGCGGAAAAAGCAGGTAAAATGGCGTTTAATATTTCGCTTAACGAATTTAAAGAATCCATTGCACAGTCAAGAACAGTTTTTATTATATTAAACACTTGTATTAGCATAATAAGAGTTATTATGTAAGAAATTATTGTTTTAAAGCATTTATTATCAATAAATCTGTAAAAAACAGAAATAATAATTATTATTCCAAGGAGTATTCCGATATCAGGAGATAGTTCTGAAAATGAGTTTTTTATTGCCCCTAAAACAAATTGCCAAATGCTTTCTGATGTTTTGCCGTTTTCTGTACTTATCTCGTTTTCTTCTAAACTTTCTGATACGTTTTGAGGTATAAAATCTTCGCTTTCAAATTTTGGCATTTCAGTTTCATCTGTTATTGTTATTTCATTAGCAAACACCGGTAATTTGAAGACAAATAAAAATAATAGTATAAATATTATTTTTTTCATAAATTTAATTCCTCAAAAGCATTCTTTAAAAGTACGGTTATCATAGGGAGTGATAGTAATATAATCTCTGCATTCCCGGCAAACTCAACAACCGATGCCAGCATATTTTCGCCGTTTTCCTTACAAATATCATATACAACCTGGCAAACGACCGCAATTACTGCAGATTTAATAAGTATATCAAAGATATCATATTTTACCGCACTGCCGCTTAAAAGTCCTTTTACAAAAGTTACAAAGGGTAAAAGAGCGGAAATTACACTGGAAATGATTATAACAGATGTTATTTCTGTAAGATACGGAGCAATGGAAGAACTTCTGTTTTTAAGTACGATTGAAAGAACGGTAGCAATAATTGCTGCACCGCAGATCTTATATATATTATCCAATTCCGAAAACCCCTTCTATAACTTTGATCAATTCACCAAGTTTTGAAACAAGCATAAAGAGGACTATTATAACTCCGGAAAGCGAGACCATCGTCGCTTCTGTATCACGTCCGTTTTTATTTAGGACCTGGCATAAAACCGTAACTATAAGCCCTATTCCGGCAATTTTCAGAACAAGTCCGAGATCCATATTTTCTCCAATCCGCCGTCTTACGACAACTAAGTATTTTTAACGTTTTTATGTTTAAATTTTATTTTTAAGGAAAAAATCATTTATATTATAATAAAATCAGTAGAAAAATTATTGCTATTCCGGGAAATAGAATATATGCATTTTGACTGTCTTTATTATATTTTTCCTGTGTTTCTTTACATCCTTTTTCGGAAATATTAATAAGTTTTTCAGAATTTTTATAAAGTTCATCAAGAGTAAGAGTGGAAAATTTTGAAAGAATATCAATATATTCTTCAATAAACGATACATCTGAAAACTCTTTATTTAAATATGGAATAAGTTCATTCATATAAGAAAAACAAGCCTTTTCATTGTAATGCTCATTGAAATAATTTTCGTATAGACGCGGTACCGATAACATTTCTCCGTTTAAATTATCCTTTATTTTTTCAGCAAGTTTCATTAAATGCTCGCCCTTTATTTTTATTTTTTTTAACTCAGAGATTTTATAATATGCCATTAAAAAAGACATAAAGATAATTAAAAATGATAATGTAATTTTCATCTTATCTCCGAAATGTAATTAATACTTATTTTAGTATTTCATTTAAAGATTTAATTTCTGATTTTACTGTATTTTTTACTCTGTAAAGTCGCATTATTGCATCAAAAACACAGTTTTCAAGCATTATTCTCAAATTTTTTCGCATTTTTACATCAAAAAAACTTTCCGCATGTGCAGATGCGATAAGTGGAACACCTATATGCTGTAAAGATGATATTGCTTCTGCTTCTGGTTCGTCGCCTATCTCATCACATATTATGTATTGTGGATTAAAGTATGATGCTGCTATCAAAATTCCTTCAGCCTTTGGATATCCAATAAAATAATCCGAAAGTGAGTTGCTGTTTTCAAAATAAAGTTCCTGTCTTGTATCCACAACCGCAACCCGTTTAGATACGGGAGGTGTGGAAAGTCTATAAGCAATATTTTTAAGCACAGTTGTTTTTCCGACGCCGGGAGGTGAAATTACAAGCACACTTTTTGAATGGTTATTTTTTTCCAGATACTCCATAAGTTCTTTATTTTCTATTGTAAGAACGCAAGGAATCCTGATATTTACAGTATTTATACTTCTTAATAGTCTTATTTTATTATTTTCTACAAAAACATCACCGCCAACACCTGCGCGACACCCATTTTTTAATGAAATATATCCGTTTTTCATCATATCTTCAAATTTCATATAATTACTCTCGGTCATTTTATCTACACAGTATGCAATATCTTCATGGGTACATTTAATTCCTGTAATCAAATTTTTTTCTGGAAGTGTAAAGGATAGAGGAGAACCGCTTCTGATTCTGACTTCACTTATATCTGTATAAGCCGAAAGATAATTTTTACAAGCAGATCTTATATGCTCCGGAAAAAGGGAAGAAATATAATTTCTTATTTTTTCTTTTTTTTCATATAACTCATCATCGGTAAACATTTATATCTCCTTTTCATGCTAAAACGTTTAAAGAAAAAAATAATATGTACTTACTTGATTAAAAATTTTTACTATATATTTTTGGACATGCTTTTACATTTCATAAATATGTTCCGTATGCAAAAAATATTACAAGCAAAAAAATTTTTAAAATTTATCAATTAATACATTGAACATAAAAAAATAATTGATCAGCATTATTATAAAAAATTTTGGAGAAGTGCATAAATAATATAAAATATTTGAGATTTTTTTAAACTTTATTATCTTAAAAAATATAAACTTAATTATACCAAATTAAAGTTTAGTATAATAAAGGGAAGTAAAAAATCCCGCTGTATGTTTTTCAATACAGCGGGATATAATCTGTCAATTAATTTAATTTAAAAATTTATATTTAAAATTTAATATCAAATAAAATATTTACGTTATAATTATTTTTATTTTGAAATAAAAATTTTCTTTGTTATATGCTATACTCGAATTTTACAAATAATTATTTTATTGTTATTAAAAAATTACTTAAATTCAAAAAATAATTTCTATTAAATTTTTTGCAGTGTAAAAATATAAATTAAATTATAAGTATGTCTCAAAATATAAAAATTAAACTATTTGCAATACATTTATATAAATATTTTATATTAACAATTTATACACAATTTGCAGAGAAGTTACAAAATCGATTAAAGTCCCGGAACTTTAAAATTCTAAACATTCTTCAAGAAATTCATAAAGTTCTAAAAGTTTTGATTCAAGATCTTCCTTTTCTTCATAAAGTTCAAGGTAACGTTTGTGATCACGAGCGGCTTCACCACTGCTCTCTTCATTAATTTCTTCCAACCTTTTTTCTATTCTTTCAACTTCCCTTTTCGATACCTGAATTTTATGCTCAAATTTTCTTTTTGCAGATGCTTCTTCTTTTTTTCTTAAATACTCGTTTTTGGATGCAGTTTCGGTTTTATCTTCTGTTTTTGTAATATTGTCAATCAAATATTTTGCCTTATAATCATTAAATTCAGAATATGTGCCTTTATAATCAAATATTTTACCTTTTTCAACAGCATTAAATACAAGCATTCTTGTTGATAATTTATTCATAAAATATCTGTCATGACTAACTGCAAGAATTGTTCCGTCATATTCCAAAAGTGCATTTTCAAGTGCTTCACGGCTGTTAATATCCAGATGATTGGTAGGCTCATCAAGTATAAGAAAATTATTTTTTGACATTATAAGTTTTGCAAGTGTCAGTCTGGCACGCTCGCCGCCTGAAAGAGTTGAAACAAATTTAAAACAATCGTCTCCAATAAATAAAAATTTTGCTAAAATAGAGCGTATCTCTCTAGGAGAACTGTTTTCGTTAACCCCCCATAACTCATCCATGACAGTATTTTCTGGATTTAAATCCTGATTTTCCTGATCATAATATCCGGGTATTACATTATATCCACAGTCAATTACACCTTTATCAGGTGTTATCCTACCTGCAATTATTTTTATAAGAGTTGATTTTCCGCAACCGTTTTCGCCGAATAAAAAAGCACGGTCATGATAATTTATTTCAAATGACACATCTGAAAAAAGAGTCTTATCACCGTAAGATTTACTTATATTTCTAACAGAAAGCACATCATCTCCTGAGCGTCCGGCAGAACTGAATTTAACTTTTATTTTTTCCGGAAGCGCCATCGGTTTTTCTTCTTTAACCATTTTAGCAAGTTGTTTTTCACGGCTTTCGGCGGCTATAATATTACGCTCTCTGTTCCATTGACGTTGCTGTGCAATATAATTTTCAATTCTTATAATCTCTTTTTGCTGATTTTTATAGTGCTTTTCCTGAATTTCACGATTTTTCTTTTTTTGTTCAGCATAAAAAGAATAATTTCCGTTATATATTTTTGCTTTGCAGTTCTCTATTTCAAGCGTTTTTGTTGTAACTTTATCAAGAAAATATCTGTCATGAGATATAATTATTACTGTCTTTCCATTGTTTCTAAGATATTCCTCTAACCAAAAAAGTGATGAAATATCAAGGTGGTTTGTTGGTTCATCAAGCATTAAAATATCATTATTTTTTAAAAGTAATGCTGTTAAAGCTATTCGTGTTTTTTGACCTCCGCTAAGGGATGAAACAGGTATTTTAAATGTTTGATCTTCATTAAATCCCAAATTTTTCAAAAATCCCTTTATACGGCTTATATATTCTCCTTTTGTCGCCTCTATTATATTAATATCTGATGTGTTTGGAACAGAAAATGACGATACAAGTTCGTCATAAACGCTCTTTTCGCTTTCGTACCCCACATGTTGCTTAAGTACGCCGATACTAAGATTTTTTGAAATAAAAACTTTTCCATTATCAGGTTCTTTTTCACCGCTTAAAAAACGAAGTAAAGTAGTTTTTCCTGCACCATTTACTCCCACGATTCCAAGTCTTTCGCCTTCATTAAGACTGAATGTAATATTATCAAGTACAATGTCGGTCCCGTAAGAAACCGATATATTTTCACAACCAATGGCTATCATTTTCAGTATTTCTCCGAAAGTAACATTTTGTTTGCAATAAGTGCCATACTAATACATCGGGTCGGAAATACGGAAAGAACTGTGATAAGAACAGTAAAACCTTTATTTTTCCCCTCTGTTTCTGCACAAACCGTTCTTGCGGTTTTATATGTCCATAAAATTCCGTAAATACCAAATGTAATAAAATTAAGTACGGCTTCTCTCATTGGATAAAGTGCTTCTCCGTCTTTGTCAAAAGATATACAGTCTGTAATTATATATATGCTTACAGTATTTCCTAATCCCATTGTCAAAAAACCAATTATAAATACTATTGCAGGAGATAATAATTTATTTTTCATTTTTTTATCCTTTATACTTTGTATTTTTATTTACCATGAAATTTGATTGCCTTTTGTTATATCAGATAAACGTTCTTTTTCAGAATATTTTTTAAGATAATCCAGTATATCTTCAACTGTTTTTATTCCCATAATTTCCTCATCAGTCGCCTTAACTGAAAAGGCATTTTCTATATCGAAGGCAAGTTCAACAATATTTAAAGAATCAGCACCGAGATCATCAGTTATAACAGAATCAAGAGTAATATCATCAGCATCGACGTAAAGTCTTGCAGATATAATACTTATCAGTTTTTCAAGCATTTTTTTCTCCTGTTTATGTATTACATTTCATAAAAAATTTATAATAATATTTTATATACTTTATTATATAATTTTTAATATGGATTTTTCAATATAATTTTGTAAATTTGATTTTCTATTGACAAATATTTTTTTAAGGTGTATAATTTTAAAAGAAATTTTTGAACAGGACTAAAAAAATGTATATTTGCCCGAAGTGCTCAGAAAATCTTATAAAAATAAATAATACTATGAAATGCCGAAATAATCATTCATATGATGTTTCTGCTGACGGGTATGTAAATTTGTTGATGAATAATAAAAAAAGCGGCGTACACGGTGATAATAAAAAAATGATTTCTGCGCGTAGAAAATTCCTTGCACTTGATCACTACAGTATTATTGTCGATAAATTATGTGAACTTATTGAAGTATTTTGCAAACAAAACTTTATTAATTCACCTGTAATTTTAGATACCGGATGCGGTGAAGGATACTATAGTAATAATATTTTTTCGAAACTGTCCTTACATTTAAATAATGTTGTAATTTTTGCAACAGATGTTTCAAAGGATGCTGTTAAATTTGCTGCTAAAAGTTATAAAAATATTAATTTTTCAGTATCAAGTATCAATAAACTTCCCTTCTCTGCTGATTCGTTTAATATAGTTTTATCTTTGTTTGCTCCTTTGTCGGAATCTGAATTTAATCGAATATTGAAATGTGGTGGAATATTAATAACAGTAAGTCCTTCTGAAAATCATCTTTTTGCTCTTAAAAGTGTTATATATGATACTCCTTACAAAAATAATTCATCAAATTTTAAACCTAAAATAATGGAAAAATGTTATGAAGAAACTATAACTTCAGATATGCACTTAAATAATAATCAGGAAATCAGCGATTTATTTGCTATGACTCCTTATTATTATAATACAAGCGATTCTGACAAAGAAAAACTTAAAACTATTTCTGAACTTGATACTGAAATAGGCTTTGTTTTCAATGTATTTTATAAACCAAACAATACTTAATTTTATAAACAAATAAAAAAAACAATATTTTTAAATACACAAAAATTTTATTTTAAAAAAAACCACGCAATTTGCGTGGTTTTTAATTTCAAATAAAAATTCACTTGTTTAGAGTAGTACGGCAACCGCATTAATCTTTATCATACTTTATTATCTGAATGGTCATCGTTATCGTCGATATTACCGTCTTTTTTCTCAGAATCTTGTTCTTTCAAAGCCTGAGACTTAATATATTCTTCTATTGCCCTTTGTTTGATCATTTCTTCGTCTGCTGCCGTAATCTGACGCTTTCCCGTATTTTTTACTGCCATAAATGCCTTTATAAACATATACAATTCATACAGAAAAAACAAAATGAGTGGAAGAACTATTACTACAAAAAATCCTTTAGGCTGCTGTAAAAATGAAATGACTTTTCCTACACCGCCTATCTTTGCACCGTTTTCTCCGTCATTTCCCCACCGGCATATTACAAACTGCCATCTTACGGGATTTTTATCTTCAATTGCGTTTGTGGTTTTATTATCTCCTTTTGTTTTGTAACTCTCCACTTCTCCGCTTGCAGTGTAGTTTATTGATGTTATCCTGTGTGAATTGATTTCGTTTACTCCGTTATCGTCAAGATTTGCATAAAACGATATTACGTCTCCAACCTTCAGTTCACTTTTTTCACTGTCAGTCAGCATATCGCATATCAGTAGATCACCTTTTTTAAATTTCGGTGTCATTGAATTTGTCGATACCGTCAGAAAACATTTTCCTCCTATCGCAGGTACTCCGTCTGCGTTTGACTGTGCCGCAAGTGCAAGTGTTGTAATTACTACTGCAAATGCAACAAATATCCAAATGAAAACATTCAGCACAATTTTTAGTACTTTTTTTATTTCTATAAATTTATCCCTTCCGAGCCGCATACCGATTTTTTGCATGACTCCGTTAATTTATATTCTTGCATGTATTGTATCAAAAAATACAAATAAGTCAAGATAATTTTATGAAAAAACGGCAATTACGACAATTACAACACTTGTTTCTACTTTAATATCTCAATTTTTATGCCCATGTACCGGTTTCAAGTGATGATGTGAATTCAATGACTATTTCGAGTTCCTCTACATTTAATGCATTGCTGTTGTTGGCATTTGAATCCTGACCTTCATACCAAATGAATATATTTATTTCTATTTCAGTGTCAATTGCTTCTGTGTTCTCAATAAGAACTGACCCGGTGCTTCCAAGCGTTGCACTTACAAAATTATTACTATCAGCTGTACCTACGTTTCCGCCTGTTCCTCCTAAACTTGCTATCGGATTGCATTCAGTATCGTACCCGTTCGGAGCATAGACCAATGTTTTTTCTGCTGTAACTACTGCTACACGAAGTGCCTTTGAAACTTCACTTCCCAAAACAACTGAATCTATTGATTCTCCTCCAACGGTCAATGAACTTACATATAGTCCGTAAACTGCCTGCTCTGCATCTGCACTCTTTACATATACAGTTTTGTTTACTGCGTATACATTTGTTCCGTCTGCATCTTTAAGTAAGCCATCTGCCCAATTTGTCAAATTAACAAAATCGGTACCTTCTTCTGTAAGAGTAGCATCTCCGGTAATAGGATCGATTCTATTGTCTATAAGTCCGTCCGGAGCGTACCAATTCTGCGTTGTAACTGTTGATGAAGGATACAATGTCTGTGCGTCTGTCATTCCGAGGTCGACGGATGCGGAGTATGTACCTCCTGATTCTGTGCTTATTACAATTGATTTCGGAACTACGGCATTAACCTTCATTCCGCTTGCAATAACTGTCGTGTTCATTGTGAACCATGCAAAGGTCGATGTTCCCATAAGTACTGCTGATACCAACAGCAAACACATCGCGGGAATTATTTTTTTCATTGTTTTTTCTCCTTTTTATTTTTTTTATATTTGAACCGCTGTGCGGCAAAAATATCTGTTATTTTATTTTTCTTCTGCCTCTCCTTTTATGACTGACATTGTCATATCTATCTTAAATTCGCCTCCTATAAGATGGTCAAGGCAGTCAGGGTCATTTCCTTCAAGCCAGATTACTACAGTATATTTTGTTATATCTCCAGGTGCAAAATTTTCTATATCCGACTCGGCAATCACTGTTTCTGTCTTAAATTCAGACGTTCCGGGCTCAGGTCCGCTGCCGTCCGACGCTGTCCTGGCATACGTAATAGAATTACCATTTATATAAAGTCTGACTCTGATCGCTTTTTCTATGTCACGTGTCATATTGGCTATATACAACTGATACCTGTACGTCACTGTTTCAGTACCGGCATTTTTACAATAAAATGTATATGCAGCATAATTATCTCCGCTATGCTCTCCGTTTATATTGTCAAGGTCTGCCGGAAGTGTATTTCCATCAATATTTGTTATGTCTGTTGACGCTTTGCTATTCAGTTTTGAGGTATTTTCGTAAAATTCCGGCGTGTCTGATAGCGTAAGAGCATATTTCATCGCGTCATATTTTAGTACAGTAACAGTAAAACTTCTGTATTTGCTGTATAGAACTGCTACTATGTAGACAATAATTAGTAACATTGCAATTATTCCAATTATCGCCGGTATAATCCTTTTCAAAATACGGTATTGCCTTACTTCGGCTGCCGTTCTTCTGAGTGTGCTTTTTATCTGCCTCATCAGATCTCTTCTCTTTCTAAAGATTCTTCTATTTCTTCTGCAGTCATTACAGATACTCCATCACATATACCTAAAACACCAATTCTTCCGAGTGTGCGTTTCTGCTCTTTGTCTAACTTTCCTTCTGCCATTACCTCCACTCCTACACTTTTCATAAATTGCACAAATGACGGTATAAGCGATGGCTTATTTCTGTCATCAGTATATGCAGTTACCTCCGGAGCAATCATTACTATATCCGGACAAATTTCAGTCAGTCGCATAACCGGACAATTTTTTGATGCAAAACCATAAATCATGGTCTGTATTCCCAAAAGTTTTAAATCTTTTAAAGATTTTTGTATATTTTCAGAACTACTTTCAAGTAATTTTGATGAAAATTTAAAACATAGGTCTCTGGGAATTTCTGTTTTATTATTTCTAAACAAATCTTTTATTCTGCTGTATAAATCAGGTAATTAAGCAATATGTACAGGACAGTGCACTGACACAAATATGTTTTTTGTTTCATCCTTTATAATTTTTTTTATTTCTTTTGCTACACGTATAATTATCCATTCTGCAAGTCTTACCCCTGTTTCATTGCTATCCGATATAGGTGTATATTCATTTTGCGCAAGTGTACCAAGTTGCAAACTGTTTACCGTTATAACAGCACGGTATCCCAAAGTACCTTCTCCGCTACATGATTTTATTGATGAATATGTAATTTTCAGCGGTTCTATTCCTGCATCTGCAGTTCGTCTTACCTCCTGCAAAATATTCATAATCTTCCCTTTCAATTTATGAAAAAAAAACAGCCAGTGCGACATATGTTTCCATATAATTGCAACTGGCTGACTATTTAAGTCCCTTTAGCTTTGCGTCACCGCCTCTCGACGGTTTTGCCGAATATTCAGTTTATAATTATTATTTTTGATTTAAGAAAATATGGTATTTTCTTACTGGCTTTATTGTATCACAATATTTTCAGTATGTCAATAGTTTTTAATAAATTTTTTAAAACCCGAAAACCTTATTTTTTCCGATTCTCTTTGCTTTATTTAAATTATTATCTGCGGTTTTTATCAACTGCGTAAGTGAAGACCCTTCTCCCCATTCTTCCGCTGACATTCCTATACTGATCGTAAGTTTTTCTTCTATTCCATTTATTTTCAGTTCAGAGATTTTTTGTCTTATGTTTTCTGCGTATTTTATTATCTCTTCTTTTTCAATCCCTTCTGTTATTATTATAAACTCTTCTCCACCCCACCTTATTACATCTGTTGGACTGTTTTCTTTAATTACTTCCGCCGCCTGCTTCAATACTTCATCTCCTACAAGGTGTCCGTATGTATCGTTTATTTTTTTGAATGAATCTATATCTTATTATCAGTACTCCTGTTTTTTGCCCTTCCTTTGCTGTTTTTTTTATGTTTTCAGTATATGTATTAAACCATGTTCGGTTATGAAGTCCGGTCAATGCATCAAAATTCATTGCATATTCATATTTGTTTTTCAGAATATTGGTGTATCTATATATATTCCCTGCGTGCTTCTATAAAAAATCCTATTATACAACTCGTAAAATATACCAATGGAAATCTCATATGAAATGACGTTGTATATTCCCACTGTAACAGTTCTTTTCCTATCGGTACATAAAAGAAAAATATTATTTCCGTCATTACCAATATGCTGTAAAACATACCCATCTTCATTCCGAATGCCATATATGCTACTGTTGGTAATATTATCATCCATATCGGACTGAACCCTTCCGTACCTCCGGTTATTATAAAATATGCAAACAATACCATTATTACCGCTAAAAATAATATATACGATATCTGTCCTATTTCTTTCCTTACTTTCAGATAAATTGAAAATATTACATTAAATACTGTAAACAGTAATGTGGATATCATCAATCCTTCTTTTTTTGTTAAAACATTTAGAATAAACATCACAGATGATACCGCTGCCAATGTCATCGATATATACTGCATCATTTTATATCTACGTCTGTCTTCATCTTTTTCAATTTTGTATGAAAATCTTATCGCTAAAAAGTCAGAAAATATTGATTTTATTTTTTCTTTCATCAGCGTAATTATATCCCCTTTTTATCTTTGGTGTGTGTTTTATTTTTTCATATATTTTTTGCTAAAGTTTTCAGCTTTTATTAGCTTTTCAAAAAGTTATTTAATGACTAAAAATACAAATAATAAAAATAAATATTAACATTAAGTTTATTACAATATTATTAAAAAAATTAACAATATACATTATATTATATATTTAATAAAAGTGCAGTATTTTTAAAAAAAATGTTAAATTTTTAAAATGAGATATTGACTTTTTTTTTTAATATGATATAATGATATAGTTAATTATTTTAGTTGAAACTTTTATAAATTAATCAATAATTTTGATTTTAAATAGCAAATTTGAGTATAAAGAAATTAAAGCTAAAATAAAATTACACCAATATTATTATTTATTTAAAGAGATTCAACAGGGTAAAAAATGGTTGTAAATACGGAGAGGTATCGAAGCGGTCATAACGGGGCTGACTCGAAATCAGTTTGTGGGAAACCACACGAGGGTTCGAATCCCTCCCTCTCCGCCAGTAAGAACCTAAATCGAACCCTCGTTTATTCAAGCACCCGCCATGGTGCCAAAAGTCCGTTTTATCAGTACAAAATGATTGAAATTTGTCGATAATTATGATATAATGCAATTAACCATTTGGGTAATCATTTTTCTTATAATTAAATTAAACATTATGGAGGCAATTATGAAGTGTCCTAATTGTGGGAAAACTGAATTTGAGCAAATGCAACTGTATCGAATTCATTGTACAGAGGGAGGGGCTACGCAACTTGTTGAATCTTATGTGTGTATGAATTGCGGCAGAGTTGAATTATTTATGCCGCAAGAATTGATAAATAAGAAAATTGAACAAAAACGTATTGCCGAAGAACGTAGGCAAGCGGAAGAAAAACGGAAGCGTGAAGAAGAACGGTTACGGAATCGTATGCAAGAATTAGAGCAATTCTTACAAGATGAAAATCACACACTAAAAGAATTGAAAGAAGCGCAAAGAGAATTAACTGAAATCCAAGACAAATTAAATATACGAATTCGACATACCTATTTTAAGTTGTAAATGAAGAGTCAATATGAAAAAATTTTTTGTTCCGCTACTTTTAAGTATTTGTTTGCTTTATATGACAGGTTGCACATCAAATAATGGGCAAATTCAAACCGCTGACACCCCGTCAAATGAAGTGTCGGTAATGGAAAAACATATAGTTAGCATTACAAAAGATAACTATCAAAAATTTTTAACTATCGAAACCAATTATGTGGTTGGTAGCGCATCATCTACTTCGT
>CALWJV010000018.1 GCA_944381115.1 uncultured Clostridia bacterium
ACTTCACAGACCTTTTAAGCTCTCCCGAACCGCTTATGCCATACTGAATATCCACATCTGAAAAGCCGCTTTTCGCGGCTTTTTTCATTTTGCTCCTCACGCGGTTTTATTTGGCGGTTACCAAAAAAATCGAACCTCACATTTTGTGAAGTTCGATTTTTCTTGGTGTCTTTAGACGTGGAACTAAACCCTCGGTTCTACCGTAACCGCCAAATAACCCCGTGTCTACCCATATTTCGGAAACCACCATATCCTGTGATGAGCGTGTTCTTGTAAAGATTGGGTCTGAACGTTCTAAAGAGTATGCCTCTACGTTGTTGGATTGCAGACAAGGAGCAACGGTATTTGCATCTGCGTTTGGCGGTGCCAAAATCCGAACTCGAATTGAAAATATATTATCGTTTAGAAAACTGACTTGGATTTCCCTTGCAGTGTTTATAGCGCTGATCGGCGTCATTTTCTATGTGCTACTTACAAACGCAGGATGAAAGGAGAGAAAATATGAAAAGTAAGCCGTTTAGCAGATATTATCTGTTATCCTGTCTCGGCATGGTAGTTGCATCGTATTACCCGTTATCAATGGGCATCCGTGTAATCACAGACATGATCGCTAACGGAACGGTGATGAAGGAAAACTACCCGAAATATATCATCCCATATACGCCAATAAGTATTGCGATCATTATAACAAAGCAAGAGGTATCGTTAAAAACCCGTTCCAGTAAGAGAGTTCTTGATATTCCCGATATTGTTTTTAATGCCATATTGGAGCAACATAGAATCTATGAAAAAAACAGACGGCGTAGACCTGGACAATTCCAAGATGAAGGCTACATTTGCTGCTCGTCCTATGGAAGACCGCAAAGCGCATCTTATTGCTATAAGGAATACAAGAGGTTGTTATCTGATAATGGTCTGCCTAATATTCGATTTCACGATTTACGACACACATATTCAAGGATTTTGACAGAAGACTGTTGTTTACAATGCATTATCCTAATTCTCCTCACGGTTCTGAGAGAGCAAAAATTATGGAAATGAAAGAAATTCCCGACGAGCCGTATTTGGAGATAATTTGACTTATTTGATCGGTTTTTAATATAGCTATTGATTAGATAACTAAAAAATTTTCACAAGAAGCTGATTTTCAAGAGCGTTTGAGCGATGAAGCACGAAAAAGACAGGATTTATATCTTATGCGATCAATTGTCTTTTGAATTATATGCTATTTTTTTGTTAATGAAAGCATTAAATGGTAAATTCCGGCTTAATGTGCTTGAAAACCACGGCTTCAGTTGGTTTAAGTTTGTATGTACATTTAGATAAAATGGTGGAAATATACATATACCGATTTCTTGTTAAATTAAAGATTTTGACATAATAATTTATAGCACACAAGGATGGTGATAATTTTTTATTTGAGGACGATGGCGGACACGGCATGATTTTTAAAGATTTTGAGAGAAATCTTAAATTTATAATGCATACACCAAATAAAAGTCCGAATGAGAGACCGCAAATTTTCGGTATAAAAATAGAAAACGGTAAAATTTTAAAGATATAGCTATAAAGAACGTACAGCATATTGCTCGGAATACAATGCTGCTTTTCAAGGTATGTTCAGAGAAGGATGTATACGAGCCATTTATAATTATTATCACTTGAATTACCTGACAAATCCGGAATGCATTTTTGCGTCAAACTTATCCGGTTTGAATATGAGCGATACATATGGAAATGCTCAGAAACGAATGCCGGCGACATATGATGAATTCTATAATGAGGTAAAAAAATTTGGGATGTTTATCTTTGCGTAGCCGGGATAGATAAAAGCGATAACTGCAGAGTTGTTGTTACATATGTGAAGTCTCTACAGCAAATTATTGTTAGTTTTCCATCCGCCGTTAATGGATTATCAAAAAACGAATTAAGCATAAAACAGTAGCTTCATTCAGCTCTAACAATTTATTTAGTAATTCAAAAGTCTTTTTTACTTGCCAACTGTTCCCTTGTCTATTAGATTGCCTGTACCAATTTTAATAGACAAAGGAGCAGTTTATTTATGACAAAAGAAATTTCAAAAGGCACTCAAAAATTCATCTGGCATTTGGGTGCATTTGTTGCGGTCTTTGTTTTTGCATTGGCTATTTTTAACAGGGTTCTTCCTGAGACCACACGTACCACAACCTATGATCAACCTCCGCAGACTACAGTTTCTACACAGAGTACGAATAATTACTCTACCGATTTCGACGCTGTAAAGGAACGTGTTGATGCGGCAAATAATTCCACCGGCAAAGAAGTCAAGAGCCTGTATTCGGGTGAGGGCAAATCTACGATGCAAAAACAGCTTGAAACGCGGCTGTTCTTTAATACGTTAAAAAGCATTCTGATTTGTGTTCTGCTTGTCGTGGTGATTGTTGTCCTTCTGAAAAAAGGCTTCAGCATTAAAAAAATCAAGAAAATTTTAGATGGAGACGAGTCGGAGGACGATAAGCCAAAAGATAAGCCTTCTTCGGACGATGAAAAAACAACTGAGGAGAAAACGCCCAGGGAGACTCCCGATAATACTGACGACCGGGACGAAGAGCCTGAACCTGTCGATGTGGAGGAGCCGCCTGTTGAAGAGGCAAAGGATCCCGATGAAGCTGAGGTTGCCGAAAACTGTAAGCTCTAAAAGAATAGGAAAAAGCGAGGATGTGGGTAGTCCTCGCTTTTTTCTTGCCAAATTTTTGCTTGCAGTACAGATTACAAATACATTCTTGAAATAAACAAAGGAGGAATACCAATATGATGATGCCTGATAGCTATGAAATCAGAGATAATGGCGTGCTTGTTATTATCGTGAACGAGGTGGAGTATGAGTTTTCTGAAAAGGAGGACTTCATCTACAGCGATAAAAAGAAGATAATTCTAAAGCATCATGCCGTTATCAATCTTGCGAACAATGCCAATATAAAGGTTGGACCACCAGTTCTGCTCAGCAGTCACGACTCCGGCTCTTTCGTATTCGCACGGCAAGCTGTACGTAGTGATGGGGTAAAATTCAGCGCAGTAGGAGAGGCAAATGCTGTGAAGGATAACCTTTGGAGCGAATACCT
>CALWJV010000019.1 GCA_944381115.1 uncultured Clostridia bacterium
CACATTTTTATGAATTTGCAAAAAAGTGTTTTAATGAAAAAAAATATTGATATTCAAAATTTATGGTCATAACATAAATATGTTAAAAAAATAGTGGTTACGGATACATTGACAAAAACGGAGAAATCTCTCGAAATCTCCGCTTTTCTCGTTTTTTCGTGCCTGCATCTAAATCAGACACTCATCATGTGATGTAACGCCGATTTAGATGAAAAGCCGTGTGTGGCTGATTTAGATGCACAACTTTTTTGCCGAGGGTACACTCCCCCTTGGTAATGATGGGAGTTGCACTTGACCAAGGTCTATCGAGGTGCAACGCCATGCTTGTAAACGAAGCTATGTATCATCCTTTCTGCATCAATAACCCAATGCAATCTGCATTTGACGTTTTTTTCAAAATACTACCGTAACCGCAGTGCCTATTCCAAAATCGCTCTCAATGGTAAGCTCTGCATCGAAAACAGCACAAATATGCTTTACTATTGCAACCATGACCCGTTCCGTTGATTCTCTTTGAATGTGATTTATCTACACGGTAGAAACGCTCGCAGAGTCTTGGCAGATGCTCTTTTTCGATTCCTATACCCGTATCCTTTACCTTCAGGCAAATGCACATTTCCGTCGTAAAAATAAGTGCTTACATTTCTGACAGCAATATCCTCACTGATCTTTGACAGTGGAAATATGCTACAAGTGACAACGGCTTATTCAATCTCTATGATCCGTGCCGTGCCGATTCCGGTCACATACTGCGGAAGATGCCCGTCCACCATTCCTTCATAATCATTATGCAGATGACCGGCAAAGATTGCCTTAATCAGCGGGCAAGATTCGATGAAACGAGTCACCTCAAGTGTGATCTCGTCGGCTTTCTGCTGACGATAGCGGTAGTCGTCATAATCCTTCATCAATTCTTCGGGAGTCGAGGTCAAGTAAGCACAGGGTCCCTCTGCCATCGAGCGTTGATAGAGTACAGGCTCATGCAGCGGATTGTGCATAAAGAGAATGATCGGAAGCCCCTCGTCAACCTCCTTTTTGAGCGCATCAAGCTGAGCTTGGTCAAAACGGTAGTAACCGTCGTCGATGCCTATTAATTTCACACCGTTTACCGTCCGTGTGCAAAACCTAAGATCGTCGGGAAAGGATTTCTGCACAAGGGAAAGGCTCCGGTTTCGGTAAGCCTCGTCCTCAAATTCCTCTCCGACATAAAGACTGAATTCGTGATTTCCGGTTATGAAAAAAACATCGTTTTCCATTGTAAACTTCTTTGCTCGATCAAGATTCGCCGCAGAAACAAAATCGATCAGATCTCCGGTGTGAACGATCGGGATATTTTCTCGTTTTGCCATTTTGCAGGCTTCATCGAGAAATTGCTCGGATGTTGGAAACCCTTTCACACGTTCTGCGGCAAGGTCGCGCTTGCGTTGGTTATCACGTTCGTCGGCGAGCGTCAGGTGGGTATCGCTGATGTGCAGAAGTTTGAACGGTTCAGAAGCTCCGGCTTTGATTTTGGTTTCTATGATATTCATGTGTTTCTCCTATGACAGAAATGATTTCAGCATTCATTATACCACAAGCAATCGAAAAAATCAATTATTTCTCGAAAAAAGTTTTTTAAATTCAGAAATGCTTGCACCAGTACAAATCACCATTTCAAAATCCAAGAATATGTAGAAAGAATATTTGATTATTCACGATTGTTTACATCAATGTAGTTGAATTGGAGGGATGTTTGTGATATAATAAACTTATCGATAAATAAGAATTTGTAGGTGTGAGTGATGGCAATTATTGAGGTTACAGAAAACAAAAAGCAATATCTTGATTTATTGCTATTAGCAGATGAGCAGGAAGATATGATAGACCGTTATCTTGATAAAGGCAGGATGTATGTACTTGATGATAATGGTGTTAAAAGCGAGTGTGTCATAACCGATGAAGGAAATGGTATGCTTGAAATCAAGAACATTGCGACAGTTCCAGAATACCAAGGTAAAGGTTATGCAAAAGTCTTAATTGATTTTGTAGTTAAGAAGTACAGTAATCAATATACCGTCCTTCAAGTGGGGACGGGCGATAGTCCACTAACAATACCATTTTATGAGAAGTGCGGTTTTGTCCGTTCGCATATTGTTCGGAATTTCTTTACGGATAATTATGACCATCCAATATTTGAGGGCGGAGTACAGTTGGTGGATATGGTATATTTACAAAGAGCTTTATAAGTCAAATTCCAATTTATCAGGGAGTTGAATCGAATAGAATTTGCCACGGTTTTGTTGCCGTGGCTATTTCTTTGTCTTCAGTAGGTAAATATTTGGTTTTCGATAGTTCGGATCTGTACGTTGGAAGAAATGAGTTTTTCGTATTTACTGTTTGAAGCGGTTTCAAATTGATGTGGCGGTTCGAATCTGTCCACAATTTTAGCTCTGTGGGGAATCTATCGCAAAAAATGCATTTCGTTGGTTCGAATCTGTCTACAGACCTGAAAAGCCCGAAATGCATCTACAAAATTTCGAAAAACTTTAGAGTTGAAAAAAGCGGAGAAATCTCTCGAAATCTCCGTTTTTCTCGTTTTTTCTTGCCTGCATCTAAATCAGACACGCATCATGGCTGGGATAGCTGGACTCGAACCAGCGAAATGCAGGAGTCAAAGTCCTGTGCCTTACCGACTTGGCGATATCCCATTATTTTGTTAACAATTATTATTTTAACACAATTTTTTAATTATGTCAACCTTTTTTACAATAATTAATAAAATTTTAAATAATATGTATAAAAAATCTTTTATCATTAATATCAAAGAATTGCAGTTCGATTTTTATTTTGTTTTTCATATTTGATCGGCTTGTAATTTTTTATTTGAAACTACAGTAGGGCATTTTTATTATAAAATGTATTTAATTAAAAATTATTTGTATTTTTGGAATCTGACATTTATTTTGAAAAATTAAAATATTAAATAAAAGTACGTAAAGGTTATTATATCTTTACGTACTTTTATTTAATTACAAGCATACCTGACGTTTAAATGAATGCTTATACTTTTATATTTCATCTTTTTTTGGAAATTTTATGCTTACTTTTGTTCCTATTTCAAGTTCACTATCAATATTCAAAACAGCGCTGTGAAGCATACAAATATGTTTAACAATGGCAAGTCCGAGCCCTGTACCGCCGGTTTTTTTTGAGCGAGATTTATCCACCCTGTAAAAACGCTCGCATATACGTGGCAGATGCTCTTTTGCAATACCTATACCGGTATCGGTAATCTCAAGTATTACAAAATTTTCATTTTCACTGAGGTTGATTTTCACAGACCCGCCATCTTTGTTGTAATTAACGGCGTTGGAACAGATGTTATCAACGAGTTCGTACATTTGACCGGGGTCTGCTTTTACCGTTCCGTTTCCTTTTATGGTATAAGTTAATTTTTTTTCTGATAATTTTGGTGAAAGTTCTGTAAGGACTTCTTCACATACAGATCGGAGATCTACATCAGAACGGATGATTTCGCTGCGACCGTTTCTTTCAAGACCGGATAATTCAAGCATATCGGAGATCAGTCCTGCAAGGCGTACGCTTTCGTGGTGAATACGTTCAAGTTGAGTGCGGTTTGCGTCTTTAGGGGTGCTTTTTTCAAGCATGAGTTCACTGAGACCGAGAAGCACTGTAACGGGGGTTTTCAATTCGTGTGATGCATTGGAAAAAAATTCACTTTTTTCTTTTGCCATGTTTTTTTCTTTGGTTATATCCGTAATTATAATAATGCTTGCAACAGGTACGCCTTCTTCTGCGAATATCCGACGTACAGCGACAGAGAGTTCTTTTTCTCCGAATTTGTATTCAAAATCTTTACCGCTGTCCAGACATTCATAAATTTTTTCATAAAGTCCCATATCTTCTACAAGAAAGATAAGCGGTTCGCCTATATGATAACTGTTTTTTTCAAATAAAGAAGAGACAGCAGGATTGGCAAAAACGATTTTTTTATTTGAGTCGACTGCAACAATACCTTGAAGAATATTATCAAGTACTATCTTAAGTTTATTTTTTTCTTCCTCTAAATTGCAGAGATATTTACGGGTATTTTCTGCAAGTTCATTTATTTCCCGAAATACTGCATAAAATTCCGGTTCATCGGAATCTGCTTGGATAGGAGTATAACGGCCTTCGTTAAGATATCGAAGTCCGGAAGCGACAGACTTGACTTTGCGGGAAATACTTTCCGACAGTTTATTTGAGATCAAACCTGTAAATACAAGTGAAACAAATAATACGACGAATAAAAATGGAACCATGACGCCTATATAGGAAGCGATATTAGCGGAACGTACTGCCAAACGAAGAACATAAGTTCCGCCTGTATCAAATACCGAAGCAACTGCATAATAAGTCATATTGCAGTCGAATGTTTCGGAATATCTTTTGACTGTTTTAGGCTCGCCTTTAAGAGCCGATTCTATTTCTTCTCTGTCAGAATGATTTTCCTCTAACACATTGTCAATACTGCTTTCATAAATGACCGTACCGTCTTCTTTAATAACTGTTATGCGAAAATCTTCTTTATTTTTATAATTTTCAAGTTTATCAATATCTTGTTCATTTTTGATAAATCGAATAAAAATATCACTTTCAAGAGTAAGTCTTTGTTCAATAATTCTTTCTGTATTGAGGTACACGGCAAAAATTCCAGATGCAAAAACCAAGAGCAGAGCGCAGAAAGTCACAAGAAAAAAACGCCAAAATATTTTCTTTTTCATTTTGTTTCAAAGCGATAACCGACACCTCTGACTGTTATGATCGGTTCACCGCCTCCGGCCTCCTTTATTTTTTCTCTTAAAGTCGCAATGTGCATATCCAGAGCCCGTGTTTCGCCCATGAAATCATCATTCCATACTTCACGGAACAGTTGTTCACGATCAATTGTAATACCTGCATTTCCGAGAAGTATATCAAACAGTCTGTATTCTTTCAGAGTAAGGCAAAGGTCTTTTCCGCAGTAACTTGCTTTGTAAGTATTTCTGTCTATTGAAAAATTTCCTGCAGACGATATATACAGATTGGAACGGCGAAGACATGTTTTGACTCGTGCAAGAAGTTCAAGTATTGAAAAAGGCTTTGCCATATAGTCATCGGCACCTTTGTTAAGACCTTTAACAAAACTGAGTTCATCGTTTTTTGCGCTTACTATTATGACGGGGATACGTTCATTTACTGTTCTTATTTTTTGAAGTATGGTATATCCATCCATATCGGGAAGCATAATATCAAGAATGATCAGGTCAGGCTGATTTTTAGGAAATTCCCTGAAAAAATCCGCTCCGTTTTCAAACATTACTATTTTATATTCGTCTTCAAGTGCCCCGCTGTACACTTCGCGAATACCTTCATCGTCTTCAACAATAAAAATTTCGGCACTGTTTTTCAAAACTTTTGATGTACCCCCGTTTCGTTGTATTTTGTCCATTCGCACACATTGACCGCATGATCGCCTATTCGTTCAAGATATTTTGCTACCATCATAAGTGTTATTGCCTGATCACCGTTTTTCTTTCCGTCCTGTTCTATAAGCAAAATCAGTTCCTGTTGAACTTTAAGGAACATATCGTCCATTTCGTCGTCAAGAGCGATTATTTCGTCGGCAAGAGAAGCGTCGTTTTCCGTAAACGATCTTACGCTGTCTTTGACCATTCGCACGGCAAGCGTGCCCATTGCTGAAAGATGTTCAAGTTTTTTAATATATGTATCTCCCGGCATTGTTGCCACGAGATCACCTATATCTGCAGCCTGATCTCCAAAGCGTTCAATATCAGTAATCATTTTAAGAGCAGTTGAAATTTCTCTAAAGTCTTTTGCGACCGGTTGACGCCGTATGAGAAGACGCATACAGCGTTTCTCAATATCCATTTCATAATCATCAACTTTTTTGTCTGTCTCGGCAAGGCTTTTTCCTAGATTACGGTCAAGTCGGATGAGCGCACTGATCGCTTTTGTTATCATATCCGCAGTCAGACAACACATTTCTATAAGTTTTGTTTTGAGTTCTGTCAACTCTTCATCAAACTGTTTTCTTTCGTACATATTACTTACCTCATTATTATTCTACAATTTTTTCGTGAACAATTCAAGAATGCAGTCGAATTTGGCGGAAAAACATCAACCGAATCTGCCGGTTATGTATCGTTCAGTACGCACATCTTTTGGATTAGTAAAAATTTCATCGGTATCCCCGAATTCAACAAGTTCTCCGAGCAGAAAAAAGCCTGTTTTATCGGAAATTCTTGTTGCCTGCTGCATATTATGAGTTACTATGACTATGGTTGTTGTTTTTGTCAGTTCTTCACATAATTCCTCAATTTTTCCAGTAGAGATGGGGTCAAGCGCCGATGTCGGCTCATCCATTAATATAATTCCAGGCTTTACTGCCAATGCTCTGGCAATACACAAGCGCTGCTGCTGACCTCCCGAAAGACCAAGAGCGGATCCGTTGAGTCTGTCCTTGAGTTCATTCCACATAGCCGCTTGCTTTAAGGAAGTTTCAACAATCTGATCGAGAGCACTTCTTTTATGAATTCCGAATGTACGCGGACCGTATGCAATATTGTCATAAACACTCATTGGAAAGGGGTTGGGTTTTTGAAAGACCATACCTACATTTCTGCGCAGTGCATTTACGTCAATTTTTTGGTAAATATTAGTTTCACCTATTTTAAATTCGCCGGTGACACGGCAGTCGGGAATCAGATCGTTCATGCGGTTAAAACATTTTAGGAAGGTAGATTTTCCGCAGCCAGAAGGACCTATAAAAGCACTGACTTTTTTTTCGGGTATTTCAACGCTTATATTTTTAATTGCTTGAAAATCACCGTACCATAAGTTTGCATTTTTTACTGAAATACTTTGACCTGTAAGTTTTTTTTCATTTATAGTTTTTGCCATATTAGATCTCCGTTTGAATTTTGAAAAATTAAAACATCTGCAGAGTAAATTTTCAATGCAGATATAATGAAAGCGTTAAAAATGAAAAACGTTTGTTTATGCATTGTCACCTTTTAATTTTTTTGAAAGTTTACCTGCAAGCATCTCTGCCGTGATATTGAGCGCAAGTACAATTATTATGAGTACAAGAGCAGTTGCGTATGCTTCGTTGATATACCATCCTTCGCCGGAAAGCCTGTACAGAGCAACTGCAAGTGAAGCACCGCTGTCCATAACACTGTTCGGAATTGCCGAGATGACCGAGCCCATTGTATAAAGGAATGGAGCAGATTCGCTTATTACGCGTCCCATTGAAAGAATAATTGCCGAAAGTATGCCCGGCATTGCTGATGGTAAAACTATCCTGAAAATGGTACGGAGTTTACCTGCACCGAGCGCAAAACTTCCTTCACGCTGTGATTTAAGTACTGATTTAAGACTTTCTTCGCAGGAACGTACGATAGTGGGCAGTAACATTATGCTGATAGTTAAAGAACCAGCCAAAATTGAGGAAGAACCGCCGAATATCGGTACGAAAGCGATCATACCGAAAAGTCCGTAAACTATGGACGGTACTCCGGCAAGAATATCTATGCCCCGGCGTATGATACGTATAAAAATATTATTATTTTTTGTATACTCGTTTAAGAATATTGCTGTCATAAGACCTATCGGAATGGAAATGATAAGGCTTATTGCAACCGCGAATAGAGTTGTTACAATAGATGGCAGGATAGTGATGTTTTCAGAAGCAAATTCATATTTACCATATATGATAGAAGGTTTTTGTATTATTTGAGGTAATCCTTTTACAAAAATAAAGCCGATAATCAGAAGCAATGCGACCGCCGAAAAAATACCGCTTCCGATAGCCATTCCTTTGCAAATCTTAACTGCTCCAATCTTATGAGTAAAGGAATAAACACAGTTTTTAATACGTTTTATCTGTTTGTTAAAATAAGTTATTTTATGTTTTTCTTGCTTTTTTACACTTGCGGTTACCGCTTTTTTCGAAAAAAAGCCGAATATAAGATTAACAAGAAGAACAAAGAACAAAAGCACAACACCGGTTGCGATAAGCGCACCTTCCTGTACTTCACCTGCATACCCCATTTCCATTACGATATTGGCAGTAAGTACTCTGAAAGAAGAGAAAAGTCCGTCAGGATAATTCGGTGAATTTCCGGCAACCATGACGACAGCCATTGTTTCGCCGAGTGCGCGGCCGACCGCTAAAACAAGTGATGCAATAATACCTGATTTTGCCGCAGGTGTCATAACACGGAATACTGTTTCGGAGTGATTTGCACCAAGTGCGACAGAGGCTTCATAATATGCTCTGGGTACGGCTTCAAGACTTGTTTTTGAAAGAGAAACAACTGTTGGAAGTATCATAATACCGAGGATAATGGAGGTAGCGAGCAATCCGCTTCCGTTGTTAGGTGCGATTTTTGAAAGTACTGGTAACAGAAAAACTATACCGAAGAAGCCGTAAACGACCGACGGGATTCCTGCCAAAAGGTTTATAACGGAAGAGAAGATACGTTTAGGTACGGCAGGACAGTAAAAAGCGAGGAATACCGCAGTGAAATAGCCGAAGACACCTCCAATCAACAGTGCGCCGATGGTAGCCGTAAAAGTTCCGAATATCATTGTGAAAATGCCGTATGTACCTGAAAGAGGGGAGTCATAAGTATCAAGCCTGTCAGAAGACCAGTTGTCACCGAAAATGAATTCAAATACTCCGAGTTTTCCGAATGCAGGTACGCTTTTGATAATCAGGAATGCGAAAATTGCGGCCACGGCGATGACACAGATCACTGCCGCAGCCGCGAAGAACGCTTTCCCTGCTTTTTCTTTATTTTTTGCATTTAAAACGGTCATGATTGTTTACCCTATTTCGCTGAATTTTGTTATTTTTCCGGTGAATATGTCATAAAGTTGGCCGATCGTCAGGTTAGTGATTTTATCGTTATTTTTGTTTACGATAACAGCAACAGCATCAAGACATACATTAAAGCTGTCAATGTTGTCCTGTTTTACTGCAGCAGAAGAAAGTCCTATAACATTTCCGTGTGTGTCGTCTTCGACCGCTTTTCTTCCGACAGATGAACCTTCAAGTTGAATATCAAAAATATCTTCTGCTTTTACACCGTATGCATCTGCATATCCTTTTGCGGCTTCGTTAATGAATTTTTCCATTGAAGTAGAGCCGCGGATAACTATTTTTTCACCTGACGGAAGAGTTGCCTGTTTTGTGAATGTTGTTACAGCAATTGCTTCCGCACCTTCATTTGCACGTTTTGCGGGGTCTTCAAGGAAGATACAGCCTGCCGTTTCTGAATGTTGGCTTGACGCGTTACTCTTGAGGTAATTCATAAAATCGGCTGTACGTGCAGTCAGTGTTATGCCTTTTTTTGTCATGACAACAAACGGACGCTGAATTTTGTAAGCACCGGAAAGTACGGTTTCCGCTGAAGGGGCGACGCCGTCAACATTTACCACATTAATAGTGTCGTTTACAGATCCCAAAGAAATGTAACCTATTGCGTTCTCATCAGATGCGACCTGAGAAAGAACGGTCCCGGTCGAGGTCAGCTGTGTTGCTGTGTTGGTGGTGTTGTAAACAGTTTTTCCGGCGGAATCTTTTTCCTGAAGGAAGTGAGTTCCGTCTGTGACGACTTTGTCAAAGGCTTCACGTGTTCCGCTTCCTTGCTCTCTTACAACGACGGAAATATTTTTTTCGCCGTTGCAGGAAAAAAGAGAGAATACCATAAGTAAACATGTTGCGAATGCAATAATTTTTTTCATACTTAATTAACTCCTTTTTTGTTGTTTTGCATTTTGCACTTACAGTTTACCACTGTTTTCTTTTCGGTACTATCAATCTAAACTTTTGTTTATGTAAAGATTATGTAAAATGGGAAGATTTTTTTAAACAACGGGGAAAAAGTAACTTTTTTAACTAATGTAATATTTAACCGTGTGAATTAATTAAAAATAAAAATACACAGAAGATGGATTATTCCTTCTGTGTATCGTATAAAAGCATTCTGCAATATTCTTTTATTGTTTACGGTCAAGTAATTTAAATATCAATGGCGTCTTTTGCTTTTTTTGTAAAATATACTTAATTATATAATGTTTATCCAATAGACAATGTTAGTAAAAAATGTAATTGAATAATTCTTTGTAATTAAAAATATTTTATAAAAAAATAATTTTTATTTTAAAAAAAATTTTATAAATTTAAAATATTTTTTTCTGTTATAAGGTTGATAACGCATAGGCAAGTCGATCCAATTTTTCTTATGAACAATGCTTTTTTCATGACTGAATGCCTCAAATCCTCTTTTTCCGTGATAACAACCCATACCGCTCTCTCCGACTCCGCCAAATCCCATTTGATCGGTGGCAAGGTGTATGATCGTATCGTTTATACAGCCTCCGCCGTAAGAAATACGGGTCGTAATGAATTCGATATGTGATCTGTCGGTTGAAAAAATATACAAAGCAAGCGGCTTTGGACGGTCTTTTAAAATCTGGAAAATTTCGTGAAAATCGTTAAAAGACAGAACAGGAATAATAGGACCGAAAATCTCTTCTTTCATTACGGCGTCATTAAAATCCACATTATCCATTATTGTAGGTGTGATCTTACGTTTTTCGGCATTGAAGGTTCCTCCGAATACAACTTTTTTCATATCAATAAGATTAAGTATACGGTCAAAGTGCTTTTGATTTATAATATGGCCGTAATCAGGATTTTGAAGAGGGTCTTTGCCGAGTTGTACAGCGATCTGTTTTTTCAATTCTTCAATAAGGCGTGGTTTTACGCTTTTTTCACAAAGAATGTAATCCGGCGCAATACAAGTTTGACCGCAGTTTATTATCTTACCGAAAACAATACGTCTTGCGGCCAGCGGAATATCTGCGCTTTTATCAACGATAACAGGACTTTTTCCGCCGAGTTCAAGTACTACGGGTGTGAGGTGCTCCGACGCATGCGCAAGTACCGATTTACCGACATTTTGACTTCCGGTAAAAAATATAAAATCAAATTTTTTTTCCAAAAGATGAGAATTTTCGGCTCTGCCTCCGAGCACAACGGCAATGTATTCCTCTGGAAAACATTCAGCGGTTATATCCGCTATTATACGGGCTGTTACAGGGGAGTAAGCACTGGGTTTTACAATTGCGGTGTTTCCTGCCGCAATTGCATCTGCAAGCGGGTCAAGCGTCAGCAAAAACGGATAGTTCCACGGGCTCATTATAAGAGTGTTTCCGTAAGGTTCCCGCAATGTGTAACTTTTGGAATGAAACTGAGAAAGAGGAGTACGTACTTTTTGTTTTTTTGAAAATTTTTTAGTATGCCTGATAAGATAAGATATTTCTGAAAGTACCATACCTATTTCGCACATATAACTTTCAAAATCGCTTTTTCCGAGGTCTGAATACAAAGCGGATATAATATTTTTTTCATGTTTTATAATGCACGCTCTGAGTTTTTTGAGTGCATCAATGCGGTATTTAACGGGAAAGGTAATTCCCGTTCTGAAGAATTCTTTTTGTTTTTCAAACAATCCGTCAATTTTTTCTTCTGCTGACATATGTTTTACCCCCGATCTGTAATTTTAACGGTAAACCGCAAAGTTTTAATTGATCATACTTTATTATTTATTAAATATCGAAAGGAATATTCTTGATTTCAAGTGAATTTATAAAATTATTTAAAACAGTACAAAAATTTATTTTTAACAGTACTGTGTTCTGAAGAACAATTATAAAGAAAACTATTTGGATTAAAATATTCCGATATATTTAAGGAGAAATGCAGTGGCAAAAACGGTAAAAGCGGAAATTACGGTTGTAAATACAACAAGTTGACCTGCAAGAGCCGAATCTGCCTTCATTTCCTGTGCCATGGGTACAGATGAAACTGCAACGGGCGTAGCAAAAAAAGCTGTAAATGCAGCAAAATGAGCACTGCTGAATATATCTTTAAATGCAAGTATTGCTACCGAGATACCAATAAACGGCAAGATAACGATTTTTACGGTTACACCGATAATGATTTCTTTTTTCAGTTCCTTAATTGCCGAAAATTCAAATTCAGCACCAAGTGCTATAAGGGCAAGAGGAGTTGCAACATCGGAAAGTGTTTCTGCCGCCTTCATAACGGGAGTAATATCGGAGAGCCGGAACCCAATATCAAAATAAACAAACAGTTCACGTATTAAAAGGCAAAGGATACCTGAGAGTATCGCTCTTATCAAAGGATTTTTCCAAATATCTGTCAGTATTTTTTTAACACTTGGTTTTTGACCGTCTTTGTCGAATACAGTCAGGCTTATGACTGCAAGGATATTTAACAGAGGGATTGTAATAACAGACATCATTGCCGCCAAAATTTCTCCGCTTTCTCCGAAAAGAGCAGATGCAAGAGGCAGACCGATAAGGGCAAAATTAGAACGGAAACTTGCTTGAAGGAGAGCGCCTCTCCTGTCATTTTTTGGAGTTACTGCCATAACGGTGGGGATCATTACGAAAAATACAATCAGTGTAATACCTGCTGCATAAAATATGTAAGAAAAATCAAAGCCTGAAATTGTTTCGATTTTATATACATTCAAAAAAAGCATTACAGGCAGAAAAAGCCGAAAAACAAGTTTGTTAAGTTCTTTAGCCAAGTCAACATTAAGAAATCCGATTTTTTTCAAAATATATCCGATTATTACAATTATAACGATAGGTAAAACAGCGTTTACAGAAAAAATCAATGAATTCATTTTTAACCCTCTTTTATATTTAATTTACCTTTTATTTTATTATTTAAAAATCCGATTATATTCATTTAAGTTAATTGTAAAAACAAAGCGGCCGCCGGCCGCTTTGTTTTTTGGCCTGCCCAAGCGGATTCGAACCGCTGACACCAAGCGTCGGAGGCTTGTGCTCTATCCTGCTGAGCTACGGGCAGATATATATTCAGGTATTTTTAAAGTGACTGTGATTTAAAATGCTTTACAACAGTGTGTATTTTTTAAGAGTAAGATCAGTGAATATTAATTTTTTCATCGAAGATATAAACTGAAAAAGAAAATTGATTTTATTTGCATTATGGCAAATATTATATCATCTTTTTTATTAAAAGTAAAGTAGATGTCGCAAAAAAATTGTAAAGTTTTTACAAAAATATATTTTTTTATAAAACTCCCTTTTTTTTTTAAGTAAACTATGTTACAATAAATATAATTATAATTAAAAATAAAAGGGGAAATTCGGGAAGTGAATAAAAAAAAAGAATTTATTACCGAAAATTGCGAACAGACAGAAAAGATCGGTGAAAAATTTGCCACCCTTTTAAGAGGAAAGGCAACCGTTTGTTTTTACGGAGACCTTGGTGCCGGTAAAACGGCGTTCACGCGAGGAATGGGAAAAGTGATCTGCCCGAATGCCGATGTATGTAGCCCGACATACTCAATTATAAACGAATACAAGGAAAAAGGTAAGACAGTCATGTGTCATGTGGACGCTTATAGAATTACCGACAGCGACGACCTTTATTCAACGGGATTTTATGACTGTATTGATTATAAAGACTGTATTACAGTGATCGAGTGGAGTGAAAATATTCCGTATGCCATACCGGACGGTTCAATTAAAATAACAATAGAAAAACTCGGAGAAAACAAACGGAAGATAACGGTTTACGGTTATCCGTGTGAAGAATAAATTTTTTGGCAGAAAAAGCGTATAAAATGGCAGATATGCATAAAAAATGCCGCCAAACAAAGCACGTAAAAGGAAAGGAAACTCTGTTTTGATAATACTTGCAGTTGATACTACGGCTAAAACGTCGACGGTCGCACTTACCGAGGACGAAAGACTAATAGGTCTTTCGATTTTTAATACGGAAAATACACACAGCACAACTCTTTTGCCGACGGTTGAGAGCATACTCGGCAGTGCCTGCGTAAATGTAGGCGATATAGATCTTTTCGTTTGTTCTGCGGGTCCCGGCTCCTTTACCGGTGTAAGGATAGGTGCGGCAACGGTCAAAGGACTTGCATTTACAAATAATACAAAATGTATCGGTGTATCATCGCTTGAAGCGCTTGCCATGAATATAATCTGTCAAGACGGCTTGGTTTGTGCAGTAATGGACGCAAGGAGAAATCAATTATATAATGCTTTGTTTGAATTGAAAAAAGGCGGCTTAGAACGCAAAACAGATGACAGGGTTATAACAAAAGAAGAGCTTGTAAAAGAACTTACCGGTTACAGAGGTAAAGTACACATTGTCGGCGATGGGTATGACATAGCGGCTGAAGCACTGAAAGATCTCGATTGCCCGAAAACAGCAGAGACGGCAAAATATCAAAATGCTTATAGCGTTGCAATGCTTGGACTTAAAAAGTACAGAGCCCTTTCAGAAAACGAAAGAGAAAAACTTACTCCTGCCGCTCTTGCTCCTGTATATCTCAGGGTATCGCAGGCGGAGAGAGAGCGGGAAGAAAAATTGAAAACAAAAAGAACTCAAAATTGAAAGGAAAAAGAAAACTATGAAGATAGCGATAGGCTGCGACCATGGGGCATATGAGCTTAAAGAAAATTTAAAAAAGTATTTTGATGAAAAAGGGATTGAATATCAGGATTTTGGAACTTATTCTTCTGAATCAGTAAATTATCCCGTATATGCAAAAGCGGTCTGTATGGCTGTACAGGAAAAGAAAGCGGATTTTGGGGTACTTCTTTGTTCAACCGGTATCGGAATGAGTATAGCAGCGAATAAGTTCAAAGGAATCCGAGCCGCACTTTGTAGCGGCACGTACAGCGCAAAATTTACAAGACTGCATAACAATTCAAACGTACTTTGCATAGGTGCACAGATAACCGGTGCGGGACTTGCAAAGGAGATCACAGATACATTTTTAAGTACTGAATTTATGGGTGGCAGACATGCGACCCGTATTGATATGATCACTGAGATAGAAAACGAGCAGTAATTTTAAAACCGGAAAATAACGGAAAGATATGGGAAATTCAAAGCCAAAACGAAAGGTGGTTTTTCGTAAAATATAAAAATATAGTTATTTTAAAAGACGGCAAATTAAAAATAGGAGAAAAAATATGTCGATATTTGATGCTCTTTGGCTTATTTGCGGACTTTGTCTCTTTCTTTACGGAATGAATGTAATGGGAGATGCACTTAAAAAAAGTGCCGGAAATAAACTGAAAATAATACTCGGGAATCTTACGTCAAATCCATTTAAAGGTTTTTTGCTTGGATTGGGTGTAACGGCAATTATCCAATCATCATCTGCAACGACTGTTATGGTAGTGGGTTTTGTAAACTCAGGAACGATGCTTCTTTCACAGGCTGTCGGTGTAATTATGGGTGCAAACGTCGGTACCGCAGTTACATCATGGCTGACTGCGCTTGCCGGTGTCGAAGGCGGAGAGGGAGTTACCGATATAGTGACTTGGTTTAAACCTTCGTCATGGATGCCGATACTTGCTCTCATAGGCCTCGGACTTACAATGTTTGCAAAACGTTCGAGAAACAGGGATATTGGAACGATACTTCTTGGATTTGCCGTTCTTATGGTCGGTATGGATATCATGGAAGAAGCAGTAGGGGGACTCAGGGACAGTGAATCATTTAGAAGCATACTTGTTATGTTCAAAAATCCTTTGCTGGGTGTCATTGCCGGACTTGTTCTGACGGCAGTCGTTCAGTCGTCGTCTGCGTCAGTAGGTATATTGCAGGCACTTACTGTTACCGGAGCAATAAGTGTCGGTGCAGCAATACCGATAATAATGGGACAGAATATAGGAACATGTGTTACCGCTTTGATTTCCTCCATAGGTGCAAATAAAAACGGTAAACGTGCGGCTCTTATCCATCTTTACTTTAATGTGATAGGAGTTGCAGTATGCCTTACCGCATTCAGTATTGTAAATGCAATAGTAAATTTTGCATTTGTGGATATGGCAGTTAATATGTGGGGAGTTGCCGCAATTCATACGATATTTAAAATAATTTGTGTTATAGTTATCTCACCTTTTTCAAAATATCTTGAAAAATTGGCATGTATATCAGTTAAAGTCGGAGCAGAGGAAAACGAAACTGCCAACCTTCTTGACGAAAGACTTCTTTCTACACCTTCGGTTGCCGTTGCACGTTGCAATGAAGTTGCCGACAAAATGGCAGAAGTCTCCTGCGAAGCATTATTGGGATCAGTAGAGCTTTTATACAGCTATGATGAAAAAAAGGCGCAGTATATCAGAAAACTTGAGGATAAAGTTGATAAATACGAAGACTCGCTCGGTTCGTACCTTGTAAAACTTTCAGCGGTAGTCAATAATGAAAGTGAAACAAAGGACGTCACAAGACTTCTTCATACAATAGGTGACTTTGAAAGGATATCCGATCATGCAGTAAATTTTGTTGAGACGGCGGAAGAGATAAATGACAAAAAGCTTGTATTTTCCGATTATGCAAATACTGAAATTGCAACATTAAGAGCGGCAGTAACCGAAATTTTGGGACTTGCAAAGAGTGCATTTATAAATAATGATATCGATACGGCAAAGAAAGTAGAGCCGCTTGAAGAGGTCATTGACGATCTGCGTGACGAAATAAAACTTAACCATATAATAAGAGTACAGAAGAACGAGTGTACGATAGAGCATGGATTTGTGCTTTCAGATATACTTACGAATTTTGAAAGAGTTGCAGACCATTGTTCAAATATAGCGGGATGTGTTATAGAAATTTCACATAATACCCTTGAAATGCATAGATATACAAGTTCTGTCAAAAGTAGCGGAGAGGAATTTGACAAAGCAACAAGGGAATACGCAAAAAAATATTCACTTAAAAAATTTGAATAAAAAAGTGTGCCTGAAAAATTTTAAAACCTGAAAGGTTTAATAATATAGTTAATTGCCGAAAAATACGGCGAAACGGAGAAAAAATTATGAAATGGACAGGACTTAACGAAATACGTGAAAAATATCTTACATTTTTTGAATCAAAAGGACATTTAAGACATAAGAGTTTCCCTCTTGTGCCTATAAACGACAAATCGATACTCCTTATCAATGCCGGTATGACACCTTTAAAAAAATACTTTACAGGTGAAGTTGAACCGCCGAGGCACCGTATGACGACATGTCAGAAGTGTATACGTACGCCGGATATTGACAGCGTGGGTATAACTGCGCGTCACGGAACTTATTTTGAAATGCTCGGAAATTTTTCTTTCGGTGACTACTTCAAAAATGAAGCGATCGAGTGGGCGTGGGAATTTATGACAGGAGAGCAATGGCTTGCACTTCCGAAAGAAAGACTATGGGTAACGGTATATATTGAAGATGATGAGGCTTACGAAATTTGGAATAAAAAGATCGGTATTCCGGAGGAGAGAATAGTACGTCTCGGCAAATCCGATAATTTCTGGGAACACGGTTCCGGTCCTTGCGGTCCTTGTTCAGAGATCTATTTTGACAGAGGAGAAGAGTACGGTTGCGGATCTCCCGACTGTAAACCCGGGTGTGACTGTGATCGATTCATGGAATTCTGGAATCTCGTTTTTACGCAGTTTGACAATGACGGAAACAATAACTATACAAGGCTTGCAAAACCGAATATAGATACAGGTATGGGGCTTGAACGCCTTGCTTGCCTTATGCAGGGTGTAAATAATATTTTTGAAGTTGACACAGTAAGAAATATTATGAAGGCAGTAATAGACAGATCCGGGATCAAATACGGCCAAAACAGTAAAGCGGATATTTCACTTCGTGTCATAACCGACCACATTCGTTCAACTACATTTTTGGTATGTGACGGAGTGGTACCGTCAAACGAAGGAAGAGGATATGTATTGCGTCGGTTGCTCCGCCGTGCAGCAAGACACGGAAGAATGCTCGGAATAAAAGGACTATTTCTTTCCGATATAGCAGCGGTGGTTGCAAAGGAAAATTACAGCGAATACCCGGAACTTACTGAAAAACTTTCATATATACAAAAAGTAATTTCTATGGAAGAAGAGCGGTTTGCAGCAACTATAGATTCAGGTCTCTCAATTCTTTCCAGACTTACCGACACTGCCCGTGCAAAGGGAAAAACCGTAATTTCCGGTGCAGATGCATTCCGCCTCTATGATACATTTGGATTCCCGATCGACCTTACAAAGGAGATAGCCGGAGAACAGGGATTTACGGTTGATGAAGAGGAATTCAAAATACTAATGAAGGAACAAAAGGAAAGAGCGCGTTCGGCAAGGGCAAACATCAGCGGTTGGAGTGATGCTGCAAAATCCTTGATTACCGATTTTGAAAAAACAGAATTTGTTGGTTATACGGAAAATAAATGTACGTCAAGGATCCTCGGTATACTTGCTGACGAAATGGAACTTGATACCATTTCTGAGGGTGATTTTACGCTTATACTTGACAAAACCGTATTTTACGGAGAGGGAGGAGGTCAAGTAGGAGACAGCGGCGTTATAATAACGGAAAACGGCGCATCTGTGACCGTTACCGATACAAAAAAATCGGACGGGGTTTATCTGCATATCTGTACATTGAATAACGGAACGATCTCGGTAAATGATAAAGCAGAGGCAAAGATAGACATTTGCAGAAGAAATGCGATACGCAGAAATCATACGGCCTGCCATATGCTTCAGTCAGCACTTCGCACGGTTCTAGGCCCTCATGTTGAACAGGCAGGATCATATGTTGATGAAAACAGACTCCGTTTTGACTTCACCCATTTTGCAGCGCTTACTTCAGATGAATTATCAAAAGTAGAGGATATAGTAAACGAACACATTTTAAACGGCGAAACTGTTCAGACAGTTGAAACAGATGTAGAGACAGCAAAAAAGAGCGGTGCAATGGCGCTTTTCGGTGAAAAATACGGAGCGGTTGTACGTATGGTAAAGGTTGGAGAATTTTCTACAGAACTTTGCGGAGGAACTCACCTTGACAACTCTGCAAAGGCGGGACTTTTCAAAATAATTTCTGAAAGTTCTGTCGCCGCGGGTATTCGCCGTATAGAGGCTACAACGGGACTCGGTGTTCTGGGAATACTCAAAGAGCGCGATGAGATGCTTTATGATGCGGCGAAAGAACTCAGGGCAAATAACCCATCTGACATAATAAAGAAGGCGGAGAGCGTCATGGCGGAACTTAAAAACGCAAACAAAGAGATAGAACAACTCAATGCACGCCTTGCTTCCTCCATGTATTCCGGAATAAAAGACGGAGCAAAGAACATCGGTGCGATCAGACTTTACCGCGGTAAACTTTCCGGAACTGCAGTTGATACCGCACGTACTCTTACCGATGAAATAAAAGCAAGCGAAGACAATGCAGTTACGGTAATAGCAGTAATAAACGATGGCAAACTTAATTTTGTCGCGTCCTGCGGTAAAGATGCCGTTAAAAGAGGAGCGCACGCAGGAAATCTTCTTAAGCAGGTATCTGCAATATGCGGCGGAGGCGGTGGAGGACGCCCTGACAGTGCACAAAGCGGAGGACGTTTTATTGAAAAGGTAGATGAGGCATTGGAAAAAGCGGAAGATATCCTTTCAGAAATGATTAAGTAAAATAAAAAAGATACATTTACATTAATTTTTTCTATTATATAAAAATATATAAAAATGATGTAAAATGGAAATATTAAAAAAGAAAGGTCATAAAAAAGGAAAAAACAGTGAAGTATGATTATATACCGAAGGGCGTCTGCGCACGTAAAATAAGTTTTGAAATCAATGACGGTATAATAAATAATGTTCAATTTCAGGGAGGATGTAACGGAAATCTTAAAGCAATATCAAAACTTGTTGAAGGTAAAAAGGCAGAGGAAATCGGTCAGATACTTGACGGTAATACTTGCGGAATGAAAAATACGTCATGTGCTGATCAACTTGCAAAGGCATTAAAGAAAGCGCTTTTGTCTGAAAATTAATAACAGTTTATCCAAATATGTGTTTTGTTTTGGTGATTTTGGGAAAAAATAAAAAATATCAAAAAAACTATTGACAAAACACATATTTTGTGATATACTGTACAAGTAACAAAATTATGCCCCATTAGCTCAGTAGGTAGAGCACATGACTTTTAATCATGGTGTCCGGAGTTCGACTCTCCGATGGAGCACCATAAGCCCCCTATAATATATAGGGGGCTTATTTATTAATAAAAATTTCTTTCAGATTTGGTTGCGGTTAAAGAAATATCTGTAAAGTATATATTTGTGTATAGTAAAACTGGAAAAATATATTCAGTACATAAAATGAAAAATGCCGTATTCTGATAAAAAAATGTTGTATTTTGGTTAATAATTAAAAATTAATTGAAAGGAGACCAATATGTATACAAAACATAAATGGGAATCAGAAAAATATTTTAATTTCGGATATTTAAAATATCTGCCAAAGGGTTATGATGAAAACAAAAAATATCCTTTGGTGATATTCTTGCACGGCGCGGGAGAAAGAGGACAGGATCTTGAAAATGTTGCAAAACACGGATATATGAAATATGTAAAGAGCGAAAGTAAAGAGTATCCTTTTATATTTATTGCTCCGCAGTGCCCCGAAAATAAATACTGGGGGTGTTATGCGGAGTCTTTAATTGCATTTTTGGATTACATAGAGCAGTCTCTTCCCGTGGATAAAGACAGGATATATTTAACAGGACTGAGTATGGGTGGTACCGGTACATGGATGCTTGCCATGGCAGACCCTGACAGATTTGCCGCTATCGTACCTGTTTGCGGAAGCGGTGTATGTTGGAACGGCGGATCAATTGCCAAAATTCCCGTATACGCATACCATGGTGACTGCGATGATATAGTACCGATATATGAAAGCGTAACTATGATAAGAGCAATAAATAAGACAGGAGGAAATGCTAAACTCAAAATATGTTACGGAGTCGGGCACAATGCCTGGGATTTTGCATATACTGATGAAAAACTTCTTGAATGGTTGTTAAAACAGCATAAATGAAAACGGAAGGAATAAAAATGATAGGAATAATCGGAGCAATGACGGTCGAAATTGAGGGAATTCGTTCACTTATGAGCGAAAAGAAGGAAAAGACCATCAGTGGAATAAAATACGTAAGCGGGGTACTCAAGGGAAAAGATGTGGTAACCGCCGTCTGCGGGATCGGAAAAGTGTTTGCAGCGATCTGCGCACAGACGATGATACTTGAGTTCGACCCCGAATTGATAATAAATACCGGGGTAGGCGGAGCGCTTACAGATAAACTTTCAATAGGTGATATAGCGGTGGCTGAAAATGTAGTTCAGCACGATATGGATACAAGCGCAATAGGTGACCCTCGTGGTCTTATATCCGGAATAAATGTTATATATATTGAAGCCGATAAAAAAAGTTCTGATGCTCTTGCCCTGTCGGCAAGGGCGCTCGGAATCAATACGGTATACGGTACAGTTGCAAGCGGTGATCAATTTATTGCCTCTTCAGAAAAAAAGAAGGAAATAGCCGAAAATTTCAATGCCATAGTATGCGAAATGGAAGGCGCAGCGATAGGTCACGTTTGCTATGTAAATAAAAAACCGTTTGCGGTACTGCGTGCTGTGTCCGACGGTGCCGATGAGAATGTAAAGGTTGATTATGCGGAATTTGCAAAGCATGCAGCAGAAAATTATATAAAAACTGTGTGCGGATATCTCGTAGGAACGAAATAAAAATGATGCCGTAAAAATTATAAATAATACGGTATTATATGAAAGTTATTATATAGATTTGTATAATCTGAAAAAAGTAATACTTTATAAAAAACAGGACAGATGTTTTGCATACGGGATCTTACGCCATAATAAAATAAAGAAGGGGAAAATAAATGGCAAAAAATAAATTTCAGGCTTATTTTGATGAAAAAGCTCCGGAGCGGGTCGTTTTGGTAAAACTATTGACAGGTAAAAATGAAGAAGAAGCACTTGCATCTCTTAATGAACTTTGGAGGCTTACTGAAACATCAGGCGGTGAAGTTGCCGCAAGGCTTATTCAATATAAAGATAAACCTGACCCCGCCACATATATCGGTTCCGGAAAAGTAAAGGAACTTGCAGAACTTTGTAAAAATGCGGAGATAACCCTTGCAGTTTTTGACTGTGAACTTTCGCCGTCGCAAATCAGAAATCTGGAAGATTGTTTGCCGGAAGTCAGGGTTATAGACCGCAGTATGCTTATACTTGATATTTTTGCTCTACACGCAACCACCGGAGAGGGAAAATTACAAGTCGAACTTGCACAACTTAAATATACGGTACCGAGACTGACAGGGCAGGGAATAAATCTTTCGCGGCAGGGAGGAAGCGCAGGTATAGCAGCAAGAGGCCCGGGTGAAAGTAAACTTGAAACCGACCGGCGTTACATTAAAAGAAGGATCGCATCTCTTGAAAATCAGATCGCAGAGATGGAGAAAAACAGAATGGTACAGCGCGCGCAAAGAGAAAGAAGTGGAATATGCCGTGTCACGGTAGCAGGTTATACAAATGCCGGTAAATCCACGTTGCTTAATTTTCTGACGAATGCGGGGATACTTGCAGAGGACAAACTCTTCGCCACTCTTGATCCTACTACAAGACGTTTCAGACTTCCGTCGGGAAACAATATACTTCTTACCGATACTGTAGGATTTATCAGAAATCTCCCACACCATTTTGTGAAGGCTTTTAAATCTACTCTTGATGAGGTAAAGTATGCCGATATAATTATTTTACTTATGGATGCCTCGGACAGCGAGTGTTTAAATCAAGCAGAGGTAACGCGGCGTCTTCTTTCAGAACTCGGAGCGGACAATAAACCGTTACTTTACGTTTTTAATAAATGCGATGAGGCAGAAAAAGCGGAGGGCGGATTTTTACTCCCGAAAATAGAAGGAGCAGAAAGCGATACGGTATTTTGTATATCTGCTAAAACGGGGGAAGGTGTTAATATTTTAGTTAAAAAAATTGATGAACTTAGAGAAAAGATAAAAAAATAAATTTTTTTGTAATAAAAACCTCAGGCATTGACTTTATAATTAAAAATAAAAATTATAACAGAATATAAAAAGATGTACAGAGATTTGTATTTTTAAAAAGCAAAGAGGAGAAGAATGTGGAGTATATTACTCTTGAAAAAGAGGCAGAGGTAAGTTTTACCGAAAAAAAATCCGTTTTTATAGGTAATGCGTGTCCTGTAAAAACCGAAGAGCAGGCAATAGGGTTTATAAATAAGATACGGAAAAAATATGCAGATGCAAAACATAATACCTATGCGTATATGCTTGCAAACGGAATTTCCAGGTACAGTGATGACGGAGAACCGCAGGGAACTGCAGGTGTACCGATATTGAATGTAATAAAAAAAGGCGGATTTACAGATGCAGTTATAGTTGTTACAAGGTATTTTGGAGGGATATTGCTTGGCACGGGAGGTCTTATACGTGCTTACGGAACATCGGCAAGAGATGCTGCTGAGGCAGCAAAAATCGTTACATATTTTCAGTATGCCGAATGTAAAATGACATGCTCTTATTCAGATTATCAAAAAATAATACCTGTTGCGGAGAGTTTTGATGCCAAAACCGATAATACTGAATTTGCCGCTGAGATAACGTTATATATGGCTGTGAAAAACAATTATTTTGAAAGTTTTAAAGAGAAAATTTTTGAAATTTCAGGGGGTCGGATATCGTTAGAAAAACTCGGAGAACGTTTTTCTCATTAAAAGACATTAAAAAGACAATAAAAAACAATTTTTGAAAAAGTTTGTAAAAAAAGAGGATTTACAAACTTTTTTGCGTATATTATATGTTGAGGATTTTGATAATGCAAAATTAATTAATTTAAATTCCTTGCCTCATTATTTAATAATGTAATATAAACGACCGAGAAATGTTAACAACTCGGAAAGGAGGCGACTGTATGCCTAAAACCGTCAGAGACTTTTTTATAGAAACAGAAAAAGAGATACTTTCTCCAAGGGCAACGAAAAGTTATGAAACAAAAGGGCGGGTCAAACCAATTGAACCTTGCTCTGTAAGAACGGAATTTCAAAGGGACAGAGACAGGATAATTCACTGTAAATCCTTCCGGCGTCTAATGCATAAGACTCAGGTTTTTCTTTCGCCTGAAGCGGATCATTACAGAACAAGACTTACACATACGCTTGAAGTTACTCAGATAGGGCGAACAATAGCAAGGGCTTTGAGGTTAAATGAAGATTTGACAGAAGCGGCAGCGCTCGGTCATGACCTTGGACATACCCCGTTCGGACACGCCGGTGAACGTGTGCTCCGTAGGCTTTACAGCAAAGGTTTTAACCACAATGAGCAAAGCATACGCGTTGTTGAAAAACTTGAAAATAACGGTCAGGGGCTAAATCTAACCGAGGAAGTAAGAGACGGTATACTTCATCATACAGGAGGAAGCGGGCCGGCATCAACTTTGGAAGGATCAATAATACTTTTCGCGGACCGCATAGCCTACATAAACCACGATATAGATGACGCCTGCAGAGCCGGAATACTTTCAGAAGAAAATATTCCGGAGGTTCTGAAAAAGACGTTGGGGTCATCGCACGGTGAGCGCATAGATACAATGACTAAAAGTGTAATAGCGGCAAGTAAGGACAATGATAAGATTGTAATGGATCCTGAAACTGCGGAAGCAACGCTCGAACTACGGGAGTTTTTGTTTAAAAATGTTTATACTAATCCTATTGCAAAAGGCGAAGAAGGAAAAGCAGAGGAACTTGTGGCTGCACTATACAGATATTTCGTTGAAAATCCGGAGCGTTTGCCGGATGAGCAAAAAAGATGGCTTGAAAGTGACGGAGTTGAAAGATCGGTATGTGATTATATAGCAGGAATGACTGACCGATACGCAGTAACACTTTACCGTCAGCTTTTTATACCGAAAATGTGGAGTGAAGGGAATAAACTTTTAACGTGGCTTTGATATGAAGAAATATTTGCTGCAATCGGCATTACATTCCGAAGAGCATATTATCGGGCAAATCCCCGTATGATTTTAGAAAACAGTGTTTCGGCTGTAAAAATCTGGAGTTTATTATAATAGAAAGGGGGAGTACATTGATACCCGACAGCGTAATAGAAGAAATTAAAAGTAAAAATGAGATATCGAGTGTCATATCTGCATATGTATCATTGAAAAAAGCAGGATCAAATATGCAGGGACTGTGCCCCTTTCATAATGAAAAAACACCGTCGTTTACTGTTTTTGAATCAACTCAAAGTTTCCATTGCTTCGGATGCGGAGCGGGCGGGGATGTTATAACATTTATAAGGAAAATTGAAAATCTTACATATGTTGAGGCTATACGTTTTCTTGCCGCAAAATGCGGTATTAACATTCCCGAAGGAGACGGAAATCATAAATACGGAGTACGAAAAAGCCGTATACTTGAAATGAATAAGGCGGCGGCGCGTTTTTTTCATACAGCACTGCTTTATTCTGATGAAGCTAAAGCGTATTTGGTAAAAAGAGGGCTAAGTAAATCAACTGTAAATCATTTCGGACTCGGTTACGCACCCGGCAGAAACGAACTGATAGTTCACATGAAAAAACTCGGATATACTGAAGAAGAATTGACATATGCAAGGCTTGCCGGAAAAAACGAAAAAGGAATATTTTCATTTTTCAGAAACAGGTTAATGTTTCCGATAATAGATACGTCAGGTTCCGTAATAGGTTTTGGAGGAAGGATAATCGATAACAGTTCTAAAAGCAAATATCTTAATACTCCGGAAACAATTGCGTTTAACAAAGGGAAAAATTTGTTTGCAATGAATTATGCTAAAGATTACTGCAAAGATGAGATCATAATCTGTGAAGGGTACATGGATGTAATAGCGCTTCATGCTGCAGGTTTTAAAAATGCAGTCGCCTCTCTCGGAACAGCGCTTACAAAAGGTCAGGCGGAGTTGATAAAACGTTATACAGTTTCGGGAAAGGCAATTCTTTCATACGACAGTGACGGCGCCGGAAAAGAGGCAGCAAATAAAGGATTCAGAATATTGACTGAAAATGGACTTGATGTAAGGATTTTAAGGATCAAAGGAGCAAAAGATCCGGATGAATATATAAAAAATTACGGAGCTGACGCTTTTCGCGAACTTCTTAAGTCAAGTGAAAATAAATTTGACTTTATAATGAATAACATACTTTCAAAATACGATATTTTGACAGATGAAGGAAAAATAAAGGCAGCAAATTTAATTTGTGCCGAAATAGCGGCGTTTAATTCATCTGTAGAGCGTGAACTGTATGCGGAAAGGGCATCAAAGAGGCTTGGAATATCAAAAGAAAGTATTGCAAGTGAAATAAAAAAGCAAGCAAAGAAAAAAATGACTGAGAGTACAAGTGAGTATAAAAAGAAATTACATGACAAAGCAATTGGTTTAGGAGACAGGATAAACCCCGAACGGTCTGCAAATTTGAAGGCAGCAACAGCAGAAGAAGCGATTCTCGGAATAATGATGCTTTATCCTGAAAGAATGAAAGAAGTGTTCAGCGGAAAATCAGATCTGACTGAAGATGATTTTGTGACTTCATTTAATAAGCGGGTATTCATAAGTCTAAAAAAAATGTATGAAGAAGGGAACTCCGATGTAGGAGTACTGGGAGAAATTTTTACCGAAGAAGAAATGGGTCGGATATATGAAATGAAATTAAAACGTAATGGGCTTGAATCTTCGTCAGACGAAGTTTTTTCTGATAACATATCGGCTCTGAAAGCGGAAAAGGCGGTTAACGAAACTGATATAGAAAAAATTATAAAGGCAAAACTTTCCGGGAAAAACACGGATAAATAAAATTTAAAATCGGATATTTTTAGAAATAAATAAAATTAAAATAATAATGCTGTGTTTGCAAAAAATAAATAGTGAGAAAATAAAGCGCAAAATATAAAAAGATTTAAGGCAAAGTAAAAATAAATGCGGAGACTCCGCACGAAAGGACACAAAAATGAGCGAAAAAAAATTTGATATGCAAGAACTTATTGAAAAGGGAAAAACAAAAGGATCTCTCTCGCAAAGCGAAATACTTGAGGTAATTGATGATGACGAATTTGATATTGACCAAATAGAGAAAATATATGAGACACTTGAAAACAATGGAGTCGAAGTTACGGGTTACATGGATTCCTCAGAATTCAAGGAACTTGAAAACGAACTAAAACAGTTTGATTCACCGGAAGATATGGAAATGGCTCTTATCCAAGAGGGACTTGTAATAGATGACCCTGTAAGAATGTACTTAAAGGAAATCGGAAGAGTTACATTATTGAGTCTGGATGAAGAACTTGAACTTGCAAAGAAAATGGCAGAAGGAGACGAAAAAGCAAAAAAGAGGCTTGTAGAAGCAAATCTCCGCCTTGTGGTAAGTATTGCAAAAAGGTACGTGGGAAAGGGGATGTTCTTTCTTGATCTGATACAAGAAGGTAATCTCGGTCTAATGAAGGCAGTCGAAAAATTTGATTATCAAAAAGGATATAAATTTTCTACTTATGCTACATGGTGGATAAGACAGGCAATCACAAGAGCCATAGCGGATCAGGCAAGAACGATCAGAATACCGGTACACATGGTGGAGACAATTCACAAAGTTTCCAGGGCATCCCGTCAACTTCTTCAGGAAAACGGTAAAGAGCCGACCGCAGAAGAAATAGCAAAGGTACTTGATATGCCTTCCGAAAAAGTAAGAGAAATAATGAAAATTGCACAAGATCCTGTTTCGCTTGAAACGCCGATCGGTGAAGAAGAAGACAGTCATCTCGGAGACTTTATTCCGGATGAAGATTCTCCGGCACCGTCTGAGGCAGCATCACAAAGCATGCTCAGAGAACAGTTAATAGACGTTTTAAGAACCCTTACCCCAAGGGAAGAACAAGTCCTTACTCTGAGATTCGGACTTGAGGACGGCAGACCGAGAACGCTTGAAGAAGTTGGAAGGGTATTCAAAATAACGAGAGAAAGAATCCGTCAGATAGAAGCAAAGGCACTCCGTAAACTGCGTCACCCGAGCCGATCAAAGCGATTAAAAGATTATCTTGACTGATTTGTAAATTTTAAAATTGACAAAATAACGGCTTTTGCCAGAGTTTTTTGTGCATAAAACAAATAGCATTGGGATTTTTATACAAAAAACAATGGCTGTAAATAAGCGATATGACCAATGTAAAATCAGAGTTTGAAATGCTGTTAACAAAAAAGATGATTTACATAAATATTTGTTCCCAAAAAATGACTTGACATTCCTTATAAATTATTGTAAAATAAGACATAAAATAAAATTATCGTATGCAAACAGGAGGAAAATTTGCAAATGAAAAGAAGAATCTTGTCGCTTGCCATATGCGTAATTATGTTGGTGTCGGCATTTACAATGGCGTCATGTTCCGGAAACGATTCTGATGAATTGTTTAACGTTATTTACGGAAACGACGGTAATGCAACCAATAACTTAACGCCAATGACCATCACAATATACACTATAACTGACGGTTCTACAACTGACGAAGCGATCAAGGATGTTGAGGAGGCCCTTTCGGAAATTTCAGAGAAAAAGTATAATACAACAATCGACCTTATACTTTTACCTGAAGAAACTTATGCATCTATTGTATTCAATAAACTTAATTCTTCGATCTCCGCGTATCATCAATGGGTATCATTAAATGATACGCCGGAAACATATGAAGACAAGGAACTAAATAAAAACCCTGAACTTAACAGGAATCCTGACGTAACAGTAGCATCAAAGATCCCTGCAGAAGTTCAGAATGCAAACATAGATATTTTCCTTGTATATAATCCTCCGGCAGATTCCCCCACGCTTGATCCTGACTCAGAGTACTATAATCCGATACTTAAAAACAACGGAATGTTCAAGCTTCTTTATGACGCGAGAGCCCTTGCAGAACTTGATGCAGATAATATGATAACAAACGGTCAATTTTCTCCGCTCAAGACAATTGCGCCTTCAAGTGCAATAAATTTTGTTACACGAGTCAATTATAGGGGAGTAATAAAAGGCGACACAATGAATGACAGTAACAAGCAAATTTTCGGAATTCCGAATAACTATATTTACGGAAGTTACGATTATGTAATGTTCAATGTTACAAATGATGCAAATGGTAATCCTGTAGGAATCAATAAGATATATAATGTTGACGATAAAACCGGAATTGTAAATGACAACTCCCTTGCCCAGGCGGTCGCAGAACTTGAAAAAATGATTGAACCGAGACTCAGTGTAATTCTCAGTATAAACAACATAGAGCCGGAAATGAATCCCAATTGGAGTGACGAGAGAAAAGAAGAGTGGCAAAGAGCATATGATAATGCAAAATCCAATGCATGCCAGGAGATACTTGGCGTACGTCATATAGAAAGAACATTCAGTTCGTATGAAGAGTATCTCGAATCAGGAGATGAGACATTTGCAATAGGGTACATAAGCGGTGAAAAGTCTTTGGAGGAACTTTTTGAAGAAAACGGAATACTTGATGTATATGTAAAAGAAACCAATAAAGTATCAAGCGAATATGCTACCGAATCTATGTTTTGTGTAAATCCCGGATCAGTTCGCTATTTTGATGAAAACGGAGCAGAAGTAGTAGATGAGACGAGGATTAAAAGATGCCTTGAAGTCCTTATGCTTATAAACAATGACGCAGATTTCCGTAACACACTTCAGTACGGAGTAAGGGATAAGCACTATACAAAATTACTTGATGATACAATTTCGGTAACCGGAACCGCCGAAGATAGATACATAATGTTTCCGCAGTGGACAGGAAATATGTACATTCTGGAACCTGCAGATACTATGAGCAGAGCAATGATGCTTATGGCTACAGATGAATGGCGACTTGCAAAAATACAGGCCAATGAAACAGTGAAAGAGGAAGAGTAGTTAATAGAATAGAATATAAAAGAGACCGAGCGAGAGAAATTTTCTCAATCGGTCTTTTATATATATTTTAAAATAAAATAACCAACAAAAAGTTTATTAAAATGATAAATTTTTAAAAAATGCAAGACAAAAATACTATAAATAAAATTTTTTAAAAAAAACAAAAATGTATTGACAAATTATATAAAATAGTATATAATTAATTGCGTGGCGTTTTATTTTGCAATTTAATATTAAAATCATGTTATACCCCGAAACGGAGGAATGTATATGGATATAAACATAAAACCGCTGCTTTCTTCCGAGGTAAGGAAAATAAATTTTTCTTATGATATTCCGATCTCACATAGTGAAGGCGGCTATAAATTTTCGGATAAGATTTTTGTAAAAGGCGAAGTAAAGGACATGGGCGGTTATATGGTCTTGGAAGCAAAGGCAAAAGTTGACTATGAAACAGAATGCGCAAGATGCCTTAAACCGATCACCGGCCAATGTGAAATTGATTTTGTAAGAGAGGTAGCATTGAAGTTGGAATCAAAGGATGAAGAAGGAGAGTATATACTCGTAAACGAAAATTCCTGTCTTTCGATTGATGAAGCAATCAAGGAAGAAATCATTCTTTCATTGCCGCTTAGAAGTCTATGTAAAGAAGATTGTAAGGGGTTATGCCCAAAGTGCGGATGCAATAAAAATGAAACTGAATGCTCCTGCGTTTTAAAAGAGCCTGATCCGAGGTGGAATATCTTAAAAACTTTTTCGGAAAAAGGTGAATAATATATAAAATTCAGGAAAATAAAAAAGTGATTTTTTGAAAAAAAAAGATATGTCCGCTAAAAGCGTTCATTATATAAAAAGACAGATGTCTGTTGCCGATTTCGGAGGCGGAATCAGCATTAGTAAACAGGAGGTGTAGAAAAATGGCAGTACCGAAGAGAAAAGTATCAAAAGCAAGACGTGACAAGCGTCGTTCCAGCGTATGGAAACTTGATATGCCCGGCATGACACAGTGTAAATGCGGAGAGTATAACCTATCTCACAGAGTTTGCAGAGCGTGCGGAACATATAATGGTAAGGAGCTCATAAAAACTGCTCATTAATGCGCTGAAAGGAGTTATCCACAGTGGTAACCGTGTATAAAGTTGTTTCTGGCTCTATTGCTGAAAATGCAGGGATAAGAGCCGGAGACATATTACACACTGTCAACGGAAAGGAAATAAGTGATGTACTTGACTACCGTTTCTATTTAACGGAGAAAAAGGCGGAACTTTCTCTTACGCGCGACGGTGTATTTTACAATGTAAAAATACACAAGGAAATGTACGCCGATATCGGATTGGAATTCAGGACTTATTTAATGGATGAGAAGCATTCCTGCCGAAACCGGTGCATTTTCTGTTTTATTGACCAATTACCGAAAGGAATGAGAGAGACACTATATTTCAAAGATGACGATTCAAGACTTTCTTTTCTTATGGGTAATTATATAACGCTTACAAATTTGAAAGAAGCCGACGTTGACAGAATCATAAAAATGCGTATAAGTCCCATAAATGTTTCGGTCCATACGATGAATCCGGAACTTCGTGTAACAATGATGAAAAACAAAAATGCCGGGATTGTACTAGGATACTTGAAAAAACTTTCAGATGCCGGCATATATCTTAATTGTCAGATAGTACTTTGTAAGGGAATAAACGACGGAGACGAACTTATTTACAGTATGAAGGAACTGTCAAAATTTTATCCGCAGGTAAGCAGTGTTTCAATAGTTCCTGCAGGAATGACAAAATACCGTAACGGTCTTTATCCTCTTTCACCGTATACTGAGGAAGAGTGCGAAAAGATCATAGATCAAGTGACTGGTTACGGCGATCAATGTCTGAAAAAATACGGCAGCAGGATTTTTTATTGCGGGGATGAATTTTACGTCAAAAGCGGAAGACCTATACCTGATGAAAAATTTTATGAGGATTTTGCCCAGATAGAAAACGGAGTCGGAATGATGGCGTCGATGAAGGCGGAATTTGATTCGGAACTTTCTCAAATTGAGACCAAAAAAGTTGTACCGAGAAAAGTTTCCTGTGCGACAGGGTATGCCGCGTACAATTTTATAAAGTCTCTTGCAGACGAGGTGTCAAAGGTAAGGCAGGGATTGCAGGTAAATGTATACAAAATAAAAAATAATTTTTTCGGGGAGAGCATTACCGTTTCCGGGTTGCTTACCGGTACAGACCTTGCAGAGCAACTTAAACCGCACGCCGAAAAGGGAGAACTTGGGGACACACTGTATCTTTCGCGGAATATGTTGAGAGCCGAAGGAGATTTTTTCCTTGACGGCATGACCCCTGACGAACTTTCCGAAAAACTTTCCGGAATAAAAATTAAGTTCTTACAAAATGACGGAGCAAAATTTTTTCTTGCTATATCGGAGAAAAAATAACAAAGTTTCATGGAACGGTTGAAGCCTATAAAAAGTTTTACCTCTATTTTTTCAAATACTAACAAATACTAATTTTATAAATGCCTTGATTGGTAAATTTTTTGTCAAAAGTTTTTAGGAGCGTGCAAAGCCTGTAATGAAGTTTTTGCCAAACTTTTTTCAAAAAGCGTGGCGGAAAGGATGGATATGAAACCTATAGTTGCGATAGTGGGAAGACCCAATGTCGGCAAAAGCACACTGTTTAATAAACTGACCGGAAAACGCATATCCATTGTTGAGGATATACCTGGAGTAACACGTGACAGAATATATTATGAAGCAAGTTGGAACGGAAAAGAAATGCTTCTTGTTGATACAGGAGGGATCGAGCCCAAAACTTCCGATTTGATACTCAAACACATGCGTCTGCAGGCAGAAATAGCCATAGATACGGCGGATGTGATAATATTTATGTGTGATATACATGCAGGCCTTACTGCAGATGACAGAGATATTGCAACAATGCTTTTAAAATCAGGTAAGCCGGTCATACCGTGTGTTAATAAAATAGATTCCGTAGGTATGCCGCCGCCAGAGTTTTATGAATTTTACGGACTTGGGTTCAGCGAGGACCCGATACCTATTTCTTCACTACACGGGACGGGATCAGGTGATCTTCTTGACAGAGTTGTAAGCTATTTTCCGGATGACCTCGGAACAGAAGAAGAAGATAAAGCAATATGCGTTGCAGTAATAGGTAAACCAAATGCTGGGAAATCATCGCTAATAAACAAGATATTAGGAGAAAACAGGCTTATTGTTTCCGATATTGCAGGAACCACAAGAGATGCTATTGACAGCCGCGTGGAGAGTAAATACGGAGTTTTTAATTTTATAGATACGGCAGGTATACGCCGACAAAGTAAAGTTGAAGACAAAATAGAAAAGTACAGTGTTATACGTGCAAAACTTGCTGTTGAAAGAGCGGATGTATGTGTTGTAATGATAGATGCTGAACAGGGAATAACTGAACAGGACGAGCGTATAGCCGGACTTGCGCACGAAGCAGGAAAGGGAATTGTTGTTTGTGTCAATAAATGGGATCTGATAGAAAAAAACAACAAGACGACAGGCGAATATACAAAGAAGATCAAAACAGCACTGTCTTACATGAATTATGCTGAAATAATTTATATTTCAGCAATTACAGGTCAAAGAATTGACAGACTTTTTGAAGAAATAAAAAAATCATACGCTGAGTCGAATAAACGGATAACGACAGGTGTACTGAACGATATGCTCGGGGATGCAATAGCAAGGGTACAGCCGCCGTCCGATAAAGGTAAGAGATTAAAGATATACTACATGACTCAGAATAACGTTGCACCTCCTACATTTGTTATATTCTGTAATAATGCAGAATTGTTTCATTTTTCCTATCAAAGATATATAGAAAATTGTTTGCGTGATGTTTTCGGCTTTCATGGTACACCTATAAAGTTAATAATTCGTGAAAGAGGAGAATCGCCCGAATGATGTCGGGCAAACTTACATATGTTTGAATTTATATTTAATTTATTCGGAGAAAATATTTGGTGGAAAGGTTTTATCGTTAAGGAAAACAGCGTCAATGCAATGCTATTTTACGGACTTATGTTTGTAGTGGCAATCGTTGCATATTTTTTAGGTTCGATTAACTCTGCGGTTATTTTCTCAAAATTGATATACGGCGAAGATATAAGAAAAAGCGGAAGCGGAAACGCCGGAATGACAAATATGATGCGTACATACGGAAAAGGTCCGGCAGCGCTTACTTTAGCATGTGACATGTTGAAAACTTTTATTGCAATGACAATAGGAACTGTTTTTTGCGGGATATTCGGAGCATATGTTGCCGGTCTTTTTACGGTTGTAGGTCATGTATTTCCGGTTTATTACGGATTTAAAGGTGGAAAAGGCGTTGCAGCATCGGCGATGATCGTGCTTTACCTTGATTACAGAGTGTTTTTAATGCTTTTTGCATTGTTTGTACTGATAGTATGGGCAACAAAGTATCTTTCTCTTGCATCTGTTATAGGAATGCTAATGTTTCCGCTAATAATGTACAGAATGGATATCTGTCCTTATTTTAAAGCAGAACGACTTATCATATCGCTTGTAATTGCAGGAATAATTTTTTATAAACACAAAGCAAACCTTTCGCGCATAATGAATGGTAGCGAAAATAAGTTCAGTTTTAAAAAAACCGTTAAAAAAACAAAAATTTTCGAAGATAATAATTTTTCTTCGGAGGGTAATGATACTGATGATAAAGGTGTAATAACCGGTGATGAAAAAACACAGGTAAAAATCGAAGGCAGTAGAGAAGAAAGTACCGACGGCAAGGAATAAAAATATTACTCGGGGCAAAAGCCCCGGGGATATATTTCAAATTGAAATATTAGAAAAAACGTATACTTATTTTACACTGTAAAATGATAAAAATGTCTTCATAGTTAAATGGATATAATAAGCCCCTCCTAAGTAGTAGGTCTATCCCATAAGATAGACTGAAACCTTATGAGGATAGACTCAAACATTACACAAATTTTGGTGTCAAGGGGTGCGAAGCATAGTTTTGTACACCCCTTGTACACCCAAGCAAAAAATCACAAAAATTTAATAAGCCTGCATAGTTAAATGGATATAATAATCCCCTCCTAAGGGATAGTTACAGGTTCGATTCCTGTTGCGGGTGCCACACTCTTGAAAGGTAGTCAAAAATGGCTACCTTTTTTATATCAAAAAATCTCATGCCATTAGCGATTACAGATTGACAAATCCATTCAAATGTGATATACTGAATATGCGAAACAAACTTAATAACAGAACTAGGGGTATTTTCTTTTTAGGGGAATACTATACCCTTTTTTTGTCAACCATATTTTGTGAATTTGGCAAAAACGCAAATTCCACTTTAAATATGGTTGGCAAGATTTTAATCCCCAATTCTGTTAAAGTTTGTTTCGCAGCAATCGGGGTTTGCGTTTTTCGGTGCGTATGACTTCGGTTGTGCGCACTTTTTTATTTTACTTTTGGAGGGTTAAAAATGGCATTTCAAAGATACGATGGATTTGTAGGAAGCGCACCACAGAAGAAAATGGATAACGGTCTTACCAAGTGTCCTTTTTGCGGGGAGCATCCACACTGGCTATTAGATTTACAATCGGGCTTTACGGCAACCATGACGTGTATGTGTGAAAAATGTGGTGGAAAATTATACTCGGAGAATCACGGATTTTCTTTTGATGATAACATGCGAATTGTAGATGTTGGTAACAAAAACCTAAATAATCTCCCACTAAATTCCGTATATCACATTAAATCTTTAAACACGATAGCACAAAATACTTTTTACAATGGTGGGCAACAGTCCAATTCCTCGACTGGTGGATTTGAAACGGCACAACATACTACATATACACCATCATATACGGAACAGAAATCTAAAAACAACAAAACTGCCGTTGCAGTTATTTCTGTAATATCGATTATATTCTTTATTGGTATTATGGTTTGGATTTTATTACCTGGTGGCGGAGATAATAAGATCGATGTTGTTGTAAATTCCTCTTCTATGCAAGTCGAAGAATTTTTTGGAACTTACACAGCAACGGTGACAGGTAAAATCACTAATAACTCATCAAGCACACTAGATTACGTACAAATCACGATTTCCTTTTATGATAGTGCAGGTAATGTCGTAGGCACGGCAATTGATAACCAGTTGAATTTAGGTGCAGGAGAAACTTGGAATTTTTTTGCTATGGGTATGAGTTTTACTACACGACCAGTTTCTTGCAAAGTCACAGATGTAACATATTATTGATTTCGTAAGGTGGGTATCCCACTTACGAAACTTTCGGAGAGGGCGAAAAATTGGAGCGTGACGGCAATTTGACCCCTCTCCTTATCCTGTTTAATTTCAATGGCTTGTGTGCCTATAAATGCATTGATTTTATGTGATTACTATGTTATAATAATATCACAAGAAATGCTTTGAGGTTGCATAAAAATTATGAGATTAGTCGAAACCTTCCCTTCACGAAAAGGATATAAACCGCCATTTATTGATGATGCATTGAATATAATATCTCCGCATGTAGTGATATTAGGTGCTGGTGCCACAATAGCTGCTTTGCCTCAAGGAGATAAAAATGGCAAAAAGCAGTATTCGATGAATCAATTGACTCAAATTAACAACATAACAAATATACTAGAAGAACATGGAATTAAGGCGAACGAGATCGAAAATTTTGAATTGTTTTTTAGTTCGTTGTATTCAGAAAATCCTAATTCTCCTTTGATAACAAAGATCGAACATGAGTTATATGCTTACTATGAAAATATGATCTTGCCAGACGAGCCAACCATGTACGACTATTTGGTACTATCGTTAACAGATAAGGATTTAATAGCAACATTTAATTGGGATCCGTTTATTGATCAAGCAATTGCAAGAAATTCTACTGTTGGTCGAATGCCTAAAATTGTTCATTTGCATGGCTGTGTAAATAGCCAAAGTCGAAAATTACTATATCCAACTATGAAAAAAGATTATGCAAAAATTCCTGATATCAAAGATGCGTGGGATATATTCGATGATTACTTAAAAAGGGCTATTTGCATTACTATTTTTGGTTATAGTGCGCCTTTAAGTGACATAGAAGCAAGGAAAAGAATAAAAGAAAAAATTGAAATCAATGATAGCAATGAAATTATTGATACGCAAATAATAGATATAAAACCCCATGAAGAATTAGAAAAAACTTGGTATAATATAGTAAATCAAAGATTTTTTTCAAGTGTTAGTCGCTTTGAAGATAGTATGTTATCTTTATTTGTACGAAACACTTGCGAACAGTATGTAAACGCTACTATGCAACAAAATCCACAATATTCCAATCCGTACCCTGACAAAAAATTTGAAACTTTATTCGAATTACAGAAATTCGTAAAAGCAGTAAAAATACACAAACTGTCAATATAAGCATAAGTGCTCGTCATTTTTATTTCTTTTTGTCCACCCGTTGTACACCCACACGAGATAAACCACTATAAAAACCACCAGCAAACACACAACCTATCAAGCATAAAATCAGTCTTTTCTGCGGATTTTACGCTTATTTTGCACAAAAATTGGCTATTTACAGATAGCCTCAAAGACTTGAATAAACTCCTAAGGGCTAGTTCAGGGTTCGATTCCCTGTGGAGACGCCATAAAAGATCGCAGGATTCTGCGGTCTTTTTATTTTTTGCTTACTCAAAATTACAATGTAAAAAATTTACGCGAAAAAGATGCTTTTGTATCATTTTAATAAAATATTATTCTGTAAATATATTTGAAAAAAAAAATTTTGTTCAATATGTAAGAAGTTGATGCAATAAATTTAATTTTTAAATTAAAATGTTGACTTTTTTTTTGGTATTTGGTATAATGTATAATGGATGTGAAATAAATGCATATATATTTGTTTAATTACGTAAATTAAAATGAAAGGTTGCGTCCTATGAAAAAAAAGCTGTTAAAAATCATAATGCTTTTTGCTGTTATGGCATCGCTGTTGACACTTGTATCATGTCTTAAATCAGATGATACAGATTTTACCAAAATAAAAGTCATGATGTTGGAAACAGATGGTGTGGAACTTCTTTCTAAACAGGTTTTGGAAATCAGACCCGGAAGCGATGTTTCATTTAACATAAAGGTTTCGGATGAATATGCATATCTCGGAATGACTAAAAACGGTGTAACCGTAAGAGAAGAACCGGAAGCCGGAAAAAACGAAGTTGAATCACCAATTGAAGGAGAATATGACGAGAAAAACGGAGTATTAAAGTTAAAAGGGATCAAATACCCGACGACTGTGGAAGTTATTGCTGAACCTAAATCGGAACTTTACAGTTTTGCAATAATGTACAATGACAGTTGTGGCAGAGCGGAAATTACCGGGGGAACAAAAATCACTAAAGGATATAAGTGGATGCCGCAACAGGACGGAAAAGTTTCTTTGATTGCGTACCCTTATAGCAATTATAATTTTAACGGCTGGTCGATCGGTGATTACATAGAAAACGGCGGACAGGTGGTTTCTTACGATGAAGAATTTGAATTTACGGTACAAGAAAATACAGTACTGTATGCTAATTTTTCTGATGTTCCTGCAAATCAGTATAAAATAGTTTATCATATGAACGGCGGCAAAGTCGCTAATGACGGAAAAAGCAGTTACGAAATTTCCAAAGAATGGAATTCTCAGTTTTCAATGCAACAAACTCTTATTTCAAACGGTACATTTGTAAGAGACGGATATGTTGCGATAGGATATAGTACTCACCCGGCAAATTTTGAAAGTTATGAATCGGTAAATAAAATTCCCGGATTTTCAAATATGGGCGGAGTTTGCCAGGTGTCCAAAGAGAGCAAGACTCTTGGACTTTATGTTGTCTGGGCAAAAGAGACCACGGCATCTGACTTTACTTTTTCAGGTGGGACCATTACAAAATATAACGGAAACGCAGGTATCGTTGTTATACCGGAGAAAATAAACGGTGTTGCAGTAAAAACCATATCGGCAGGAGCGTTTAAGGACAATAAAACACTGAACAGGCTGGTAATTCCGAGGACAGTTGAAACAATTTCTGACGGTGCTTTTGAAAATTGTACAGAACTTAAAGAGGTTGTTTTCTTTGATTCTTTGTTAAATGTAACAGACAATTCCTTTAAAAACTGTAACAAAATTTCCGTTATCACACTTAATGCACAGAGACTTCCGAAATATTCCGGAACTGCAGAGGGAACTTTCTGTATAAAATATGAAAGAGTAAGAACTCTTACAGGAAAGAAAATTATTGTAGTTGCAGGTTCTTCCACAATGCACGGACTTGATTCTATTAAAATGGAATATCTTTTTCCTGGGTATTCTGTAGTAAATTACGGAACCAATTCAAGCGTATCAATGCTTTTCTATTTGGATGTTATTGCAAATTACATTGATGACGGAGATATAATAATTCATGCTCCTGAAGTTGAATTTGCAACAACAATGGGAAGTAATCAATTCAGTGCAAAATTGTTCAGGGCAAACGAGCAGTGTTATGATATTTTCCGTGAAGTAGACATGACAAAATATCCGGGATTCTGGACAGCATTTGGTAAATTTCAGAACGGTGATTCTTCGCAAAACCTTTCAGCGGCAAAAAACCTTCCCGGAAGAGAACAACAACTTCCTTGTATGGATCTTAATATTTATGGAGATTGGAACATATCAAAACCGTCCGAGGAAAAGCCAAGTTTCGGTGGTGCGGTAATAAAATTTAATACAAGTCTTATAAACCATGTAAATCTTAATGCTGTCAATGAAAAAATAACCGCAGCCGGCGGAACACTATTAATGTCATTTGCCCCGAGGGATATTGAAAGGATCAATCCTTTATATGCGACAGCCGCAGAGTTCGACAAATATACAAAATACTGTGAAACGGTACTTGATTATCCTGTAATATCAAATATCGGATCATATCTGCTTGATCATAATTACTTTTTTGATTCTGAGTATAACTGTAATGACGAAGGAGTTAGGGTAAGAACTGAACTTTTGGCGTCAGATCTGAAAAACTATATGTCGAATCCGAGTACCGGAGCACCGGTATTTTCCGATCAATATAAGATAATATATTATGCAAATGGCGGAATAGTATCTACAAACGGTTCAAGCATGTACGAAGTTACAAAGACACGTGATGAACAATTTTCAATGCAACAGACAATTTGGTCAAACGGAACATTTACGAGAAACGGTTATGTGGCAGTGGGATACAGTACAAGTCCGGTAAGTTTTGAAGACAGAGGATTTTCTACAGTAAATGATATACCGGGATTTTCGAATATGGGAGGCGTTTGCGAGGTACCTCAAAATTTGGGAAAACTTTCGCTCTATGTCGTATGGGCAAAGGAAACCGCAAGTACAAATTTCGAGTTTTCAAACGGAACGATTACAAAATATAATGGAAACGCCGAAATAGTGGTTATACCTGAAAAAATAAATGGAAAAGCCGTAACTAGAATAGCAGCAGGTGCATTCAGGGATAAATCAACACTTAAGAGGCTTGTTATTCCGAAAACGGTGGTAACAATAGATGACCTTGCATTTGAAAACTGTACAAATCTCAAAGAGGTGGTATTCTTTGACTCTGTATTAAATGTAACAAATGATTCATTTAAGAATTGTAATAAAATATCAACCATAACTATTAACTCACAGAGACTTCCGAAATATTCGGGTGGAGCAGAAGGATCGTTCTGCATCAAATACGAAAGAGTAAGAACACTTAAAACAAAGAAAATAGTAGTGGTTTCCGGTTCTTCAACCATGCATAGTCTTGAATCGGAAATAATGGAACAAAATTTCCCGGGATACTCAGTGGTAAATTACGGAACGAATGTAAGTAATTCCAGTCTTTTCTTCCTTGATGTTATTTCAAATTACATTAAAGAAGGTGATATTATAATCCATGCTCCGGAAATGAGTAGTACAGTAATGGGAGATAATGGAATAAGGCCGAAACTCTTCAGGGCAAACGAGCAGTGTTATGATATATTCCGTGAAGTAGATATGACAAAATATACTGATTTCTGGTCTGCATGGGGAAAGTTCCAGGTAGGAGATCCAAATGATTCATCTCTTACCCCGGCTATATCCCTTGCCGGAAGAGAATATCAACTCCATTGCTCAGATCTTAATATGTACGGAGATTGGAACAAAGTAAAATCAGGACCGAGACAGGAAAGTTTCGGAAGTGCATCTCAAAGACTTAATAAAGGCAACCTCAGCAGTGCAAATGCGGAAAGACTTAACTGGGTAAATGAAAAGATTACGTCAAAAGGCGGAACCCTTTTAATGACATTTGCAACAGTAGATATTTCCATAATGAACCCAAGTGAAATAACAGATGAACTTTGTAACTATTACACAAGTTATTGCGAAACCATGCTTGATTATGCTGTAATATCAAATGTAAAAACATATATGTTCGAACATGAATATTTTTATGATTCACAGTGGCATGCAAATGATGCGGGCTCGGTACTAAGAACTGATCTTCTTACGGAAGACCTCAGGCGCTATCTTGCAAACCCTGGACCGGACTATCCGGCACCTATGCTTTAAAAACCATAAGATCAGGGGAAACCGAAATGGATAAATTTGTAATTTTTAATACAAGTGTTTCTTCGGATATAAAACTTGAGGAATTAACCGAAAAGGCACGCGAAGAAATAATGACCGAAATAACAATGGTGCGGATAATTTGGGTACTTTTTGCACTTATAGCGGCGGCGTATATAGCAGATGTTTTGGTAAACAGGTTTGTTGTTAATACCCATCATGCCATAATTGTCTCTAATGTTCTTGCAATAGTCAGTTTGTTGCTTCATTTGGGAATATTTGCCCTTCTGTTTGTTTTAAAGGCAACGCCGGAAGAAATGCTGTTTTTAATAATGATGTCGGTAGCACTTGCGCTTACCGCAAGCAGAATAAAGAAGGAGGTATCTGAAAATGGTATTTAATTCTTTCACATTTCTGCTGTTTTTCCCGATAGTATTTTTAATGTATAAATTAATACCGCTTAAATACAGATGGGTAATGCTTCTGGTCGTAAGTTACTATTTCTACATGAGATGGCAACCTGACCTTATATATCTTATACTTTTTACAACGGCAGTTTCATACGGATGTGCAATAATGATAGATCGTACGGAAAGTCAGAAGAAAAAGAAGGCATATATGATTGTGGCGGTTGTTGCCAGTCTGTCGGTACTGTTTTTCTTTAAATACTTTAATTTTTTGGCAGAAAACGTTGAATTAGTGTTTGATTTTATAGGTATACCGGTAGATGACCTGACACTTAATCTAATTCTTCCGGTGGGTATATCTTTTTATACTTTTCAGACACTTTCATATGTTATTGACGTTTACAGAGGAAGTATGCCGGCGGAAAGACATTTCGGATATTACGCACTATATGTATCTTTTTTTCCGCAACTTGTTGCAGGACCGATAGAGAGGCCGGAAAACCTGCTTCCTCAACTTAAAACCAAGAATCCATTTAACGGAGCGCAGGCCGTAATGGGACTGAAAATGATGATGGTCGGATTTTTTAAAAAGATTGCGGTTGCCGACCAGATTTCAAGGTATGTAGATGCCGTTTACAACAACATTGCGACTGCTGACGCATCGCTTTTGAACGGATTTACTGTTTCACTTGCGACGGTACTGTTTGCATTTCAGATATACTGTGATTTTTCGGGTTATACGGATATAGCAATAGGATGCTCTGCAGTAATGGGAATAAAACTCATGCAAAACTTCAATAATCCGTATACAGCAACAAATATAAAAGATTTCTGGAGAAGATGGCATATATCTTTGACATCATGGTTTACCGATTACATTTACATACCTCTCGGAGGATCACGTTGTTCAAAAAGGCGCCATTACTTTAATATATTTATGGTGTTTTTGATTTCCGGAATTTGGCACGGTGCAGCATGGACCTTTATATTTTGGGGTGTTGTACACGGACTGTACCAGATAATAGGAAATATAACAAAGAAACCGAGAAGTGCATTCTGGGAAAAACTCGGGATCAGTGAAAAAGGACTGTTTCTGACGTGGTCACGAAGGGTGATAACTTTTATACTTGTATCTGTTGCGTGGATCGGATTCCGTGCAAACAGTCTTTCTGACCTTGCAACATTGATAAAAACGCTGTTTACCGGTTGGGGAGGAATCAGTATATCAGCATCCATGGAGGCTCTGGAGTTGACAGTTATGGGACTTATAAGTGCATTCCTTTCAATATATGTTACAAGCCAACTTGACCATCAGGTCAGTGAAAAGGTAAACGATCTGGGTGAAAACAAGGGCTTGGTACTTACAAGTGCGGGAAAATATATATACGTATGTTGGGCAATAGCGATTGCATGGTTGATACTGTTAAGTTCTAATGCAGTAAGTTCGTTTATTTACTTCCAGTTCTGATAAGGAGGTGTATATTATGGATAATGAAATTAATATGTTAAACACCTCCGCAGAGGGACAAAATGATACGATAATACCGCCGGAGACATCGGTAAAGGAAAGTAAAAGAAACACAAAATGGTTTTTAGCCGTATTTTTACCGATGCTATTTGTATTTTTTATTCCAATGATAACGATTTTTATTGTTGTTTTTATTCTTCCGCCTGTTTATGATACAACATTTATAGGTGAACTCGGAGAGAAGTATGAACTTTTAAAGGAGACAGATGAGCCAAAGATAGTTATTGTAGGCGGAAGTTCAGTTGCTTTCGGAATAGACAGTAAACTGATGGAAGAAAAACTCGGAATGAAAGTTGTAAATTTCGGACTGTATGCAAATCTTGGGACAAAAATAATGCTGGATCTGTCCAAAGCCAATATAAACGAAGGGGATATAATAGTTATAGCCCCTGAAATGAGCGATCAGACACTGTCGTTGTATTTCAATTCTGAAACCGCGATGCAAGCACTTGACGGAAATGCGTCCATGCTCTTTGATATAGACAGCGAAAATTTTGAATCACTCATAGGAGCGAGTTGGAAATTTTCATACGAAAAGATTAACTACCTTATCACCGGAGAACGGCCGGAAAATGCAGGAGCATATAAGAAAGAAAATTTTAACGAATACGGTGACAATGTTTTTGACAGACCGTATAACGTCATGACCCAGGCGACAAATACAATAAACCTTACATTCAGAACAAATTATGAAGATGATGTTGAAACCGATTATGAAAAGTATATAGACTATGTAAATGATTACATAAAGTATGCTAACCGCAGAGGAGCAACAGTTTATTACAGTCTTTGTCCAATGAATAAGGCAGCATTAGGAAAAAACAATAGCGAAGATGCTATTTATGAATATTACCGCAATCTTGTTAATTCCATCAACTGTAAAGTAATAAGTAATGTTAATGACTATATAATGGATGAAGGATACTTTTTTGATTCGGAATTTCACCTTAATAATGCGGGAGTAACGGTAAGGACGGTAAAACTTATTGATGACATAAAGAGAGAAAACGAAGACTTGGATGACAGAATACGATTTTCACAGACAATGCCGGCATCGTCGCTTCCCGCACCTCCGGGATTTAAGCCTGCGGACGTTGTTGAAGGAGATTCAGAAAATGTTCACTTTATCTTTACAGAAGTTACCGGAAGTAACGGTGAGGTATATTATAAGATAACCGGTATTAACGATGCGGGCAAAGCACAGACAAAACTTGAGATACCGAACAATGTTGACGGAATACCTGTAAGGGTTTTGGGAGCAAATGCTTTACTTGGATGCAGTAATCTTAAGGAACTTGTAATAGGACAAAATATAACGGCGATAGAGGGTAAAGCGCTGAACGGTGCGACGTCACTCGAAAAATTGATACTCCCTGACGGAAAAATGCCGGGTGACATATCTGTGCCGAATAACAGTTCGGAATCGCTTATTACTGACGATAACTGTAATCCGGACCTTAAGATATATGTTGACGATCAGTATTATTCATCATTTGCCGGAGATTATTTCTGGGGAGACTATGGAACAAAACTTACACCGAAAATACAGTAAATAAAAAACAAGGCTTCAAAAGCCTTGTTTTTTTATTTAAACGGACATTATGTTTTAAATAATGTTTTTGTTAATTTGTAATAATTTTCAAATTTATAAATTTGTTTGATTTTTGTGAGCGCTTTTTTTAACGATAAGCGAAACTCTGTAAATAACAGGAGAAAGGATCAAATTAAGGAGAAGTTCAAAAATAAAATTCAATCCGGCGCATCCGATTATGAGAAAATAGATAACGCTTTGACCGGCAGGTTCCGCAAAATTTGTTGCGAGTGTACCGGTCATTGTGAGCCCTCCTAAAATAAAGAGGCCGGTATTTACTATCGGTGCAACCGCCGCTGCCGCAATCGCTGCAATGTAAGGATTGAATTTTACAAGAGCACGGTATATGAATCCTGCTGCAAGTCCGGCAAAAATTGCTTTTCCAAAGCAAATAAGAGCAGTAATGAACGGATGGTTAATAAAAAGAATTTGTGTAAAAGAATCCAATCCTGTAACGCCCGCAATAAATGTTACGGTTCCGAAAACAAATCCGAGCCAGGCGCCGGCAGAAGGTCCGAGAAGGACTGCTCCGAGGACAATAGGAATGAGAACAAGACTAATGCTTGTTCCTCCAAGTTTTATGGCAGTTCCGCTTAACTGAAGAACGAGAACTATAGCGGTTAAAATTGCAAGTTCTGTCATTTTAAAAGTATTGATTTTTTTATTTTTTATCATAAATTCTCTCTTTCTTGTCAAAAAAACATGTGAAAATCAAGTTATTATATTTTTTATATGGACAATTTCTTTTGATTTCCAATTATAACACAATTTTTACTATTTGTCAAGATACCTTATAAAACGGGGATTTTTTAGTTTTTATTATGAATTTTAATATCCTTCAAATGTTTTTAACCATTTTACAGTATAATTAATACAGCGCAGACTATTCGGTATTTAAAATAAAATTTTGAATTATAGGGTGATTTTATAAATATTTAAACTGTTTTTCTGAAGATTAACTAAATGCGGTTGATTTACATTGACAAAAAGTATAAAATGATATATAATAAATAAGTAAAAAAACAAATAATAATTAAAGGGAAAACAAGTGTATGCGAAATGAATTAAAAGTTCCTTTGGCAATGAGACTTCGTCCACAGAGTATAGACGATATAGTAGGGCAAAGACATTTGTTCGGCGAAAACGGAGCCATACGCCGTATGTTGCAGCGAGGCTATGTTACAAATATGATTTTTTATGGTCCGCCCGGAACGGGTAAAACCACCGCTGCCAATATTATAGCGAAGGAAGCGGAAATGACAATACACAAATTGAATGCTACGACGGCATCTCTTTCAGATATAAAAGCCGTGATTGCCGATACCGAAACTGTCTTCGGAAGGAGCGGAATACTCCTTTATCTTGACGAAATACAGTATTTCAATAAAAAGCAACAGCAGTCACTGCTGGAATTTATTGAAGACGGTCGTATAACGCTTATTGCATCGACTACCGAAAATCCATACATGTATGTATATAATGCTATAATTTCCCGATCTGCTGTTTTTGAGTTTAAAGCACTGTCGCAAGACGACATAAAGCCTTTAATAAATAAGGCGGTAGATTTATTAAATAAAGAAAATAATACGGCAAAAAAGATTACCCCGGAAGCGCTAGAATACATATCTTCAAGCGGTGCGGGAGATGCAAGGCGAGCATTAAATTTATTAGAAAATACATATTACATAACAGAGGATGAAATAACAAAAGAAGCCGTAGCATCTTTAACAAATAAAATAGTTGGTAGTTTTGATGCCGATGGAGTGGTACACTACGATATGCTTTCAGCACTTCAAAAGTCTATTCGTGGATCTGATCCGGATGCAGCAATTTTTTATCTTGTAAAAATACTTGAAGGAGGGGATTTGATTGGTGCTTGCAGACGCCTTCAGGTTATAGCGGCAGAGGATATAGGACTTGCCTTTCCAAATGTCATTCCAATAGTCAGGGCATGTGTGGAGAGTGCGATGGCACTTGGATTTCCTGAAGCAAGGATACCTCTTGCAGATGCGGCAATATTACTTGCAACATCTCCGAAATCCAACTCAGGAAACGCGGCTTTAGAGCGAGCAACTGAAGCCCTTCAAAACGGAAAAGGCCAAAATGTACCTTCTCATATGCGTCCTAGTAACAATTTTGACGGATATAAATATCCACATGATTTTCCGAACCACTATGTAAAACAGCAATATCTACCGGACGATTTGGTAGATACAGTATTTTACGAATATGGAGAGAACAAGGCAGAGGAGGCAGCAAAAGCATACTGGAAAAAAATAAAAAACGGCGGTTGAAAAATCCTGAGTGTATTAAAATCAATCAAAGCAATGTTAATGTAAAAGAATATATTATGAGATTAAAAGCTACGGGCAGATACAACGTACTAGTTCGGAATATTTATTTTTAAAATTTAATTCAATTGATCTGCTATACGGACATATAAGGTTTAAAAGATCATGAAACTGTTTGCCGTGATTAAGATATACAGTGTGCACAAGTTCATGGCAGACAATAAATTTTATAAAATCATAATCAAACGCCGGGAGTGAAAGTGAAAAATTAAGATTTTTTTTTGAACTGCAGGAGCCAAACCGGGAATAAATATTTTTTACGTAAATTTTTCCGTATGAGAAATCGTTTTTTTCAGCAATAGTTTTTACTAGTTGCGGCAGGATACGTTTTGCTTCAGCACGGAGAAAATTTTTATAAAGTAAGTGCAATTTTTCGAAAGAAATATTCTGGGGTGCGTAAAAATAAATTCCGTCAAACGTAAGATTTTCAGATGTACCGAAGGATACAGGATAATTTTTTCCTAAATACATAAGTGAAGGAGCAGAGAGGTTTGTGAACAAGGTCAAAAATTTCTTTTTATTTTTTTTATCAGCGAGGATTTTCATTTTATCGTAGTTAAAATAAAGGAAATCAAGAGCCTTTATTTTGGAGTACCCTTTTGGGCAGTAAATTGCAAAAGATCCGTCATTCTTTAGTTTCAAAAGAAGATTTTTACGTTTTGTTTTATATATTGTGTAATTTATTTCTGGATACATGAATTTGCCTTTCTAATTAAATATTTAAATGTTAAATTAAAATAAAAACTTAAAAGTGGAGATAATATGAAAATAAAAACGAACGCCATGCGTATCCTTGACGCGTCAAAAATTGAATATATAGCGTATGAATATGTTCCTGATGAAAGCGACCTCAGTGGTATACATGTTGCGGAACAAATCGGACTTGATAAAGAAACAGTATTTAAAACGCTTATTGCAAAAGGAGATAAGAGCGGTCCGGTTGTTTTTGTGATTCCGTGTTGTATGGAACTTGACTTAAAGAAATGTGCAGTTGTTTCAGGGAATAAGAAAATAGAACTTGTACCAGTAAAAGAACTTTTGGGGCTGACAGGGTATATTAGAGGCGGCTGTTCCCCGATAGGAATGAAAAAGAAGTATCCAACATATTTTGACGAAAGTGCAGAACTTTTTGAAAAAATCACGGTGAGTGCTGGTATCAAGGGGTGTCAACTTTTGATAAAAAGTAAAGATGTAATAAAGATTACTGATGCAAAATGTGCTGATATATCTTCATTATAATTATAAAATAAAGAAAAAGAGTAAGATACATTAAAGCATGGGAAAAATAAGGATTGGAAAAAACTAAAAAAAGAAGAACATTGAAATTTAACCCATAATAATTTAATTTTTTCAAAAAATAAAATTATTTTTTATATGATAAAGATATTATAACATGTTAAAGAAGAAAAAACAAGCAGAAAAACAAAATTATAAAATGAATAAAAAATACGATTTTATACATTTTTTGACATTATTTTTAACATTTTATAAAAGAAAACTCAAGTTAATTTAGATAATTTTCACAAAACTAAAAAAAGGGGAAAAAAGAAGAAAAAACATATTGACAAAGAGGGAATAAAGTGATATAATGATAAAGCACCGCAAATGAAGGGACCAGAAGCGGAGCAAAGATGATCTTT